>CAIYVX010000073.1 GCA_903929765.1 uncultured Planctomycetia bacterium
CTCCCCTCAAGGGAGAGGGGTGAAGAAGAGGAACCCCCTTTTGACCCGCGAGGAATTTGAAGATCAGGTCGATCTGGCGCTGGACTCGTTGCCGGAGGAGATCGCCGACCTGATGGACAATATCGAAGTCGTGGTCGAAAGGTTATCTGGGGACAGTATACCGATTTTAATCGACCTTGCAGCCAGCTTCACCCGCCCATCTTCTCCTCAGCCATATTATCCGCGGCTCAGGCAGGTTTTTTCCCGCGCCCAAACTTATTCTCCGTCCCGGCCCGTAGCCGCGCGTAGTTCTCCCGATGGCGATAGAGCACCAATAGCACCAGCAGCACCGCTGCCACGGTGAGCGGCCAGCGGTCGCGCCATGCTCCTGCTGGGTCCCAATGCACCGTCCACGGTTCCACCGTCAGGGCCAGCACGCCGAAGGTCAGCGCCGCCACCGTGCTGGCTACCGAAACGTACCGCGTCGCCGCGAAAACAATCAGCCAGATGGCAAAGGCCGCCAGAGCGAACGGTAGGAAGGCCGGAATGCCCAGGAACACCCCCAGGCTCGTGGCCACGGCCTTGCCGCCGCGAAACCGCAGATAAATCGGAAAGACGTGTCCGGCGATGGCCGCCGCCCCGGCCAGAACGATAACGAGATAGCGGGCTGGTTCGCTCAGGCCGGTGAAAAGCGGGCACAATTCAACCATCTTATATGCCCCGAAAGTAGCGCCGAAGCCCTTGGCCACGTCGAGGACGAAAGCCGTCAGACCATATGGCCAGCCACAGACGCGCCAGCAATTGGTCGCCCCGATGTTCCGCGAACCGGCCTCGCGGATGTCCACGCCTTTGGCCCGGCCCAGCAGATAACCGAACGGAATCGAGCCGACCAGGTATGCCGCAACACACCATGCGGCAATGGTCAGAGCAGCCGGTGCGGTCATGTGCAGCCCTCCTCGGCGGCGCGGGTCAGGCAGTCGAGCATGGCCTGGAAGTTCCGTTCCTGGGGATAATTTTCGGCCACACGCCGCGCCGCCACGGCCATGCCGCGCCGCGTCTCGACGTTCAGCAATCGCCCCATGGCCTCGGCCAGCCGTTCCACCGGGCGCGGACTTTCCAGCACGATCCCCGCGCCGCAATCGGCCATCATTTCCGACGCCCCGTTAAACCGTGTCGTGATCGTCGGCAGGCCCGAAGCCAGGGCTTCCAGCACGACCAGGCTGCACGGGTCGTACCACGTCGGATGGACAAAGGCGTCGGCTGCGGCGTACATGGCGGCAATGTCATCGCAATCAGGCACGAAAGTCACCAAGTGGCCGATTTTCAGCCGCCGGGCCAGGCCGCGATATGCCCCGATCCGGCCCCGGCCGACCACGGCCAGGTGAAACCGCCCCGCCGGACCAGCCGCCAGCCGCGCCGCTGCGCGCAGCAACTCGCCCAGGCCTTTGAGTTTGAAATTGTGGGCGACAAAGAGAAATAGCGTGGTTCCCGATTCGATGGAAAACTGTTTTCTCGCCGCTTCGCGCAGCGGTCGGAGGCGCTCAGGATTGAACCGGTCGAGGTCCACGCCATTATAAATCAGCGCGATGCGGTGGTCGGCGATGTGATAGAAACTTTGCATATCGCGGCGGACCATTTCGCTGATGGCCACGAACCGCGTCCGCGGATCGGCGAATTGCCGCTCTTCCAGCCGCCGGGCGGCGCGGTGTTTCGGGCTGACCTGATTGAAGGCCGCCTTCACGGTTCGCATCACCGGGCAGCCGATCAGGGCCAGGTTCTGCCGCTGCGATCCGCGCACCGTCCCGCCGTGCGGCTGGTAAACGCGCATGCCCAGGGCCTTGCCGGTGGCCAGCGACGTGTCGGGCTTGATTTCCCCCAGCGCCACAGCGGCGCGGCAGGCGAAGTCGGCGCTTCGCGCCCCGCCCGTCAGGCCGGTCGGCCGAATTAGCACCACCCCCGCTCCCGGCGGCGGATCGTGGGCGTCGGTGGTGACAATCGCGACCTCATGCCCGCGCCCGAGCAGCCACGCCGCGAAGTCGCGAATGTAAACCTCCGCTCCTCCGCGCCGCGGGTCGAGATGTTCGATGACCAGGGCCATCTTCATGGCCGCACAATGTACCCGATGTGGGCGGCGGGAGCAATGCTGCGCATCGAATAGCGCCACTTGGCGTTGATTTTCAACCCTGCGCGGGCTACACTTGCCTTTCGGTCGTCGCTTCCGCTCTGTCACACAATCAGGACGCAAGGAATGCCGTTTCTCGAAGAAGCCGAAATTCGCCGCCGGATGGAACGCCATGCCGCCTGGCATCTCCACGAACTCGCCGACGGGCCGCTGGTGCTGATGACCGATTGGGCCGACAAAGCCCAGGCCAAAGAACTGTCCGCAAAGCACGCTCCGCCCGCCGACGCCGAGGGCCTGCGCTCCTGGTGGACCGATCCGCAAACCGTTTTGAGCCGCGTCGAGGCGCAAACCGAGGCGACCATCTTTTATGGCGACGCACTGCCCTACCATTTCGTCAATCTCGGCCCCGGTGCCCTGGCCGCCTTCATGGGCTGCCGGAGCGTGCTGCAATCGAACACCATCTGGCAGGAACCCCTGATCGAGGATTGGGCCTCGGCACCGCCGCTGGTGCTGCACGAGGACAGCCCCATGTGGCAGACCGCCCAGGCCCTGACTAGAGGCTCGGTCAGCGCCGCCCAGGGCCGCTGGATCACCTCGTTCACCGACATCGGCGGCGCGATGGACATCACCTCCTATTTCCGCACGCCGGAAAAACTCTGCTTCGACCTGATCGAACATCCTGCCGAGGTTCAGAAGGCCGAAGCGGCGATCCTGAAGGTCTGGTTCCAGGTCTACGACTGCCTGGAGCTGCTGGTGCAGGCTTTTTGGGGCGGCGCCTGCGCCTGGAACGGCCTCTGGCACGCCGGGCGGACCTACACGCCGCAATGCGATTTTTCCTGCATGATCGGCCCGCCGATGTTCAAACAATTCGTCCTGCCGATTCTCCAGCGGCAGGCCGCCGCCCTAGACGTGGTCACTTACCATCTCGACGGCCCCGGCGCCATTCGCCACCTCGACGCCCTGTTGACCGTCCCCAACCTGCGGGCCATCCAATGGATTCCCGGCGACGGGCAGAGCTACCTGGTGTCCGACTGGCTCGACCTCTACCGGAACATCCTCGACGGCGGCCGCAACATCCAGATGCACTGCCCCAGGCCCGAGGAACTCGATATCATCTTCGATCAACTCGACCCGGACCGCATCACCGTCTGGCTCGGCACGGGCGGCGACGCGGAAAAAACCCTGGCCCGCCTCGACCGGCTGCGGGCCAAAAGGAAAAAGCCGCAGTAAGGTGATTTTATGCCCGACTCCACCGACATCTTCCGCATTCTCGACGCGAACCTCAACCGCACGCGCGAAGCCCTGCGCGTGGTCGAGGAGTTCGCCCGCTTCCGCCTCGACAGCGCTGCCCTGGCCGAAACGGTCAAGGAATTGCGGCACGATCTTCGCGGCGCCGCCGACCGTCTGCCCGTCCGAGAGCTTCTGGCCGCACGCGACACGCCCGGTGACGTCGGCACGCAACTTTCCACGCCCGCCGAACTCCAGCGCCGCGACGCCCTCGACGTCCTCCGCGCCGCCCTGAAACGGTTGCCGGAGTCGCTGCGCGTGCTGGAGGAATACGCCAAGACCGTCTCGCCCGAGGCGGCGGCCGCCTTCGAGCAACTCCGCTATCGCTGTTATACGCTGGAAAAATCGTGGGCCGCCGTCCTCGCCCCCGACGCCCGCCTCGCCAAATTGCGGCTCTACGTTCTCGTCACCACAGCCCTGTGCCGCCGACCGGTTTTGGAAACCGTCGAGGCCGTTCTCGCCGGCGGAGCCGACGCCGTCCAGCTTCGCGAAAAGGAAATGGCCGACGCCGACCTGTTGAAACTGGCCCGGTCGGTGGTCGAACTCTGCCGCAAAGCCGGGGCCATCTCTATCATCAACGACCGCCCCGACATCGCCCGCGCCGCCGGAGCCGACGGCGTACACGTCGGCCAGGGCGACCTCGACGTGCGGGCCTGCCGCCAGATGCTCGGTGCCTCGGCCATCGTCGGCGTGTCCACCCATTCCGTCGCCATGGCCCGCGCCGCCCTCGAAGCCGGGGCCGACTATATCGGCGTCGGGCCGATCTTCCCCAGCGCCACCAAGCGCCGCGATTTCGTCCTCGGCCCCGCCGGCCTCAAAGACATTTGCGCCGCCGTTCCGCTCCCCACCGTCGCCATTGCCGGAATTACTTTGGAGAACGTCGACCAGGTTCTCTCCGCTGCCCCGACCGCCGTGGCCGTCTGCCGCGACATCATCGCCGCCGACGATCCCCAGGCCCGCGCCGCCGCCATCCGCCAGGCGGTGCTGACCAAGTTCAAGGAGCTGTCATGAATATGCTGCCCGTGGTGTTCGAGGAACGCGAAATCCGCCGTCTGTACGACGAGAAGACCGAGACGTGGTTCTTCTCGGTCGTGGACATCATCCAAGTCCTCACCCAGCAGCCGGATTACCAGGCGGCGAGGAAGTATTGGAAGGTTCTAAAGGGCCGCTTGGCTAAAGAGGGTAGTGAAGTGGTAACAAATTGTTACCAGTTGAAAATGGCGGCGGCTGACGGGAAGCAGCGCCTCACCGACGTGGCCAGCGCCGAGACCCTCCTGCGCCTCGTCCAGAGCGTGCCCAGCCCCAAGGCCGAGCCGATCAAGCTCTGGCTGGCCAAAGTCGGCTACGAGCGAATGGCCGGGCGGGAGAACCGCAACCGTTTTCATCCCTCTCTCGGATCCGCCGCCTCGTTCTCGCGGATCATTTCCGACATGAACGCCTCGACCCTCCGAAACCGCGCCTCCGCCCAGCGCCGCGTCTCGGCGAACCGGAACGTCTCGCTAATGCGGGCGGGAAAATAACCGTAATCCAGCTTGCGCCGCCAACTGGTCAGCACCTCGGCCGGACTGCGGCCATCCAGGGCGAAGCGGCGCAACTCGCGCCAGACGCCTAAGGCTCCCATATCGTCGAGGTTGCAGGCGTCGGAGAGAATCATCGCCTCCGGCACGGCGCTCGAGCGGTTCTGAAATTGCCGAATGATGGTCTGCACGTGTTCCACTTGCCGCGCGTCGAGCAGGTCTTTCAGCGTGTCGCCGGCCACCTCCGCCGAATACCCGCGTACGTCCTCGGCGCTGAACGTCGCTGCGGCGTAAACCGCCGACTCGCGCCGCTCCCGCTCCAGCCGCACCCGCGCCGCATCATGAAAGAGCGCCGCCGCGTCCAGACACAACCGGTCCGCTCGCAGCGATTTGACCTCCTCGAACCCCAGGATCACGTCCAGATTCCGCAGTGTCCGCAGGGCGTGATCGAGCAGAAAGGCGTCCTCGCGGCCCAAGGGGCTTGGCCCCACCAGCACGGGCCGGGCAGCGGCAATCAATTCCTCGCGGTCAGCCATGACAGCTCTCCGTCTTTAACCCCTCTCCCTTGGGAGAGGGTGGCCCGAAGGGCCGGGTGAGGGGTTTAGGCTCTTAACCACTCACAGGTTAGCAGATTCTTGGCAACTCTTCACCATACGGCATTTCGATAATCCTCTGCCCGCCGAGCGCGCTCACTCCGATCACCCGCGCCGGCCCGTCCTGCACCCGCCCGATGATCGCCGCTTCCCGGCCGCGCGGCGTCCCTCGCAGCGCCGCCAGCGTCGCCTCGGCCTCCGCCGCCGGCACGACGGCCACGATCTTACCTTCGTTCGCCACCGCCAGCACGTCCAAGCCCAAGAGATCGCACGCCCCTGCCACGGCCTCGCGCACCGGCACGTGCGCTTCCTCAATGACCATCGTCCGCCCGCAGGCCCGGGCGATTTCATTCAGCGCCGCCGCCAGACCCCCGCGCGTCGGATCCTTCAGGCACCGCGCTCCCGGCGCCGCCGCCAGCAGCGCCGCCACTACATCATTCAAGGGTGCCACGTCGCTCTCGACCGGCGAGGAAAAGCCCAGTTGCTCGCGCTCGGCCATGATCGCCACGCCGTGATCGCCCATCGTCCCGGAAACCAGCACCGCGTCGCCGTCCCGCGCCGCCGCGTAATCAAGATGCGACGCCGCCGGCACCACGCCCACGCCCGCCGTGGTCAGAAAAATTCCGTCGGCGGCCGCATGATCCACTGTTTTCGTGTCGCCCGTGACCACCTCGACGCCGGCCTCCGCCGCCGTGGCGGCAATGGAATCGAGAATGCGGCGGAAGTCGGCCAGCGGAAAGCCGTCGCGGACAATGATGCCCAGCGAGAGGTAGAGCGGCTTGGCCCCGGAGACCAGCAAATCGTTGACCGTGCCGGAAACGCAGAGCCGGCCGATGTCGCCGCCACGAAAAAAGAGCGGCCGCACGACGTAGCCGTCGGTGGTCAGGGCCAGCCGCCCGCCCGGAAAATCCAGCACCGCCGCATCGGCCAGCCGGGCCAGCTCGCGCGACTTGAAGCGGGTCAGGATTTCCCGGCGAATCAACTCGCCAGAGAGTTCTCCGCCGCCGCCGTGGGCCAGAAGGATCGTATTGTCTTGTGGCACTATGCCGGATTCCTTGAATATTTGTACCAGGCCTGGCAATTCCCCTCGCGGCTGACCATGCACGGGCCGACCGGCGTCGCCGGCGTGCAGGCCGTCGCAAACATCGGACACTCCGGCGGGTCGATCTCACCGCGAATCACGTCGCCGCAGCGGCAGCCGTGAGCGTCCTCGCGGGCCGAAATCGTCAGGCCGAATCGCCGTGCCGCATCGAACTCCGCGAACTCGGCCCGAATCGCCAGGCCAGAACAGGGAATCTCACCCAGCCCGCGCCACGGCGTCGTCGCCGGCTCGAACACCTCGTTGATCAAAGCCCAGGCCGCCGTGTTCCCCGCCGCCGAAACGACCCGCGGATAAGCGTTGCCGACCTCGCCGCGCCCGGCCGCAAGCTGTTCGAGAATCATCTCCAACCCCGCGAGCATTTCCTCCGGCTGGAACCCCGCGACCACGCACGGGCGATGGAACCGCGCCGCCAGCGGCCCGTAGGCGTCCGAGCCGATGATGACGCTCACATGGCCGGGACAGAGGAACCCGTCGATCCGCACCTGCCCGCTCTCCAGGAGCGCCGTCATGGCCGGAATGATCAGCTTGTGGGCACTGAGGACCGTGAAATTTTTCAGCCCCTCGGACCGGGCCAGCTTGAGCGCCACGGCCGCCGCGGGCGTCGTCGTCTCGAACCCCACGCCGGCGAAGACGATCTGCTCGTTCGGATTCCGCCGCGCCAAATCCACGGCTTCCATCGCCCCGTAGACCACCGTGGCGTTGGCCCCGCGCCCGGCCTCACGCTCCAGCGTTGTCCGCAGCCCCGGCACGCGAATCATGTCGCCATAGGTCGCCACACGCACGCCCGGCCGCAGGGCCAGGTCGATCAGGGCATCGACATACGATTGCGGCGTGACGCAGACCGGGCAGCCCGGCCCGCTGATCAACTTGATCTTGGCCGGCAGGAGGTCCTTCAGCCCCGCGCGGTGAATCGCCACGGTGTGCGTGCCGCACACTTCCATGATCCGCACCGTCCGGTCCGGCAGCCGCGCCGCCAGCGCCGCAATCCGCCCGCAGGCGGCGTTACGCGCCCCGGCCGTCGGCCCGCTTGAGTTCGTCAAGCTCATCGAACACCGCCTCCGTCTCGGCCGCGTCCTCGGGGCTGATGACCGTAATCACCAGCCCGGCGTGGAGCAGCACGTAATCGCCGATCTTCGCCTCCGGCACCACGTCGAGCCTGGCCCGCACCCGATTGCCGCGCACGTCGAGCAGCCCCTCGTTGCCGGTCCGCTCGATCAATTTTCCGGGTACGGCCAGGCACATGTTTTCGACTCCGTTCAAAATGTTCCGGCGGCCATCCGCTGCCGCGCCACTTCCGCCTGCCCCAGGGCAATTCCCCCGTCGCCGGGAGAAACCCGGGCGTGGCGATAAACCACAAACCCCGCCGCCTCCAGCCTCGGAACCAGCCGCTCGACGACATAGCGGTTCAGGAAACATCCGCCGGCCAGGGCCACGCGCCGCACGCCGGTCATTCTACGGCAAACCTCCGCCCCGTCCAAGAGCATCGCCGTCACCGTATTGTGAAATGCCGAGGCAATTTCGTTCCCCGGCCGTCCGGCCTCCCGCGCCGCCACCAGGTCGCGGATAAGCGGGGCAGGGGAGATGTTGAAAGTTGCACCATCGGAAGCTAGCGCGATTTCGTAACGAAATGATTGTGACTCCGGGCCAACAGCATGTTGTGAGATCTCTGGCCTCAACCCCTCACCCGGCCCTTCGGGCCACCCTCTCCCAAGGGAGAGGGGTGAAACAACGGCCGCGGTTTCCAATTCAATCGCCGCCTGCCCCTCGTAACTGCTCTCCGTCGCCACGCCCAGGAGTGCGCTGGCCGCGTCGAACAATCGCCCCAGACCGCAGGCCAACGGGGAATTTACCTCGCGCTCGATCATCCGCCGCCACACCGTCCGATCCGCCGCGCTCGTGCCCGGCAGCAACCGCGCCGCCACCTCCTCCGCCCGTTCGCCCAGCGCCGCGAGCAAATGGGCGTAAGCTACGCGAACGGTTTTCTCGATGGCCGCATCGCCGCCGGGAAGCGGAACATAATCAAGATGTCCGAGGCGGTCGAACGTCCCGTCTGGCCGCACGAACAAAAATTCGCTCCCCCACGACCGACCGTCGGTCCCGTAGCCCGTGCCGTCCATGGCCAGACCGATCACCGGTTCGATTAATTGATGTTCCGCCATCACGCTGGCGATGTGAGCATGATGGTGCTGCACAGCCAGGAGCCGCACGCCTGCACGGCCCCGGGCGTAGCGAGTCGAATAGTATGCCGGGTGCAGATCGTGGGCCACCACGGTCGGTGTCACTTCGAGCAGCCGCTCGAGTTTGGCGACGGTCTCCTCGAAATATCCGACCGCCAGCGGATTCTTCAGATCGCCGATGTGCTGGCTGACGAAGGCTTCGCGGCCGCGCGTCAGGCAGACGCAATTTTTCAACTCCGGCCCGACGGCCAGAATCGTCTCGCCCGGCGCCGGATTGGTCAGCGGCAGCGGCCGCGGCGCGTAACCCCGCGCCCGGCGGATCATCAGCGGCCCGCCGAGTTGCACCGTCGCCACCGAATCGTCGCAGACGGTCTGAATGTCGCGGTCGTGCAGCAAATACCAGTCCGCAATCCCGCCCATCCGGGCCACCGTCTCCTCGTTCGCGCGGCACATCGGCTCTTCGCTCACGTTCGCGCTGGTCATCACTAAGGGTGGCATGGTCCACGCTTGCGTGGCCATGCGCTGGACTTCAAACAACAGATAATGCAACGGCGCGTATGGTAGCATCACCCCAAGATACCGGCTCCGCGGCGCCACCGACGGCGCGACCAAACTCCCGGCCGCTCGCTCAATGAGAACAATCGGCCGCTCCGGCGCTTCCAGCAGTTCCCGAGACGCCGCATCAAGTTCCACCAATTCCCCCGCCTGCGCCGCATCAGCCACCATCAGCGCCAGCGGCTTCTGATCGCGCCGCTTCCGCCGGCGAAGTTCCGCCACCGCCGCCTCGCTCGTCGCGTCGCAAGCCAGGTGATAACCCGTCAGGCCCTTCAGGACCACGATCTTCCCGGCCAGGAGTTGTTCGCGAACAAACCCGACCGGATCGTTATTTTCAACGAGTTTCCCGGCGGCATCGTAAAGGGCCAACTTCGGCCCGCACGCCGGACAGGCGTTGGGCTGGGCGTGGAACCGCCGGTCGGCCGGGTCTTCGTATTCGCGCCGGCAGTCCGGACACATCTGGAACCGGGCCATCGTCGTCCGCGGGCGGTCGTAGGGCACGTCGAGGATGATCGAATAGCGCGGGCCGCAGTTCGTGCAATTAATAAAGGGATAACGGTAGCGCCGGTCCGCCGGATCGAGGAGTTCTCGCAGACAATCACCGCAAATTGCCATGTCGGGCGAAACCTGCGTCGTCGCGGTCTGGGATGCGTCGCTCTGGCTAATGGAAAAAATCGTCTCGCCGAGTGACTCAACGGTTGTTGTTTCAATTGAAGCAATTCGCGCCAACGGCGGACGGGCCGGATCGCCACCGGGTTCGATCGCCGCCAGGAAATCCCCGACGAGCTCCGCCGGACCTTCCACCTCGATCACCACGCCCGCGGCATCGTTCCGGACAAATCCGCCCAAGCCGCGCGCTGTTGCCAGCCGGTAAATCCACGGGCGAAACCCCACCCCCTGGACCGTCCCGGTCGCGCGGATGCGGCGGCGAACTGTTTCCCCGGGCGACTCGGTTGACGTGGAAATTCTCCTTGCGCCGCTCGCGATTTAAAGTTTTCCGAGGATCCCGTCCAAATATTTCTTCCACTGCCCGACCTTCAGCGCCGTCGGCCAATCCGGATTCTTCGCGCACCACCCGCCGCGATAGTCCTCGATCGACAGCCACCCGTCGTACCCGCGCGCCGCCAGAAGTTTCAGCAGTTCCGGCCACTCCGTCAGTCCCTCGTCCGGCCCGGAGAACTCCACCACGCGTTGCTCGCCCTTGCGGACCCAATTCATATCCTTGACGTGAACGTGGGCGATGTAATCGTAGAGAATGTCGAGGGCCTCCGGCCAGGGCTGGTAGCCGTAAACGCGGGCGTTGCCGGCGTCGAAAATCACGCCCACCTCGCGCGGGTCCATGTCCCGCACCAGGTAATAGCTGGCCAGCACGCCGTCGGCCATAGTGTTGTCGTGCAACTCAATGACCGTCCGAACCTCATATTCCCTGGCCCGTTCGATGGCCTGGCTGAGCTGGTCGCGCGAACGGTCGATCGAACCCCAGAATCCCAGCGCTGCATCGTACCCCGCCACGCCGATGCGGACTTGCGGACAGCCGATGCTCGCGGCAGCGCGACACAGGCTCTCGAAACGGTCGAGGTCATCGGCAGCGCAGCGCGAAGCGAAACTGTAAATCTCCAGCCCGGCCTCCCGGGCCTTGAGCGCCGCCCGTTCCGCGCTGGCCAAAACGTCGGCCGTGTCGATGTGCCACTCCGGCCCCTCGGCTTCGCCGCGGAACTTGCCCAGGTACCCGGCCGCCAGCTCCAGTCCTTCCAGGCCGAACTCCTTCGCCACCGCCACCACCCCGTCGATTTCCAGATCCGCCGCACAAACGCTCATCAGACCGATTCTCATTACGTCACGTCCTTTCCGTTTCTTCACCCCTCTCCCTTGCAGGAGAGCGCGCTGTTGCTATAACTTCTTGTGCTAGCGCTAGTTAGCACTTGCGCGAAGAAACAGTTCGCCGCATGATATCTCTCTACACGCCAATGTAAGGAGAAAATCATGGACGACGAACTGTTCGCCGCATTGTACCAAATCGCTTGGCAACTGTGGCCCCGGAGAGAAAAAGGAGTCCAGTTTGCCGGAAGAACGATTGCCCTGTTGTTCCTCTGGTCCGTCATTCGCGGCAAGCCGCGCGGCTGGGTCTGCGACCGACGACACCTGCCGCGACAGTTCCAAAACACACACCTGCCTAGCCCGTCGCAGTTCCGTCGCCGGCTCAAAACCGGGGAAACCAAAACCTTGCTCGACGAACTGGAAAATCACCTCCGCGGGTTGCCGCCAGACCACCTGCTCGGTTGCTGGTTGCTGGACGCCAAGCCTTTGATCGTCAGTCCCTACAGCAAGGACCGGTCGGCCAAGTGGGGCTGGGCCTACAATGGTAAAGCCCGCGGCTACAAGGTCTTTGCCCTCTGCGATCTCGAAGGACGCCTCCTCGCCTGCCAGACGCACCCGATGAACGTCGCCGAGCCGCTGGTGGCCCGCACCTTGCTGGAACAGACCGACCGCCCCGGCTATGTCGTCGGCGACAGCATCTACGACAGCGGACCGTTGTACGAACTGGCGGCCGAACGCAACTTGCAGTTGGTCGCCCCACGCAAAGAGCCCGGCGGCAACATCGCCAAACGCTCCCGACATCCCACCCGACGGCACGCCATCGACATGCTGGAGACCTTCGCCAACACCTTCGGTCCTACGCTCTATGCCTGTCGCACGACCATCGAGCGGGTCTTTTCCCGCCTGGCCAGTAGTCGGATCGGGCTGGATCATCTGCCGCCCTTTGTCCGCACACCCGAACGTGTTCGCTTGTGGGTCCAAGGTAAAATCATCCTCTATTCGGTGCTGCACAATAAGGAGTTACGTCAATGATGCGCTCTCCTGCCCTTGGGAGAGGGTGGCCCGAAGGGCCGGGTGAGGGGTTGTGGCCCATGATCTCGACTTACTCGCCACTACATTGCCAATCGCCGACTGCTTACCCGTCCGCAGCAATCTCAAGAAAACAGAGCGCGGCCATAACCAAGGCGACACCGAAGACAATCAGCGCTTTCTTCGGGCGGGGCTTTAATTTCTGGACGACCGCCCTCAGGTAGACACAAAGGCTGACTGTGGCCACGGCGAGGAAAGCGATCCCGGCGGGAAGAGACCTCGCCTCGACAGTAAAGACAAAGAAGATGAGAAAGAAGCATCCGGCGGCCACAGCCAATGAAATCAAGCAGACGGTCCGGGCCCGTCGCGGGCGTGGTTTGATACTGAAGAAGACGTCATAGAGATAAACGATGAGGCTGACCACGGCCACAAAGACGGAAAGGGCAATGACGAAAAATACCCCCATTACGCCCGGCAAGTCGCAAAGTTGTGCCAGGATCATCATTCTTTGCCCACCGCAAACGATTACTGGACAGTTTCCGCCCTGAACATGGCGGCAAACAGCGGCCGCCATGCCACCCGGCGCTGTCGGGGACCAATTTGACCTCAGCTTTTTACCAGATTCGCCGCCCACTGGCAACAGACCACCTTTATTACGTTCAGCGAGTTCAGCGAGTTCAAATCCTTGACAACCCAGGCCGTATGGGGTAGATAATGGCAATTCGGTGCCAAATTCCGGCAGGTACTCTCCCGCGGTCTTGGCTGGTACGCCGGGTGGATCGGCGACCCCAAAGAGGAATTGACCATGGCCAAAACCATTGCTCTTCTCGGCGCCTTGGACACCAAGGGCGACGAGTACGCTTTCGTGAAACGGTGCCTCGAAGCTCGCGGGTACGAGACGCTGCTAATTGACGTTGGCGTGCTGGAACCGCCCGGCCTTAAACCGGACGTGTCGCGACAGGAGGTTGCTCAGGCCGGCGGCGCGGACCTGTCCGAGTTGGTGGCCAGGAAAGATCGCGGCGCGGCCCTGAGCGCCATGAGCCGCGGTGCGGCGGCGATCCTCGCCCGGCTCCACGCGCAAAGGAAGTTCGACGGCGTGTTCGCCCTGGGCGGGTCGGGCGGCACCAGCGTGGCCACGGCCGCGATGCGCGGACTGCCCCTGGGCGTGCCCAAAGTCATGGTCTCGACCTGCGCCGGCGGGGACGTGTCCGGCTATGTCGGCGTCAAGGATATCGTCATGGTCCCCAGCATCGTGGACGTGGCGGGCATCAACCGGATCAGCCGGGAGGTCTTCGCCCGAGCGGCCGGAGCAATCTGCGGCATGGTCGAAGCCGTCGTCCCGACCGGCCAGGACAAGCCGCTGGTCGCCGCCAGCATGTTTGGCAACACCACGCCTTGCGTCACGGCGGCCAAGGCGATCCTGGAAGAGGCCGGCTACGAGGTGCTGGTCTTCCACTGCACCGGGACCGGCGGCCGGACGATGGAAAGCCTGATCGAGGCCGGACTGATCTCCGGTGTGCTGGACATAACCACCACCGAATGGGCCGATGAACTCGTCGGCGGCGTCTTCACCGCCGGGCCGACGCGCCTCGAGGCGGCGGCCAAGACCGGCACGCCGGCGATTGTCGTCCCCGGCTGCCTCGACATGGTGAACTTCTGGGCCCCGGAGACCATTCCGGCCAAGTTCCAGGGGCGAACGTTTTACCGCCACAACCCCAATGTCACGTTGATGCGGACCAATGTGAAAGAATGCCGCCAACTGGGCCGCCTCCTGGCCGAAAAAATCAGCGCCAGCCGCGGCCCCGTGACCGTCCTGCTGCCGCTGCGGGGCGTCAGCATGATCGATTTGGACGGCCAACCCTTTTATCTGCCCGAGGCCAACCAGGCCCTGTTCGAGGAACTCAAGGCCGGCCTGAGGTCGGACATTCGGCTCCTGGAGATGGATTGCGCCATCAATGATCCGCTTTTCGCCGAGGCCTGCGCCAAGGCTTTGCTGGAGAATCTGCGTATACAGGTCCGGACATAACCTCAGTAACCGCCACGCGCAATGGATCCGCCGGAATCTTTATAGCCTCCCGCACTTGGGACGAATCAGGAGAACCAGATGCCCGAAAACAGACAGAGTATTCTGAAACGGTTTCACGAGAAAATCGCTCGCGGCGAACCCATCATCGGCGGCGGCGCCGGCACCGGCCTCAGCGCCAAGTGCGAGGAAGCCGGCGGCATCGACCTGATCGTCATCTACAACTCCGGCCGCTTCCGCATGGCCGGACACGGCAGCCTGGCCGGTCTGATGCCCTATGGCGATGCCAACGCCATTGTCCTGGAGATGGCCAACGAAGTTCTGCCGGTGGCGAAGTCAACCCCGGTCCTGGCGGGCGTCTGCGGCACCGACCCGATGCGGCTGATGGACCGTTTCCTCCTGCAGATCCAGGCGGTCGGTTTCGCCGGGGTGCAAAACTTCCCCACGGTCGGCCTGATCGACGGCACGTTCCGGACCAACCTGGAAGAGACCAACATGGGCTATCGGAAAGAAGTCGAGATGATCCGTCTGGCCCACGCCCTGGATCTGCTGACGACCCCCTACGTTTTCAACCCCAAGGACGCCACGGAAATGGCCCAGGCCGGCGCGGACCTTCTGGTGGCCCACATGGGTTTGACGACCAGCGGTTCCATCGGCGCCAAGACGGCCAAGACGCTCAACGAATGCGTTCCTCTTATTAACGATATCGCCGCCGCGGCTCACGCCGTCCGCCAGGACGTGATCGTCCTCTGTCATGGCGGACCCATCTCCGAGCCCCAAGACGCCGCCTTCATCCTGTCAAAATGCAAACAGGTTGATGGTTTTTACGGGGCCAGTTCGATGGAACGGTTGCCGACCGAGCGGGCCATTCGCGATCAAACGCAGGCGTTTGTACAGATGCGTAGATAGGACGGCGGTCGCCTGGCCGTTATAGTTTGCCCTGGCCCGCTTTGCGCGGGGGTGCATTAACGTTTTGGGGAATCAGGCGGCCCGCAGGTGCGGCCAGAGAGTTTCCCAGAGACCATTGAGTCGCATCAGCTTCAAGGCCAGCATCCGTCCCAGGCCATCGTGCGACCAGCGGCTGCCCGGACGTTTGAAC
>CAIYVX010000074.1 GCA_903929765.1 uncultured Planctomycetia bacterium
CGGGGCGCTTGCGCCCGTGGTCAGATTCGAGCCAGCGGTCGGCGTGGTCGGCAAAGAAACTCGTTCGCCGACTCCGTTCCCCTCCGACCTCCTGCCGTCCGGACGATTAAACCGACAAGCCCTTCAGCGGGCTTTGCCCCGACGAAGTCGGGGTTCAGGCCAGGGCTTTTAGCCCTGGTAAGGTGCGGGCGAACGAGATTTTTCTTTTTCTTCTTTTTCTTCTTCAGCCCGTTTTAACGGGCTTACCATGACAGGCAGAGGCATTTATGCCGCGTAATGTCTACAGCGAGATCAACCTGCACATCACCTGGCACGTCAAGGCTAACGTTCCGGTCTTGAAAGACGCCGTCGAAATGCAACTACGCCGCCATCTGCGTGGCCAAGTTCTGGCCTCGCCCGGCGTTTATTGGCATGATTGCGGCGGCACGGACAATCACGTTCATTTGGTCGTCACAGTTCCACCGTCGTTACTGGTCAGCGATTGGATCGGCGTCCTGAAGGGTAGAAGTTCGCATTACATCAACCATGAGATCGTCAATCGGAAGTTGCTCCATTGGCAAGATGGGTACGGTGTTGTGAGTTTTGGGAGCAAGGATTTGCCGTGGGTGCTCGATTATGTGCGTCGCCAGAGGGAACACCATGCCAGTGGTCAGATACATGAACGATTGGAGCGTATCGAACACGACGAAGAAGAAAGCCCGCTGAAGCGGGCTGAAAAAGAAGAATAAAAAAAGGAGTGGTGCTCGACGCCCGTTGACCAGGCCCAAAGGGCCTGGCCTGTACCCCGGCAAAGCCGGGGCAAAGCCCGCTGAAGCGGGCTAAAGACAACGACCACGGCAATTGTTTTCAGGCCACCATCATTGCAGGGGGATTGATACGTGACCAAGAACAAACTTCAGAATCGCCAAGAGGCGAAGGGTTATTTTAAGGTTTTGGAAGTCCTTCGGAAATGGGATCCCATTGGGGTGATAAGCGATCGCAATCAGGACGAGTACGACTTCTGTGCCGCTCCAATAGTAAGGAAGCTCGATGCCGGAATCAGTGTCGATGATCTGACCAAACACATGATCAAGGTTATTGGAATCACAATCGAGGACGAGAGAATTACTCGAAGCTGCGCACAGGAACTCGTGGATTTTTGGAAAGAGTGGAAACCCGTCTGATGCCCACCGCCGAAAGCTATCTTCGACCCGAGGTCATCCAGCAGGTTCGCCGCCTGGACCTGAAGGCCCGCTTCATCGTCGAAGGTTTCATGGCCGGGCTGCACGATTCGCCGTATCACGGTTTCTCGGTCGAATTTTCCGAGCACCGCAAATACGTTCCCGGCGACGATCCGAGCCTCATCGATTACAACGCCTGGGCCCGCACCGACAAGCTCTACGTTCGCAAGTACCGGGCCGAAACCAACCTGGCCTGCCACCTGCTCGTCGATCAGAGCAGCTCGATGGACTTCGCCTCCGGCGCGGGGCTGACCAAGTTGGAATACGCCATCTGCCTGGCCGCGGCGCTGGGCTACCTGATGACCAGCCAGCAGGACGCCGTGGGCCTCGTGACTTTCGACGAGCAGATCAGAAACTTCATGCCGCCGCACAGCACGCGCCGCCAGCTAACTTCCATCCTGGCCGCGCTGGCCCGGCCGCCGGTGGGCGGAAAGACCCGTCTCGCCGAGGTGCTGCACCAGGTGGCTCGCCGCGTGCCCAAGCGCGGGCTGATGATCCTTTTTTCCGACCTGCTCGACAACGAGGCGGCCGTAGTCGAAGCCCTGCACCACATTCTTTTTCGCGGCCACGACCTGATTGTCTTTCACATCCTCGACGAGATGGAAGCAAACTTTTCGTACACCGCGCCGGTCTGCCTGGAGGATCCCGAATCGGGCCAGTCGCTGACGACCGACCCCGAGGCCGTCCGGGCCGACTACCTGGAGCGCCTGGCCGCCTTCCGGTCCCGCTTCCGCCGCGAACTGGAGGGCCGCAAGGCCAGCTTTGTCCCGGTCGATACTTCGCTGCCCTTTGACAAGGCCCTGACCAGTTTCCTCCTGAGCCGACGGCGGAAAGCCTGATCTCCCAATGTGGACCCACCCGCTCATCCTCGCCGGTCTCGTGACGCTGGCCCTGCCGGTCGTCATTCACCTGGTGCTGCGCTCGCGGCCGCAACAGGTCACATTTCCATCTCTGCGGTTCGTGACCGAGAGCCACCACGCCACGGCGGGTCTGGCGCGGCTGAAGCACTATGCGCTCCTCGCCCTGCGTATGGCGGCACTGGCCCTGGTGGTACTCATTCTGGCCCGCCCGATTGACCGGCCGCAAGCGGCGGTGGCGCTGGCGCGCAAAAGTGCCCCGGCGGCGGTCGTGCTTTGTTTCGACACCGCGCCGCGAATGGATTACCGCGAAATGGGCATCACGCGGCTCGACATGGCCCGCCAACTGGCCACGCGGCTGGTCGATCAGTTGCCGCGCAGCAGCCGCCTTGCCGTGCTCACCTCGACCGCGCCGGCGGAAGCGGCCGGGCTGCGGGCCGACAGCACCACGGCCCAGGACGAAATCAAGGCCGTTTCGACCACCAGGGCCAGCGTCTCGGTGGCCGCGATGCTTCGGACGGCCGAAGGCCTCCTGGCCCAGGCGCCCGAGGAGCGCCGCGAAATTTATCTCTTCACCGACCTGGCCGCCGGGGCCTGGCGCGGACTCGCCGACGGGGCCTTCCGCAAATATAACCGCGTGCCGATCTATATCCTCGATGTCGGGCCGGGGGAAAAAGCTGAGAACCTGAATGTCGCCCTCGAACCGCTCCGGCTGTCGTCCGTCCGTCCCGCCGTCGGTTCCCCCGTGACCATCGCGGCCACAGTCCTCGGCGCCGCCCGGCCAACGAGCCGCACGCTCACCCTCGAAATCGGCAGCGCCGTTCGCAGTCGCCAGTCGATCGACCTCAAATCGCCCGGAGCCGTGGCCACGGCGACGTTCAATGAAACGTTCGCCGAGCCGGGTTTGGTGCAGGGCAGCGTGTCGATCCCGGAAGCCGATCCGCTTTTGGCCGACAACACGCGATTCTTCACGCTCCAGGTCGGCCGGCCGACGCCGGTCACGGTGATCCGCACCGAGACGCCGCCGCCGGGGGTTCTTGATGCCGCGGGACTGGTCGCCCAGGCCCTGGCGCCGCCGTCCAGTGGCATGGGCATCTTGCCCATGAGTCCCACGGGCGTCCCGCCCGTGGAAAGCAACGGAAACCACGGGCAAGATGCCCGTGCCACTGTAGACACCGTCGTCCCGACGTTTCTGCGAGCCCGCGACCTGAATGCCGACAGGCTGAAGGGCGTCGATACGGTTTTCCTGGCCGACTCTGCCGGCGTGTCGCCCGAAGGCTGGGCGGCGCTCGAACGGTTCGTCGCCGACGGCGGCGGCCTGATCGTCCTGCTCGGCCACAACGTCGAGGCGGAAATCAAGGCCGGCCATTCCTCTTATATAAGCGCTGCGGCCGAGCAACTCCTGGGCGGCGCCATCGGAGCGGTCCGCGAAGCCGCCGCCGGCGCGCACCTGGCCGTACCGAGTTACAATCTCCCCGCCCTGGCCCTCTTCGACGCCGGCCGCAACGGCGACCTGGCCTTGCCGCTCATTTATCGCTGGTTCGAGTTGCAGCCCGCCGCAACGAGTTCCGTCCTGATCAAAGTCGGGACCGCACAGCCGGCGCTCGTGGCCGCGCCGCACGGCACGGGCCGCGTTTACGTCCTGGCCACCGCGCCGGAGTCCGGCTGGTCGAACCTTGCCGGCCAGGCCGAGTTCGTCATTCTCATGCACAGTCTCCTCGCGGCAGCCGAAGGGCAGGGGGCCGACGCGCCGCCGTTGGCCATCGGCGAACCCGTCACCGTCGCCTTGCCGCGAGGACTCTCCGGCCAGAGCGTTTCGTTGGTCGGCCCGGGTCTGGCCACGCCGGTGGCCGTGACCGTCAACCCGGCCACGAGTGCTGCCGTCTTTCCGCCTCTGGACCGTCCCGGCAACTTCCAGATTCGCGTTGGCTCTGACGCTAAACCGCAATTCGGTTTCAGCCTGAACATCGATCCGATTGAGAGCCGCCTGGAAAAGCGGCCGGTCGAAGCGGTCGAGAAGCTTTTCGCTCCCGGCCTGGCCCGCGTTTCGCCGACGCTCGACGCCCTGCACGCCGGCGAACAGATCGCCCTCGCCGGCACCCACGATTGGTCGGCGGCCCTGGTGCCGCTCCTGATGCTCGTCTTGGTCGCCGAACTGTTTCTCGCGAACCGCTTTTACCGTCGGTCGGTGGTGAAAAAATGACTGAGTCCAAGACGGAGGAGTTTTTGATCCGGCGGCCGATACGCATGGCGATCATCACGTTTTTGATCATGGCCCTTATCGGCCTGGGCACGGTGTTTTTCGTGCCCATTGAGCGAAGGTTGCCACTTTCTTATTGCATCGGCCTTGCTATGGCCTACGCCGCGGTGATGGCCATTTTCTTACCGGGTCTTGTTCTTGCAACCAATCGATTGCGGAAGATCGCGAGGGTATGCATGGCGATTGTTGTTTTGGCGTTCGTGGCCATGTGGGGAGCGTTACAACTGATGCAGCGGGGAATATTACCAGTCCCAAATCTGGGCCGCTTGATTCTGACTTTGGAAATTGTATTCTTCGTCTTGGTCGTCGCCTTTTTGTCCGTCGGCATAAGCGGTTGGGTCAGATACTTTCGAAGAAGAGCCTGACGGGATTGGGTGTGGACCGCACTGGGGCCTGACGGTAGACTGCGGAAAGTGATTTCGGCGACGAAAATAAGGCATTGACACCGTTTCCTCGCCAGCGGTACCATCTGGAGAGTAAGCCATGTTCCGGGCGGGCTGTTTTCCCAGCGGAAACCCCGTCCTGACAATTCAGAGGAGGCACTTATGCAAGCATACGACAATCTGAAGGCGTTGGTCGCAGCGGTCGAACCGGACCTGGCGAAGGCCGAAGCCGGCAACAAGGCGGCCGGAACTCGCGTCCGCAAGTCGATGCAGGACATCAAGAAGGCGGCCCAGGAAGTGCGCCAGGCCGTCCTCGAACTCCGCGAAGCCCCGGAAGCTCCTGCCGCCCCGGGCGCGCCGCAACAATAGAAGCGGTAGATATGACGGTTGAAATAAATCGCCTTCACAACCAGGACTGCGTCGCCGGGATGCAGGCCCTGGCCGAGGCGTCGGTCCACCTGGCCTTCGCCGACCCGCCCTTCAACATCGGCTACAAGTACGACGTCTACGCGGACCGTCGCGCCGCCGAAGAATATCTGGACTGGACACGCCAGTGGGGCCGGGCTTTGGTTCGGACGCTGCGGCCCGACGGCACGTTCTGGCTGGCCATCGGCGACGATTTCGCCGCCGAACTGAAACTGATCTTTCAACGCGACCTGGGTCTCGTCTGCCGCAGTTGGGTCATCTGGTACTATACCTTCGGCGTGAACTGCAAGACCAAGTTCAGCCGCAGCCACACCCACCTGTTCCACTTCGTCCGCGATCCGAAGAAGTTCACCTTCAACGTCGATCAGATTCGCGTGCCCTCGGCCCGGCAACTGGTTTACGCCGATGACCGGGCCAAGGAAGGTGGTCGTCTGCCCGACGACACCTGGATTCTGCGCCCGCAGGATTTGCCGGAGGGGTTCCAGCCGGACGAAGACACCTGGTTCTTTCCTCGCGTGTGCGGCACGTTCAAGGAACGGGCCGGCTGGCACGGCTGCCAGATGCCGGAGCAACTCCTGGGTCGGATCATCCGGGCCTGTTCCAACCCCGGCGACCTGGTGCTCGACCCCTTCGGTGGCAGCGGCACCACGCTGGTCACGGCGAAGAAATTGGAACGAAATTTCATCGGCTTTGAACTGTCGGAGAGCTACGCCGCCGCGATCCAAAAGCGGCTTGCTTCCGTTTCGGCGGGCGATCCGCTGGCGGGGGCGGCAGACCCGAAGGTTTCAGTTCCCAGCACCGCCAAGGGCCGAAAGTTGCGCAAACGACGCCGGCGCGATCAGGATACCGAACTCGATTTGTAGGGTGCTTCTCGTCATGTGATCGGCGTAGTCTCATCTGCGGCCGGGGCGTTGACCTTGCCCGCCGCATTCTTCTTCGCGTCCACATCCGACTTCTTGACCTGGAACGGCAGGACCACGAACGGCACGCCCCGCAGGTAGAGGTGGCGCTGGGCGGCGAAGGCGATGTTGTTGTGCATCATCCGCGACAGGAACGAGTCTTGCGGGAAGAGCAGTTGCCCGGCGAAGAAAACGGAGGTCGGATATTCTTTCAGCACCCGGTCGGAGACCTCCGCAATCTGATCGACCACGTCGGTGCCCACGGTCGTGAAGCCGGTGGCGAAATAGCCCTGCTGGTGCATCAGTTTGACGTAGCGGGCGACCTCGCTGTCGGTGTGTTTCTGGAGGCGGTCCACCTCGTCGATGCCCTTGAAGTTCCCCGCGTCGATCACGCCCACGCCGACGAAGACGAAGTTGCGGAAGGTCGTCCCGAAATAGCGGATGATGTTCAAGAGCGAGTGCAGCCCCAGGCCGGTGAAGCCGCTGACCAGGAGCACGGCCGTCTTGGAATTCGGGTCGAAGGCCGGGGCCTGAACCGGTTCCGGGCCGGTCTTCATCGCCAGTTCGCGGCTCGAAACCACAATTGATTGAGCCAATTTGTCCAAGCTGGCGGCCATGCGGCTCGACTGCGTATAGCGATGGCGAATCCAGAGCGCCGCCACGAACATGCCGCCGGTCACCAGCAGCGTCACCCAGCCGCCCACGCTGAACTTCTCAATCGTGACCCAGACCAGGATGACGGCGCACAGTACCAGGCCGACGCCGTTGATCGTAATCCGGTGGCGCCAGTCAGCCACGGTTTTACGCACCTGCCACCAGTGGCGGACCATGCCGGCCTGCGACAGGACGAAGGTGATAAAGACGTTGATGCTGTAGAGCACCAGCAGATAATCCACCGGCGTCGGGGTCGGCTCGTCCGGCGTGGCCAGGCCGGCCGTGGCGCTCGCGGCGGAATAGCTCGCCGCCATGTTGGCCCCGATCAGCGTCACCAGCGCCGCCACGGCCATCATCAGGATGCCGTAGTGCGTGACCAACCGGTCGCTCAGAGTCGAGAACTTCACCGGGAACCAGCGGTCCAGGGCCAGGTTGGCCAGGACGCGCGGCCCGCCCAGGAACCCCGTCTGGGCGGCGATGAAGAGGATGGCCGCTTCCGAGGCCAGCGTGATCCAGACGAATCCCTGACCCCAGAAACCGGGCCAGTTGGCGGTCACGGTGTCCAGCAGCACGGCGTTCATGGTCTTGGTCGCGGAGAAGTGGACGTCGCAGAGCAGGTAGCCGATGATCAGGCCGACCACGGTCACGGCCAGGGAAATCCAGATATAGGTCATGGCCCGCTTGGCCGTGGCGACGCGCGGCTCGCGCAGCGTGGGCATGCCGTTGGAGACGGCCTCGATGCCGGTGTAGGTTCCCGCCCCCATGCTGTAGGCGAAGCCAATGGCCCCGAGCATGCCCAAGAGGCCCAGTTGCGAATAGGCCAGGTGAGCGTCCGTGGTCGTCTCCATGATCACGGTGCCGGCCCGGTCGGCATGGCCGGCGATGGCCACGGCGATGAGTACGATGTGGCTGATGACGAAGACGATGAAGATCGGAACCAGCGTTCCGACCGACTCGCGGGCCCCGCGCAGATTCAGCAGCGTCAAGGTCATGACGGCCCCGATGGAGACCCAGAGTTTGTAATGTTGCCAATTCGCCGGCAGGGAACTGAACATGGCGTCCGCCCCGGCGGCAATCGAGAGGGAAATCGTCAGGACGTAATCGACCATCAGGGCGCAGCCGGCCAGCAGACCCAGATGCGGATTGAGGAGTTTGCTGGCCACGAGGTAGCCGCCGCCTCCGCCGGGGAAGACTTCGACCAGTTGGGAGTAGCTGCGCGAGATGACGAAGATCGTGGCGGCGGTGGCCAGGGCGACGATGATGGCCAGGTGGCTGTGCCCCTTGAGGGCGTCCCACGAGGCTGCCGGCCCGTAACAGGAGCTGGACAGTCCGTCGGCCCCCAGCCCGACCCAGGCAAAGAAGGCCACCAGCGAGATCTTGTGGTAGATGGAGCGGTCGCGCGGGCTGCGGGCGGCCCCGATGAAGAACTCCTTAGCCCGCCGAAGCGGCGATGGCGTCTCTGACGTCATAGAAATGTTACCCGCGCCGCCTCGCCGGAGGATCTTCCCCGTCACACTAGCCGCGCTACGCCGCCCGGCCGGGGCAGGGGCGGGATTATACCATTCCGTCGCCCTCTCGGCCAGACGTTCGACGCCGTTTTCCAGTTTGACGATTGACATTAAAGCATATTGAACGGCAGCAGGGATTGCGAAAAACATAAATGGGACATAAAAAAGACGCGACAGTCGATCCAAATGACAGCGGTTTTCCATTTGACTATCAGGAAAGACGTGATATCTTTATGTTGGCTGTTCGGCGGCGCGTTTTCGCCGGCGCGTCGCGGGCCGTTCATGTCTTTTTGTGAGAAGTACAGAAGTGTTGAGGCGTGCCTTTAGGAATCTCACCTGGCCGGTTAAGACCGACGCGGTAGCGGTTGACGAAACCCTGCCCCGGCGGTCTTTTTCTTTTCCTGGCCCGAAAACGGGCGAATTCTGGAGGACTCAGGCTATGGCGCGCGGCAAAGTGAAATGGTTCAACGATCAGAAGGGCTATGGTTTCATCGAGGCGGCGGAGACCGGCGGCGACGTCTTCGTCCACTACAGCGGCATTCAGAACGAAGGCTTCAAAACCCTGGCCGAGGGCGACGAGGTCGAGTTCGAATTGGCCCAGGGCCCCAAAGGCCCCAAAGCCGAGAAGGTCGTCAAGGTGCAGGTCTGATTATTTCGCGTCCAAATCCACGCGGCGGTCAACGTCGGCGGCGCGATACTGGAAGGCGGCGTCCTTAACTTCTTTGGTCAGACTGAGGTTGCTCAACTCAAGCGTCACGGTCGATTCGGCCCGGCGGCTGCTCGGTTCGATGAAGCGGGCCACGATGTGGCGCGGCACCTGCTGGCCGTCCACTTCCGTATAATCTCCGAGCGTGCTGACGATCACCGGATCGCCCGCGGCGTTGTAGAGCCGCACTTCTTCGGGCAGATGCGTCCCGCGATTCAGATAGATTTCCTCGGCCAGGCAACTCCCTCCGGGCCGGCCCGGTGCCGGCGTGCCACCGGGGCAGAGCAGGAAGAAAACGTCCCTTGAATCGTCGCGGCGGAATCCCGCAGCGACGTCCGTCGGCAGGGGGAAGACGGCCAGGGCCTCGAGCAACCGATCCGGTCGCATGAAAAACTTGCTTGCCCCCGGCCCGCCGTAACTCCCCGACCACTCCGTCGAAACGTCCGGCTTGACCCACAACCAATACTTCTCGCTGTTGGAGAACAGGCCGAAGACCGGCGTCGGCGGCAGCAGCGTCCGGCCTTCCAGGTAGAGGTCGTGCGGCTTGCGGAAAATAAAGTTGCCGTCCAGGGCGTAACTCTTCGAGCCGGTGACGCGGGCGTCGGCCGTCGGCTGGCCCGATTCAAAAGTCGGAATACGAATCTCGATATGGCACTTCGACCAGAGCTTCTGGATCGCCTCCGCCCGGGCGTTGTAGTTTGCCGCCAGCGTCTCGCGCGGCAAAATCTCAGTCGGCTTCACCGGTGGCGTTTGCGGGCAACCGCCCAGCACGAAAGCAACGCTAAGCGCCAGCGGCCCGAGTACGACGATGCGCCACAGTCGCCGAAGATCAAACCGTTTCATCGGGTGAAGCCTCCTCCGCGCCATCGACCACCTCTTCCAGCAGTTTGCCCAGTTCCGCCGACACCGCCAACACCGCCTCGTCGCTCAGACGCCGGTCGACCGCCTCGAAGGTGTCCTTCGAGCGGCTCTTGCGGAGGATCATGTAGCTCTGGCCGTCGCGCCGCCGGGTACTCTCGAGTTTGAGCCGGCGTTTGCGCACCAGCATCAGCGCGATGACGTACCGGGCGTCGAGCCGGCCGGGATCGTCGGTGCCCTGGAGCCGCAGGAAAACCTCCATCAGCCGCTCGTCGCTGATGTCGTAGCGGCGTTGCTTCGGTTCCTCCGGCGGCGGGACGCGGGTCCGCCAGAAGGCCAGCAATTCGGTCCGGTTGGCCGGCCAGTGTTCGGTGCAGAAATCGAGCCGGGCCAGGCCCGTGGGATTTTTCGCTTCGTCGTCGGACTCGAAGACCGCCGAGATGTAATCCTCCAGCGCCACAAACTGCCGGCCGCACTCCTCGCAGGTCCGCCGCCCGGATTCGATTTTGTATTCCTCAGCCATAGCTTACGATCACTTCCTGGTAATGTGTCACAATCCGGGTGCCACACTTTGAAGGCCCGACGAAGTCGGGACCAAAGTGAGTGCTTCTCGCCGGACACAATAACACACACTTTGGCGTCGGCTTTGCCGCCGCTTCAAAGTGTGGCACCCGGCCCCGCTTCCTACGTTGCCCGGAAAAACCGCGCGTCGGTTCCGTCCGGGCTGATCCGCACCACCGCCTGGCCGGCGCACCGCGGACACCAGCCGACGTAAGCGTCGCCGGCGGCGTTCAGATAGACCCGGCAATAAACCCGGCAACACTCGAAGTAAATACTGATCCACGGCCGCCCGGCCGGCGGTTCGCGCCCGGCCTCGGTTTCCTCGCGCAGCGGAAGTTTCCGCCCGCCCAGTTCGACCGTATCCTCGTCAGCGGCCATCCTAACGCGCCTTCCGAAAAATCACAATCGCCATTGTACCTGGAATGTGCCACGGCGGGTCTTGCCCGCCGTGTGCTTTGTCGGACCAGGGCCAGACCTACTTTATCAACTCATCATACATCGCCGCATACCGCGCCGCCATTTTTCGGTCGGTGTACGATGCCTCGACCGTCCGCCGGGCCGCCTCGCCCAGATGCCGCCCCAGCGCCGCGTCAGTGAGAACCCGCTCCATAGCCGCCCCCAGCGCCGCCGGGTCTTCCGGCGGAACCAGCAGCCCGCTCGCGCCGTCCTCGATTACCTCGCCCTGGCCCTCGACCTGCGTCGCCACCACCGCCCGCCGCGCTGCCATCGTCTCCAGCAATACCAGCGACAGCCCTTCCCAGCGGCTCGGCAGAACCACCAGGTCGGCGGCCTTCAGGAGCGCCGGCACATTGCTGCGCCAACCCAGGAAATGGACCCGGTCGGCCAGGCGCGGCTCGGTGATTTTTGCCGGCCGGCCGTGCCCGGCCACCAGCAGGTGCAACTCCGGCCGCGCAGCGACGAGCGGACGCATAGCCGCCAGCAGAACGTCGAGACCCTTCTGCTGCGTCAGCCTTCCGACGAAAGCGGCGACGCGAGCGCCGTCGGGCAAGCCAAACTCGCGCCGTGCCGCGGGCAGCGCGGCGTCGATCTCCTCTATGTTGATGCCATTGGCCACGGTGCGGACGCGGTCGGCCGGGAATCCGTGGGCGATCAGGTGCCGGCGCACGCCGTCGGAAACGGCCGTGACGGCCGAGGCTCGGCGCGTCGCCCGGCGCAAGAGCCACAACGCCCAGTCGCGCGGGTCGGCCTGGTGTTCCGTCGCCACCGTGACCAGTCCCGGCATTTTTCGCGACGCCGGAGCCAGGGCCAGGTGAGCGCGAAACAGGTGCGAATGGACCAGCGCCGGCCGACGCCGCAAGATCACCTCTCGCAGCCGCCGTCCGGCCGTCGGCGACCAGGGCGTCCGCACGCCCAGATCTTCAACCTCACAACCGAGAGTTCGTATCCGCTCGGCCAGTGCCCCACGACCGTCGAGCGCCGCCACGGTTACGCGAAACCGTTCGCGCGGCAACAGGCGGCAGAGCGACAGCAGAATCATCTCCGCCCCGCCGGGATCGAGTTCCGGGATGACCTGTAAAATTTCTATCGCGGCCATCGGACGTTTCCTATCGGAGGTTCCGGTGCACGATTCTGGCCGCCTTGACCAGGGCCTCGAACAGGGCCAGGTGCTGCGGCTCGTTGCACAATTCCTCCGGGTGCCATTGCACGCCCAGGGTGAAGCGGCTCCGACGCACGTCCTCGACGGCCTCGACTACGCCGTCGGCCGACCAGGCGACCGGCCTGAGAAGCTGGCCCACCACATCGAAGGCCTGGTGGTGGCCCGAGTTGACCGACATGGTGGTGGCGCCCATGATTTCCGCCAGGCGGCTATCCGGCTCGATCCGCACGTCGTGACGCGGGCGCGGCTGGCCCGGCTCCGTCTGGTGCTGCACCGCGTCGCCGAAACGGTCCGGGATGTGTTGCACCAGCGTCCCGCCGCGAAAAACGTTGAGGGCTTGAGCGCCCAGGCAGATGGCCATGATCGGCCGGTGGGTCCGCTTGGCCCAGCCGAGCAGCCGCAGATCGGCTTCCTGCCGCAGCCGCGGGGAGACCACCGTTTTCGGATGCTTCTCCTGGCCGTACCGGGACGGGTCGAGGTCCAATCCGCCCACCATCAGTACTCCGGCGCCCAGCGTCACGAGGTCGATCCAGGCCTGACCCCCAGACATCGGCGGCACGAGGATCGGTACGCCCCCGGCCCTCGCTACCGCCCGGACATAATCGGCGCGGAGGAAGGACTCGCCGGTCGGGTTGTCTTCATCCTCGCGGTAACTGGTGGCGATAAGAATCGTCGGCTGGCGGGTTATCGTCTGGCGATTCACCGGCTGGTTGTTAACAGGCTGGCTGTTCACCGGCGGGCGGTTCACCTGCTGGGGGTTAATCGGCTGGCGGTTTCCAGGTTGTTGGTTCACCGGCTGGCGGTACACCCGCTGGGGGTTCACCGGCTGGTTGTTCGTCGGTTGTGGAGTCATACAGGTTCTCCTCGGCGAATCAATCGCCCTGGCTTGGCGCCGGTGTGCCGCCCGTCGCGGACTACGAACGCTCCGGCCACCAGCACGTGTTGGATGCCTTCCGGCGCCGCCGCCGGAACCGGATAGGTCGCCCGATCGGCTATGGTCTCGCGCCGCAAAATCGTCAGGTCGGCCGCCGAACCAGGAGCGATCCGCCCGCGCCGCGACCAGCCCATGATCTCGGCCGGCAGGCCCGTCAGGCGGCGGATGCCTTCGCCCCAACTCAGCAGCTTCTTCTCGCGCACATATTCGCCGAGAAAGCGGGCCGGCGTGCCGAACGCCCGCGGATGGGCCATCGCGCTTTCCGGGTCGCCCAGGTTACGCATCGAAGCGTCGCTGGCCACGGCGACATAGGGCAGTCCGTAAATCCGTCGCAGGTTCTCCTCGCTCATGCTGAAATTGATCGCCCCGACGCGGGTTTCTTCCTCGATAATCAGCCGCACCGCCGCCGCCAGCGGTTCGACGTTCCAGCGCCGCCCCAGGTCCGCCAGCGTCAGGCCGGCCAGGTCCGCATTCTTCGCCAGCGTGCAACAGGAGATCATAATGCGCGAGGCCCAGTCGGCCTCCGGATGCACCACGCGACGCGAGGCCTTCAACCGCCCGAACATCGCCGGATCGCGCAGCCGTTCCAGTTCCGCATCGACGCCGCCCTCGAACAGCCAGTCCTCAAAGAGCGTGCTGTCCAGCCCCGTCCACCCCGCCAGGTACGGATAGCGGTCGGCATAAACCCGCAGGCCGCGCCGCCGGGCGCCCTCAAGCAGATCGATCAGGCTGTCAATCTTGCGCCAGTTCGCCAGACCCATCGTTTTCAGGTGGCTGACCACGCCGCGACAACCGCCCGCTTGGACGATGGCCAGAAATTCGCCCACGGCCTCCAGCAGTCCGCGACTCTCGCTGCGGATGTGGCTGGTATATATCCCGCCGCGCCGCCCGACCACCTCGGCCAACCGGCAAAGTTCTTCCGTCGCACTGTAGCAGCCCGGCGGATAAATCAGTCCGCTCGACAGGCCCCAGGCCCCGGCCGCCAGACTTTCGTCCAGCAGTCCGGCCATGCGGTCCATCTGTTCCGGCGTCGCCGCCTCCGAACCCAGGCCGACGGTCATGGCCCGCAGATTGCCGTGGCCGACCAGTGCCGCCAGGTTGATCGAGCAGCCTTCGCGGGCCACCCGCGCGAACCAGCCCGGCCCGTCCAACCAGTCCACTTTGAACTTCGGCTGGTTGACGGTCCGCTCGGTGTGCGCCGCCAAAGGGCCATCCAGCGGAAACGGGCTGCTGCCGCAATTGCCCAGCACTTCGGTCGTCACGCCCGAGAGAACCCGGCTTTCGGCCCGCGGATAGAGCAGACAGACCGTGTCGCTGTGGCCGTGCAGGTCGATGAAACCAGGGGCGATGGTCAGGCCGGTGCAATCGACAACTTCAGCGCCGGCCGTCGCCGCCAGGCGCGGCCCGAGCGCCGCCACGCTGTCGCCGTCGGTCAACACGTCGGCCCGCACCGCCTCGGCCCCCGACCCGTCGATGACCTCGCCGCCCTGAAACAGGATTCGTGCCATGAGGACTTCCCGCCGCCCAACCGGATGATTCAGTGAATAGTATACACGTCCCGCTTCAATTTTCAATGCGAAACAGCGATTGGTTTCGCCTTTTTCTTGACGTGGCCGGACTCTGCCGATAATGTTGCTGTTGACTCAATTTGTATTCCATTTGTTGCAGCGGCGATTCCTTCCGTGTGTTTCTTGTTGCCACAGACAGGGAAAATGGAGTCCGCCGAAGTGTGCGGCCAGGAGGGCCGGATGCAGGTTGACCTATGGATTGGGAACTCCTTATCAGTTTTTGGTGTCAAAGCACTTCGTGTCGCCAATAAGAGGCTAAGAAGATTGGACAGGTGGTATTCAGGACGATACTCGCCAACCAACGAGACGTTCCTGGACAACAGCGGTCTTGACGACGCCGGTTTCTTTACCTCATTCCAGGTTTAGTACGGTTGGCGGCCGGTCGGGTGGCCACATTCAATACGATTTTGCCTCCGAAGCGGCTATTTTCATTGTCACTAGCGCTACCGTTTTCTACAATGGGCATGGCGAGGAGTTTATTCGCCCGGACTGAGGCGCCGCCGAGGGGCGGAACGGGAGTGCTGTCGAAGCAGAAGGTTGAAGTAGAGGAGAGAGCCGTGAAGACACACAATGCGGCTGCGGCGGGACGGCGGTCGGGTCTGACTTTGATCGAGGTGCTGGCGACGGTGTTCGTCCTGGGCCTGGGGCTGATCATGGTCGGCGCGGCCTTTCCGGTCGGCATAGACCAGATGCGCCGGACCAAGGAAGACACCTATGCGGCCGAACTGGCCAGGTCGGCGATGAACATGATCCGGGCCCAGTGCGCCCAGGGCTTCGCCCAGTGTGCCACCGCCGGCGGCTCGGGCTTCACCGGTCCGGGCTTTGGCTCTTCGACCCCGTTTCCGATGGCCGACATGTCGTTCGCGGCCGGCTCCGGCACATCTGGCCAGTATACTGGTATGGCCGTTTGCGACCCGACGGCGGCCTTCGGGGCCCTGCAGCAGGATCTGGTCAGCAATCCGAACGTTCTGGCCTATGGTCAGGGCGGCAACACCTTATATAACCCAGCTAACGTAATAGCCGGCTCCACGGTCGCCAACAACACGCTGGTTTGCATTCCTGTGCTGACGCGCATGGCTTCGCCTCTGGGGAGCGGCCGGGTCGAGGGCGCCGGCGTGCCGCTCTTCCGCGTCACCCTCGTCGTGGTCAAGAAAACGGGGCAAACGGGCGCCAACGGCGCCCCGATGCCGCTCTTCGCCAAGGGGACCGCTTCGGGCACAGGCGTTATTTCGGTGGCCGGAACTATGCCCGACGGCAGCCAGATGGCCCAGAGCGTCAACGTTGACGACGGCGTGCTGATTTCCTACGGCTCCCCGGCCTCCGGCGATGTTCGGACCGGGTATGTTTACCGCGTCGTGGACAACCAGGGCGGCGGCAACCTGATCCTGGACGACAATCCGGGGCTGTCGGGCAGCAGCAGTGATTGCCTGGTCTTTTTTAATTTCGTGACGGCCTATTACGCCTATATCGGCGGCTGACGACGCCGGCCGGCGCAAGGCAAGCGAGGAGTCGATGATGACCAGAAACGGCACGAAAAATGTGGCACAACCGCCCACGGCTGTGCGGTCTTCGGCTCTTGGCTCGTTTTCACGCCCGAGGGCGGGCGTGCCACATAGCGGCTTCACGCTGATCGAGGTTCTGACGGCCGTGGCCCTGACCGCCGGGCTGATGCTGGGCGTGATCGAGATTTTCAAGATGTCGACCGACTCCGCCTCCCAGACCGAACAGGCCTCCGACGCCTTCGAGATGGGGCGCGGCGTCATGGCCCAGCTCGAGAGCGACACGTCCATGTTTGCTCCGGAAGGCTACCTGTCGAACTCAGCCTGTATGTTGGGTTCCTACAGGTTCGACAATCTGGCGTTCTCCGTGGCCCTGGCGGCGCCGACCTCGGCCGGGCTTTCTTATTACAACGGGAGTGCGGCGGCCCAGAGGACCGACCCGATAAATTCCGCCAATCTTATGGCCGCCGGCGGACAGGTGGTTTACACCATCGGCGGTCGGTGGCAAACGTTCCCCGCAAGCAGCATCACCAAAAGCGGCTGGTACGTGGGGACGAGGAACGATAGCGACCCGCGCGGTGCGGTCTTGGTCCGCAAATTTTACAACAATCGGAGTTCCTTCCCAAGCAGCACCACATACAACAAGATCTTTCTGGGGCAGGGCCTGGGGGGGACGGGCGGGGCGCCGTTGATCTACTCAGGTATTTCCAACGGCACGGCGCTGGTCCAGAACACATCCATGATCCAGGCGGCTACGGAGTATCTGACCACGACCTTTAATAACTTGAACTGGCTCAATACTCCGATCTACCGCCTCGCCACGGTGAATCCAACCTCGGTGCCCGTCTTATTCTCTGGCACCTCTGTCTCCTCCGTGCCGTTCAATCCTATAGCGCCGGTCATCAACGTCCCCGATCCGTCCGCTCCTTATACGCCACCGACCGCTCAGACCAACCTGGACGAGCGCGACAACGTCGTCTGCGATCGGGTCAGCGAGTTTTTCGTCGAGGTCTGGAACGGCTCGTTCTGGGCGCCGCAAATGACCATCAACAACGGTGCTCTATACCTCACCCCGTACACCTTTAACGGGGCCGGTACCCCGACGCCGTACTGCATCACGACCGGTGGCCCGATTCCAGGCAGCGCCGGAGGTTCCTGGGGAACGGGTACGACGAACGTGGCCTCCTTCCAGGGCGGCAACATGCTCTGGCTCGGCACGGCCGCCAATCCTCTCAACCGTTATGCCCTGACGGGACTGTCCACCACGGCGATCAGTTTGCCGCCGGCGACTACGCCGAGCATGATTCGCGTCACCCTGGTCGTTCACCCGCACGCCGACACGACGCCCCTGGCCAGTGAGCCGTACTTCGCCGCCGGCGTGAGTCGCTATCAGGGCGTGGTCTTCCGCGAAATCTTCAAATTGTCGGGGACGGTTCATTAGTTTAAAAGAGGTTAAAAAAATGAAACATTACAACCGTTTTGGCGGCACGACGCTGGTCATCACCCTGGCCCTGTTGGCGGCCCTGGCCATTATCGGCACGACGATGATCAGCATGGCTCGCATGGACCGTTTTGCCGCCCGCAGCTACCGGCTCAACACGCAGATGGACCTGGCGGCCGACGCGGCCCTGGAATGGTTCGGGGCCCGCTGGGCCGAGGCCTACTGGGCCCGGGAAACGCCGGCCTATCCCAATGGGTCCAATACCGCCAAGCCGGTCGCCCAGCCCCCGCTCTGGAACAGCTACGATATCTATCTGCCGGGGGGCGGCCTGGCCTCGCGCGGCGATTCGCCCTACGACGACGATTCGCTCATCTCGCTCCTGCTACCAAGCGGCGCGTCTCCTCTCGTCAGTCCCGTGGCCCGCGTCGGCAACACTTCTAACACCTATTATAAGATTACCACCACGGCCCAGACGACCAACGTGCCCACCACCTCCTGGCCGATTTCCCCCGCTGGCCAAACAGATGGGTATATCTATCCAGAGTTGCGCTTCCCCGCCGGGCCGAACCGGAACGTCGAGGTCAGCCTGACGGCGGTCGATCTGTGCGCGCGGCTCAACGTCAACTACACCGGGTCGTTATCGTCGCTGAACAACGCCACTTGCACCGCGTGGCACGGGGCCTCGCTTCAGGAGGTGACGCCGCCGAATGGCCTGGCGCCTTTTGCCACCGGTCCCGCCAACGCGGTCATCGCTTTCGCCGGGCTTAGTAACATTGTTGGAGGCAGCGGCGTCCTCGGTCGCTGTGGCACCGTCGGGGTCGGGGTCGGGGCCGCAGCCACCGCCCAAACCGAGTTGGTTGACGGCACGATGAATCAGTTCGCGCCAGGAATCTATGCCTCAGGGGCTGGCTCCACGAATGCGCCGGGTGTGAATGTGGCGGGCACCCACCCGCTCCCCTTCAGCCTCGAAGATCTCTCCGAACTGCTGAACATCCCCGGCAACACCGGGGCCTCCTCGACCCTGGGGACGTTCATGTCACGCCTGGGAGTCCATGATACCATTGACCTGTCCGCCAAGACGACCCACCCGCTCAATCGCACTTTTGTCACCACCCACAGTTGGACCAGCGCCGCCCGGCGGTACTACTTTAAAGCTGGCGATGCGGCCAGCGAGACCGTGGCCGGCCTCGGCGACCTGCACGTCAAGGCCGACCTGAACAACGCGCCGCAAGCGGACCTGGAAAAAGCTTTGCTGGCCACACGCATGTTCAATACCTCGAACACCACCGACATGTGCGTCCTGGAACAGATCGTCGCCAACATCATCGATTATCGCCGAGAAATTTACAAGGCCAGCTACCCCAATCACAGTGGGCCTGCCGGTTACGCGGGCCATCCGACGGAAGTGACCGGTAAGAAGTTAAACGGCATTAACACGGGCGGCGTGAAGATCTACGGCAACCAGCGGCAGCCGTATATCAACGAAGTCTACATGATCAGAAATACGAATGCTATTGCCCCTTATGGCGCCGGAATTGACCCTTCAAAACCGAGTAATTACCTATATAGCGTTTATATCTCATTAGCCAATCCCTATGACCAGCAACTGCTCAAAACGGTTTCCTTCACACAAATTACAATTGGAGCGGGTGCTAACATGATTACAATCACGCCCAATGGTCCCATCCCGATGTCACCCGGCCCCGGCCAGGCCGGCGGTGACGTGATCGGAACCGTGATCAGCACGCCCAGCACCCTCCCCCAAACTGAATTAGGGATAGGTTCTTATCTTGAGCCGGTCTGTCTCTACAACAAGGGCACGGACGGAGCTACGATCATGATCGACCGTATGCAGATGTGTTTTCCGACAGATCCGACGCAGAAGGCCAGCCAAACTTCGATGCAGCGGCCGACATACGCGGGAACATATCACAACGGAACCACAAATCAAAGATTCTTCGGCGGCTACATGGAAGGACCGAATTACGACCAGTTGTTGACTCCCGCGATGACTGGTTTGACCCTTAATTTGCCAGGTCCGGCAGGCACTCTCAAAGATCCGGCCGGCACTTTTGCTCCAGCTCAACTGGCCACCGGGGCCAACGCCAACTACCTCGTCCGACCCATTGAGAATCGCGGCCGCACCTGGTATTTGGGCCCAGACACCCCGGTGCGTACCCGGGCTTGCTATCAGCCGTGGCTCACCAGCAGCGGGAATTCGAGTACCATCCCTGATTTGTCCTTCGCCAGTCCCGGCGATCTCTGCCGCCTGCTGATCATCGGCCCGCAGCCCACCACCATCGGCGGCCCGGCCGCTTCTTTTGGTTATAACACATCTGGAGTGCTCGCGATGACCGCCTCCACCGTGACCGAGCAGTTGGGGGCGTATGCGCCGGGGGGCGCCATCGACGAATGCGACATGCACATCGACCTCGCCAAGATTTCCGCGAAGACCTCGACCGGCGCCGGGGCCGGCATCTCGGCGGCCTATGACTGGCGGCGGCTGCTCGACGTGTTCAACGTCAACAGTCCCTATTACGACGGGCTGGACAACAGCGGTCGCGGGCAGGTGGTCGATAATCAGGGCACTAACGCCGTGCTGTCGAATTCGCTTGTGGCCGAAGTCGGCGAATTGTACGAACATGGGCGGATCAACCTGTTGACCGCGCCGTCGCAGGTCGTTCAGGCCATGTTTGCGCCATTGGCTTATGTCGCCCCGGCGACCGGCGACACGCTGCTCGCTTCGGTCCCGACTTGGGCCACCGCCATTGCGAACAAACGTGCCGGCGTCACCAGCGGCGTACCCTGGAAGTCGCCGGCGGACATACTGGATCTCGCCAACGCGCAGACGATCTTCACCGCTAAAACTTGCGACGACGACGGCAACGGGGCCTTTAAGGATTACGCCAAGAGATGCTGGCTCTACAACTACATCAGCAACTGGGCGACGATCCGCAGCGACTGCTGCGCCGTTTACGGCACCGTCCGGTTGAACGACACGAGCGTCGCTGGCAGTTCGCAGATTATGGGCCTGCGGCACTTCGTGGCCGTGATGGATCGCGTCCCGGCCACGGCCTACCAGCCGATCATACCTTCCGGGGGGCTAGTGAAGCCCAACCCGAACTACCAGCCGCCGCGGCGGCTGCTGTTGACCTGGTTGGATTAACCTTCATTATTCCTTGACACAAACTCGACATCTGATATAGTTTTCTGTTCCGTCGGTCCGATAAAGACTGATGCAGAGTTTCATTCCGGCCTTCGCGGGAGAAGTGCAGGACGGTCGATACGGAACGGGCTTGGTCGTGGTCTTTTTGGGAGCGCCAGTAGCGTGGAAACCCGCCTCTTGTCGCGCGTCCTTACGTTAGGAATCGTTCTTTCGCTAGCCCTGGCCGTGCTGGGCCTCGGCGGCTGCCAGCCGGATTTGATCGGCCGCTACAACCAGATGGTTTTCGGCGACACCAAGCGCGTCCAGAATGAAATCCTCCATTCCTACGACCAGTGGTATTCGGAATTGCACTACTGGGTCCAGGGCGAACCGGGCGAATCCGAAGATTTTCCGGGTCCGTTGCCCGATGACTTGAAGCCCCCGACCGGCGAATACCTGCTCGGCCCCAACGACTTGCTCCAGATCATCATTCAAGATCTGTTCGCGCAGGGGCAGGGCTATAGTCAACAGGCCCGGATCAGCGAAAACGGGACGATCACGCTGCCCTATCTCCAAACGGTCAAGGCGGCGGATTTCACGACCCACGGCCTGGAGCAGCGCATCTCCGATATGCTCAAGGCCAACGGCCTGCTCAATGAGCCGCACGTCTCGATCCTCGTCACTGAATATCGTAACCGGTTTTATTCGATACTGAGCGGGGTACACCAGCCCGGGATGTTTCCGCTGATTCGGACCGACATGAACCTGCTCGAGGCCTTGAGCGTGTCCGGCGGAACGGATCCCATGGCCGAGAAGAAGGCCTACATCATGCGGCGCATCAGCCAGGAAGAGTTTGACGGCCTGCTGGTGCGCGGCTGGAACGAGACGGGCGAGGAAGGAAAGAAAGAGGAAGGGAAGAACGAGGAACCGGGCAGCCCGAAGGCCGAGACGCCGACCGCGAAACCGGCGGCCAGCCCGGCGCCGGCGCCGCCGGCGGCGCCTGTGCCGAGTACGGGTTTGACGCCGATGGAGGAATTGCAGCGTTTGGCCGAAGGCAAGCCCCTGCCGGCCCAGCCTGCCGGAGCCGGACAGGGGACGGTCACGCCGTCGTCGTCCGAGTCGCCGACCCCGAAGGCGCCCGAGCCGGCGGCCAAACCGCCGGTCGCCGAACCGCCGGAGGCCGCGACCGCGGTTGGCGGCTGGAAGTTCGAGGACGGCCGGTGGGTCCAGGTGAAGCCGGCCGCAGTGGAGCCGGCCTTGGCCGCCGTGACGGCTGCCGCGGTGAAGCCCGGCGAAAAGCCGACCAAGCCGGGTGAGAAGTCGGGCGACAAATTGACCGATCTGCCGCCGGCCTTGAAGGAACTGGTGCGGCGCTATGGCATCGTGCAGGGCGGCGAAGGGCTGAAGCGTGTCATCCGCGTTGACGTGCCGGCGCTGCTGGCCATGGATCCGTCGCAGGACGTGGTCTTGCGCAACGGGGACGTGGTCAACATTCCGCAGCCGCCGCAGGGCGAATGGTACATCGACGGCGAAGTGAACCATCGCGGGCCGTACAGTCTGACCGGCCGCAAGATCACGCTGCTCCAGGCCGTCTGTGCGGCCGGCGGGCTGACGCAACTGGCCGTTCCGCGGCGCACGGAACTCGTGCGGCGCATCGACGATCGGCAGGAAGAGATTATTTACGTCGACCTGGGCCGGATCGCCAAGGGTCAGGCGCCGGATTTCTTCCTTCAGCCGGACGACCTGATCCGCGTCGGCACCGACCAGGGAGCGATTTTCCTGGCCGTCTTGCGCAACGCCTTCCGAGCCACCTATGGGTTTGGCACGGTCTACGACACCAACTTCGCCGACATGTATCCGTTTCATGGCGGGGTTAGCCCGCTGTTCGGCGGCCCCCACTCCAGTAGCACCGGATCCGGCTTCTGATGTTTCCGGCCGATGGGGCCCTCCGGGTGTTCGGAGGCCCAAGAACTTTACGGAAAGCCCAGGATCGGCTGTGGCCGTTGGCTTGGCGGGATTCGCCGGTCGGCCTGAGGCGTGGCGTTCCGGCTGTTCTGTGCAGTGGTCCTGGGCCGGCCTGTCCACGCGATTTTTGATCGAGGGTAATGGTTAGTGAGTCAAGTCCCCGCCACGGTGCCATTGTCTGAACCCTCGCCGTCCCTGAAGCGCTGGGACTACATCTGCCTTGCCATTCTGATCGTGCCGCTGGCGGTCCTGGCCTTTCAGGGCGACCTGCTCCTGGGCCTGGCCGAGCGCGTCAACTGGCACAGCCAGTACACCCTCATTCATTCCTGCGAAACTGAGCTACAGGGCCTGACGGCCGAACGCCGGGCTTTGATGGCCCGGACGCGAAGCGCCGCCGAAGCTGCGGCAAACAACCCGCGGATTGGCGAGTTGAAACAGCAGGAAACGGCCCTGGAACTGGAAATCGCGGAGCTGCGCGAACCGGGACGTCGCACCGCCGAGTATTGGGACTTCTCGTTCGTCGGCTTGTGGCCGTTCAGCCTGCTGCTCTTGCCGCTGGTGGGTGTGCTGCTCTGGTTTTCGGTACCCTCCTCCGAGCGGCGCCAGATGTTCGAGCAGGCTCAGAGCCGTGACACGCGGGATCCCGGCCTGGTAGCGGTTTTTTCCGGCCGGACCTTCTCTGCGGCGGAGGCGCCACAAAGGTTGGTCCAGGCCCGGCCGCAGGCCGTGGCCCGACATCGCGGGTTGCTGATCGGCCTCGTGGCCATCGGCCTGCTCTGGCTGGCGGGTTGGATGAACGGTTCGCTGGAGCAGGCCCTTTTCGATCATCGCGGGGCCGGCGGATTCCAGCCGCCGACTTGGATGTCCTGGGGCGGAGCGCTGGCTCTGGTCAGTTATGCCCTGTGGACGGCCGGCTTTGTTTATGCCTTCGCCGGTTGGCGCGGCCTGGGACGGCTCTGGGTTCCCGCGGCAGCCATCGTGGCCCTGCTCATCCTCAACTTCGGACCAGACTCCGGACGCTGGGCCAGCCGCTGGGACAAAGATCCCAATTGGGGCTATTGCTACTTCATCGGGCCTATCGCCGCCTATCTCTTCTATTGTCTGTTGACAGAGAAGCAAGGCCAGCACGGACAGAATCTGCCGGGAGCCGTGGCGGATCTCTCAACCTCCGCCCAGGGGCCGGTAGCCCCGGCGCTGGCCGCCGGTCGGACACTACTTGTCTGGGGTTTGATCGGGACGCTTGGCGTGCCGCTCGTCTGGGCGGCGGCGCAGCGCGGCTCGCTGGGCGATGACGCCCGGTCCTTGTCGAACCCGTTTAGCCCCTATCTGCTCTTGTGCGCCGTAGCGCTTCTGGCCCTCGGCGTCTGGCAGAGCTGGGATAAGAACCGCCGCGCCGAGGACGCGATCCGCCTGGCCGGCCTGGCCATTGTAGCGGCGGCCCTGGCCTGGCGGTTCCAGGCTGTCGCAAGTCATATTTCCTTCCTCGGCGAGATCAGCTTTGTCGCCGTGGTCTTTGGGGCCATGCTGGCCTGGCTCGGCTCGCGGGTCATGCGCGTGGCCTGGTTGCCGCTCTTGCTGCTGGCCCTGGCCGTTCCCTGGCCTGATCGGGAATACCGCGAAGTGGCCGCCCGACCGCAAGAATGGTCGGCCATGATCGTCACTCAGGTCATGCACCTGGTCGGCTATCACGAGGTGCTGCGCAACGGCACGGCGCTGACGGTCGGTCCGTTGCCGACGGACAAGCTTTTGGTGGCGGAGGAGTGCAGTGGGCTGCACATCCTCTTCGCCTTCCTGGCCGTGAGCGTGGTCTACGCCTTCATTTCGCCGCGCCCGGCCTGGCGACGAGTGATTATTGTTATCACGGCCTTTCCGATTGCGATTTTTGCGAACTTCACGCGGGTTTTTGTCATGGCCCTCTTCTACCGCTGGGGTTACAAGGGTATCGCCGAGGGCATGACCCACCAGATGGTCGGCTACCTGATGCTGGTCGAGGCGGGCCTGTTGCTCTATCTGGAGATGCGGCTGCTGGACTTTTTCGAGCGGCTGGCCGAATATTTGTCCGGGGATACCGGGGATGATAAGGGATCGGGAACTCACCCGGCCCAGTCCCAGGCGCCATAAGGAATGTGTATGGAATGGGGTAAGGAAAAAGCGGGGCGGGAGCCACAGATCGCCGGGAGCGGCGCCCGGCGGCGCGCCGGCGGCGCGACGACCCTGTCGCTGATCGTCGTGGTACTCGTGGCGGCGCTGCTGCTGGCGGCCGGCGTGGGGCTGCGCGTGGCGGGGCCGCGTCGGGAAACCTTCCCCAAGACGCCGTTGAGCAAGAGTTTCGACGATTTTCCCCACTCTTTTCTCGGTTACACTTGGCGCCGCGACAAACTGGATCCGGCCACCGAGGTCGTCGCCGGGTCCGATGCCTATTTGAAGCTGGTGGGGACGCGCCCGGGCGACGCGACCTGGCTGGACCTCTACGCCACCTACGTCGGCGGCGGGGCGACGCTGCTGGAGCATGAGCCGCAGGTTTGCTATGGGTCGCAGAAATGGCTGCTGCGCTACGGCATCCAGCAGTCCGAGATCGAGATGCCGGCCCGCGACGGCCGTCCGGCCTGGAAGCTGCCGGTAAATATTTACCTCTTCTCGCGCGACTTTGAATACGTTATGGTGGTTAATTATTATTGTGTGAACTGGAATTATTCCAGCAACCGGACGGAAATGCGCCTGATGGGCGAACGGCCGGGCGGCTTTTATTTGCAGACGCGCGTCACCATGCCGTTTTCGGAAGCCGACCTGGCCGGTTGCACCGCGGACAATTTCGTCGCGGTGATGCAGAAAAACCCGCGCTACCGGCAGGCGGTTGAAGTGCTGCGCTTCGCAGCGCCGCTGCTGGAGGACTATCTGCCGCGCCGGTCGTCGGCCGGGCCGAGTTGAAGGAGTGGAGCATGAAACGCAATAAAATCGTGATGTTGATTCTGATCGGCGTCGTTGCCGTGCTGTCCGTGGCTGTGCCGGTCTGGTGGCTGTTGCGGCCGACGCAGGATCCCACGACGCTGATTAATGAGGCCGATCAATGGATGGCCAAGAAGCCGCCGGAGTATGAGCGCGCGGCGAGTCTGTTGCAGCAGACCGTCCAGAGCGGCCGGGCCGACGTCTTCGCCAAGCTGGGGGAGTGCTACACTCTCCAGCGCGCCCCGGACCTGGGGATGGCCGTCAAATATTACCAGCAGGCCAAGGATCTGGCCCCGGCCAACCCGGTCTATGGGCGCAAGTACGTCCAGGCTCTGCTGACCGTCCGCCAAAACTCGCAGGCTTACCTTGAGGCCAAGCGCCTGACCGCCATGGCCGACGTGTCGGCGGAGGATTATCGGCTACTGGTGTTGACCTTGCAGTACAGCTATGCCGCGACACCCCGCGAAGATCTGAAGAAGCAATACTACCAGGAAGCTCTGGCGGCCGCCCAGAAAGCGGTCGAACTTGGCCCGACCGAACTGCCGAACTATATGACGCTCGGGTCGCTGTTCATGCAGGGCACGGCCGCCGACCGGCTCAAGAAGGCCGAGGCCACCCTGGAGACGGCCACCAAGAAGGTGGAACAGAAGAACCAGGGCAAAGCCTGGCTGACCCTGGCGGACTTCTACCTGTCCCAGGCTAATACCGCCGAGAAGAAGGCCGACCGCGAAGCCCTGCTGACGAAGTCCAGGAAGGCGCTCCAGGAGGGCAGCAAGGCGGATCCGGACAACGCGTCCTTCCCGCTCGCCATGGGACGGCTGGCCGAAATGGACAACAATGCGGCTGAGGCCGAAGGCTTCTTCGACAAGGCGATCAAGATGGCCCCGGCTCGCGGCGATGGATACCTGATGAAGGCCAACGTCCTGCGGGTGCGAAAGGACACGGCCGCCGCCCGCGCCACGATCGACCTGGCCCTGAAGAACGGGCCGCCGGCCGACCAACTCGATAACCAGCAGAAGGGCGTTCGGGTGGAGTTGCTGCTCCTGTCGGCCGATCTCCAGATCGTCGACGGGAAAGCGGAGGAAGCCGGCAAAACGGTGGCCCAGGCAGAAGCTTTGGCCTCCAACCGGTCCGACCTGGCGCCCAGAATGGCCCTGGAACGCGGTCAAATCGCCCTGCTCCAGAATAAATATTCCGATGCGGTGAACGAGTTGGCCAAAGCCGTCGACAAACAGGCGGATAATGCCGCCAGGTCCGAAAAACAAGGCACCGTCGAAGGAAACCTGATGGCCGGCCAGCAGCGCGTGGTCGAAGCTCGATACCGCTTTCTCCTGGCCGCCGCCTACGAGGCGCTGGGGGTACCCGGCAGCGCCCGCACGGAGTTGGAGAAGGTGCCCGGCCTGCTGCCCAAGAACGGAGAAAACGAATTGCGGCAACAGGCCGAAGAGGGCCTGATGCGCATTCTGGCCCGCATGGGCAGCCCCGATGCGGAGAAGATCGCCGAACACGTCCCCAACAGCTACCTGGCCAGGATTATCCGTGCCAACACCGCCCTGCGCAGCGGCCACCTCGACGAGGCGATCCGCCTGGGCAATCAGGCGCGGGAAGTGTCGCCCGATCGGTCGTCGGCCTACCTGTTGTTGTCGCGAGCCTACCTGGAAGCCAAGAAGACGCCCGCGGCCGAGCAGGTTCTCCTTGATGGCCTGGCCAAGTGCCCGGACCAGAAGGAACGCCAACCGTTGTATGTGGAACTTGGCCGGGTCTACGCCGCCGACCAGCCCAAGATGGCCGGGTTGGATGCTCAAATCCGGGCCGACAAGGGGTTGACCGACGATCAGAAGCTTTTCCTCCGTGTCTCGCTGGCTCCGGATAACGAACAGCGGCGCGTCATGCTGGAGGACGACCTCAAGAAGAATGCCGACAACCCCATCAGGATCTCCGGCCTGGCCACGACCCTGCTGCGGCTCGGGCGAACCGACGAGGCCCTGAAATACTATCGTGAGGCCTATAGCCTGGCCGTGGCGAAGAAGAACGACGAACTCCAGCACGCCATCTGGGATCAGGTTTGGATGATCCTCCTGGACGGCGATAAGTTCGACGAGGCCCAGTTGTGGATCGAACAGCTTTCACCGACCATGACCGACGAACGCCATGCGGCGGTCGGGCTGCTGGAACTGAGCAAGGCCCAGACCTTGCCCCCCGAGGAAAGCAAGGGCCAGGGGCCGGAGCAAGTGGCGGCCTTGCAGTCCGGGCATGTTGACAAGGCGATCACCCTGTTCAAGGCTCTCCTCGACAAGCGCAAGGGAGCTGTGGCCGACGTGCGCTTCTTGCGACCGCTGGGGCGGGCCTATGTGGTGAAAGCGTCGTTGCCGCTTCAGGATCAGGCGGCGGCCCTGGGCGAGGCGGAATCCTACTATCAGAAAGTGCTCGTGGAATTGCCGCAGGACGTGCAGACTCGCCTGGGCCTGGCCAACATTTATCTGGCCCAGGGCAAGGCGGCCCAGGCCCTGACCCAGGCGACCGAGATTCTGCGCTCGGATCCGGGCAACGCGGCCGCCTTGACGCTGAAGGCCGTGACGCAGGAGGCGTCCGGCGATTATGCCGAGGCGGCCAAGACGCGCGAGACTCTGCGTCACGACGTACCTAAGGACGTGAACAATCTGCTGCAATTGGGCCGGCTGTATACGGAAACGCCGCTGCACAATCCCGTCGCCGCCGAAGGGGCCTTCCGCGGGGCGGTCAAGCAGTTGCCGCAGTCGCCCCAGACCGTCTACAATCTGGCCGTGTTCCTGTACGCCCGGGGGCAGGACCATATCGCCGAGGCCGACGGCCTGGTCGAAAAACTTCTGGCCGACAAACCCAAAGACTCGGACGTTTTACAGATGGCCGCCCAGTACTACCAGCGGACCAACCGCAAAGACCAGGCCGTGCTTCTGGCCAGGAAAGCTCTGGACCTGAATCCTGAAAAGGCGGCCTCGGCGATCTTCCTGAGTACGATTCTCGGGGAAGTGGGCCAGACCGATGCCGCTCTGGCGACGCTCGACGAGTTTGTGGCCAAGAACCCCAAAAGCGCCAACTTGCAGGAAGCCAAGGGCGGACTGGCCGGGGCCCTGCTGGTCCGCGGCCGGGACGAGGACTTAATCCGGGCCGAGAAGTTGTTCAATGAAATCCTGGCCGTCAAACCGGAAGCGACGGGAATCAAGGTTATTCTGGCCCGGATTCTTGTGCAGAAAGCCCGTGGCCTGCTGCGTAGCGGCCACGACACAGAAGCCCGGCAACTGTTGACTCAGGCCGAGGAGCAACTCGGCGCCATCCTGACCCGCTATCCCAACTCGAGCGATGCCAGGCTGGCCCTGGCCGAAGCGAGCATGGCCCGCAACGATCGCACCCAGGCGGTCGAGCGACTGTCGAAGATTCCGGCCAACGACCCCAATTTCCTGGTGGCCCTGCGGCGGAGGGCCGAGATCGACCGAAGCGCGGGCAAAGTGGACCAGTTCCGCTTCGATTTGCAGCAGTTTGTCAATTTGCGGCCGCGCGACGTGGGCGGCCGGCTGGAGTTGGCGGAGTTTTATTTCAACAGCCGCCATTATGACCAGGCCGAAACCACCCTGGCCGAGGGGCTTAAGTATCAGAGTGACAACGTTCCGCTGCTGATCTACCATGCCCAGACGGAACTGATGCTCGGCGCCGGCGATAAGAGCCGGGCCGCGGAGGCCTTGCGTTCCAGCGTCAAGGCCACACAACTGGATCCCAACAATGCCACCGGTTGGGGCATGTGGGCCAAAATCATGAGCGCCGCGGGCCGTGGCGCCGAGGCGACCAACAAGCTCCGCGAACTGGCCGCGGCTCACGACAAGGCCGACTGGCCGCAGCGGCTGGCTTTCCATCTGCAGTTGGTGGCGATGCTCAACAGCGAGAAACGGTTCGACGAAAGCAAGGCCGATCTGGAAGCGTTGCTCAAAGAACATCCCGACACCGCCCTTTACATCCGCTACGTCGACACTTTGCTGGGGGCCTCCTCGGGGACCACAGCGGGCCCGCCGGACAAGGCGGCGGTTGAGGCGGCGCGGAAAATCCTGCGCGAGGGCCTCGACAAGCTCGGCCGCAAACCCGAACTCCTCGAAGACCTGGCGCTGGTGGCCATGAGGGCGAGCGACTGGCTTCAGGCCGAAGCGGCGGCTGCCGACTTGCTTAAGGACGAGCCGAATAATGTCACGGCCATGGCTTTTCGTAGCGATGCCCTGCTTAACAAGGGCAAGTACGACTCGGCCTTCGAATGGGCCCAAAAGGCCGTCGACCGCGACGGCATGCAGTATGCAGCCATGAACAATATGGCTTGGATTCTGGCCGAAAAGAAAAAAGAGCCGGCCAAGGCGCTGCCCTGGAGCGATCAGGCCTTGAAGATCGCCCCGTGGCATTACCAGCTTCTGGACACCAATGGCTGGATTCATTATCTCCTCGGCGATTATCGCCAGGCCATCGATACGCTCGAAGAGTCGATCAGGTTGGGCGATTCGGGCGTGGCCCACTATCACCTCGGCCTGGCCTACCGTGAGAAGGCCAAGCCAAAAAATACCATTGACAAGGCGGAACAAAAAAGGATGCTGCAACTGGCCAAGGAACACCTGGAAAAGGCCGTCGTGCTGGGCGAGAAGGATCCGGCGGTGGCGGTAGAATATCTGGCTCCGGCGCAAGAAGCCTTGAATAATCTTAAGCGGCAGTCATAATGTATGGTTGCGGCGGTCGAGCCGGAAGGGTTCGGCGTGCCTCAGGGAGTTTCTAACTATGAGCTATGGTGGACAGACTGGTTCGGGCGGGGGGCCAGGTGCAGGTCCGGGGACGGCGTGGCCTGCGCCGCGAACGGTTGCCGGCGGCGCGACCCGGTCGTCGGCCCGCGAGGGCGAGGCGGCCGCCTCGGCCATAACCGTCAACGATCTGCTCGGCATGGTGCGCCGGCATGTGCCGATGATCATCGTACTCTTCACCCTGATTTGCAGTTCCGGCGTCGCCGCCACCCTGTACCAGTACGCGAATAATCCATCCTATGAGGCCAGGGCCGCCATGCGTGTTGATCCGGGCACGGAGTCACAGGGACACAACGTGGCCCCGACGGAAGCCCTGCCAGCCGGTATGTTGGGCCAATTCATTTCCACCCAGATCAGCCGCTTCCTCGATCGCGACGTTCTGCAAATGGCCCTCAGTGCCGATCTCAAAGAGAACGTGATGCGTGCCGATCTGGGCCAGCGTCCGGGAAATGAGGCGGAACTCCAGGATCGCGTCGCCTACATCCAGGCCCACCAGAGCGACCTCCTGGGCACGGGCGATCACTCCGCCGAGTTGTCCCGGCAACTCCAGGTCGGCAACCCCTACGGCACCATTCTCATTTCGGTCAGGCTGCGGGGTCATGACCGAAAGCTGATCACCGCCGTTGTCAACAGCGTGATCGAAAGTTACCTGTTGTCCTACGGCAAGGACCGCCAGGACCGCGAACGGCGCCTGCTGGAAGGTTTGATCAAGAACAAGCATGAGAAGCAGTTGGTCTACGATGAAGCCGAACGCCAGTTGACCAGCTTCAAACGCGAATCGGGCCTGCTCGCTCAGGGCGAACACCCCGACGTGACGAGCCAACTGCGGATCTATGAGGACGCTCTGGCCAAGGCCTACATCGAACTGGTGGGGGTTTCGACGCAAAACCAGCAAATGCAAAGTCCCGACGAAGCGACCCTGATGCCCGACATGGAACTGCGCGTCGAAGCCGACGGCACGCTCTCCGGTCTGAGGGCCGCCGAATCCCAGCTCCAACGGACCAGGGATCAGTTGCTCAAGAGCTTCGGTCCGCAGCACGAATCCATCCGGTCCGTCGACGCCGAACTGGCCACTACGCGCAAGCAGATCAAGGACCGCCGCAACGATCTGACCGTCACGCTGGTCGCCGAACAACAGCAGGCGATCAAAGGCGCCTTTCAGAGCGCCCAGTCACGCTATGATCAGTTAGCCGAAAAGTACAAAAAGGCTCAGCAGGATGCCATGGATCTCCAGGATAAGCTGATTAAGTACCAGACCCTGAGCGACAACTATGCCCGGGCCAGGGAGGACATGCGACTGCTGGATCAGGACATCGAAAGGACGCGCGTTACCGCCGAAATCTCGGCCAACAGCGTCAGCGTGGCCGGTTGGGCCACCGAGCCGCAGAAAACCGAAAAAGCCGGCCCGAGCCTGCTCGTCTATCTGCCCGGGTCGGTCTTTCTGGGGCTGCTGATCAGCATCGGTCTGGCCCTGTTGGTCGAACTGATCGACAACCGCATCCGCACGCCGCAACAGATCGTCCGCCTGCTCCATCTGCCGGTGCTGGGCACCGTGCCTGATCGCAAGGAAGACCAGGACGTGCGGACCTTGCAGGATCTCCCGCTGGCCTCGGCCCGAGCGCCGCAGTCGCTCATCGCCGAGTCGTTCCGGCAGTTGCGCACCGCCTTGATGTACTCCACGGACACCGACCTGAAGACCCTGCTCATCACCAGTCCCAAGGGCGGCACCGGCAAGTCGATCGTGGCCAGCAATCTGGCCGTGACCATGGCCCTGGGCGGCAGCCGTGTGCTCCTGGTCGATACCAACTTCCGCCGGCCGATGGTTCATCGCTTTTTCGATCTGCCGAATTCGGTCGGCCTGTCCAGCGTCCTGGCCCGCCTGAACAGTCTCGACGAGGCGATTCAGAACACCACCGTGGCCAACCTGGACGTGCTGTCGTGCGGGCCGCTGCCGCCCAGCCCGGCCGACCTCCTGGGCAGCGAGGCCATGCAGATCCTCCTGGTCGAAGCCGGCAAACGCTACGACAACATCATTCTCGATGGCGCCCCGGTCCTGGTCGTGGCCGACGCCCACGTCCTGTGCGGCATGGCCGACGGCACGGTGCTGGTGATCGACGGACTGGAAACTTCTCGAGGCGTGGCCGGTCGCGCCCGGCGAACCCTGCTCGGCTTCCGGGCTCGTCTGGTCGGCGCCGTCCTGAACCGCGTCCGAGCCCGCAAAGGCGGTTACTTCCGCGAAGCTTACCAGTCTTACTACGAGTATGCGGCTGAGGCCAAGGCGCCAACAAAATAGGCGGCGGACCAGTCCGCGAATTTGCTGCTTCTCCAGCGTGCCCGCCCGGCGGGCACGCTGTTTCTCCGGCCTGCCGGTCGGGTCAACAGACCCGACATAGAAAAAGGAAAATAACGTGTCGAAGGCTTTGGTCACCGGCGGCGCAGGTTTCATCGGCTCATCGCTGGTGCGCGGCTTGCTCCAGCGCGGCTGGCAGGTCCGCGTTTTGGACGACTTCTCCAGCGGCAAGCGCGGCAACCTCGAAGAACTCCTCCCGCGCCTCGACCTGGTCACCGGCTCGGTCTGTGATGCCGCACTCTGCCGCCGCGCCGCCGCCAATTGCGACGTGATTTTCCACCTCGCCGCCGACGTCAGCGTGCCGCGCAGCATGATCGACCCGGAACAGACCCATCGCACCAACGTCGACGGGACGTACAATTGCCTGGTCGCAGCGCGCGAAGCCGGCGTGCGGCGCTTCGTTTTCACCAGCTCCAGCGCCGTCTACGGCGACGACCCCGCCCAGCCGAAGATCGAAGCCATGAAACTCGACCCGATCAGCCCCTACGGCGGCTCCAAGGCCATCGGCGAACTTTACGCCACCGTCTTCTCCCGTTGCTTCGGCGTCTCGACCGTCTGCCTGCGCTACTTCAACGTCTTCGGTCCGCGCCAGGATCCCCAGAGCCAGTACGCCGCCGCAATTCCGGCCTTTGTCTCGCGCATGTTGCGCGGCGAGCGACCGACCGTTTACGGCGACGGCGAGCAGTCGCGCGACTTCACCTTTGTCGAGAATGTCGTCCAGGCCAACCTCGCTGCGGCCGATGCCCGGGTCGATGGGCCGCTCGTGGCCAATATCGCCTGCGGCACGTCGATCACCGTCAACCGCATCATTCGCGTTCTGAACGAGCTTCTGGGCACGCGGCTCGATCCGCAATACGAGCCGCCGCGCGCCGGCGACATCAAACATTCGTGGGCCGATATTTCGCTGGCCAGGAAGGTTCTGGGTTACGAGCCGACCGTCGATTTCGAGGCCGGTTTGCGGCAGGCCATCGGCTGGTACCGCGAAAACCTGTAAGCGGCTGTTTCTTTGTCACCTCTTACCCTCGGGTGGCATGGCGGCCGCTTTTTGCCGCCATGAAGAGAAAATGTTGGACAGGTTTTGTTAATAAATGGAGAGTGCCATGCAAGTGCCGTTGCTGGATTTGAAGGCTCAATACGCCAAACTCCGCGACGAAGTTCGCCCGGCCATCGACGAAGTTCTCGACAGCCAGATCTGCATCGGTGGGCCGAAGGCCGAAGCCCTGGAAAAAGCCGTCGCCGCCTACAGCGACTGCCGGTTCGCCGTCGGCGCCTCCAGCGGCACCGACGCCATCTTGAACGCCCTGATGAGCTTGGGCCTCGGCGCCGGCGACGAAGTCATCACCACGCCCTACACCTTCTTCGCCACCGGCGGCTGCATCGCCCGACTCGGCGCCAAGCCCGTATTCGTCGACATCGATCCGAAAACCTACAACATCGATCCGAAGCTCGCGGCCAAAGCCGTGACCAAAAAAACCAAGGCCATCATGCCCGTTCACCTTTACGGCCAGATGGCCGACCTGGACCTGCTCATGGCCGTGGCCCGTGACGCCAAGCTGGCCGTGATCGAGGACGCTGCCCAGAGCATCGGCTCGACTTATCGCGGCAAAAAGGCCGGCTCGGTCGGAACGTGCGGCTGCTTCTCCTTCTTCCCCTCCAAGAACCTCGGCGGCGTCGGCGACGGCGGCATGGTCGTTACCAACGACCCCGCCCTGGCCGAACGCCTCGCCGTCATGCGCAACCACGGCTCTCAGCCCAAGTACTATCACAAGTTCATCGGTGGCAACTTCCGCCTCGACGCCATCCAGGCCGCCGCGCTCCTGGTCAAGCTCAAGTACCTGCCCGCCTGGCACGAAGGCCGCCGCAAGAACGCCGCCTATTACGACAACAAATTCGCGGGCCAGAAAAAGATCGTCACGCCCTACATCGAATCGTGGAATTACTCGATTTATAATCAATACGTTATTCGCGTGCCCAACCGCGACACCGTGCTGGCCCATCTGCGGGACAAAAAAATCGGCTCGGAAATTTATTATCCCGTGCCGTTGCACCTGCAGGAATGTTTCGCCTATCTCGGCTACAAGGCCGGCTCGCTGCCGCACTCCGAGGCCGCCGCCAAGGAAACGCTGGCCCTGCCGATTTATGCCGAGTTGACCGACGAAATGAAAGACTACGTCGCGGCGAGCGTGCTGGAGGCCGTCTGATTTGAAACGAGCTTTGGTCACCGGCGGCGCGGGTTTTATCGGCTCCCATCTGGTGGAGCGGCTGCTGGGGGCCGGCTACGAAGTCCGCGTCCTCGACGATTTCTCCACCGGCCGCCGCGAAAACCTCGCCGCTTTCGCCTCCGACGCCCGGCTAACCGTTACCGCCGGCGACGTGACCGACCTCGACCTGACCTGTCGCGCCGCCGAGGGTGTTGACGAAGTCTACCATCTCGCCGCCGCCGTTGGCGTCACCCTGATCGTCGCCCAACCCGTCCGCACCCTGGAAACCAACATTCGCGGCACCGAGGCCGCGCTCGAAGCCGCCGCCCGGGCCGGCGCCAGGTTTTTCCTGGCCTCTTCCAGCGAAGTCTACGGCAAGAGCGAACGCGTCCCCTTCGACGAGGACGACGACCTGCTCATCGGCTCCAGCCGCTTCGCCCGCTGGGGCTACGCCTGCAGCAAAGCCGTGGACGAATTCCTGACCATGGCCTACGTCCGCGAGCGCGGCCTCCGGGCCACCGTCGGCCGGCTCTTCAACACCATCGGCCCCCGCCAGGTCGGCACCTACGGCATGGTCGTCCCGCGCTTCGTCGAGGCGGCCCTGGCCGGCCGCCCACTCGAAGTTTACGGCTCCGGCCTCCAGACCCGCACCTTCTGCGACGTCCGCGACACCGTCGAAGCCATTCACCGCGCCACCCTCGCCACCGACTCCGGCGGCCAGGTCTTCAACATCGGCGGCGACCGCGAAATCGCCATCGCCGACCTCGCCGACCGCGTCCTCGCCGTCACCAAATCCTCAGCCGGAAAAAAACTGGTTTCCTATGAAAAGGCCTACGGCGAAGCCATCGACGACATGCCGCGCCGCTGGCCGCGCCTCGACCGCCTGCGCCGCCTCCTCGGCCCGGATTGGCCGCATTACAAACTGGAAGACTCGCTCGCCGCCATTATCGCCGACAGAAAAAAAGGGTAGTTTCACCCCTCTCCCTTGGGAGAGCGCCGCTTCAGCGGCCGGGTGAGGGGTTTAGGCTACTGATGTTCCCGGCAGGTTTCTCTCCAAGAGATTAATCGCGTTCGAGGTACACCCGCCGCACGCGCGGCCCGACGCCGGTCAGAATTTCGTAGGAAATTGTGCCCGTCAACTCCGCCAGCGCCGCCGCCGATAACGGACTCTCCGCCGCCGCCTCCAGCACCGTCACCGCCGTGCCCACCTGCGCCTCGGGAATTTCGGTGAGGTCCACCTGAATGGCATCCATCGACACCCGCCCCACCACCGGCGCCAGCCGCCCCAGCACCCGCACCGTGCCCCGGTTCGACAGCGCCCGCGGATACCCGTCCGCATAGCCGATCGGCAGCACGCCGACCCGCGCCGCCCGCGCCGCCCGCCAGGTGTGCCCGTAACCCACGCCCTCGCCCGCCGCCACATTCTTCACCAGCCCCACCACCGTTCGCACTTCCATCACCGGGCGCAGCTTACAATCCGCCGGCAGGGCCGAGCCGGTCGCATAGCCGTACAGCCCGATGCCTGGACGCACCGCGTCGAAACAATTCGTCCCGCACCGCAGCGCCGCCGCCGAAGCCATCGCATGCACCAGCGGCGGACGCAGCCCGCGCCGCTCCAACTCCTCGAGCGCCGCCCTTAACCGTCCGAGTTGTTCCTCCGTCGGCCCGAAATCCTCCGCGTCCGCCCGCGCCAGGTGCGTCATCAGCCCGCGCACCTCAATCTGCGGCTCCTCCCGCAGTTTCGCCAACAGTTCGCCCGCCGTCTCCAGCGGCGCACCCCAGCGGCGCATGTCCGTGTCCACTTTCAAGTGACACTTCAGCTTCACGCCCACCGCCCGCGCCGCCTCGGCGCACGCGGCCGCATGTTCCGCACCGTGCAGCGTGATCGTCGCATTCTGCTCCGCCGCTTCCGCCATGCGCGGCGGATCAACCACGCCCAGAACCAGAATCTCCTGTCCGATCCCCGCCGCGCGCAGCTCCGCCGCCTCGTCGAGCGTGACCACCGCGAAAATCTCCGCGCCCTCGGCCGCCAGCCGCCGCGAAACCTCCACCGCTCCGTGGCCATAGGCGTTGGCCTTGACCACCGCGATGACCCCGCTGCCGCCGGCGCATCGCGCGAACACGCGATAGTTCCACCCGAGCGCCGCCAGATTAATCTCCGCCACCGTCTGCCGCTGCATCGTCTCTCTCCCTTCGGCTGCGCCAGACAATGTACTCCGCCCCGCCGCCACACGCAACGCGATTTTCGCCCGCCGCCAAAGACGCTTTGCGGTCCGCGCCAACTCGGCCTATAATGCTTCCGGGGCGTAGGGTGGGTGCTTGCACCCACGCGGCCCCAATAACGGAGAACTTCCCATGCGAACCATCGTCACCATTGCGGCCGCCGCTCTTCTCGCCGTCGTCCTGGCCACGGCCGTCCGCGCCGGCGGCGGATCGGAAAACGTCCTCATCATCGCCAACCGCCGCTCCCTCGACTCCCTGGCCGTCGCCAACGCCTACCGCGCCGCCCGCGACATTCCCGAAGCCAATGTCTGCCTCATTGACCTCCCGCCCGACAGGTTCCGCAAGGACACCATCGTCTCGCGCACCGGTTACGAACTGGATATCGCCAAACCAATTGATGACTTTCTTCGCCGGCACCCGGCCGCCGAGAGCATTCAGTTTTTCGTCCTTTGCCCCGACCTGCCCCTACGGGTCGAGGGCGGCAAGGAAAACAAACCTTTCAGCCTGGCCGCCGTTCTGGCCCTGCTCGACAGCGGCGTCCCGTCCGGCGTCGTGCCCAAAAATCCCTACTGCGGCCAGCAGGTCGCCTTTGAAAAACGCGCCGTCGCTCCAACGGGCCGTCAACCCGTCATGCACCTCGTGACCTGGCTGCGCGGCTACGAACGCTCGGACGCCCTGGCCCTCATCGGGCGCAGCCTCAAAGCCGACGGGACCGCGCCGTCGGGCACTTTCTATTTCGTCCAGAGCCGGCACACCCGCGGCTTCGGGGAAGCCAGTGACGCATTGCTCCAAAGGGGCCTCGCCGCCCGCCAGACCGAGTCCGGCCACCCCGTCGCCAACGCCCCGGATGTGATGGCCTACCTCAGCGGCGGCTGTTACTCCGGCCTCGGCTGGAAGGACCTCTCTTCCAACACCTATCGCCCAGGCGCTCTCATCGACATGCTCGAATCCTTCGGCGCCTTCCCGCCCGATTGGCGAACCTTTGGCTACACCACGCAGATCCCCGTCGCCTGGTTCATCCGCGCCGGCGCCACCGGCGTCCACGGCGCCACCGACGAACCCTACGCCGCCGCCTTCCCCTCCTCCGGCCACGCCCAGGTTTTCCTCGATAATTACACGCGCGGCTTCAACCTCACGGAAAGCTACTGGTCCGCCATTCCCCTACTCGGCTGGCAGAACGCCGTCTTTGGCGACCCCCTCTGCGCCCCCTACGCCGTCCGAGGAAAAGTCGCCCTGACCGTCACCGCCTCCGGCGAACCAGCCACTCTTTACCGCCTCGTCGCCCGCGTCGAACCCGCCCCGTCCACCACGCCCGCCGAAGTCCGCTTCTTCCTCGACGGTCGCCTGCTCGATCCCGTTCGCCCAGACAAACTTCCCGGCCAGAGCAGCGTCTGGACCGCCGAAACCGTCGTCGACGCCCGCAAGATTCCTGATGGCTGGCACCGCCTCCGAGCCGTCGCCGTCGACGATTCCCCCGCCGCCGTCCAATCCTATGCCACCGCCGAGTTCCAAACCAGCGCCGCCGGAAAATCGCTCCTCATCTCCCTGCCCCCCGGCCTGGTCGCGACGCCGTTTGCCGCCGGCGACCGGATTCCCCTCACCGCCGTCTTCTCCGGCCAACTGGCCCCGAAATTCATCAGCCTGACCGGCGGTCCTTTCAAGTCGGCCGATTTCTCCGCCGGCAAACTCCTGCTCGACACCGCGGCGCTGGGCCCCGGCCGCCACCAGCTTCACGCCGTCGCCCGCGACCTCGACGCCGTGGTCGCCCTCAGCAACACCCTTGCCCTCGACCTCGTCGAACCGCTCCATGTCGTCGAACAAATGCCCGTCGGAAAGGTCGGATGCCGCCCGTTTTTCCTGCTCCGTTACAACGACAAACTCCCCTTTTCCGCCGCCGACGTCAAAACCGCCGTCCGCCTGACCCAGGCCGACCGGCCGGTTCCGGTTCGTTGCTCGCTCGACGGTCGCAACCTGGTCGTCGAAGCCGCCGAGTCTCTGAAGCCGGCGGCCCCCTGTCGCCTCGCGGTCCTCTTCCCGCAAGAGCTCGCCCGCTCGACCGACGTCGACCGCACCTTCGCCGTCACCGACGATTCTAAATTTCTCTACACCTTGCTGCCCGACGCCGTCTACACCGAGACCATCGAGGGCTTTTGCGAGAACGACGCCAGATTGATCGCCAACACCGGGGGCCGCACAGCCAAGGTCGTCCTCGGACCCGTGGACCTCTTTTCCCAGCGCCGCCCCGCCGCCTGGTTTCTGTTGGAATACGATGTCTCGGCCACGTTTGACCTTCCCGCCGGTCCGCGCGAAGCCGACGGCACCGGCGCCGGCCTCGGCGTTCTCTACAGCGACATCGACAATTATTGCCGCGTCCGGATCGAGCGCGACGCCGTCACCGTTGTTCAGGTTCTTGGCGGCAAAGAATCCCGCCTGGCCTCCTGGCCCGCCGCCGGTCCGACCTCCGGCGTCGTGGCCATGCTCCTCCAGGTTCGCGGACCGGAACTGACCGTGACCGTTTGGGGCAAAAAGCTGGGCCAGGTTTCACTCGACCTCAAGCTTCCACCCGGTCTGCCGCTGATCGACCTCGGCCTGCCGCACGGAACCTCCGCCGCCGACGTCAAAGTCTCTCGACCCTGACCATAACGCCGCGCGCCATGTTGACTTTCCTGGCCTTTGCGGTATACTCTCCTCTGTCCAGAGCTGCAAATACTGGGGATTAGTGTAACGGTAGCACAACTGACTCTGGATCAGTTCGTCGGGGTTCGAATCCCTGATCCCCAGCCACAACGTAAAGGCCCGTAAGTCAAAGACTTACGGGCCTTCTTCGTGCGCGGTGGAAAAGAGCCAAAAATCGCCTGCGCAACGCCTGCGCAACGGCCATACATGGTTTTTCCGACTTCTGGACCTTTGGTTGCGAGGTCAATTATGGACCATCACCGCCAACATCAAGTTCCGGCGCTTCGACAATTTTTTGAAACTCGGTCAGGTAGCCAAGAAGGGGAAACCGGAAAGGTTTATCTGACCATCACAGAATCGGAGAACGCCTGAACCACCGTCACAAGAGACGACCCGGAAATGAATTTACAGAAAAAAAGTTGCTTTGCCTTCCTCTTTCGCCGTGATCATCCTGGCAAAGACCAGCCTGTAGTCAATGCTGGAAGGCCCCTTCCGCCGCGAAGAGCGTGGTCGGATTGCCCTCCTTATCTGAACCATCTGGAAGACTACCAGATTTCTTGTGCCTTCCCAAAAACCTTAATGCACCCTGAGTCACAGCGCCGGATTTGCCAAAACCGTGTTTTTGGTGTATACTATCACACTAACGGATAGTTTTTAGGGCACTTTGCGCTGTGAACGAGGAAGCTTTTTTGTGGAGTTCTGTGACATGATCCGTTGCTTATTCGCCGTAACGTGGCTGGCTGTGCTGGCGGGCGTGAGTGGTTCGGTCGGGGCCGCCGAGTCGACGCTGTTGTCGAAAGCCACGCCCGAGCAGCAGGCACTCTTTGCCAAAATCAAGACGGAGATTCTCCGCGAGGCCGCCGTTCAGCCGCGCCCCCTGGCCGACGCGCAGGAGGATTATTTCTATGTCTACGACGCCGAGATGAGGCCGCTCTTGCGGGCCTACAGCTACTCTCACGATCCAGTCTTCCTGGAGACCTTCGTGCCGATGATGGAACGGGTGCTCAGCCAGCGGTACCTCGATCCGATCAAGCCGGAGTGGAACGGCTGGTACGCCTACAAGGGCTTCGGCCACACCGCCCTTGTCGACCACGATGCCATCATGTATTTCACGCCGGTGCTGCTCTTTGTCAAGGAAGTGCGGGCCGATCCCAAGCTCCAGGCGAAGTACGGGGCCAAGGCCGAGGCCTGGCTCAAGGACGTCGAGGTCTCGATCCGCAACTGGGACAAGCGCGGCTGCTGGCACGACCTCGGCCACAAGGGCGGCTGGTATACGACCGTTCCCGGCTATCCCGACCCGAAGACCGGCGAGATCGTTCCCCTGGGCGAGGAAACGGTACTTTTTACCTCCGGCACCGTACCCTACAACAAAGTGCATGCCCTGTTCCAGTCGCTGGCCCTGGCCTGGCAGGTGACCGGCGACCCGTGGTACAAGACGCGGATGGAAAAGTGCGTGAAGTTCTTCCGGGACCACTGGCGCGTGGACGACAAGCATGCCGAGTGGAATTACCGTGACCTGGAGTTCCCCAGCGACTTCGAGGGCGGCAAGGTCGGCGCAGGCAAAGCGAAGACCGGGGTGTTTGTCCACCCGCACCAGGGCTATTACGGTGTCGACGTCGCGGCGGTGGTCTGCTCGTTCGACGCCGGCGTGCCGTGGGCCAAGGCCGACCTGGAAAAGCTGGTCCAGACCAACACCGAGTTCATGTTCCTGGGCGATGCCAAGGATCCGAAATTCAAGATGATCAACGGCTGGTACAAGGCCGAGGGGAAATACGAAAAGGGGACCCTCTGGACCGATCTGGCCCATTTCAGCCCGAAGATTCGCGAACTGTGGAAGGTCGAGTTGGACCGCGACTGCGCCGCGAATAAGTGGATGTGTTGGGCGTCGAGCCTCGATTACCTGATCGAGACCAGCTACCCGGTCTCGTGGGAACCTCGTCACGCACGCCCGGATGGCGCGCCCGCCAGGGCCGCGCCGGCCAAAAACTCGCCGGAGGGCGAGAGAGAGTCAGGGAAGACATGATCATGGCAAGAAGGATGTTGCTGGCGGCCTGCGCGGCTGGTCTGGTGCTGGTCCTGGGCGGCTGGTCTAGCGTGGGGGCGACGACCTATTATGTGGACCAGAACAATCCGCAGGCAACGGACGATGGTCCGGGCACGGCGGCGCAGCCGTTCATGACCATCAACCAGGGCACCGGCGTGGCCGTGGCGGGCGATACGGTGCTGGTCAACACGGGGCGCTACTTTGAGGGGGTGACTTTTGCCAACAACGGCGCGGACGGGCAGCCGATTACGCTGAAGGCGGCGCCGGGGCAGCGGGTCATCGTGGACGGGGGGATAGTGCTGACTCCGTCCTCCTGGGTGCAGTGCGACAGCAGCTATGCCGGCCGCAACAGCAACTACGCCAACATCTATCACATCGATTATACGGCCCAGTCCACCGACCGGCCATACGAAATGTACCAGGATGACGCGCTGCTTTGGGAGACGGTCTGGCCGGCGGTGGGCTGGTACCTGGTCACCGCCTCGACCACCGGCAATCCCGTCTCGTCCATGACGGATTCGGTGCACCTGACCCAGCCGGACGGCTATTGGAACGGCGGGCGGGTGATTTATGCCTGCGCGGGCATGAGCTACAACAACGACGACCAGGTCTCCACCTACACGCTGGCGACGCACAGTCTGACGGTGTCCGACACGTGGGTCGACGAGACCTATCCGCCCGCGCCGTTCAACCCGGCGAACTGCGACCGCTACCAGATTTACGACAAGCTGGAGACGATCACGGGGCCGGGGCAGTGGGCCTTCGACCGCCTGGGCGGGGCGAACTACCGCTTGTACGTCTGGCCGGCCGGCGGCGGCTCGCCGAGCAACCACCAGATGATCGTCCCCTACAATATCCGGGGGGTGATCTCTATGAGCCGCTCGTACATCGTCCTGGACGGGCTGGAGATCTGCCACTCCGACAACGCCGGCGTGCTGGGCGGAGGGGGCGATACTTCGACGCCGTGCCACGACATCATCCAGAACTGTCTGATCCACGACAACCTTTGCATGGGAATATCGTTTAATGGCATGCCCGGTGTCACCATCTACCACAACTACATCGGCTATAACGGCGGTGGCGTCGGCAGCAACGCCTCGAGCGCGACCATCACGGAAAACGAAATCTGCCACAACGGCTCCCAGGGGCCGCAACCTGCTTCCTGCGACGGCATCGACCTGACCGGCCCGCAGGACGGCGTCAACTGGGCCGTCGGCTGCGTCGTCAACCACAACTACATCTACGATCATACCTACTGGCATCAGCACGGCGACAGCTTGCAGAGCTTCGGCGACTTGGGTGAGGCCCTGATCGAGAACAATATTTTTCTCACGGCGGGCCAGTCGTGGATGGTGTCGAACGCTGACTCCGTGACGCTCAGCAACAACATCTGGGCCCAGGCCGATGCGTATATGATCAATGACTACCCGATCACCAATCTCACGCTCCAGCACAATACGCTGGCCAACGCGGGGTATTCCAATCTGAGCAACGCCTACAGCGCGGGTTTCAATTTTCACAACAACATCTTCTACCTGGGGCACGGCGGCACCAACTACGGCGGGGTCGGCTACAGCAACAGCTACGTCAGCGACTACAACTTCTTCTACCCGGCCAACGGCACCCTCCCGTCCGTCGGCACCCCCGATTCCAGCAGCCCGGTGATCTACACCAATTCCGACGGCGTCGTCGAGTGGGGCTGGTCCTGGGCCAAGTACAAGAGCGGCAGCGGCCAGGACGCCCACAGCATTTACTATTCCAACAGCGGCAGCAGCAACGGACCGCAGTTCGTCAACGCGCCGGTCTATTACGTCCAGACCGTGGGTCAGTACCAGGTGTTTTTCACGCCCAGCAAGGTCTTCTTGAGCGACATCGAGACTCCAAATGTTCTGGCTTTTTTCGCCCTCGGCGACTATATCGAGATCGACCATGACGGCGTGGTCCGCACGGTGACCGGATCGGGGACCGACTCGACCACGGTCTCCGGCCAGACGTTCTACTACCTGACGTTCTCGCCCAGTGAGGCGCGGGTGGCCACGATAGCGTCGGCCGTGGCCAACTGGAAAAACAATTCGAACTTCGCCGTCAACTACAACCTTAAGAACACCAGCCCGGCCCGAGGCCAGGGCCAGGGCGGCTCGGACATGGGTGTCTCGATCAACATGGCCCAGATGGTCAAGGGCGACTTCAACGGCGACGGCGTGCGCGACATTCCCGTCTTCCCCTATGCGCCGCCGGTGACGCTGACGGTGCAGGTCAACCCCTCGGGCGGCGGGACGGTGACGGTGACGCCGAGCCAGGTTTACTATGCCAACGGCGACACGGTGCAGATTCTGGCCACGCCGGCCACCTCCCCGTTCAGCGGCTGGGTCGCTACGGGCGGCACGGTGCTCAATTCCACGGCCTCGCTGACGACGTTGACCATCTCGGGCGCCTGCACGCTGACGGCCTATTTCACGGGGCCGAGCATCCAGGAACCGCTCGTGACGCAGGCCAGTCCGGCCGGCGGCGGGAAGGTAACGGTGACGCCAAGCCAGGGGTCGTACCCGTCGTACACCACGGTGTCGATCCAGGCCTCGGTGAATCCGGGATATTACTTTGTGAACTGGTCGGTGGCGGGCGGGGTGGTCTTCAACACCAACGCCGCGTCGACCTCGCTGACCATCACCAGCAGTTGTACGTTGACGGCGAACTTTTTGCCGCCGCTACCGCTCGTGACGCAGGTCAGCCCGTCTGGTCTCGGCACGATCACGGTGACGCCGAGCCTGGCCACATACCCGCCGAACACGGTGGTGACCATCCAGGCCACGGCGAGTTCCGGCTATGCCCTCGGCAGTTGGACCGCGAGCGGCGGCACGGTGAGCAATGCGACGGCGGCGACGACCTCGCTCGTCATCACCGGCAGTTGCACCCTGACGGCGAACATTGTGCCGGGCTACACCGGCGCGGAGA
>CAIYVX010000075.1 GCA_903929765.1 uncultured Planctomycetia bacterium
CGCAAAAGCGTTGTGCCCGCTCAGGTGAATCACGTTCACCCCGTCCAGATTATCCAGCGTCTTCTCGTCAAACGGCCGCACCTCCAGCGCGATGTTAAACGCCTCCTTCATCGTCTCCGCCAGGTGTCGCGGGCCACGCACGTCCGTCAGCCGCACGCCCTCCACCGGCCAGTCCACCAGCACCAGCTTCCGTTCCTCCACCGGCGCCACCGGCCGCGGCTTTTTCTCGTCATCCAGTTCGCGGCAAACCGGCTTCTGATAATCCAGCCGGCTCCTGATCGCCCGACGGTCACAGGCGTAACGGGCCAGGTTCATGCCCAACTGGAAGTAGCTCTGATAGTGATCCTGAATGTTCTGGTTCCAGGCGCAGGAGATGTCCTGCGTAATCAGAAAAACCCGGTCGCGGCAACCGTCGAACATATAGGACATGGTCGGAATCTGCCCCTTGATGTCGTTGTGAATCGTCACCAGCGGATGCTTGCGGTCCAGGGTCTTCAGTTCCCATTCCGGCCAGACTTCCTTGGCCATCTTCCGAAAACCCTGGGCGAACTCCGGCGCCGAGCAGCAGGCCTCCGCCACCAGCGTCCCGCCCGAATCCGTGTACAGCCGCAACTTCTTCTTCTGTTCCGCCGTAAAATTCGGAAACTTATGCCCGTTAAAGAACAGTATCGGCGCGTCCAGCCACGTCTCCACCGGATCCTTGATGTCCACGATCTGCCAGTTGACGCGCCGCTCCAGGCCGATCTCCCCGATGTAATTCGAAATGTTCGCAATGTCCAGCAAATCGTTGTTCCAGTCCGCCTTGGTGTCCAGCTTGTTGTAGTAGACCGGCGCGCTGCCCTTGCACAAAAACAGCGTCACCCAGGCCGTTTTGCAGGTGTTCTTCATGCCGGCATAACTGCCCAGGATAATCTTGGCCCCTTCCTGAAACCAGTTCAACCCGCCGAATGTCTTGCGGCCCGAAGCATTGGCACACCGCTCCAACCCATACAGGTAATATGGCCCCCAGCCGTTCTGGTTCAAGCCATGGGCCCGAACCGTCTGCTCATCACCACCCGTGTCCTTGAGGCCGAAATCCAGCGGCAGGTTGCGGTCCATCCACCCCAACCCGCGATCAATCGCCTCCGGCTGTTTCTTCGTCCCACACTGCTTGGCCTCTTTACCGTTAAACACCCCCTCGTAGCCCGAGTTCAGCCGATCCAGCGTGATGTACAAGTTCGCCAGCCCACCCATGGTCATCGTGCCATAGGTCTGATCGATGGCCGGCTGGCCATCGGCGGCTAAATAGCCCCAGCCACCGTTCAGCGCCTGCGTTTCGATCATGTGCTGCTGAATCGCTTCCCAGTATTCCCGCGGCACCTCGACGCCGCGAATGGCCGCGTCGCGCAGCCCCAACACGCCGTACTGCGTGTTGGAGTGGTCCCCATGGCCGGCGACGGAGTCAGGTATGTAGGTGAAGTAGCCGGAAATCTTCCCGCCGCGCATGGTCGATTGCATCAACACGCGAGCGTCGTTGCTCAGGAGACGCTTGTACTTCGGGTCGTGCAGTTTGCACCAGATGCTGGCCCGGATGCCGAGCACGTACGTTGCTTCAGAGTTAAGCTCTTCCAGGTACTTGATGGCCTTGGCCAGCTTCGCGCCGTTCGGCCCCTCTTCGCCCTTGATTTCATCACGGGCGTAAAGCAGGGCCAGGACCGCCAGGGCCGTCTGGCCGCCAACGAGATGCCCGAAGTGTTCCTTCTGGGCCTCCGTGTAGGTCGAGGGGATGTCCCCATCCCAGAACTTCTTCTCGTCCATCAGACCGTACAACTCTTCGGCATCCGCCTTGATCGCCGCCCGAATCTGCTCCGTCGTCACCAGCGGCGCCGGCAAATCCACCCCCGGCGTCCCCGCCGTCATCGGCGATGCCGCTGGCTTGGCTGGGGTTGCCGACGACTGGCCCATCACCATGCCGCTTACTGCCAGCACCACCGCCAGCGACCCAATAATTCGCTCGATCATTCCAGCCTCTTTTCCAAAAAACACGCCCGCCGTTCCCCTGCTCCAGTAACCTACTGCTTCTCCGGTTCCGCCGGCGTTGCGCTCGCCGCCGGAGCCTCCCCCGCCGCCGGCGCTGCCGCCGGCAACACCAGGAGCAGTATATTCGCCGCCATCTTCAGCGCGTCGTTCCGCACCGGACCCTGACAATACGCGCAATCGTGACCGTCCAGCCCGCAGGTCAGATCAAGCGGCGAATAAACCACCGCCCGACGGCCCTCCAGCTTCAGTTCCTGGAGCTTCGGCGCAAACTCCGCAGCCAGCAACGACGCTTTGTACCGGATGCTCGTCACGTCAAACCCCGGCTCCGGCAGACCCTGACCCGTAATCACCGGATCTTTCTGATCGATCACCCCCAGCCCCGACCCCGGCGACAGCTTCGCCGCAAACTCCTTGAACGAGGCGTTGAAGTCCGCCCGACCGCACTGCGCGTCCGCCCACAGCAGCCCGCCCTTCTTCAGCCACGCCTGCAACTTGGCCAGCCGCTCCGCCGGCACCGCAAAAGCGTTGTGCCCGCTCAGGTGAATCACGTTCACCCCGTCCAGATTATCCAGCGTCTTCTCGTCAAACGGCCGCACCTCCAGCGCGATGTTAAACGCCTCCTTCATCGTCTCCGCCAGGTGTCGCGGGCCACGCAC
>CAIYVX010000076.1 GCA_903929765.1 uncultured Planctomycetia bacterium
CAGCCGCTGACGCACACGCGGGTCCGCTTCCTGCCGCGCCAGACGGGCCAAATCCCGCTCGGAGAGCGCCGTCTCGATCCGCAAAGGTGTTCTCATTCCAGACCTCCTGATCCGTCTGGAATCTTTTGTCGGCCATCGGCAATCTTTAACTGAAGGCGGTATAACACAGGGAGTTTAGATGCGACGGCCCGGCCATTTCGGGGGCATTTGCCTTGCCACAGGGGGGATACTATATATAGAATCACGCTGGCAAATCTGCGTGTTGCCTCCGGGTGCCACACTTTGAAGCGGCGCACCCGCCAAAGTGTGCGATACGCCAAAGAAACACCCACTTTGGCTCCGACTAAAGTCGGAGCTTCAAAGTGTGGCACCCGCTGCCCCAACAATGCGGGGCTAGAACGGAGCAAAAATGGCGTTTCGGACCCTGATGATCGGCGATATCGTGGGCAAACCGGGGCGGATGGCCCTGGAAGGGTTGCTCAAAGACCTGGTCGCCGCCGAAAGCATCGACCTCGTGATCGTCAACGGCGAAAACACGGCCGGCGGGTCGGGCATCACGCCGCAAATCTTCCAACAGCTCCGGGCCATCGGCGTGGACGTGGTGACGATGGGCGACCACTGTTACCGCAAGCGGGAGTCGCTGCCGCTCTACGAGACGGAACCCCGGATCATCCGGCCGGCGAACCTGCCGGACGTGGCGGCGGGGCACGGGTACACCATTATCGAAAATAAAAACGGCGTGCGGGTGGCCGTGATCAACCTGCTGGGGCGGACGTTCCTGAAGCCGGTGGACTGTCCGTTCCGGGCGGTGGATGCGGCCCTGGAGGAGATCGGCGACAAGACGAAGCTGATTTTCGTCGACATGCACGCCGAGGCCACGAGCGACAAGATCGCCCTGGGCTGGTACCTGGACGGGCGGGTGACGGCGGTGGCCGGAACGCACACGCACATTCAGACGGCCGACGAACGGCTGCTGCACCAGGGGACGGCGTACATTTCGGACCTCGGTATGACCGGCCCGTACGACGGCGTCCTGGGCCGCGACAAATTCAGAGTCATCAAGTTCCTGACCACGGGGATGCCGACGTTCTTCGACGTGGCCTCCGGCGATTTGCACGTCTGCGGCGCGCTGATCACGGCCGACGAGACGACCGGGCGGGCGAGCAGCATCCGGCGGATTAACATGCAGTACAAGCCGGAAGCGGGGGCGGCGAGTTACGATGCGTCGGATGGCAAGGGCGAGGCGCAGGAAGAGATTTAGACACGGTGAGGACACCAATGCTCGCTGAGATGTGGGGAGACATATCCAGTGCCGTCGGCACGCTGTTTACAGCGTTCGGAGTCTTTCTAACAATTTGGGTACTTCGACGGGAGAAAAACATTGAAACTGCGGTCAAGGCCGGAGTCGACCGGAACACCAAAGACATTCAACGCGCCTTCGCAATCGCAGACGTCTCGGCCACAATCGCTATCGCACAAGAAATAAAGCGTTTGCACCGACTCGACGCTTGGCCCATTGCTCTGGCACGCTACCCGGACCTTAGGACTGCCCTAATTCGTTTTCGGCACGAGCATCCCCTTCTTACTAAAGACCAGCTTAGGACTGTACAAGCTGCGATTACACAGATTGGGACTCTTGAAGACACCCTCGAAAACTCCACTGCGAACAAGACGCCGCCGAACGTGCCCGCGGCCAACAGGGCATTGTCAGATATAATTGATGGATTGGAAGCTATTTCAGCGGCGACCAAATTGAAAGGGAACTAAGATGCCAGATGTCGAGAAAATGGTTAGTATTGCGCAAGGTCTACTCGAGAACACATCGCGTGGTTTGGTTGGATGGGAAGCCACCGCCAGTGCATTTAAATTCCAGACGGCGAACTCAGACTATTCCATTACCATCGAGTTTCCGCACTACCAGGGCGGCCCCACGCTAACCATTGTCGACCAAGGTGGCCGCGCTATCGAACAACTGTCCCTTGACTTGAAAAGTGATGAAGGGAAGTTGCTAGCCTCCCTATATGAGACGGCTCGGCGTCGTGCGCTCAACGTTGACGCAACCCTTGATCGCATAATGTCAGAACTCAAGGCTGCCCGAGAGAAGAAATAGCCATACAGTTTCGGCAATCTTATGGCCAGGAAAAAGAAAAAAGAATCGGCGTTCGATATTCCGTTGTTTGATATTGCGCGCGTGGGGGAGGCGGAAGAGCGGACGGCACCCTCACCCTACCCTCTCCCGTCAAGGGAGAGGGGTGAAGAAGAAACGGCGACAAAAGAAACAGAAGAAGCAAAAGAAACAAAAGAAACGGCGTCCCCCAGCAGTGCTGGGGGCTTCATAAGAAAAAGTAACAACAAAAGAAAACGGCAAGAGCAGGGGCAAGATGCCCCTGCGACTCACGGGCAAGATGCCCGTGCCACTGGAAGCAGCAACGACAACAACAACGGGACGCGGAGTCGGCCGCTGACGGTGTCGGAGTTGGCTTCGGGCGTGGGAGAGGTGCTGGATACCTGTTTTCCGGACGTGTGGGTGGTCGGACAGGTGAGCGGGTTGCGGCGGGCGGAGAGCGGGCATATTTATTTTGATTTGAAGGACGCCGGGGCGGCGCTGGCTTGCGTGATGTGGCGGGAACAGGCGGCGCGGCTGGCGGTGAAGGTGACGGACGGGTTGGAGGTGATCGCCCGCGGGCGGGTGGGGTTCTATCCGAAGACGGGGCGGTGCCAGTTTTATGTGACGCACCTGGAACTGAAGGGCGTCGGGGCGCTGGAGCTGAAGTTCCGGCAGTTGAAAGAGCGGCTGGAGAAGGAAGGGCTTTTTACGCCCGAGCGGAAGAAACCGTTGCCGGGGTTTCCGCTGGTGGTGGGCGTGGTGACGAGTCCGACCGGGGCGGCGATTCGGGACATTTTCAATATTCTGGGGCGGCGGGCGCCGTGGCTGCGCGTGCTGCTGTATCCGGTGGCGGTGCAGGGCGACGCGGCGGCCGGGGAAATTGCCCGGGCGATTCGGGATTTCGACCGGTGCCTGGCCGACGAGGTGGACGTGCTGATCGTCGGGCGCGGGGGCGGCAGTGCGGAAGACCTCTGGGCGTTCAACGAGGAGGTGGTGGCCCGGGCGATTGCGGCTTGTCGCATACCTATTATCAGTGCGGTGGGTCACGAGACGGATTTTTCGATCAGCGACTTTGTGGCCGACGTGCGGGCCCCTACCCCGTCGGCGGCGGCCGAGATCGTGGCCCCGGATCGGCGCGAGTTGCTCCAGCGTGTGGGAACGGAAGCGCGGCGATTGCGGCGCGCGTCGGAGCAGGCGGTGATAACGGCGGCGCACCGGTGGCAACGGGTGGCGGAACACCGGTTTTTCAAGTACCCTGAAGAGATCGCCGGGCTGCGGGCGGCGGCGGTAGACGAGTTGGATGCGCGGCTCGGAGCGGCGGCGCGGCGGCTGGTGGACAATCAGCGGCGCGGGCTGCATGATTTGGAGCGGCGGCTCTTGGGAGCGCGGCCCGAGGCGCGATTGGCGGCGCAGGCGGGGCGGCTGGCCTCGGCGGCAGTGCGGCACGAGGCGGCGCTGGGGCGGATTGTGGAGCGGGCGGGTTCGGGATTGCAGGAACTCTCGCGGCGGCTGGAGGCGCTGGGGCCGCTGGCGGTGTTGGAGCGGGGGTATAGCATTACGATTTCGCAGAAGTCGGGCCGGCCGGTGCGGGCGGCGGGGGAAGTGGCGGCGGGAGAGGTGATCGAGACGACGGTGTCGAATCGGGAGAAGGTGAGGAGTCGAGTCGAAAATTAAAAATTAAAAATGCAAAATTAAAAATTGAGGAAAAGAAGAAACGGCAGGGTGGCATGGCGGCGGTGTTTGCCGCCATGAGGAGTAACGGTTAAGAACTAACCCCTCACCCGGCCCTGAAGGGCCACCCTCTCCCAAGGGAGAGGGGTGAAGCAACAAAAGAAGAAACAAAAGAAACAGCGTCCCCCAGCAATGCTGGGGGCTTCAACAACAACAGCAGCGGAGAAACGAAAATGGCGAAAAGTCAGGGACTGGGTTTTGAGGCGGGGATGAAGCGGCTCGAACAGATCGTGGCCGAGTTGGAGAAGGGGAACATCGATCTGGAAAAGAGTCTGAAACTCTACGAGGAAGGGGCGGGGCTGATCGAATCGTGCCGCAAGCAACTGGCTGAGACGCAATTGCGGATCGAGAAGATTCGGCCGAAAGAGGGCGGCGAGTTGGCAACGGAAGCGATGGAAGAGAAGTAAAAGGGAAAAAGGTAAAAGTAAAAAGTGGAAAGAGAAGAAACGGCGACGGCAAAGTGTTAGAATAGAGTGGTTCCGCGACAGAACAACAACGGCAATCGGAAGAAGAGCATTTTACTGCGGCGGCTGCAAACAGCGCAACCGCCCTACATGACGGCAACGAAAAATGAATCGGCGAGTGCAGGACCATGTTCCCCGGCTGCTGGATGAAATCGCCGGTCGCGTGAATGCGCGGCTGGAGATTTTGCTGCGCTCGCCGGATCGGGAGTCGGAGCAACTGTACGAGGCGATGCGGTACAGCGTGCTGGCGGGGGGCAAACGGTTCCGACCGGCGCTGGTGCTTTTGGCGGCGCGGCTCGTGGGCGGGGACGATGAGTCGGCGCTGGCAGCGGCGTGCGCGATCGAGATGGTGCATACCTACAGCCTGATTCACGACGACCTGCCGGCGATGGACAATGACGATTTGCGGCGCGGGCGGCCGACGAATCATAAGGTGTTCGGCGAGGCCCTGGCGATTCTGGCGGGCGACGCCCTGCTGACGGAGGCGTTTGTGGTGTTGGGCCGCGACGTAACCGACGGCCGCAAGGCGGCGCGGCTGGTGCGGGAACTGGCCGAGGCGGCGGGAGCGGTGGGCATGGTCGGCGGGCAGGCGGCGGACCTGGACGCGGAGCGGAACCCGTCGAGCACGGTGACGGTGGAGACGATTCACCGGCGGAAGACGGCCCGGATGATCGAGGGGGCGGTGATGATGGGGGCGCTGGTCGGTTCGGCACCGGAGCAGAAGCTTGAGGCGTTGCGGCGCTACGGCCGGCACGTCGGGTTGGCGTTTCAGATCGCCGACGACATCCTCGATGCCTCGGGCACGAGCGAGTCGCTGGGCAAGACGGCGGGCAAAGATGCGGCGCACGGAAAACGAACGTATGTTCAGGTCTACGGCTTGGACGAGTCGCGGCAACGGGCGCGGGCGGAGTTGAACGCGGCGGTGAACGCGCTGGATGAGTTCGGCGATCAGGGGAATGACCTGCGGGATCTGGCGCGGTTCTGCGTGGAGAGGGAACACTAAGAATTAAAAATTAAAAATGCAAAATTAAAAATTAGAAACGGCAAGAAGAAAAAGAAGAAGCAACACCCTCACCCTACCCTCCCCCAAGGGGGAGGGGTGAAGAAGAAACGGCGAAGAAGAAAAAGAAGAAACAGTGTCCCCCAGCAATGCTGGGGGCTTCAAAAGAAGAAGAAAAAGAAGAAGAAACGGCGGATGACGTGGCGGTACTGGAAAAGATAAATTCTCCGGCGGATTTGCGGACGCTGTCGGCGGCGGAGTTGCAGACTCTGGCGGACGAGATTCGCTCGCGCATTACGGCGGTGGTGGCGGCGACGGGCGGGCACCTGGCCTCGAACCTCGGCGTGGTGGAGCTGACGCTGGCCCTGCATCGGAAGTTCGATTTCACGCAGGACCATTTGGTTTTCGACGTGGGCCATCAGTGCTACGCCCATAAGCTGATTACGGGCCGGGCGGCGCGGTTCGAGACGATCCGGCAGGAAGGCGGGCTGAGCGGCTATCCGAACCGGGCGGAAAGTCCGTACGACATATTTACGACGGGGCACGCCGGGGTGAGCATTTCGACGGCCCTGGGCCTCGCGCTGGCGGATCAGGCAGCGGGACGGTCGGCCCGGTCGGTGGCTGTGATCGGCGACGGGGCACTGGGGAGCGGCGTGGCCCTGGAGGGTTTGAACCACGCGGGATCGAGCAAGGCGAACCTGATTGTAATTTTGAATGATAACCAGATGTGCATTTCAGGAACGGTCGGCTCGCTGGCCCGGGCCTTTACGCGGGCCCGGATGAGTCCGGTCTACACCGACCTGAACAAGGAGATGCGGCGGCTTTTGGACAAGGTGCCGGCGGTGGGCGGACAGATGCTCCAGGCCCTGTCGGCCCTGAAGGGGGCGATCAAGGACGCGGTGGTGCCGGACCACGCTTTCGAGCATTTCGGGTTCCGGGTGCTGGGGCCGCTTAACGGGCACGACCTGCGGGAACTGGAACGGGTGCTGGAGGAAATTCGGCAGGTCGACGGGCCGGTGATGCTGCACGTCTGCACGCAGAAAGGGCGCGGCTTCGGGCCGGCGGCGGAAGATCCGGAAAATTTTCACAGCGCGACGCCGTTCACGGAAGAGAACGGTTGCGTGGTGCCGAAGGCCCCGTGCGCCGGGACGACGTGGAGCGCGGCGGCGGTGGCGGCGCTGGTGGATTTGGCGGAGAAGGATTCGCGGGTGACGGCGATAACGGCGGCGATGCCGGACGGGACGGGGCTGGCGAAGTTTGCGGCGCGGTTCCCCGGGCGGTTCTACGACGTGGGGATTTGCGAGTCGCACGCGGTGGCTCTGGCGGCGGGGATGGCGGCGGGGGGCCTGCGGCCGGTGGTGGCGATCTATTCGACATTTTTACAAAGGTCCTACGATCAGCTTTATCACGAGTTGTCGCTGAACGGGACGCTGCCGGTGGTGCTATTGATTGACCGGGCGGGGCTGGTCGGGGCAGATGGGGCGACGCACCAGGGATTTTACGACATTGCGTATATGCGGAGTCTGCCGAACCTGGTGGTGGCTGCGCCGGCGGACGCGCGGGGCCTCCGGGAGATGCTGGCGCTCGGCCTGGCGCTGGAGCGGCCGATGGCGATTCGGTATCCGCGCGATTGCGTGCCGGAGGCGGATCTGTCGGACCAGGCAGTGGAACTGGGCCGCGGGGCGGTGTTGCGGCGCGGCAAGGACGGGGCGATTCTGGCTTATGGGGCGACGGTTTCGGCGGCGCTGGGCGCGGCCGAGATTCTGGCGCGCGAGGGATTGGAGTTGACGGTGGCCGACGGCCGGTTCGCCAAGCCGCTGGATGAAAAGTTGATCGCGCAATTGCTGACGGAGTCGCCGTGGCTGGTGACGGCGGAGGAAGGCGCGCTGGCCGGCGGGTTCGGGTCGGCAGTGCTGGAGGCGGCTCAGACGGCGGGACTGGCGGGCAAGTGCGTGGCGGCAATCGGAATTCCGGACATGTTGGTTGAACACGCTGAACGCGGAAGTTTGCTCAAGCGGTTCGGGCTGACGGCCGAGGGGATTGCGGCGAGGATAAGAGAATTAAAAGTTAAAAATTAAAAATGAAAAATTAGAAGAAGAAAAAGAGGCGAGTGGCGAGTCTGAGAGTTGTTGGCAAATCGTCACCCTCACCCTACCCTCTCCCGTCAAGGAAGAGGGGTGAAGAAACGACAAAAAGAAGAAGAAACATGGGCAAGCTCAAGATTTTGCTGATGGGTACGGTGTCGCGCGAGGTGGTGCGGGCGACGATGGATCGTCTGGAGCCGCACCTGACGCCGCTGGCGGAAGTGACGCGGCGCGACCTGGAGTGCGAGCCGGGCGAGGCGTCGTGCTTCAAGGCCGACCTGGCGCTGGTGGTGGGCGGGGACGGGTCGATCCTGAAGGCGGCGCGGTGCCTGGCGCCGGCGGGGACGCCGTGCCTGGGCGTGAACATCGGGCGGCTGGGGTTTTTGGCCGGTTACCAGCCGGAGGAGATTGAGGCGTCGGCGAGGGAAATTCTGCGCGACGGCGGGCGGCGCGTCGAGCGGATCATGCTGGACGTGCGAATCGAGACAGCGGGCGGGCGACGGATACACGAGACGGCCCTGAACGACGTGGTGGTGGGCCACGGGCCGATGCATCGCATGATCGGGGTGGAGGTGGACGTGGACCGCGAGGCGGTGGCCACGTATCACGGCGACGGAGTTTTGGTTTCGACTCCGACGGGGTCAACGGCGTATAATTTGGCAGCGGGCGGGCCGATCCTGGACGGGCAGTTGGCGGCCATGGTGATAACGCCGATCTGTCCGCACATGCTGACGCACCGGTCGATGGTGGTCGGGGCGAAGACGCATGTGCAGTTGCGGCCGATGAAGGAACAGCGGGAAGCCAGTTGCATTATCGACGGTCAGATTCACGAGTCGCTGGTGGGCGGCGACGTGGTGGACGTGCGGGTGGCGGACCAGCGGTTCGTGCTGATCGAGAATCCGAAGCGGTCGGGCTTTGAGACGCTGCGGGAGAAGCTGCATTGGAGCCATCCGCCGCGGTATGCCAACGGGGGATGAGAGACAATTAAAAGTTAAAAATGCAAAATTAAAAATGAAAAAGTGAAACGGCAACGAAAAGAAAACGAACGGCAGGAGTTAGTGATGGCGGAAGTGCGGATTTTGCGGGCGTATTGCAAGGGTTGCGCCCTGTGCGTGGCGGTCTGCCCGACGAAGTGTCTGCGGCTGAGCGCGGAGGTGAGCGACGTGGGGACGCGGCCGGCGGAGTTTGTCGAGGGCGCGAAGTGCGGAGGGTGCTGCCAGTGTCACACGGTCTGCCCGGACGGGGCGATCGAGATTTACAAATAACATGTCGGGTCTGTTGACCCGACCTACATGATGGAGCGAGGCAGATGGCGGTTGAAGAAAAAGTATTGCTGACGGGCAACGAAGCGGCAGCCGAAGGCGCGATTCGCGCCGGCTGCCGGTTCTATTTCGGCTATCCGATCACGCCGCAAAATGATCTGCCGGAGTACATGGCGAAGCGGATGCCGGAGGTGGGCGGCACGTTTATTCAGGCCGAGAGCGAACTGGCGGCGATCAGCATGGTGCACGGGGCGTCGGCGGCGGGGGCGCGGACCATGACCTCGTCGTCGAGTCCGGGGATCAGCCTGAAGCAGGAAGGCCTGAGTTACATGGCCGCCTCGGAGTTGCCGTGCCTGGTGGTGAACGTGCAGCGGGCGGGGCCGGGACTGGGCGACGTGCGGTGCGCCCAGGCGGACTATTTTCAGGCGACGCGCGGCGGCGGGCACGGGGACTATTATATGCCGGTGCTGGCGCCGTACTCGGTGCAGGAGACGTTCGACCTGGCCGGGCTGGGGCTCGAGCTGGCGATGAAGTGGCGGACGCCGGTGCTGATGCTGAGCGATCAGCAGGTGGGACAGATGATGGAGCCGGTGGAGTTGCCGCCGATACGCGAGGCGCCGGCGGGCGAATCGCCGTGGGCCTTGCGCGGAGCGGCGCCGGGGCAGCAGCGGAAATATATTCACAGCTATTGCGGCCGAGTGGGCGAACTGGTCGCATGGAACGTGCGGCTGAAGACCAAGCTGGAGCGTCTGGCCGCCGAGGAGGTTCGCTTCGAGGCCGTGGAGACGGACGACGCCGAGGTGGTCATGGTGGCCTACGGGACGAGTGCGCGGCTGGCGAAGGCCGTGGTGGCCAGTTGCCGGCGGCAGGGGTTGCGCGTGGGCCTGCTGCGGCCGGTGACGCTCTGGCCGTTTCCGACGGCGGCGCTGCGAAGCCTGGCCGGGCTGGGGCGAAAGTTTCTGGTGGTCGAGATGTCGTGGGGGCAGATGGTCGAGGACGTGCGTCTGGCGGTCGAGGGACGGTCGCCGGTGGAGTTGCTGAACACGTTCGGCGGCGAGGTGATCCGGACGGGGAAGATTGAAGAGCGGGTGAAACAACAATTAAAAATTAAAAGTTAAAAATGAAAAATTTAAAAGTAAAAAAGGCAAGCAGATGACCGAAAGCAAGGAATTGACGCTGAAGGCGGGACGGCCGGCGACGCTGCTGGAGCAGCGGACGCACTATTGCCCCGGTTGCGGGCACGGGACGGCGCACCGGCTGGTGATGGAGATCATCGACGAGGACGGCCTGCGCGAGAACGTGATCGGCATCGCCCCGGTGGGCTGCGCGGTGGTGGCCTACCATTATATGGACATCGACATGGTCGAGGCGGCGCACGGGCGGGCGCCGGCGGTGGCGACGGGCCTGAAGCGCGTCCACCCGGACAAGCTGGTCTTCACCTACCAGGGCGACGGCGACCTGGCGGCCATCGGGGCGGGTGAGGCCATCCACGCGGCCAACCGGGGCGAGAACATCAGTGTTATTTTCATAAATAATATATGTTACGGCATGACCGGCGGACAAATGGCTCCGACGACGCTGGTCGGGCAAAAGACGACGACTTCGCCGTACGGACGGAATATCTCAACCGAAGGGCCGCCGCTCAGGGTGTCGGAATTGCTGGCGACGCTGGAGCGGGTGGTCTACGTCGAGCGGTGCATGTTGACCACGCCGAAGGAAATCCGCAAGGCGAAAGAGGCGATCCGGAAGGTGTTTCGCGTGCAGCAGGAGAAAAAAGGCTTTGCCCTGGTCGAAATTCTAAGCCCCTGCCCGACGCACTGGCGGATGCCGCCGGCGGAGTGCGGGAAGTTCATCGAAGAGAAGTTGACGAAGGTGTTTCCGGTGGGCGTGATCAAGAACACGGCATTTGCGGAGACGAAGTAACCGGGTGGCATGGCGGCGGTGTTTGCCGCCATGTGGTTGGCCACAACCCCTCACCCGGCCCTTCGGGCCACCCTTGTATGTTGTCTTCGGGGAGTTTTTCCCCGATAGTAGCGAACATGGTGGGACAGACTCGTCAGCCCGGCCCCCGCGGGGGCCGGGCTGACCAGAGCGACGCGGGAGATCGTTGGCACCCTGGTCAACCAGGC
>CAIYVX010000077.1 GCA_903929765.1 uncultured Planctomycetia bacterium
CTGGAGTTCGGTTGGCTTGGCGGCCGGTTTTGTTTCCTTCAGACGTGCGTCCCACTGGGCGATCAGGCGTACAATGGTTATGAAAAGGTTCGGTGAACCGACTTATGGCACTGAATGTGGGCATTCGTGGAGAGCGACAGATGCTGAAGCGAATGGCCGTTGCGGGGGCGGTAGTCGCGTTGACGATTGCCGCAGCAACACTGTTCAATTGGGCGTGGGCGGCGGATGGTCCGGCGGCGACGCCGCTGTCCTCCAAGCCCGTAGAGAAAGACGGCTTGCAGATCACGGCGATGTTTTGGAGTAACCAATCGCTCCATCTTCCGCCAATATTGTGCTCCTGCGCCCACGCCACCCACTGCTGGTGCGTGAACGTGGCGAACGTTGCCCGGCCAGCAAAGAGAGGCGCCTGCCACGTGGTGAAATCGTTGATAAGGGGTGACGATATCGTCCGTGAAAATTCACCACCAAGCTTTATCGCTCTGGGACGTGCAAGATACAGCTTCGTGGCTGAAAAAAAACTTGCAGAACCGTGGAAACGCGAGACAATCAAAGAGTAGCGGCCGTGGCGGCTGCTGGAGGACGTGGAGCGCTGGTCGGTGGATCGCGGATAAGCACGGGAGATAAAGAGAGGAACGGGTTATGGCCACCTCACCGGTATTTCACAGCGACCGGCGCATCCAGCTGGGCATCTGGGGCCTGGGCCGCGGGATGAATTTTTACCAGACCTGCGCGGCGCTGAACTTTGACGTAGTCGCGGGGTGCGATTACAACGAGCACATGCGGCGCGGCTTTCTGGAGGCCAATCCCGGGGCCTTCGCCACGGCGGACGCGGAGGAGTTCCTGGCTCAGGACTTCGACGCCGTGCTGCTGGCCACATACTGTCCGAGCCATGGCGGGGATGCCCGGCGCTGCCTGGCTGCCGGGAAACACGTCCTTTCGGAGGTGACCGCATTCTTCACCCTGGCCGAGGGCGTGCAACTGGTGGAAGCGGTCGAGCGGAGCGGGCTGGTCTACAACCTGGCCGAGAATTACCCGTTCACGCCGGTGATGCGGTACCTGAAGCGAAAGTGGGACGCGGGGCTGTTCGGGGAACTGATGTATGCGGAGTTCGAGTACGTGCACGAGTGCCGGTCGCTCTGTTACACGTATATCGACGGCCTGCCGGTTCAGCCGGGCGACAGCGTACATACTTGGCGGAGCTGGCTGGATTTCCACTACTACTGCACGCACTCGCTGGGGCCGGTGATGGTGATTACCGGCACGCGTCCGACGCAAGTGACGGCCCTGGTGGGCGACCAGCGGCTGGCGGGTTATCTGCCACAGGGGGCGGAGGGCGCAGGCGGCATCGCCCCATCGCTGATCAAGATGAGCAACGGGGGTGTGATGCGGAACCTGATGGGTGTGACGACCAACGATTCGCACGTTCAGCGGCTCTGGGGCACGCGGGGCGCGGCCGAGGTGAACGTGGGCGAGGGCTTGAAGCTGCGCCTGGGCGGGAGCGGCAACTCGCCGAAGCTGGCGGTGAAGCCGGCGGAAGACGAACTGGACCGGCTGGCCAACTCGACGGGCCACGGCGGGGGCGACTTCTGGGTACTCTACTATTTTGCCCGACAGATTCTCTCTGGCGAGCCGGCGCCGTTCGACGTCTATGCAGCGGCCGACGTGACCATTCCCGGCATCCAGGCGGTGCGGTCAGCCCTGGCCGGCGGCCAGCCGATGGCGGTGCCCGACTTGCGAGATCCGGCTCAGCGCGAAAAATATCGTCACGATACCTGGGCCCAGGAACCCTACGACACCCGCCACGGGCTGTTCCCGCGCGAGGCGGACCGGACCCAGACCGGCCGCTTTTCCACGACTATGGCGGATCTGATCCGCTACAGCCTGCTCTATCGACAGTGGGCCGACTGGAGCGCGGTCGCCGGCGATCTGGTCGACCCAGCCAGGCTGAGCGAGATGAGGCAGGCTCTGGCGGCGGAATTGCCGGAAGTGCGGCGAAGCTACGCGGCGGCGCGGGCGTTGATCGACGCCTATCCGGGCAGCGACGGGGCCCGCGTGCTGCGCGAAATGCTGGAGGACGTGGGCGGGGAGAAGCGCGTGCTGGCGCCAGGATTCGCCGACGAGTTGCAGGGTAAATAACAAGAACCAGAAAGGGTCGGTAATCTCTGCGACAGGATGAATGAACGAGCATGGCGGACATCGCGGCGACAAACTCGAATTCGCACAGCACCGGCCTGAAGGTCATGGCCATGGCGGCTATGGGGGTGGTGTACTTCCTGTCGTACTTTCAGCGTGTGGCGATTCCGGGGCCGATCTTCAACGACATTCAGAACGACCTGCAGGCGCCGGCGGCGGCCGTGACGGCGCTGAGCGCACTGTTCTTCTATATTTATGCCGGGATGCAACTGCTGGTGGGCCTGGCGGCAGACCGGTACGGGGGTCGGCGCACGCTACTGGTGGGCGGGGTGTTGATGGTGGCGGGGTCGTTCCTGTTTCCGCTGGCGCACAGCCTGCCGCTCCTGTATGCGGCGCGGGCGGTGACGGGGCTGGGGGCGAGTTTCATATTCCTGAGTTTCATCAAGGAAGTGGACACACTGTGGCACCCGCGGCACTTCGTGTTGTTCTGGGGGCTGATCGCGGGGATCGGGAACAGCGGGGGGCTGGCGGCGACGGCGCCGTTCCGGTGGCTGGCCGACGCGGTGACGTGGCGGCACGCGCTGCTGGCAGTGGCGGCGCTGTCGGCGGTGGCGCTGGTGGCGGCAGGGCTGACGTTGCGGCGACTGGGGGACGCGCCGGCGGCGCCGCCGCGACCGCTCTGGCAACCGCTGCTGGGCATCCTGCGGAACCGGCGCTCGCGGCCGTTGATAATTCTGAGCCTGATTGTGTTTCCGGTGTTCTTCGTGGTGCAGGTGACGCTGGGCGGGAAGTTCCTGACGGATTTTTGCGGGGTGAACGCGCGGACGGCGTCGCTCATTCTGATGCTGATGATTGGGACGACCGCAGGGGTGAGCATGCTGGCGGAACCGCTTCAGAGGCTGGCGGGGCAACGGCGAAAGCTGGTGTCCATCGTCGGGGTGGGGCTGGGGCTGGCGGCGACGGTGGCGATGGTCTGGGGGGCGAGGACGCAGGCGCCGGCGGGATTGTTCCTGGCGTGTTTCGTGCTGCTGGCGGCGTGTACGGGAATAGCCCCGCCGGCGTTTTCGACGATCATGAAAGAAGTGAACGATCCGGCAGTGGTGTCGCAATCGATCGCGGTGGTGAACTGCGGGGCGTACGTCGGGATGGCGGTGCTATCGAACTTTGTGGGCGTGGTGCTGGACCGGTACGCGGACCAGGCGGTGACGACGGCGGCGGGGACGGTGTACCCCGGTGCGGCCTATGGGGCGATATTCGTCGTGCTGGCGGGGCTGATGCTGGTGGCGCTGGTGACGGTGTTGTTCGTCGGCGAGACGGGCGGGAAGGGGCGGATAGACTACAACTCAAAAAACTCCTGAGTCCAGCCGGTGCCTCAGTCTCAGGTTGATTTGGGCGGTTTCGGCGCGGCCGACGACAGGAACTCGCGCCGGAAGCGACCGGGCGACAGGCCGCAGTGCCGTTTGAAAACCCTGGAGAAGTGGGACACGTCGCAGAAGCCGGTCTCTCGGGCCACGGCTTCCGCCTTCAGTCCGCGCAGCAGATAACTCTTGGCCTGTTCGATGCGCAGAGCCGCCAGCGCGGCCATGGGCGGTTTTCCCGTCTCGGCGGCGTAGCGATGGGCCAGGCTCGAGATGCTCACGCCCAGATGCCGCGCGACCCGCGCCATCGTGATCGCCTCCACCAGGTGGGCCTGAAAAAAGTCGTTGACGAGTTGCGACAGCTCCTGGCTCGATTCGTCCCGCTGTCCCGGAGGCCGCAGGACAAAGTGGCCGTCGGGCTGCGGGATGGCGGCGTCGAGCAAGGCGAAGATCGTGACCAAGGCGGCCTGGGCGGGCCAGAAGCCGCGGTCGCCGGCAAGTTGTCCGACCAGGGCCATGCGGCGCAGCGGGGCCTCAAGTTGCCCGGCGGGGTCGGCCAGACGGCCAAAGCCGCAGGCGGGATCGATCAATTGTTCGAGGCCGGCCTCTTCGCCGCCGAGGAAGAAGGCGTAGACCTCGCTGCCGTGTCCGCGCAGGCTGGCGGCATCCTCCCAGAACGGCGTGCCGGGAGCATAGAGTCGCGCGGTCATGGGCTCGCGACGCCACCACGGGCGACGGGGCGAGCCGACGCGAACCAGGCCGCAGAAGGAGCAGGAATAGTCAATGACCCAGAGATCGGGATGGACCATCCGTCCGGTCGGTTCCAGGTGCAAACCCTGGCAGGCATAGGCGGCGATGATGCGCGGACGGACGGTGGGGCGGGGAATAGTCCAAGCGGTGCCGGAGCGTTTTCGCAGGGCTGGCGGCAGGGCTAATCCTCCACACACGTTGCCCGGAGATCGAAAAACAACTTGCAGGATCATACAAGAAAAAAGCAGCCGCGTCCATAGCTTTGCCGGGCCGCCATAGGTACGATACGATAACCGGGAGTGATGGGTTGGTGTGGCTTCTCTCCGGGAAAGGAACGGAACATTATGAGCAAGGTGGCCGAACTGCAATTGGGTATCGTGGGGGCCTGCGCCCGTGGCGGGGCCTTCAAGGCCGGGTGTGAGGCGGCGGGGCTGAATATCCGCGCGGTCTGCGATATTAACGCGGCTGACCTGGACCGGGCCGCCCAAACGTTGGGGGCCGCTGAGACCTACACCGACTACGAGGAGATGCTCGATAAGAGCGGGGTCAACGCGGTTGTGATCGGCACGCCCATGCAGTTGCACGCACCGCAGGCCGCGATGGCCCTGGAGCGGAACATCCACGTGTTGTGCGAAGTCACCGCTGGGGTGTCCATCGAGGAGTGCCGCGAACTGGTCCGGGCCGCCAAAGCGTCGCAGGCCGTTTACATGATGGCCGAAAACTATGCGTACATGAAGCCCAACGTCGTGGTCCGCGAACTGGTGCGGCAAGGGCTGTTCGGCCGGACGTATTATGCCGAGGGCGAGTACGTGCACGAACTGAAGGGGCTGAACGAGATCACGAAGTGGCGGCGCCAGTGGCAGACCGGCCTGGCCGGGGTGACCTACTGCACGCACAGCCTGGGGCCGATCCTGCAATGGCTGCCGGGCGACCGCGTGGTCAAGGTTTGCTGCGAAGACACCGACGTCCGGCAGCGCGATCCGCGCGGCGAGGAATACGGCCAGATGACCCCGGTGATGTTGTGTAAGACGGCCCAGGGGGCGTTGATCAAGATACGCGTGGACATGTTGTCGAACCGGCCGCACTCGATGACCAACTACTCCCTCCAGGGCACCGACGGGTGCTACGAGTCGGAGCGCGGCGGTCCGAGCGAGAGGGGCAAGATCTGGTTGCGGGCGCTGAGCGAGAAGAAGGAATGGACCGATTTCGAGTCGCTGCTGACGGTGGATGAACTGGCGCGTCGCTATGTGCCGGAGGGCTGGCGCCATCCGCCGCAAGAGGCGCTGGCGGCCGGACATGGCGGCGGGGACTATTTCGAGATTCTGGATTTCATGAACGCCTGCACCGGGAAAAGCCCCTGCCCAATTGGCATCCATGAGGCGATGGACATGACCTTGCCCGGCCTGGTCAGCCAGCAGTCGGTGCTGCAGGGTGGGGCGTGGCTGCCGGTGCCGGATTCGCGGGACTGGTGAGCGGCGCAGTTGCGGCGGCGACGCGAACCAGGAATCTGACTCTAACTGAGGGCTGAAAATAGCAATGGCCTGTTCGAGCGACAGCAGTTGGGCAGAAGCCCAGGAGCATTACCGGGTCTGGTGGGCGCACGAGGCCTTCGGACGTTGCGGCCTGAGCGTCCATGCGCCGAAGAAAGGTCACACGCCGACCGATTCGCCTTCGCGCCCGGCGACGCCTGAAGAGCGTTGGACCGACCTCGACTACTTCAGCGCCTTGACCCGCTGGCAACACGATCAGAGCTTCCTCGGCGGCGAGGCCTTCGACAACTGGTGCTGGTGCTACCCAGGCCACATGACGCTCGCCGTGTACATGGGCTGCCCGATTACGCTCGACTTCGAGACCGGCTGGGCCAATCCGATTCTCAAGGGCGAGGAACTCCAGTGGCAGGGCCTGAAGCTCGACATGAGCCACCGCTACTGGAAGTTCCATTTCGACTGGCTCCGCCGCGGCGCGGCCGAAACCGACCCGGCCGACCGGCTCCTGGCCAGCGTCGGAGCCTTCGGCGGCGGCGGCGACACCCTAGCCTGGCTGCGCGGCACGGACCGGTTGCTCTATGACGTGTCCGACCGGCCCGCGCAGGTGCGCGAGGCAGAGTTGTTTCTCATGGATATGTGGTGTCGGGCCTACGACCAGTTCTATGCCGTCACGAAGGAAGCCGTCGCAGGCTCGACCTGCTGGTTTCCGCTTTGGGCCCCCGGCAAGTTCTACGCCGTCCAGAACGATTTTTCCTACATGATTTCGCCGAAAATGTTTCGCGAAATTTTCCTGCCGGCTATCGAGAAGCAGACCAACTTCCTCGACTACTCGGTCTACCACGTGGACGGGGAAGGAGCCTTCGCCCACGTCGACGCGCTGTGCGAATTGCCGCGCCTCCAGGCCATCCAGATTCTCCCCGGAGCCGGCAAACCCAGCCCGTTCCACTATCTGCCGGTTCTCAAGAAGGTCCAAGCCAGGGGCAAGAACCTCCATCTTTACCTCGCGGCCGAGGAGGTTGAGACGGCCCTCTCGGAATTGTCGGCCCGCGGGCTGTTTATCGAAGTCTGGTGCCAGACCGAAGACGAGGCCCGGGCTTTGTTGAAGAATGCCGAAAAGTGGTCGCGGGACCGCCATGTTTCCTGAGGGAAGGAGCGGTTGATGAGTCGGCGAATCGAGACACCGGAAGCTCTGGGGCCGAATGCCCAGTTGGCCCTCGACACCATCAACATGAAGCCGACGAAGGGTCTGGCCACAGCCCTGGTCCACATCATGGACATCCCGTTCATCGAGGAGTTCTCCGGCCACGAACCCGGCGCCTACCGGCAGAACCCCAACGAGGTCTATGTGGCCTTCAACCAGCGACTGGGTGCGTGCTTCATCGACCAGTACCTGGCGGATAATCCGCTGACCATGGGGTCGCACGGCTACGAAGCCACGACCGAGCGCGGCGCCACGACCGGGGCCGAGAACCTGGTTTTGGACGGCATCCCCATCGACGGACCCGAGGCGGTGATCCGCCATCTGGAAGAGGTGGAGTTTGCGAAACTGAAGATGGCGATGGCGGCCTGCGACGCGAAGGCCACGGCCGAGACGGCCATACTAATCTCCGGCGAGCGTGCGCTCCAGACGCGGTTCGGGAACAACCTGCTCAAGGTGCCGTACCACGGCTTCCTGCACTATCCCTGTCTGCGCTACTATCAATACGGCTATGTGCAGTACTTCCAGGCCTATGCCCTGTACCCGGAGGTGATGGAACGGGACTTCGTTCTTCAGGCCGACCTGGCCGAGAAGGAAAACCGCGCGGCAGCGCGGGCCGTAACTGAGGGCGGCCTGCCGCGGCTCATTCGGCTCGACCACGATCTGGCCGATGGTCGCGGCACGATTCCCAGCCTGGACTCGCTCCGGCGGCTATGGTTCCCGCAGATGGCCCGGGCCATTGGTCCGCTCCTCGACGCCGGCATCCGCCTGATCTGGCACTGCGACGGGAACCTCATGGAAATGATCCCGCCGCTCCTGGAAATCGGCATCAGCGGTTTCCAGGGCTTCCAGTACGAGTGCGGCATGGACTATGAGAAGATTTGCCGCATGAAGGACCGTCGTGGCGCGCCGCTCTTCATCTGGGCCGGCGTCTCCAGTTGTACGACGTTGCCCTTTGGCACGCCGCAACAGGTCAGGGACGAACTGAAGTGGCTGGTCGAAAACGGTCCGCCGAGCGGGCTGGTTCTCGGGGCGTCGAGTTCGGTGATTCCGGGCACGCCGCACGAGAACCTGCGGACGCTCATCGAGGGCCTGAATTACTATCGTGAACACGGACGCAGATAGCGGAAAGAGGATGCTATGCAGCTTCAGATGATCTGGCCGGTGACGAAGTGGGAGACGACGGTGAGGCCGGCGCTGGCGAAAGGTTATGTCCTGCGGACGGGGCGGCGCGAAGACGCGGCGGCGGTGACTGAGTTGTTGGTGGCGGCGGGGTTCGCCGAGTGGAACCTGGAGATGTTCGGGCAATGGCTGGACCGAGCGATTCCGGACGGGTTGTGGGTGGTGGAACACGAGGCCAGTGGGCTGGTGGTCTGCTGCACCTGGGCGGTCCATCGGCCGCAGGCGATTTATCCTTTCGGCGGCGAGTTGGGCTGGGTGGGCTGCCGGCCGGAGCACACCGGCAAGGGCTTGTCGAGCGTGACCTGCGCGGCGGTCGTCCAGCGGTTCCGGCAGGGCGGCTATCGCTGCATCTACCTCTCGACCGACGACCCCCGGCTGCCGGCGATCAAGACGTACCTGAAACTGGGGTGGATACCGAACCTGGTGGAGCCGGACATGGCCGGGCGCTGGCAGGCCGTGTGTGAGAAGCTCGGTTGGCCGTGCGATCTGGAGATCTGGGCGCGAGAGGTGGAGGCGACGAAGGCTCGATGGTAAGACGTTTTGGAATAGCGGTCACGGAGGTGAGGAAAAACTATGCGCAGTCGAACGACGAAGTTTGAGACGGTGCGGGTGTCTTTGCAGGACATGGCCGGGCGGGCTTATGTTGAAGCGGTGTGCCGGGCACGGGGCGGCCTGACGGGAGAAGCGGAAAAGTCGTTGCGGGCTATTGCCGCGCAGAAGGTGGACTTCTACCCGCAGGCGCTTCAGCGGCGGCTGGTGGAGTTGTTGCCGCGCGTCGGCACGGTTTGCGCCAAGGGCCTGAGCGCCTCGGCCGCTGGGGCGACCACGCGAAAGTTCCGAGAGGCTTCGCACCTGGAGGCGGCGCCGCTGGCGGGGCTGGGATTCTATCGCGTCGGCGAGGATGGGCGGCTGTTCCTGATCGCCAAGAGCGAGCATTATCACACGCCGCTCGGTCATTCGTTTCCGGGCTATGGCCTTGTGGAACAAGCTCGGCGGCTGGGGATTCCCAACGCGACGCATAACAACACGCGCGGCCACATCACCCGGCTGCTGGAAGAGGAGTTGGTCCGAACGGCGGGCGGGTTTCGCCGCGGCGACCGCGCTGCCATGAAGCGAACCCTGGCCTCGGCTAACCCGGCGGCGCTCAACCGGGTGCTCAATCTCGAAACGGGCAGCTTGGCGGTGGAGGCGGCGATCAAGATGCTTCTTTCGCGGTTCTACCGCCATCAGGACGATTCGCCCGCGCCGGCGTACCAGGGTCGAAAGCCGGTGCTGTTGGTCATGGCCGACGACACCGGCGGGCCGACGGCGAACTATCACGGCACGACGATCATCACCCAGGCCATGCGCGGGTTGTGGCCCGAGTTGGCGGCGGGGCTGGAGAAGCGCGGGCTGTTGCTGGTGCGAGCCGTCCGGCCGAACGTGCCGGCGGAGTTGGAAGCGGCGCTGCGGCGGTATGACACGCCGCCTTACAAGGTGGCCGGATTCGTGCACGAGTTGGTGCTGATGAACTACGGCGGGCGGCGGCTGAGCGAGCCGTACATCCGCCGGGCCTACGCCCTGTGCCGCCGGCACGACGTGCCGACGGTGGTGGATGAGATTCAGACCGGGCTGTGGAGTCCGCAGCTTTTCGCTTTCCGCGAGTACGGCCTGCGGCCGACGTTTGTCGCCGTGGGCAAAGGTTTTCCCGGCGGGGAATATCCGGCCTCACGGCTGCTGTTCAGCGCGACCATGGATTGCCTGCCGCAATTCGGGGCCTTGGTCACCAATGGCCAGGAGGAGTTGGCTTCGTTATCCTATCTGGTAACGATGCGCTGGGCGGAGGCCAACGCCGCGGTGACGGCGGAGGTGGGCGAATATTTTCAGGAGCGGCTGCACGACCTGGCCGAGGAGTGCCCGCAGCAGATCGACGGCATCGACGGCAGCCGGCACCTGGGGGCGATCCGGTTCCGGGCACTTGAGCCGGCCAAGGCTTTTGCCCGCCGCCTGAACGCGGCCGGACTGGATATCAGCGTGCAGACTTACAAGTCCGATTGCCTGCCGACGACGCTGACCAAGTTGCCGCTCATCGCGGGCTACGAAGTGGTCGATGTCATTATGGCGAAGATGCGCGCGGCACTGGCGGTCGGCTGAGGGCCGCGCCTCAGGAATGAACCTAGAACGGAGAAGAACAGGATGACAGGGAAAAAACAAAAACCGATTCGCTTCGGCATCATTGGCGGGGGCCTGATGGCCCGCGAACTGGCCTCGGCCATGGCCCGCTGGTGCCACCTGCTCGATCTCGATGTGCGACCCGAGCTGGTGGCTGTCTGCGACCGGGAGCCGCGACTTTTGGACTGGTTCACCGCGAACTTCCCGGCGCTGGGCCAGACCACGACCGACTACCGGGAGCTTCTGGCCAACCCGCAGGTGGAGGCCGTTTACTGCGCGGTGCCGCACAACCTGCATCGGCAAATGTACGTTGACATTATTGAAGCCGGCAAGCACCTGCTGGGCGAGAAGCCCTTCGGCATCGACCGGGAGGCCAACCGGGCCATCCTCGACGCGGCCGCCCGGCACCCCCAGGCCATCGTCCGGGCCTCCTCGGAATTCCCGTTCTTTCCGGCGGTCCAGCGGATCATTCGCTTCATTCAGGAAAAACGGTTCGGCACAATCCTCGAAGTCGATTGCGGCTTCCTCCATAGTTCGGACATGAATCCCGACAAGCCGATCAACTGGAAGCGGATGATCGACATCAATGGTGAGTATGGCTGCATGGGCGACCTCGGCCTGCACGTCTTTCACCTGCCGTTGCGGGCCGGATGGACGCCGGCCAACGTCCGGGCTATCCTGTCGAAGGTGGTCCGCGAGCGGCCCGACGCTTCCGGCCGCCGGGTACCCTGCGAAACCTGGGACAATGCCACGCTTTTTTGCGAGGTGGCTCAGGCGGACGGCTATGCCTTTCCCCTGACGGCGAAAATGCAGCGCATGGCCCCGGGCGAAACCGACACCTGGTACCTGACGATCAAGGGCACCGAGTTCTCGGCCCGCTTCAGCACCAAGCGGCCGAAGACGCTGGAAACCATGCCCTACTCCAAAAGCGGGCCGCAGGCTTGGCACAGCGAGGACGTGGGCTACGAGACCCAGTTCCAGGCGATCACCGGCGGCATCTTCGAATTCGGGTTCAGCGACAGCCTGCTCCAGATGCTCGCGGCCTTTTGCCGGCAGATCGAGTTGGGCAATAATGGAGAATTGTTCTTTGGCTGTGCGACCGCGGCGGAGACGCGCTGGACGCACGAGATATTCACGGCGGCCCTGGCCTCGCAGAAGAGCCATAGCGTGGTGGCGATTGGCTCCTGAGCGAGGGAAGATTTGAGAAAACATGGAAATCCTGATCGGTATTGACCTGGGAACAACCGTGCTGAAGGCGGCGGCCTTCGACCGCCGCTCGGGCGCGGCTCTGGCCCAGGCGGCCATTCGCCTGCCGGTCCGTTCGGCCGCCGACGGCACGCGCGAACAGGATCCGGCCGAGATCGACGCGGCCCTGGCCGAGACTCTGCAAGCCATCCGTCGCCGCCTCGGGGCTAGGTGGGCTTCCGTTCGCGGTCTGGGCCTGGCGGCGCAGGGCGGCAGCGCGGTGATTGTCAATCGCACCACCGGTCGTCCGCTCACGCCGCTGATCCTTTGGAACGACACGCGGGCTTCTTCGCTGCTGCCGGAGATTGCCGCCCGGAAGCCTGCGGGCTATTGGCGAACACTGGCTCAGCGGGAAGGTCCGGGCGCGGGGCTGGCGCGGCTGGTCTGGCTCCGCCGACGGCAGCCGGGGCTATTGTCACCCGCAAACCTTTACGCCGGGGCAGGGGAGTATCTATACTTTCGCCTGACCGGCTTGTGGCGGCAGGATGCCGGCAACGCCCTCCAGATCGGCTGCTATCGGGTGGCCCGGCGCAACCTTGACCAGGGACCGCTGGACTTGGTCGGCGTCGACAAATCGTTCTTTGCGCCAATGCGCCGCGGCCACGAGCGGCACCCGTTGTCGGTCGCGGCGGCGCAGCGGTTCGGCCTTTCGCCAGAGGTGCTCGTCGCCGGGCCGTACATGGATCACGAAGCGGGTTATCTCTCGGCGTTCGGAGCCGGTCGCCGGCCGCTGCAATGCTCCCTCGGAACGGCCTGGGTCGGCAACTTTGTTCTCCCGGACGACTCGCCGGGCGCGTCGTCCATCCAGTTGGTCCTGCCCTCGCCGGTCGGCGCCGGCCGGCTGGTGGTTCAGCCCCTGCTGACGGGCAACGTGACCTGGGACTGGGCCTTAGCGACTTTCGTCCACAGCGCTCACCGGACGGCGTTGTCGCGGCTCGACGGAATCTTCGCGGAGAACCTGCTGCCCCCGCCTGGTCTGACATTTTTGCCCTGGCTGACGCAGGCGAATCCGCTGGAGGCGACCGCCATGGGCGGCGGGGCGTTCTTCGGACTTGGCCCCCACACGACCTCGGCCGAGATGCTCCGCGCCGTCGCCGCAGGCCTGGCCTGCGAGATGGCCCGCGTTATGACCGAAGTGGTCGCCTCCGGGGCGGTGGACGGCGTGGTCCTGGGCGGCGGAGCGAGCAAGGGCCGGTTCTTCCGCGAGTTGCTGGCGGCGCTTTTTGCGCCGCTCCCGGTTTTCTCCCCGGCCGACGAGGATCTTTCTGGCGCGCGCGGAGCGGTCTTCACCTTCAGCAGCGCGGCTGCCGGAGCCAGGACGCGTCGAGTTTTGCCACCGCCGGCTCAGGTCCGCCGGCGCATCGCCCGGGCCTATGAAATGTATCTACAGGTTTTCGACCGGCTGTACGGGCAGGTGAAGGTGGGCCAGGCGTTTCACTTCGGTCAGCCAAAGCGAAGGAAAACAGGACGATGACCAGGAAACCAAGAATCGGGTTGCTGCCTCTTTACCTCAAGCTGTACGACGACCGGATGCCGGAGGAGCGAGGCAAGTTTGCGCCGTTCCTGAAGACGGTCGCGCAGGGCTTGGAGCGGCACGGGGTGGAAGTCCACTGCGCCCCCGTGTGCCGCGTGGCCGGCGAGTTCCGCCAGGCGGTGCGCAGCTTTCAGAAGTCCGACGTGGACTTGCTCGTGACGCTGCACCTGGCCTATTCGCCGTCGCTGGAGTCGGCCGACCTTCTGACCCGCTGCAAACTGCCGATCCTGATGCTCGACACGACCATGGACTACGGCTTCGGTCGCGACGTCAATCCAGCGCGGATCATGTTCGATCACGGCATTCACGGGGTGCAGGATCTGGCCTCCATGCTGCGTCGTCGCAGCAAACGGTTCCAGATCGTGGCCGGACACGTCACCCGTTCGGACGTGCTGGCCCGGGCGGCGGGGGTGGCTCAGGCGGCCTATGCGGCACGGCTGCTCGGCCAGATGCGGACGCTGCGGATCGGCGAATCCTTCCGCGGTATGGGCGACTTCGCCGTCGCCCCGGAGGTTCTGCGGCGCGTCCTCGGCGTGACGGTGGACCAGATTTCTGCCAGCGCCCTGGCCGACGACGTGAAGAAGGTGACGGCCGGCCAGATCGCCGACGAGATAGCCCGCGATCGCCGGGCCTTCCGAGTTGAGTTGCCGGAAGAGGTGCATCGGCGGTCGGTTCGGGTGGGCCTGGGCCTGCGGCGGCGGCTGGAGCGCGGCGGCTATGGGGCCTTCAGCTTCAACTTCCTGGCCTTCGACCGTGGCGCCGGGCCGGTCGACACCGTACCGTTTCTGGAAGCCTCGAAGGCCATGGCCCGGGGCCTCGGCTACGCCGGCGAGGGCGACGTGCTCACGGCCGCCCTGGTCGGGGCGCTCTCGGCGGCCTTCGGACGAACGACTTTCACCGAGATATTCTGCCCCGATTGGAAAGGCAACGCCCTGTTCCTTTCGCACATGGGCGAGATCAATCCCGAAGTGGCCGCCGGAAAACCGCGACTGTGCGAAAAGGACTTTCCCTACACGGCGGCTCAGAATCCGGCCGTGCTGGCGGCGGCTCCTGCGGCGGGACCGGCGGTGCTGGTCAATCTGGCTCCTGGTCCGCGTGACACCTTCGGCCTGATTGTCTGTCCAGTCCAGGCGCTGGGCGACGCGACGAACCGGAAGATGCGCGACGGCATCCGCGGCTGGATTCGTCCCGCCGGCCCCGTGGCGACGTTCCTGGAGAACTACTCGCGGCTGGGCGGCACGCATCACAGCGCCCTGGTGCTGGGCGAGAAGGCCGAGGCCGTGGCGGTCTTCGGCGAATTTGCGGGCTTTGAAACCGCCATTATCTGAAGGGGTGCGTGAAACATGTGGCGCGAGACGACCAGGCACGAGCGAAACCTGAAAATCTTCCGGGAAGAGTTGGACGACTTTTTGCCGGAGAAAATCCTCGATTTTCACGTTCACATTTTTAGCGCCGACGTGCTGCCGGCCGGCGAGACCTACGCCTGCGCCGGCCACCCCATCGCCAAGTACGACTTCGCCGACCTGGAGCGAGACCTGGCGGAGGTTTACCCGGGACGCCGGACCGCCGCCGTCTGTTTCGGCCTGCCGCTTGTTCGCTACGACATGAAGGCCAACAACGCCTACGTTGCCGCCGGAGCCGATCACCGGCGGTTCTTCCCCCTGCGGCTCTTCGATCCGCACGAGCCGGACCGCGCCGCCGTCAAACGCGACATCGTGGCCGGCCGCTTTCTCGGGTTGAAACCTTATCTCGACTACGTCCGCAAGGCCGACGCCGGCGCGGTGGAAGTGGCCGAGATGCTGCCCGACTGGATCATGCAGGTGGCCGACGAACTACAGCTTATCGTCATGCTGCATATCCCGCGCCGCGGGCGGCTGGCCGATCCGCTGAATCAGCGTCAGGTGGTTGACCTCTGCCGGCGGTTCCCCCGGGCGAAGATCGTCCTTGCCCACGTCGGGCGGGCCTATTACCGCAAGAGCATCGTCGGGCAACTCGACGGACTGAAAGACCTGCCCAATCTCTACTTCGACCTGGCCATGTTGAACCATTGGGAGGTGCTGGAATACCTGTTCCGGACCGTGGCCCCGGAAAAGATTCTCTACGCCACCGACCTGCCGATTGCCCTGGCCCCGGGCAAATCGGTCGAGATCAACGATCAGTACACCTATGTCACGCCGGTCCCCTGGGACCTGTCGATTTCTGACGAGCACCGCAAGCTGGTTTTCACCTCGTTTCTCTACGAGGAACTGCGGGCCATCCGCCAGGCCGTCGAGCGGGCGGGTCGGTCCCACGATTTCGTCCGGGGCCTGTTCTACGAAAACGGTCGGCGGCTCTTGCCGGAAAACCCCGGCTCCTGACTCGTCCGTGGCTGTGCCGTTATGTCGGCGTTTTAAGTGAAAGGAAGAAGCCATGCTTACCTTGCGTCTGATGCTTGCAGTGATATTGTGTGCCGCGATTTTATCTCCGGTTGGGGCCGCAGATCAGACTACGGCGACAAAGCCGGTAGCGGGACAGCAGATGGCCAGGATGGACGACGCCAAGATGAAGGACTGGCTGGCCCGCTGGGAAAAAGACCTCGTCGGCGACGCCGGCAACCGGTATTGCGACAAGGAAATGGGCGAAGAAATCGGCTGGCTGATGACGCCCTCCATGGAGGGCTTCTATTACGGTTACCTGGCCACGCATGACACGAAGTGGATTGACCGGCTGGGCGACTGGGCCGACTCGTGGATCAAACGGGCGGTCAAGGAACCGGATGGCTATCTGGGCTGGCCGAAGGCCGGGGCGGCGGGGACCGACGTGGACAAACTCAATCAGTACAATGCCGACAGCCTGCTGGGCGAGGCGATGGTGCTGCGGCCGCTGGTTCTGATGGAGGCCGAAATTGCCAAGTCCCCGGCCCTACAGGAAAAGTATGGGGCCAGGTTCAAGGGTTACTTGAAGCTTTCCGAGCAGATGTTCGAGAAGTGGGACAAACGCGGCGCGTGGCGCGAGACCAAGGGCGGCGGGATGATTACCGTCGTGCTGCCGTTCGGCCTCGGTCCCGACGGCAAGTGGACGGCGGGTTACGAAACGCGCAACGCCCCGGGGAACGGTTTTTCACATCCGGAGAACAAGGCAAATCATGTGGCGCGCTGGCTGCTGGCCATGTCCGATGCGACCAAAAAGACGGTCTACAAGGAACGGGCGGAGAAGTGGTTCAAACTGCTGAAGTCACGGATGAAGTTGAAGGCCAACGGCACATATGAGATTTGGAACTACTGGCAACCGGCCGGCCCGTGGGACCTGAAGCCCGACGGACAGCCGAAGCACTGGATCGGCGTCCACCCGAACGCGGGCTATTACGAAATCGACCTGACGGGCATCGTTGACGCCTATGAGCACGGCCTGGTGTTCACCAGGACCGACCTCGACCACCTGATCGCCACGGGACTGGCCGAGAAGCGCTACTGGTCGGCCCTGGTGCCTTATAATCGCGAGATTCAGAGCAAGTTCGAGGAGACGACCAAACCGGACTCCTGGGGCGGTCACGCCGCCGCTCCGTGGTATCTTATGCTTCAGGCCAATCTTCGCCGCGAAGCAAAGTAAGCGAAACGATATCCCGGCCGCCGTTCGCAGGCCTATAAGCCAAACGGCCGGGCGTCGACCGCCTCCGACCAACAGGCCGAAACAGTGACTTTATTTCGAGACCAAAAACTACCCCCGTCGCTGACGTACAGGCTAAGCGGTCTATTTGCGATTGTGGCGGGGCTCCGCCAGACCGTGACGGGGATTTGATGGGCCTGAGCAGGTTGCATGACCGTAATTGCAGGTCGCAAACCGCGTTTTTCCGAGAAAAACGCAGTTGCCAGCTACCAGCAGCCAGTTTGACACTGGTTTCACCCGATGTTTTACGGGGCGAGCAGCTACGGTCATGCACCCGCCAGAGCAGGGTGCATTAACGTTTTGGGGAATCAGGCGGCCCGCAGGTGCGGCCAGAGAGTTTCCCAGAGACCATTGAGTCGCATCAGCTTCAAGGCCAGCATCCGTCCCAGGCCATCGTGCGACCAGCGGCTGCCCGGACGTTTGAAC
>CAIYVX010000078.1 GCA_903929765.1 uncultured Planctomycetia bacterium
CTGTGTGGTCACCCTGCGGATTCTGGGCGACGTGGACGGCAACGGGACGGTGCAGTCGGCGGACAAGGCCTGGATCACGCAGAAGATCGCCGGCGGGACGAACTACTGGCCGTCCGGGATCGATCCTGCGGCCCTGGACGTGGACGGCAACGGGACGGTGCAGTCGGCGGACAAGGCCGATGTTACCTACGGGGTCGGCGGCACGGTCATCCCGTAAGTCGTCTGGTAAGCAAGCGGTAATGATCTCCTTCGTGGCAGGTAAGTAGCGCGAAGGAGGGTGGTAGGAAGAAGCGAGTAACGGCCGGCCGCGGACTGAAAAGTCCGGGGCCGGCCTCTTTTATGTCTCCAGCCGAGTGGCTTTCTCGTTGATGGACCAGTTCACGGAACCAGTTATACCAATACCAGTTAAGGATTGCCGATTCGCGTGTTCGCAATACGCTTCCGGACTGAAGGCTGTGGCAGTCCGTTATCGGCATTGGCATCTGGGATTGGTATTATTACTTACAGCACCGATTGGTTTTCCATTCTGCTGCTCATAATTTTTTTCCGGCACCCTAGCCAACAATCGTAAGTGGCTGTCAATACTGCCGTTATAAATCCATGACTCGCTGGTGGCGAGTCCATGGACAACAGAGACGGTACTCCATAAGAGAAAGAAACTGGGCCAAATGGGGTACGTGAGCCTGAGAACCGAGTCCGGGTTGTGGCGGAGCCGTATCGCCGAAATCCCTATAAATACAGGCCGAAATGCGCGAAGTCCGCGGCTGGTCGGCCACGGGCGTCGTCTACGCCGAGAGCGAGTTGCAGCAAGGAAAATGGTGGGGCTGAGGCTTCACGTGCCAAAACGTGCCAAAAAAGCAATTGTAAGTGCAAAGGCTTGGGTTATCCAGAGAAAAGGGACAGGCCATCGGACTTTTCTGAAGACAGAGGCGCGACCAGGTGGCAGCGGCCGTTGGTCAGGTCTGCGTTCTTGCAGCCGCAGACGTGAAGTGTGATGCCGTGGATGTCGCACCTGGCCCGCAGTCGGTCGAAACCGTCCTGACGGATAGCCGCCGGCAGCGCCCGGCCGCAACTGGTACTTCCCTGAACCGGCAGTTCGATGCCATCCGCATAGGGTGCCAGAATCCGGCCAAGCGTCGCCTTGTCCGGCACGCCGCGAGCCAGTGCGGCACGAATCGCCGGCCGGAGAAAGAGGTAGCTGGCCGCGAGTGACTGCACCTTCAGTCTTTCGCAAGCCGACACCAGGGCATCGAACGCCGCGTCAGTGTCCGTAAGGCCGTGGATCAGCGGGTCGGCCCGCACGGAGACAGCCACGCCCGCTCCCTGAAGTTCACGAACCGCCTCGAGCCGTTGACCTACTGGCGGAGCACCGGGTTCCAACATAGCTGCCAACGACTCATCGGCCGAGGCGAGGCCGATCTGCCCGGACACCAGACCCTGGTGCGCACGAAAGAGCGACAGGAACTCCGCCGGAGGTAGGCCCTTGGTTACGAACTCAACGCCCACGCCATGCTCCAGCAAACATTGCATGGTCCGCAGCGTTTGGGCAAGTACCTCCCGAACCGGTTGGAAGGCGTCGCACGAGGGACAGAAATAGACGGACCTCGGCTTCACCCGCTTCCGTTTTAGTTCTTCCCCCACCTGCTCTGCCGTGTTCGAGTAAACCACCACGCGGCTGGCGCCAGGGTATTGACGATAGCCCTGGGTATAGCAGTACAAGCACCCATGGACGCATCCGGCGGCGATATTAACGCTTGGGGTCCCGGCCAGACATTGGAGGCCCGAGGCCGATAATGCCTTACTTTTGCGCAGCACTTCTTGTACGGTCACCATACTCGTTCTCCAGGAAGCAATCCAACGAGTTGCGGTCGAGCAATGCACAGTAAGTTCGACAATTGCATTCTTCGTCGGTCGGTCGCGTCCGATGCAACCAAGTTGTGTGAGCCACGTCTTACGAGATAGTCGTACAACTGATCGCCACCAAGGTCCACGTCCTCAACGACGACCAGAACGAAACGCGAATTGCCATGCTGCTACGAAGCGATGGATCTTTCTTTGCTAACTTATACCTAACATCATCGGCAAAGTCAAGGCCTTTTATTCGCACCACGAGATGTCGCCCTTAGCCATGGCCAGACGGGTGGCCGTGGGCAAATGCAACGCCATGTTAGGATGTTGTATGGGTCACATGTAGATGTAAGAAAATGGTGGAGGCGGCCACGTGGACTCGCAGGGCCACTTGAGACATGCGGTTTTCTGCCAAGGTGGGCAAGGCGGGCAGGCTGGAACCGTCGAGAACCGACCCGTTGGGGCGTCTCTGAGACGATTTGAGACACTGTGGCACCGCGATGGCACTGCTTTGGCACAGCAATGGCACCGCAAGCCATCATTTGGCACTGCACGGGTACCGGTGCCATCGTAACATGACACCGGTGCCAGGAACGTATGCTGGCCGCCAAGTCCAATGCCCGTCACTTATGTAACCCGGAGTGGCTGCGAGTTTCCCATGATCGCCGATTATGTTGCGGGGGACGGAGGCGGTGGCTGAACGTCTGGACTAGCCGGAGCCCGATAGCAGCCAGCCCGCAGCAGTTTCTGAAACGCGGCCCTCGCCCAACCTTCGGGATCGCCAGGTGGCATGTAAAAGGCGCGGTTGACGACTTCACGAATGATGAGGTCGGGGAGATTCTTGATCGGAACGCTGCGCGGCTCCACGAGTTCCCACGAAACAGGCTGCTCCTGAATCTTGTCGTCCGGGAACTGGACCTTTCGCGACGGAAACAGTGTCGCGAAATCACGACCATCCCACTCGCTGGCCGGAGTGACGATGGAACAGGACCACAGGTCGGTCTCAGATTTCATCTTATAACGGACGCCGGCACACCGCGCGGCGATGGTAACGGGGGCTCCAAACACCGAACAGTTGTACTTCACCGGTGTGCCTGCGTAGCCGACGATGACTCTGCCGCTGGCGATGCCGATGTGGGGGCCGTAGCACAAGACATCTCTGTCTGCCATGCGCCGGCCGACATCAAGGGCGTCCGCAAACGGGTCCACCGATCCGAACTCCTTCGAGAACACGATCATCATCTCGTCGCCGATGTACTTGTCCACAATGGCGGATTTGCCCCGCAGGGCTTCGGCGGTCATCCAACAGAAGAAGTGATTGACTAGGATCAATGTCTCGGCGGGGGACAAATTTTTGGTCCTGGCGGAGAAGCCGGCGATGTCGGCGAACAGCACGGTCGCATCAATTTCGCGTCCCTTGACGGGGAACAGGGCGCCCCACCCATCGTCAAGTTGACCGTCAACTGTCAGAGTAGTCGAAACGAGGAAATCTTCGAGAGAGTTGAAGCGGTATTGGACACCCATTGTTGCTCCTTCCCGGCTTCGTGTCCGTTCAATGAACCACATCTTCAAACCGCGGCGCGATCTGTGTGTCCTGATGCGCGGGCATCGGCTGAGTTGGTGGGCTAGAAAGTCCAATCACCGGCTTGGCTATCTTCGTCATTCCGGCGGCTGCGTCAATAGACTCCCTCTTTGCCGGGGCTACGGGTGAGTCAAGGCAGCCGATAGTAACCGGGATGCTCCGACCGATCAAACTCAATCAGCCCAGCGTCTGACAGCTCTCCGAGTACTCGTTTGGCCGTCCGGTCGCTGATCCCGAATTCCTCCTGGATTGCCCGGCGGGTCAGCTTGCCGTCGGACGCTAACTGAGCCATGATCCACCGCTGCTTGTCGTTGAGCCGCAACGTGGGCGCGACCCCGGCCTTCTTCTCTCCCTGCCTGCCCACACCGCTCGCTTCGCCGGCCAGCGTCCCGACCGCGTCGTACACCTCCACGACGATCCAGTCGCGCAGATAGTAGCCTTGATCGTCATTGTCGAGGACGTCGTTCTGCCCGCACGCCCGGCCCAGGCGGGTCCGCATGACCTTGTGGATGCGGGACCGTAACAAGCCGACGGCGCGAATCAGGGTGTTCTGCGTCGGTTCCGGATCGAGCTTTCGGGCGAGGGCGCGGCTGCCCAGGTGAACCAACTTGCCGTGGCTGTTGGTTTCCCGCAGGGCCTGGAGAATCTGCCAGGCATGACCCCGCCGGCTTTCCTCGGTGATGGTCTCGCCGCACAGGTCAATGCGAGACGGATGGAATGCCAGCACGCCGCCCTCGAACGGTGCCAAAGCTTCCTCCCTGCCCCTGGCCGCGACCGCCAGGCGAAAGCGCCGGTGTTTGGCCATGACCTCGTCGATAACGACAGCCAGAGTGCGGCCGGAGGTGGGAAAGGGCTTGGAGATACTGCCGTCGACGCCGATCTCCTGCAGGTCGGTCAGCATATCGACGCACTGCTGGTGGTAAGCAGTCATGAGGATCACGGGCACCGCGCCCCGGCCCTTGCGCTCCTGAATCTGCCGCAGTAGGTTCTTGCCGAACTCGGGAGAGTCCTTGCCGCCTGCACGCGAGGGAATCTGCAGGTCCAGCAGGATCAGGTCGTAGTCGTTGGCGGCCAGTAGCCCGTTCGCTTCCTGCTGGTGCTGAGCCCAGTCACTCTCATGGCCCAAAGAACCCAGACAGTCATCGATGGCCTCGGTCTTGATTTTGCGGTCGTCCTCGACCACGAGCACTTTCATAGGTCACCTCCTTCAGCCGGGTCGCGCATCGGGAGAGTAATCACGACGCTCGTGCCACGGTCCGTTTCACTGTCGATGGTCACCGACCCGTTGTGGGCCGTGACGTACCTGTGCACCAGGCTCAGGCCCCATCCTGAGCTGCTTCGTTTGCTCTTGTTCGGACCCGTGGGCGTGAAGGAAGTCAGTTCCCTCAGCACCTCTGGCTCGATACCCGGACCGTTGTCGGTCACCAGAAGGCGCACTTCGTAACCGTCGACAATCACCTGCACGTCGATGCGCCCGGACCGCAGCATGTCCGCCTCACGGTCGGCGAACGATTCGAGAGCATTCTGGATAACGTTGGTCAGCGCCAGCACGATCAGCCGCCGGGACACCCTCAGCCGGATCGCCGGCACGGGCTCCACGGCAAGTTCAACCGCCGCCGGGTCGTGCTTCTGCCCGACCACGCCTTCCCTCGCCTTCTCGACGGCCTCCTCGATCATCTGCCGGAGGTCCTCGGGGTGACGCTGGATCGGCAGCGGCTTGGTGAACTGCTCCATAGCCTCGATGGTTCGCTTGAGCAGGTCGATGTCTTCGCGGATTGAGCCGACCCGCCCATTCGCCCCGCGCTCGATGGCCAGAGCGGCGGCGTTCGCCGACAACGTCGTCAGGATGCTCCGTACGTCGTGGGCCACGGCCGCGGCCAGCATGGCGTAGCGCTGGTCGGCCAGCGTCTGGACCTTGGCCGCGACCCGCGCTCCGTACTGGCGGGCCAGTTCGTCGATCTGCTCGGCATAGTTGCGGGACTCGTTCCGTTTGCGGCTGGACGTCTGCCGGACCTTCCGCTGGCGGGCCAGGCTCCGCTCGGCGTGACTGCGGACATAGCTGTTACAGTCGGCACGAAACAGCGCCACGTAACGGCTGCAGGCGTCGTCGCCGAGCAGGTGCACCATGCGGGCGACCTCCAGGCGAACTGACCAGTCCGGGTCGCGGGCCAGCAATTCGACCAGTTCGGCCACGACCGGTTCGTCGCCGGCGTCCCGGCAGAGAATGGCGTCGACGATGGCCGCCACCAGGCGACGGCGCTCGGCACCCGGCAGGCTGTCCGGCGGCCCGGCCAGCCGCTGACGGGCCTCAAGCAGGTTTGATGGAATTCCTTCGGGCATTAGTAGTTGTACCGGTCCTTTCTGCGGACAAAGGCCTCCTTGCCGCCTTCCAACAGATTGATGATCTCCTCCTTGCAGTCGTCCACGGAGCCGCGATTGGCCACGCGGGACCGCTCACCGTCGCTGGTAAGCACGTACACGGCGGAGGCCTCGCCAAGGACGGGGATGTTCGGGTTGTGGGTGTTCAGGATAATCTGTCGGTTCTTCTTCACCCGGTGGAGGGCCTGGACCACCGTCTCGAAGATGTAGCGGTTGTCGAGGTTATCCTCGGGCTGGTCCACCAGCAGCGGATTGTCACTCTCCAATAGGAGGATCGGGAGGATTGTCGTGCACTTCTGCCCCGTCGACAGTTCCAGTGAGTTCCGCCAGCGCTCGCCCTCCAGAAGCTCGATTCGAGGTAGGTCGGCCAGTTCGATGGCATCCAGTTGGAGCCGCACCTCCAGCCGTCCCAGGGCCTCCATCACCTTGGGCATCTGGCTTTCGCCCAGTTCAGCCTGAACCAGAAGGTCGTCGGGCCGTCCTTCGCGCACCATCCGCAACAGGTCACAGGGCGGAACGTAATCGGCGATCTTTTTGGCGGCCGGATTGTACTGCCCCACGAAGCCCTTCATCCAGCCGGCCAGCGTCTGCTGGTAGGCGGACCGGTCGCCGCACTGGTCGATCTGAACGCGGATGGGTGAGGTTGCCCCCTCGTTGATCCATTCGGCCACCCGCCGCCGGAGCGTGAACCGCTCATCCCACAAGGCGCTCAACTGCTCCGCCAAGCCGGTCCGCTCACGATAGAGTTCCTCCAGCTTGCGCTCCAGCTCCGCCTTGCGCCGGCCCTTGGCCAGCAGGTCGTTGCGTTTCTTCTCCAGGTCGGCCCGCTCGGTCGCCGCGCCGCATGCCTGGTCGTGCCTGGCGATCAGGTCGCGGAAGGCCAACTCCTGTTGCCGGTGCGCTTCCAGGAGCGTTTCGGCCAGTTCGCCGAGGTCATCGGCGCCGGACTCGACCTCCGTAGCGGCCTTCTCGAACAAACGATCCAGCTTACCACCAAGCGTTTCAAGACGCTCGTGGATGCGGGTCATGACCTGGCCGTTGGGTCCCTCGAACATTGACTGGTCGAATGCCGTCCGGGCTTGCTGCGCAAACTGCCCACTGGAGTCGCCAAGCCACTGGTTGTACTTCTGGATCAGTGTCCGCGCCTCATCGACCGCCTGGGTCTCGCGTCCGCGAAGGGCTCGATGCTCATGGGCGATGTTGACGCCATCGCCCGTCTGGTCGCCCTGATCTCCGGCCAGAGCCTTGATCTTCGCCTCGACGAACGGCAGGGTGCCGATTTCGTCGGCCAAGCCGTCCAGTTGCTGGCTGTGCGTAACGATGGCGTTGGTGTTGACCTCCAGCTTGGCCCGCACGGCCGCCGCCCTGCGGTTGACTTCGGCGATCTCGCCGGCAGCGAACCTGTCGATCAACTCCAACTGCGACTGCGGGCTGTCGGCGATATTCTCAATCTCGTTCTGACTGAAGATGTCGGCGCTGAAGAGGCCCGCCGAGTTGATGCGAACGTCCGTCGGCTGCTCGTCCGTGGTCAGAACCAACGGGTCGCCGCTGGCCGTGCGGTCGACGATGTACTGCAGGCCGTCCTTGGTCTCGATGGCCAGGCGGATGCGGCCGTCGCCGAGGTTGCTTTTGACGATGGCCTCGACCCGCTGGCGGCAGGCCTGCCCGTCTTCGCCGTTGGGAAACTCGTCGAGGGCATAGCGGACGAATTCCAGCACGGTCGTCTTGCCCGTGCCACGGTGGCCGATCAGGCAGTTCAGGCCCTCGGCGAAGTCGAGGGTGAGGCCGTCCAGAAAGCCCCCGACGACGGACAGAGACCGCAGGCGGTGGAACTTGGCATTGGGTTGGGTATCGATCATGAGCCACTCCTCAAAAGCGCCGCGTCAGGCGTATGCCGGTCCCACGAAGTGAAGACCGAGGCCTTGCACCGGCGGCTATGTCAGGAAATCAGGTGTATTGGCAGTCCGCTTCGCTTGCGAAACAGGATTACGGTGAACCCGTCATGGCAATTCCTCGCAAGAATCAGTCGGCCCGCTACCCAGATGGGTGGGATTCGCTGGTTAGGGTTAAGTTAGCACAAGAATGCTGCATTGTCAAGTCGCTAAGAAAGAATTTTCAGAAATGACTGTAAGCCAAGCGTGGGCAGCGTGTTACGGCAGCATCGACAGCGTCCGCGGAGAGTTTCTCGGTTTGGAGTGTCAATAAAAGGCCGCGAAATCGCGGCCTTCTTGTTCTTGGCGCCACTCCGAACGAGGTTCAAACGTTGGCCGCGTTCGGAAAACGGCTCTGCCATGAGCCGCGAGAGAAACCACGCCGGTTAACGGCGTAAAAATGTCGTTTTCCGCTTGGTGTGGCCATTGTAGGGTGACGGACATCTCGCCAGGCTGTCATGGTCGAATTATTTCTGTTCCGATGCTAATTTTTCACTTGACTCGTCTACACGCTCCTATGTAGGATCACATAAATCCGTTCTTGCTGAGCTTCTAAACCGCCCTTTTGGGACCAGAAAAGGAGTCGGGCAATGAAATACTTAACATTAGTTATGGTGGCGGCAGCGATTGCCTGTTTCGTGGGAAACTCCGAGGCGGCAGCGCCTGTCGCGGCGGGTTCTGGAACTAACCAAATTTACCCAACAACCCCCGTTTGGATGACGCCGCAGCCACAGTTGCAATGCCCGGTCATTCAGCCTAAGGCGCAACCGGTGGTCGTTACGCAACCCAAGACGACAGTCGCTCCGGTGACGACGCCAACCAAGACGACGGCCGCTCCGGTGACGACGCCAACCAAGACGACGGCCGCTCCGGTGACTACGCCAACCAAGACGACGGCCGCTCCGGTGACGACGCCAACCAAGACGACTGCCGCTCCGGTGACTACGCCAACCAAGACGACAGCCGCTCCGGTGACGACGCCAACCAAGACGACAGTCGCTCCGGTGACAACGCCAA
>CAIYVX010000079.1 GCA_903929765.1 uncultured Planctomycetia bacterium
GTAGTAGCCGGTGGCGGGCGTCGCCATGGCAACCACTCCGGTCGCGCCGGGGTTGTACGGACCGGCCGGGCTAACCGTCACCGTTCCCGTGCCGCTCGTGGCCGGTTGGACCGTCACGTCGAAAGTGTTGACCGCAGGAGTGTAGCTGGCCGACAGGGTGACGGGGCCGGTGATGAGCATCGTGGTATTGGAAGCGCTGGAGTCAGCAATGGTCGCGTTGGTCGCGGCCCAACTGACGAAGTTGTAGCCTCCGACGGGCACGACCGTGATGCTCACCGTCGTGTTGACGGGATAGCCGTTGGTCAGGAAGGGTACGCCGTTGGAACAGGTGGCGACGGTGATGTTGCCGCTGGCGGACTGCTGGACGGTCACTGTGTCCAGTCCGGCAGAGGCCGTGACCGTGGCCGCGTAGAGGTCAACCTCGGTCAGGCTGCCGGCCCAGATGGAGGTATTCATGGAAATCGTGAGGCTCGTCAGCACCCGGGTGCTGTCCAGGGTCAGCGGCGCCGCCAATTCATAGAGGCTGGTCGCCCAGGCGCTCACCCTTTCATTCGTACCGTTGTCGTATATACCTTTATTGCACGTATAAAGAATGGTCGAGTTCGGGAACATGCCGGTCGTTCCGCCGGAGTATCCCGTGCCGGTGATGAGCTTGACCGAGTTGCTGCCGGAGACGACGTTGGCGTAAACGGCCCAGAGCTCCGCGCCCTGGGTACGCCGATACCCCATCCAGCTATAGGCGAAATTGAGGTCCGAGTAGTAGCCCGGGTTCACGGTGGTCGTCCGGGACACGCACTTCCACCCGTCTGTTATGTTTGCGTTAGCGCCCACGGCCATGGCGTTGGCTTTGCCGTTGCTGGCGGTCGAGGCCGGCGCGGCGACTTCCGACCAGTCGCCGGGCAGGAGGTAGTTACCGCTCACGGAGGCGATGCAGTAGGTCCGCAAGTCGCCCGCGACCGTGGAATAGAGGAGGCCGTTCTCGGGCAGGGCCGTATTGCCGGTGAAGTTCTGCGTGGCCGGATTGGTATTATCTATGTAACAAGTGTACATATAGCTTGTGCCGGACAGCCCGTCGTTGGACGAAGTGTCGCAGGGGAATGAGGCATAATTATTACTACCATTGGTACTCTGAATGCCTTGCTTCTCCGTGCCTTGCCAGCCGATGATGCCCAGGTTGGACGCACTGGCCTGCGTGGCTTCCCGCGGGCCGACGAGGCAATCCATGTTGAACCCGCCGGAAATCTGGAGCGGCACGCGGGTGATGACGGTGTTGTAGACGGCGGTCAGGGTGCCGGAAACCGCGCCCATGTTATAGGTGGTCGAAGCCAGAGTGGAGTTGGTCATGGTCGCCGTGCCGTCGGTCCAGGTCCAATAGGCAAAGGTGTAGCGGGAGTTGGTGGCCGTGGCCACGACGGACACCGGGGTGCCCTGCGTGTATGACCCGGTCCCCGTCTCCGTACCGCCGAAGTACGGGTAGGCCGTGACGACCAGCGCATTCTGCCCCAGAGCCGTCCCGGCCAGCGAGAACAGGGCGGCAAACAGCACAACCAACAGCACCGACTGGCTTCGATTACGCATGACTTTTCTCTCCACAAAAAGTTTCCCTGTTCACGGCGTAGACCTGTGGACCACCCATTAGCATAAAGTGTACACCAAAACCAAGGTTTGTCAAACGGCTCCGCGGAAGGAAAGGCCAGGACCAGATTCGGATGGTTGTTGCTGTAACATGTTGTGGAAACATCGGTTGTGAATCATAGTGGAGTTGTCGTCCACCACCACCTGAAAATTTTTTATAATTTTCTTGACAGGTCAAAACGAACTTTTGACGATGTAATTGGTACACTGTAACTGGCGCAGCGGCAAGGTTATGGTTGCTGCCGAATTTTCAGGAGCTTTATATGGCCCGACCCAAGTTACAGGGCAAGGTCGCTGGACAACTGCTCCGCAGGATCGCCGGCGAAGACTGGCCCAAGGGGGGGGGGGACCAGTTGCCGCCCATGCGTCAACTGGCGGCACAGTTACGCATCTCACCGACCACCCTGGCGGCCGCCATCAGGCAACTGGCCGGCCAGGGGTTGTTCGAAATGCGGCCGCGCAAACGAATCCGGCTGGTCGCGGGGGCCGCGGAACTGGCCAGGCGCTTGTTGAAGCCGCCGCCCAAGCCACCGGAGCCGCGCCGCCTGGCCATTCTGACGATGGATTATATTCGGCCGATGGGCAAAATCCCCTTCTACCAGATGATCGTTGACCAGATCATCACGGAGGCCCGCAAGCGGGGCCTGGAGGCGACCCTGGTCTGGTGGTCCGGGAAGGAGTCGCAGGTCGAGGTCGATGAGCTCCTGCGGTCCAGGTACGACGGCGCCGTGTGTATCGGCTTCGGCCATGCCCCGACTACGTCGCTGGTCTTGCTCCACGGGGCCGGATTCCCCTTGGTCTTCATGAACACGCAGATACCCGGAATCAGGTCGCCGGCCGTGGTTTTCGACCTTTTTCACGCCACCCAGAGGATCGCCGAGGAACTGCGGAAACTGGGCCACCGCAACCTGTGCCTGATGGCCGATCCCTTGAACATCGGCGAGCTCGACGGTGTACCGGCGGGGTCGGGTGTCAGTCTCGGCTGGATGACTTACCTCCAGGAACAGGGCTTGCTCCCGACCTGCACTCTGCCGCTCTACCTGCCGTGGCGGCTGAACAACAAAGTCGTTTATGACCGCGGCTTCCGTCTGATTATGGCCAGCTCGGAGCGGCCCACCGCGATTGTCTTTCTCTTCAGCATCTGGGCCGGGGCCTTCCTGTCGGACCCCGAGTTCAGCCGGCTGGAGGTTCCGGAGCAACTCAGCCTGGCCTTGCTGGAGATACCCACGGGCCTGCCCACCGTGCCCCACCGCCCGCCGCTGACCTATCTGGAGATCAACTTTACGCGTACGGCCCAGTGCCTGGTGGAAACCTTCGAAAAACTGCTCAATGGCGAAAGCAACCCGCCGATTATCCGGGTGGCCCTGGATCGGACTTTGACGGAAAGCATCGGTCCGCCTCCCGCCAGACCAGCGCCGGCCTGACCGGCCGGCGGCGCAGGTGAATCAGTGTCTTCTTGACGGCTTCTTTGGGTAAATCATCCGAAACAACCGCTCACCGTACCGCCAGCCCGCTCATTCACTATTCGGCCATGCTCGGGGCAGCAGGGAGCGTGAGGCGAAAAAACCACTTTGGAAAAAAACTGGAGAAAAAAATGAAAAATTCTGGCGGCAAATTCGGGATTAAGTGAACGGTTTTTTCGCGGCCGGATAATCGGCACAAATTACCCAGATTACCAAGAAAAATGAGGGCTTGTTTGTCGTGTAACTCCTTGTTTTAAGGGTATTTACAAAAAATAGCAGATGGCGGTGGTGCTTGTTGGCTGGGAACGGTCGGAAGTCAATAAGGTCAAGAATCAGATGATAGATGTGCGGGGGTCGATTTGACTCCGGGGCAATCGTGTGGTATATTGCTTTCAGCCTCGTGAAGGGGGCTTTGAGCGTGTGTGGTGCACATCTGTATCGCTGAGACTTTTGGCGGGGGTTTTACCATGGTTAAGGACGTTTTTACGACCGGAGAGGTTGCGCGCATTTGTCGCGTGGCTCCTCGAACTGTGTCGAAGTGGTTCGACACGGGACAACTTCGGGGCTATCGGATTCCCGGCAGTAAAGACCGGCGGATTCCCAAGGATCAGCTCCTGCGGTTCATGCGGACGCACGGCATGCCGCTGCAGGGTCTGGAAGTGGGCGTGACGCGGGTGCTGATCGTGGACGGGGAATACGAGCTGGCCGATGTGCTGCGCTCGACGCTGGAGCGGGAGATCGGGTACTCGGTTCAGGTGGCCACGGGCGCCTTCGAGGCGGGGATGCTGGCGGACAGTTTCCGGCCGCACGTCATCCTGTTCGACCTGGGCCTGGCGGACTGCGATTCTCAGGCGGTGCTGAAGGCGTTGAGGTCCAACCCCGACCTGTCGGCGACGAAAGTGATCGCCATCGGAGCCAACGAGCAAGACGGCCAGAAGTACACGGGTTTCGGGTTCGAGAGCTACCTGCCCAAACCGTTCGATCTGCGGACGGTGGTGCGGGAGATCGAGAACGCGACGAACGTGCTGACGTAGAAGTTATTCTCTGATTCGATGTTCGGGCCTTTCGTCCCTTTAGTGGGATGAAAGGCCCTTGCTTTTGGCGGGGAAAACAAGGCCTGCATCCGGTGATTGGGTGAAACTGGTACACCCTCACCCTACCCTCTCCCAAGGGAGAGGGGTGAAGAAACAAAAGCTATTCCGCGGGCCGTTGGGCGGGAGCGCGGCCGGGGGACGGCGGCGGGGCCAGTTCCGGCTCCGGGGCCGGACGGTCGGGGTTGATCAGGTCCTGGTAGCGCTGGTCGAGGAGTTTTTCGCGCAAGGTCTCCTGCTCTTTGAGTTGCTGGTGGAGTTTTTTGAGGCGTTCTTCGATGGCCTTGGCCATGGCCCGCTGGGTTTCCAGGCGGAGGTCGAACTGTTTCTGGAGGGCGTCCTTGAGCTTGGGGCCGAGGTCCTTGCGGTCGGCCTCGGCGGCGCTGCGATATTGTTTGGCCAGATCAACCACACCAAATTCCGCCTGGACTTCCTCGATGGCCCGCTTGGCGTCCTGCGGGCGTTCGGCCGTCAGGTTGCGAAGTTGCTCGACGCGGCGATGGAGACGCCAGAGGCTGAGGCGCTTGTCCTGATCGCCGGCCTGGCTCAGTTTATCCATTTCGTCGGCAAAACGGGCGAGGCCGTTCTGGCGGAGCCACTCGGTGTCGGCCTTGATCTGTTCCTCGAAATGTTCGGCCAGGCGCCGGGCGCCGGGCGGCGGCGTCCGCTGGCCCGCTTCGGGGCTGCGCGGGGCAAAGGCCGAAGATTCGCCCGCGGGCGAAGCGGCCACGTTCCAGACGGCCAGGGCGACCAGAGCCAGGGCGGCCACCGCAATGAGAACCTTGTTCATCCGTACTATCCTCCTACACGGGTGACACAATTAATCCTATCCGCCCAACTCATCCTCAATCTGTCCGACGCCGTCGCGCAAGTCGAGAAGTTCGCCGGTCAAGTCGGCCTTGTTGATTCCGGAGAACACCTGGTGGCCGGCCTGGGACCAGGCGTCGCCGGCGTTGAGGTCGGCCAGTTCGTCGGACATGACGCCGGAGTCGATGACGTTGGCGGTGGTGGCCGTCCACATCTGCCGCAACGCGGCGGCATCTGGCCCCGGGCGAAGCAGGTCGGCCATGATGCTCCAGCCGAAGACCACGGCCAAAGCTGCCGCCACGGCCAGGGCCGAACGGTAGCGCCGAACGAAGTTCGGCCGGATCAGCCGGTAACGGTGCAGGCGTCCGGCCGTAGCCGCATAAATCTTGCGCTCCACCGCCGGCGCGGGCCGAAGCTCGCTCAGGCGGCTCAGGGCGGCCAGGCCGCTGCGCAATTCCTCCAACTCGGCGGCACAAGCCGGGCAGGCCGCCAGGTGGGCGCGGAGGGCCGCAGCCTGGGGCGATTCCAGTTCGCCGGCAGCCAGCAGCAGAAGATTTTCGGAATTTTCACAGCCCATGATTCTCACTTCTTCCTCGGCGATTTCTTTTTCTCCGACTCTTTCTCCGCCGCTTCCAACTCGTGCCGCAACTTCAACAGTGCCCGATGGCTCCGGGCCAGAACGGTCCCGAGGGGGCAACCGCTGATCTCGGCGATCTCGCGGAACGACAACTCGCTGTAGTGCCGCAAGGCCAGGACTTCGCGTTCCTCCCGCTCCAGGTGGCTCATGGCCGTTTCCAGGCGGGCCACCTCCTCGCGCCGCACCAACCCCTCGTCGGGCGGCTGGTCCACCGAGCGGTCCAGGACGCCAGGCTCGTCGGAGTCTTCGCTGCGGCCGGTCATGCTGCCGACCCACTCGCTGCTGGTGCGCCGCCTGGCCCAGTCGCGGACCCGGTTGGCGGCGATGCGAAAGATCCAGGCCTCGAACCGCCCCGACTCTTCGTAGCGACCGATGTTTTCGATCAGCCGCAGGAAAACGTCCTGGAGCAGGTCTTCGGCCAGGTGCCGGTCGCCGGTGGTGCGGGCCAGATAGGAGTAAAGCGGACCTCGAAAGGCTTCAAACAGCAACTCGAAGGCCGCACTATCTCCGTCTCGGCAGCGTGCCACCCAAGCGGCGAGGTTCTCAGGATCAATCTGCGGCGGCATCTGATCTATTGGTCCAAACGCGGCAACCCGGCGACTATTGCCCGGAAAAAAGGCAGAGCCGGGACGAAAATAAACCGGAATCCGCCGGGCCGGCCGGAATTCTGCTTGCGAACAAGGCCCGAAAAGCTATAATACCGACTTCCGAGCGGCTTGGAAAGAGTGGGACTGGAGATTTGTCATGCCTCGACAGTGTGATTTGTGCGGCAAGCATCCGACCTTCGGCAATACGGTGGCCCGGCGCGGGCGGGCCAAGTACCTGGGCGGCGTCGGCATCAAAACGACCGGCATCTCGCGCCGCAAGTTCGACGTGAACCTGCAAAAGGTGCGGGCCAAGACGGCCGATGGCACGGTCAAGCGGATGACCGTCTGCACGCAGTGCATCCAGACCGGGGTCATCGTCAAGCCGCCGAAACGGCCGAAGCTGGAAAAGAAGCCGGCGGAAGCGAAGGCGTAAAAAAAGCAGCATAGAACGAAGCAGAAATTCGGGCGATGGATGCTGGATGGGCAAGCGGCAAAAAAAGCCCGACGAGCGTCTGTCGCCCGTTTCATTTTGCAGCGCGGGTGGCATGGCGGCGTTGTTTGCCGCCATGTGGTATGGAGAGGAACAATCATGGGTCTCCAACGGCAGGAAGTCGAAAAAGTCGCCAAACTGTCGCGCATCACCCTCGCCCCCGGCGAGGCGGAACAGTTGGCCGACCAGCTTTCCCGGGTCTTGGACTACATCGGCAAACTCAACGAACTGAAAACCGACGACGTCGCGCCGCTGAGCCACGCCCTGGCCGTGGCCAACGTCTTTCGCGACGACGAGCCGCGCGAAAGCCTGCCGGTCGAAACAGTTTTGGCCAACGCCCCGAGCCGGACTGCCGCCGGTTTCAAAGTGCCGCGCGTGCTGGAAGGGGACGAGGATTAATTGTCAGCCCCGAAGGGGCGAAAGTATTTAGCCGGTGGCGTAAGCCACCGGTATGGAGCCGCAAGAATTAATTTTTCTTCTTTTTCTTCTTAGCCCCAAAGGGGCGACAGATTATGGCCGACCTTCTCGAACTAACTGCCACCGAAATGACCGCGGCGCTGGAGCGCCGCGAGACGACCAGCCGCGACCTCGTCGCCGCTTCTTTGGCACGCATGGCCTCCCTCGACGGCCAGGTTCACGCTTTCTTGAGTACGCGCAGCGAGGCGGCACGGAAAGAAGCCGAGGCGATAGACCGCCGCCGCCTGGCCGGCGAAAAGCTCGGCCCGCTGGCCGGCCTGCCGGTGGCGATCAAAGATAATCTCTGCACCTCCGACGGCCTGCCCACGACCTGCGCGAGCCGCATGTTGGAAAAGTTTCACGCCCCCTACGACGCCAACGTAGTGGAAAAAATTCGCGCCGCCGACGGCGTGATCGTCGGCAAGACGAACCTCGACGAATTCGCCATGGGCTCCTCGACCGAAAACTCCGCCTTCGGGCCGACGCACAATCCGTGGAATCTCGATCTCGTTCCCGGCGGCTCTTCCGGCGGCAGCGCTGCGGCAGTGGCCGCGCGAATGGCCCCGCTCGCGCTCGGCTCCGACACCGGCGGCTCCATCCGCCTCCCCGCCAGCCTCTGCGGCGTCGTCGGCCTCAAGCCGACCTACGGCCGCGTCAGCCGCTACGGCCTCGTCGCCTTCGCCTCGAGCCTCGACCAGATCGGTCCCTTCGGCCGCACGGTCGCCGATGTCGCCCTCATGCTCCAGGTCATCGCCGGCTGGGACGGTCGCGATTCAACCTCCGTCAACCGCCCTGCCCCGGACTATGCCGCCGCTGTTCGCAGCGCCTCGGCCCAGGGCCTCCGCATCGGCTTGCCGCGCGAATTCTTCGCCGCCGGCCTAGACGCCGAAGTCGAGCGGCTCGTCCGCGAAGCCATCGCCGTTTACGAAAAGGCCGGGGCCAAGCTGGTCGAAGTCTCCCTCCCGCACTTCGCCTACGCCGTCGAAACCTATTACATCGTCGCCACCGCCGAATGTTCCAGCAACCTCGCCCGCTACGACGGCGTCCATTACGGCCACCGCACCGCCGAACCGTCCGACCTGATCGAAATGATGTCGCGCAGCCGGGCCGAGGGCTTCGGCCCCGAGGTCAAGCGCCGCATCATGCTCGGCACCTACGTCCTCTCCAGCGGCTATTACGACGCCTATTACCTCAAGGCCCTCAAGGTCCGCCAACTCATCAAGGGCGACCTCGACCGCGCCTTTGCCCAGGTCGATTGCCTCATGGGCCCGACCAGCCCGACCGCCGCCTGGCCGCTGGGCGCGAAAACGGCCGACCCGCTCGCGATGTACCTCTCCGACATTTACACCGTCAGCGCCAACCTGGCCACCATCCCCGCCGTCAGCGTCCCCTGCGGCTTCACTGCCGCCGGCCTGCCGGTCGGCCTTCAGATCATGGGCGACGTTTTCACCGAGGATCGTCTCCTCGCCGCCGCCGCCATCATCGAACGCGAGCGGCAGGATTGGCAGCGTCGGCCAGGAATGCTCGCGGGCGACGGAAAGGCGGTGCAGACATGACCGACCGCACCGTAAAAATGATCGTCGGCCTCGAAGTCCACGTCCAACTCAAGACGCGGACCAAGCTCTTTTGCGGCTGCCAGACCAGCTTCGGCGACGAGCCGAACTCGCACTGCTGCCCGGTCTGCCTCGGCCTGCCCGGCGTGCTGCCGGTGATGAATCGCGAGGCATATCGGCTGAGCGTGATGGCGGCGCTGGCGCTCCATTGCACCGTCGCGCCGCACACCAAGTGGGACCGCAAACATTATTATTACCCCGACCTGCCGAAAAATTACCAGATCAGCCAGTACGACCTGCCGCTCGGGTCGGACGGCTACCTGGAAATCGAAACCGAAGCCGGCCGCAAGAAGATTCGCATTCTCCGCGCCCACCTCGAAGAGGACGCCGGCAAGCTCCTCCACGCCGAGCATGGCGATTACAGCGAGGTGGACCTGAATCGCACGGGCACGCCGCTCCTCGAGATCGTCAGCCAGCCCGACCTGGCCACGGTCGAAGAAGTGCGGGCCTATTGCATGAGCCTCCGGCAGATCGTCACTTACCTCGGCGTGAGCGAAGCCAACATGCAGATGGGCCACATGCGCTTCGAGCCGAACATTAATCTCCACATCACCGAAAATGGCGAAAAGCACGCCACGCCGATTGTCGAACTGAAGAACCTCAACAGTTTCCGCGCGGTCGAGCGCGGCGTCGCCTACGAAGAGCGCCGCCAATTGGCCGAATGGGACGAAACGCACAGCCGGATGAAAGCCGGCACCAAAACCACGCGCGGCTTCAACGACTCGACCGGCGAAACTTTCGTCCAGCGCGAGAAGGAAGAGGCCAATGATTACCGCTATTTCCCCGAGCCGGACCTCGTGGTCGTCGAACCGAAGCCGGAATGGATCGACGAGTTGCAGCGCGGGTTGCCGGAATTGCCGCTGGAAAAGAAAAATCGTTTCGTCACCGCCTACGGCCTCTCTGAATATGACGCGGGCGTCTTAACGGCGACGATCGAAATGGCCCGCTACTTCGAGCGCGTCGCCGAACTTTCCGCCGCGCCGAAGCCGGCGGCTAATTGGGTCACTCAGGGCCTCACCCGCGAAATCAACACGCGCGGCTTGAGTATCGAATCGGCCGCCGATTTCCCGGTGACGGCGGAGCGGCTGGCGGAACTGGTGAAGGCCGTGGAACAGGGCACGATCTCCAAAACGATAGGCGACACGGTCCTCTCCGAAATGATCGACGGGAAAAATTCGGCAGCGGAAATTATTGCTGCCAAGGGTCTGGCCCAGGTCAGCGACACCGCCGCCCTCGAGCGGATGGTGGACGAGGCCCTGGCGGCCAATCCCGGCCCGGTCGCCGATTACCGCGCCGGCAAAAAGCAGGCCCTCGGCCGCCTCATGGGCGCGATCATGAAAGCCTCCGGCGGCAAGGCCAATCCGAAAGTCGTGAGCGGGATTTTGGAGCAGAAGCTTCACCAGTAGCATGGGCATCTTGCCCATGAGTCCCACGGGCGTCCCGCCCGTGGTGTTGTTGCCATTTCTTTTTCTTTTGAAGCCCCCAGCATTGCTGGGGGACGCTGTTTCTTCTTCGGTGAAGCCATGAAAAAAAACCGCGTCCGCAGCGCCGCCAAGGCCATCATCGTCGAAACCGGCAAACTCCTCGTGCTGAAGATGGAAGGCGTGCCGGGCGAAGGGCCGTGGTACGCCCTGCCCGGCGGCGGCCAGAAGGCCGGCGAGACGCTCGAAGAGGCCCTGCGCCGCGAGTGCCTGGAAGAACTTGGCCTCGAGATCGAAGTCGGTCCGCTGCGCTTCGTCCGCGACTACATCGCCTCGCACCACGAGTTCGCCACCGACGAAGGCGACGCCCATCAGGTCGATCACGACTTCACCTGCACCATCCTCCGCCGCGCCGCCGAGCGCGGCCAGAAGCCCGACAAACGCCAGCTCGACGTGGAGTGGCTGCCGGTCAAAAACCTCGAATCCTATCCCCTCTTTCCCAAAGTCCTCCGCCACCTGATCCGCTGCCTCGACCTCGAGCCGCACCTGGGTTATCTGGGGGATGTGAATTAGATTTTCCCAAAAATTTTTTGTTTCGTAACCATTTGTTTTAAAAGAGGTTACGACAAAAAACTGATTTCTCTCCAGATTTATTTGCTTCTGACGAGTTTTTGAGTCATAATCAGGTCAGCAGTCGCCGGAGGGCGATGGGCGAAAGCGTTTTTGATGCGGGGATTGCGGTTCGGCATGTGCCAGAAATTGGCGTGCCGCTGGCCGTAATCCCCGCTTTTTTGCGCTGTGTCGGCGAAGGGTGGGAACAGAGGCAACGGGTTTATGCGTGGCCTGCTTTGTTGAAAAAGGAGTCCTATAATGTTTGCGAACAAGCTTCGCCGCATACTTTTTCTGGCTATGGGCCTGTTTCTGATGCTGGCCGGCGTAGGCCGCACCGACTTCACCCTGACCGGCACAGATCACTGGCCAACCCACTGGCCGTCGTAGGCCGCGCCGACTTCGCCCCGACCGGCACAGATCAAATGACGGTCAACACCAACCTCAGCGCCGGACGGACCGTTAACCTGGAGAGGGTGGCCCGCTTGCCCTGAGCAAAGCCGAAGGGTCAGGGCCGGGTGAGGGGTTGAGACCGAGAACCTCCCGTATCATTTTCCCAAAAATCCCAAAAAAATCTTTCGCCGCAACCTAATGTCCGCCAAAGACATACAGCGGGAACGGTCTTAGCCCATATAAAATAAATTTGACTATTGGCGGGTAATAATGTACATCATACTTACTCGGGGGAGTTCCCGCTGTCAGGCGGGCGACGCCCCTTTTTGTTTGCGCTCGCAAAGGGTTGCGGGACCCACGAAGCGAGGGATTCAGTAAGCAGTACATCTTAGAGGTTTCTCTGGCCCGAGCGCGGTGACTTCAGGGGTGATGTTGCCGCGCGCGAGCAGATGGGACCATAGGGGCAGTGGAATACTAAAGGAGGAGGCAAAATGAAGAGCTTATTAACGGTGATCGCGCTGTTGGTGCTGGCCGTGCCGGCTATGGCTGGGCAGGTCTCGATGACCATCGGCAATGCGTCGCAGATTGTCTGGAATGACGTTCAGGGGCTTCTGACCGTTGAGTTGTACTACACGGCCACGAACGGCTATACGTTGCCCGGGCCAGATTCCGGGACGAATATCGCCGCCAGGATTAACAACTTCGGCTCGGAAATGTACCTGACCGGGGCGAACGCCACCATGTTCACGCCGGACGTGACCCTGAATACCTCAGCGGCTTCCGACATTTCCACACTTTTGTCTCCGAAGTCATTCCTGTTCTCCACCTTTAATGACGTCGTGCTGGTGTCAGATGACTCTAACGTGCCCGCCGGCGCGAGCCATGGCGCAGTCTTCTCCATTGATACTTCCACTAGGACCACGGCGATTCTGCCCAGCGACACCCTCATCGGCAAGGTTGCGGCGGTCTACCAGTTTGATTACACTCCCGGAACGAACCACACGACTTTCGGTGCCCTTTACTTCAACGTGTGTGGCGACAACATACCGGGCTCTAACCCTTATTTCAATACGGGCGGCAGTGCTAACGAGGTTCTGGTGACCAACAACGGCACCGGCCCTATCCTCCCCGAACCGGCGACGCTGGGCCTGCTGGCGGTGGGTCTGGCGGCGCTCGTGGCACGGCGGAAGCGGGCGGGGAAGTAGAGGGCTGTTGGTTATTCGCTGTCGGTTGCGGCGGCTTCCAACGCCCGTTCGATCTTGGCAATGGTCGCCGTGTCGGGCGTGGTTTTGCCTTTTTCGATGCGATGCAGGCTTTCAGGGCGAATGGCGGCGCGGCGGGCCAGTGCGGCCTGGGTCCACCCGGCGGCACGACGAGACTTGATGATCTTCATCGCAAGCGAGGCCCGGGCGTACTCCACGGCGGGAAAATGAACTTCGTTCTGTTTGGTCAGGTGCAGGTCGATTGCTTCGGCAAGTGCGGCTTTGGCTTCTGCACTCGTTTTATAGCCACACACGCCGCAACCCGGCAGGTCGGGGACATAGCCGCCGAAGGAACCATCCCCGGCCTTCTCGATTACAACCGCGTATCGTCTCATGGGTCGCTTCCTCAAACGGATGTCGGGTTTGTTGACCCGACCTACCCATTTTACTACGATCAATAACAGAAACAACAGCGTCCCCCAGCAGTGCTGGGGGCTTCATAAGTAAAAGAAACAAAAACAGAAACAAAAACCAGGGGCAAGATGCCCCTGGCACTCACGGGCGGGACGCCCGTGTCACTGGTATGGCTACGGCCCGCCCACAATCTCCAAATCCAGTTTCGCCCCCACGCTCTTGTGCCCCAGAGCATCCTCGATGGTCACTTTCAGCGTGTATTTGCCGGGCGCGGCATCGGCGGGAATGTTCAGTCGCGTGGCCAGGAAGAAGTCCTGCCGCGCCTGGCGGCAGAGGTCTTCGATGTTCGGGAACGATTCCTGCCAGACCGATTTGCCCTCGGCGTTTTCCAGGCTGACCCGCTCGTTGAGGAGCACGCGATAGAGGCCGTCAGACTTCTTGTCGCCCGGCTTCCCCCCCTCCCCTTTGTCCCGTTCGCTGACAAAATTTTTGACTTCACTATAGAGGCAGACGTTCTGCCGCCGCTGGAACCGCGCCGCCGGAACCACGTCGTAACTGCCGAAGCCGCGCACGCGGTCGCAGAACCGGACTTCGCCCAGTTCCAGCGGCGCCTGCCGCGCGACCGTGATCCGCACTTCGTCGAGGGCGTCGAGAATTTCGGCCGCCTGGTCGGCCTGGCTCATCCCCGCCAGCCGGTCGCGGGCGTTGATCATCGTCCACATCAGCCCGCGCCAAACCTTCTGCTGCTCCGCCGGCAACCCCGGCACGGCCGACAGGCTCTTCTCGTCCTCGCCGGCCAGGAACTGGAGGACGCGCAGCGTGCGGGCCACGTCAACGTCGGCCGGATTTTTCGCGGCCATGGTTTCATATTTTCCGACCAGCGCCGCCAGACTGGCCACCTCGGCCGGCGTCGGCTTGGAATCGCCGGGCACAGGGACGGCGCTCTCGTTAGCCGTGTCGGCCATCGGTTTCGCTTTGGGCGTCGTACCTGCCGCAGCGTTCGGATCGCCGGCGGGTTCAACGCCGGTCAGGCCGACCGAATTCGGGGCAAGGCGTTTGATCGGAGCGGAGGCCTCGGCGGGCACTTCGACGGAGACCGGAACGGGTTTGCCCTCCGGCTTAATCGACGGAGCCTGATCTTTTCCCAGCGGCGCGGTCTTCGTGCCGCCGGATTCCTGCTGAATGCGTTCGACCACCTTTTCCACGTCAGCGATCTGCGCGGCCAGGTCAGGCGTCACGGCGGGTGCAGCAGGCTTGGCGGCGCGGGCCGATTCGGCCGGGGCCGGGGCGGCCGCAGTCGCGCTCTGGCCCGGCGGCGTGTCGGGCTTCAGGTCGTGGCTCAAATAGTCCGGCAACGGCGGCGTCGGAATCACGACTTTGTGCTCCGGCTGCTGGCAGCCGGCCAGGGCCAGCACGGCCAGGAGGGCAAGGAAACGGACGGTCATGGATTATCCTCAGCATTTAGTTAGTCGGGCGCTGGCCCGACGGAAAATCATCCGCTAATTTCATAATTCATAGCCCTCGCAAAACAGCGAATATCCAATATCCAACACTCAACACCCAATCATGAAGTCAGACTCCCAATCCGGAATCCGCACTTCATGATTGGATATTGGATATTGAATATTCGCCGTTTCTCGGTCACTTTCATAATTCCCCGAAGAAACCGAAAAGCCCTGACGGGCCAAAACCCGACAAACTATTCACCTAGCCGTCCCGCCCGCCATCGCCGTCAGCAGCCGCTCGACGATCAACCGTTCCGGGTAGCGGCTGGTCTTGGATTCGAGGTCGGCCTCCAAGAGGCGGCGGTGAGCCTTGACCAGATCGGCCGAGGTGAACCGCTGCAACTGCCGCCGCAGACCGTCCTGCTGAGCGGGAAAATGGGCGAATTTGCTGACCGCCGCCGGCACGCCCGCCGTATCGGCCAGAAACCGCGCGTCGAGCAACTTGCGGAACTGGCTGCGCAGCGTGCCCACCAGCACCACCGCCGGCAACCCCTCGTCCATCAGGCCCTCGACCACGGCCAGCGCCCCCGGCAAATCTCCGGCGGCCAGTTTGTCGGCCAGATCAAAAGGTTTGAAGGCGCGGTAACTCATCACCGCCGCCGCCACGTCTTCCTCGGTAATCTCCGGGGCGGCCGCGACGTAAAGATCAAGTTTGGCCAGTTCCGCAGCCAGCGCCGCCAGGTCGTCCTGGCAGAGGTCGGCCAGCAGTTGCGCCGCCGCAGTGGAAATCTTTTTGCCGTGGGCCGACTTGGCCCGCCGGGCGATCCAACTCAGCACGTCGGCGGCCGAGCGCGGGTTCCAGCAGGCGATGTCACCGCCAAGTTTTTCAACCTTCTTGGCCAGAACCGTAGTCTTGGTCCACTTTTCGACCGTGAGCACCAGGACGCCCGTCGGGCTGGGATGTTCGAGATAAGCTTCGAGGGCCTTGCGGCCGTCGCTGACGAACTTGTCGGCCCCCTGGAGGATGACCATCTGGAAGGCGGCGAACATCGGAGCGCCCTGGAGGGCGTCCATCACGTCCGCCAACTTCCGCTGATCTTTGGAAAATTCCTGCACGTCGCCGTCGCGCGCCGCCCGCTCCTTCAGTGCCGCCACCGCCTCCTGAATTTCAAAGGCATTGTTGCCGAAAGCCACATAGAGCGGCTTCAGGCGGTCCTTCTGGAGATGTTGTGAAAGTTGAGAGAGATACATAGGAAGAGGCTTCAGACCTCGTGAAATAGTCAACGGTGGGTGGCATGGTTCACGCGAAGCGTGACCATGCACTTCGCCCCTCAACGTGGCCACGCAAGCGTGGGCCACGCCACCCGCCACTATACTGCTTCGCTTCTAATCCTTCAACTTCAATAGTCGCTGGACTTCGGCCAGGTTGGCCGTCTGGCCGCCGCCCAGGCTCATGGCCTTCAGCCAGCACTGCCGGGCCGTGGCATGATCGCCGGCCTTCCAGAGCGTTTTGCCGTAGAGCACCCAGGCGTCGCCATCGGTCGGATCTTTCGTGACCAGGGTTTTCAGGGAGGCGTTGGCGGCGTCGAGGTCGCCGCGACCGGCCTGGGCCCGGGCAAAGCCGAGGCGGGCGTTGGTACTCTCGGGCATCAGGGCCACGGCGTAGCGGTAGGCGTCCACGGCCGGCTCCCACCGCCCTTCGTGCAGATAAACTCCGCCCAAGTCCGACCAGGCCGCCCCATAGTCCGGGTCAAGAACCGTGGCCCGGGCCAGTTGCTCCTCGGCCCCTTTCCAGTTGTCCTGGATGCGAGCGAGCGTGGCCATGGCGTAAGCGCGCCGAGCTTCCGTCTTGCCCTCGGCCTTGGCCGTGGGCAATTGCCCGGTCGCGGCAGCCAACGCCGTCGCGGGCGGAGCGACGTCCAACGCGAGCATCGCCGTCGCCGTGTGGCCCACCCGGTCCGTGACCGTCAGGCGAACCTCAATCGGGCCGCGCACCGCGTCGGGAATATTCCACTGGAACTCGCCCAGATCCATCAGCGGGCCGGCCAGGGGGTGCCATTGGGTGCCGCGAAACGCGCGGTATTCCAGCGCAACGGGTTTCTCCGCCGGATAGGTGTTGGCGGTCTTCCACTGGAGTTTGGCCGGGCCCGCCACGGCGGCCGGCAGGAGGACCGCCGGATCGGCGGTGGCCGGCCCCAGCGGCGCCAGCCAGGTGACGCGCGGCGGCGTGGCGACGACAATGATCTCGCGTTCCGGTGCGTCGCCGGAGCGCGGCACGCCCCAGGACTGGTCGCCCAGTTCGCGGTGAATCGAGAAGCCGTACGGCCCGTCGTCCTCGGCGTGGTAGGTGAAACTGCCGGTCAGTTGGGCGGCGGTCTGGTCGAGGCGCCAGGAGCGCCCGCCGTCGCGCGTGACCCAGAGGCCCAGCCGGCTCGGCGGATGGTCTTTGTCCCAGCGATAGCCGATGGTCAGGGTGCGGCTGGGGAGAAAGGTAACCGGATCGCGCGAGCGGACCGCGCCGGCGGGTTCGAGCAGTTCGCCGGGCAAGGGCGGCGCGGCGAGGGCGGCGATATCGGTCGCGGGAACGATGGCGGGCGGCGGTTCGGCCACGACCAGGTCGAGCGTGCGCGTGGCGACGTTGCCGGCCAGATCCTCGAAGGTGACTTTGATTTTCCAATTCCCGGCGCCCAGAGCGGCAAAGCTGGTGCACCCGGCGCCGCCGGAGCCTGCGGTCGAGTCGGTGGTCTTGACGGTCTGGTCCCCGCTGGAACTGGTGGCTACCGCCGTGACTCCTGCGAGCGGCGCGCGGTCCTCGACGTCCCAGACCAGGACGAGTTGTTCCCCGCCGTGCGCGGGCATGGCCGTAAGTTCCTTAACCACCGGCGGCGCGGAGGAGATGGTGACCTTGAAATCCGGTTTGGCCCCGACCGCCGGCGCCGGGCCGCGCGCGTCGGCCGGTTCGCCGCGAAAGAGGCACCAGAACTCGCCGTCGTTGGCCGCCTCGAACTGCAGCGCGGTGGTCGGCAAGGCCCGCTTCTGCGTGCGGACCCAACTCTGCCCGTGATTGCCGGAAACGTAGAGCACCACAGCGTTGCTCGACGGCGCGGCCTGACGCACGGCCTCGAGCGCCGCCGGGCCGAAGGGAACGGTTAGCTGGCGTTCGCGGGTGTAGCTGTGATTGAGTTCCGCCTCGCCGCCCGGAACTAAGGCCAGGGCCGGCGCAGCTATGACCAGAACCAGAGCGCAACAAATGTATTTCGGCGATGGCATCGGCATGGCCCTCCGGGCGTTGATTTGGACGGCGCGACTCCGCGCCGCAGTGCCGCGCATTCTCCGCGCTGGCGTTCTCAACGGTAATATCGGCCGGGAGAGTCCGATAACTTTACGGTTTGTTGTCCGAGATGAATTTTGGAACCTGTGACCTCGGGAGAAGAGAAAAACAGCGAATATCCAATAACCAACACTCAACACCCCATCATGAAGTGCGGATTCCGGATCGGAGTCTGACTTCATGATTGGATATTGGATATTGAGTGTTGGATATTCGCCGTTTCCGAACGTCCAACCTGATTTACGGTTGAAACCAACCTCAGGCCGATTGGACTCCAAGAAACTCCCTCAGTTTCAAGGCGCTCTGAACGATGGCCACCTCGACCGGCGGCATGTAGGGGTGATAAACGCCTTCCCACTCGACATCGAAATACCCCGACCAGTCGGCCCGGCGGAGGATTTTGATGATCGTGGCAAACGGCGTCTCGCCGGCCCCGATCAGGCAGTTGTAAGGCTGGTCCATACCGGGCATGAGGAACCAATCCTTGACGTGGAGATAAGCGATGCGCTCCGGGCGGAGCTTGCGGAAGGTGGTGCGGACCGGCTCGTTGCTGTGCGCCGGACCATGAATGTCCCACAGGACCTTGCAGTTGGGCCGCGTGGTAGAGTCCAGCACTTTGCCGACGATCTTGCCCGTGTTCCAGATGTCGTGCGTTTCCAGGCAGATGTTCACCGCCGGATTGACCGCCGCTCCGGCGTCCATAATTCGGGCCACGCGCGGCGTGGCTTTCCTCATCGTGTCGCCTTCGCTCAATCCGCCGCCAAAAACCCGCAGGTTTGCCGCGCCCAGGTCCGCGGCCAGAGCGACCCAGCGCTTCAATTCCTCGATGTTCCCCGGTTCATTGCGGGTGTCGGACTGCTCAGGCGTTCCGGCGTCGCGCGAGGCCGAGAAGATGTAAGTCGTCAGGGCCAGGATTTCCAGCCCGGCGTCGGCGCAGATCTTCTTCACTTCGCGCCGCCGCTCCGGCGAGTCCTGCCAGTGCACATGTTCGCCGGGCCGGCCGCGCAGGGTGATGCCGTCGTACTTCGAGGCCTGGAGCAGTTTGGTAAATTGCTCCAGCGGCAGCTTCGGCTGGCCCAGGGTGCAGAAGGAGAGTTTGATCATGGCCGCGATCCTTTCGGAAAAATTGTCCGGAGCATAGGATGCGCGGCCAGGCCACTGCGGTCAAGCGAAAATGTACCGCCAAATTCTGTTTGACACCGACCGCTGACGCGGTAAGAATTATGTTGGTAGGAATTTCTGAGGAGGAAGCGGTTATGAAAGTAACGGAGAAGGGCCAGGTGACCATTCCCATCGGCATCCGGCGGAAGTTGGGTCTGTTGGCCAACACGGACGTGGAATTCGCCGTCAGCGGCAAGAACGTGGTTCTGAAAAAATCCGCCCGGACTCAGCGACGGGGCGGCAAGCTGATCGCCATGATGCGCGGCCGCGCCTCTAAACGCCTCTCCACGGACCAGATCATGGCTCTGACGAGGGGCGACTGATGGCCGAGATGATGGTCGATTCCAATGTCCTGCTGGACGTGCTGACCGAGGATCCGGCTTGGTTCGACTGGTCGAGCCGGTCGTTGGAGGAGTGCGCCCAGAACCATCTGTTGGTCATCAACCCGATCATCTACGCCGAAGTCTCCATCGGCTTCGAGCGTATTGAAGACCTCGATGCGGCCCTGCCCGAAAGCATGGTCGCGCGGCGGTCGATTCCGCTGGAGGCGGCGTTCCTGGCCGGCAAGTGTTTCCAGAGATACCGGCAGCGCGGCGGGCAGAAACGAACCACCCTGCCGGACTTCTTTATCGGGGCCCACGCCGCCGTGCAAGGACTGGCGCTAATCACTCGGGATGTGGCACGATACAGAAGCTATTTTCCAGGCGTGAAGTTGATCAACCCACACTAAAATGGCCTAATATAAGTCCATTCATGTGGACGGAGCCTTCGGAAGGAGCAAAACCCGTGGCAAAATTTATGCGGATCGGAGTTGCTGCGGCGGTCGTTCTTCTGGCGGCCCTGGTGGCGGCGGGCCGGGCCGCGGGAACCCAGGTCGCGCCGCCTGCGGCCCCGGGGGCGAAACTCGAGGTGAAACGGGGCCTCTGGTCCTGGAAGGGGCCCAAGACGGGCAACGAGCATTGGGTTCATGTCCCGGAAAACTACAAGGCGACGGCGCCCTGCCCGATCCTGGTCCTGGCCCACGGCAAAGGCAGCTCCGGCGCGGAGATGATCCACGATTCCACCTGCGATGGCGCCGTCAGCCGCGGCTGGATCGCCGTCGCCCCGACCTGGCACCCGGAACTGAAGATGAATTTGGACGACGAGGCCACGGCAGACGAAACGACCGAACTGATCCACCTCCTGGAAGCGACCTACAACGTGGACAAGAAGGTGATCGTCTCCAGCGGCTACGACCTGGGCGGCAAAGTGAGCCTCCGCGGCTTCGGCACCTATTCCGAAATTTACAGTTTCCTGGTAAGCCAGTCGAGCGCTTATTCCATACTCTATCTGGGCAATCCTTTCGTCTTTGCCGCGCACCCACCCTCCAACCATCGACCGGTCCTGTTGCTCTGCGGCGAACAGGATCGGGCCGACATCAGCGCCGCGACCAAGCACGCCCGCTTCTACTTCGCCCACAAGGGCTATCCGACGACCATCTACACGGTGCCGGGAGGCCTTCACCAGACCGAGCCGCAACAGACCTGGTCCTGGCTCGACACCGTCGTGCTCCAGAAACGGTCCGACGAAGTCAAGGATGCCATCTTTGCGGTGGTCGACCACAAGACCGGCCCCGAGGCCGCGGCTGTTTTGGCGCCGTTTCAGAACCTGACGGTCGCGGCCACGGAAAAGAAGATCGGCGACAGCGGCGACCCCTTTCTCAAGGACTGGGACCGGCAATACAATGAGGCGATCAAGACCATGACCGACTACCTGGCCAGAAGCCGCGCGCTCTACCAGGAGGCCGTCGAGATCGGGCGGAAGCAGTTGGCCGCCGCCAAATTCGACCCGGCACAGAAGGAGGACGGCCAAAAATGGATCCTCCGGTACAAGACCCGCTGGGCCGCCGTCCCCGACCTCTGCCGCGCCGCCGATGCGGCCTATGAAAAAACTTACGGCGAGAAGTGGCCGGAGTACCTGAAGTAGACGGATTGAGGCCAGGAAACCGGGCGGGGTGGCCTGGCGGCCGCTGTTTGCCGTCATGTTCAGGGCCTTGCGTATTAGTCCAAAATCCGGGTGCCACACTTTGAAGCTCCGACTTTAGTCGGAGCCAAAGTGTGTGCTTTGTCCTCACTCGTTGCTCTCGAAAAGATGGACATAACGTAGGGTTGCTGCTTGCAGCCACGCGGCTGGCTTCAAGTCCTATCGTTTGACATTGTATCCCGTAAGAATCAATTGCACTGTTGCCACAGTCCCGTGATGTTCGTAGGCAAAATCGGTTATTCCAACTGTCGGATCAAAACCGACGATCTGGTGGTCCGGCCGGGTATCAAAAACCAGCCGGCACCGCGCCGCCGTGAGCGGTTGCTTGCCCTGCGGCAAGGCGGGGGCAAACCTCTTGTCCGCCGCATCCACAACCCGCCAGCAATAGCTGAAATCCGGCCGGGTTATGCCGTCGGGAGTGCCGAAGCGATTGCCCGGCACCAGTGGGAACTCGAACTCCAGGTCGTTCGCTTCGACCAAGCCCAGCGGCAGGAAACCGTCCGCCTTCATAGCCTGCATCACCTTGTCCGCCCGCTTCTCGTCGATGTGGAAAACCTTGTTTGCGACGACCAGGTACCCGTACCTCGATGCAAGCACCTCAACGATTTCGCCCGGCTTTCCATGCGGCTCGAACCACGCCGCGTCCGCCGGGTGGCCTTGCATCAGGTACAGCGACGCCCCGTCCGTCTTCTTCTCTTCGACTACACGCATCGTGACGCGCACCCGACCCGTCGTCACCCTCACCCCCGCGTCAGCTTTTTGGCATCTGACCACGCCTTCGTACGTCCAGTTGTTCCCGACACGCAGCGGAAATCCATCCGCTGACACAACTGACTCCAACTTTGGTTTTGGCACCACGGCTCGACTATTGTCGCGGCATCCGCCGACCAGCGCCGCCAGCACGACAAAGCCTACTGTCCACGCTCGGTCCATGTGAAACTCTCCGTCTGTATGAAGCTCTTCCCTTGGCCTGACATAAAAAAAATTCCGATCGCCATTTATCGCAGCTATAGATTGCCCGCGAACCTCCTGCCGGTCAAGCGATTTTCGGTTATAATGGAGCGGCGATAACAACAACAGCAGCCCCCAGCAGTGCTGGGGGCTTCAAAAGAAGAAAAAACCAGGGGCAAGATGCCCCTGAGACTCACGGGCGGGACGCCCGTGCCACTGGTAAAGAAGGAGTCTCACGTGCGTTTCACAAAAATGCAGGGTGCCGGCAACGATTACGTCTACGTTAACTGCTTCGAGGAGCAGGTGGCCGATCCGGCGGCGCTGGCCCAGGTCGTCAGCGACCGTCATTTCGGCATCGGCTCCGACGGCCTGATTCTCATCCTGCCCACCGAAAAGGCCGACGCCCGCATGCGCATGTTCAACGCCGACGGCTCCGAGTCGGAAATGTGCGGCAACGGCATTCGCTGCGTCGCCAAGTTCGTTTACGATCACGGAATCGCCCACAAGACCGACCTGCAAATCGAGACCGGGCGCGGCGTGCTCACCCTCAAGCTCTTCCTCGGCGGCGACGGCAAAGTCGAGCGGGTCCGCGTGGACATGGGCGAGCCGCGCCTGCGGCCCGAGGAAATTCCCGTCACGGTCGAGGGCGACAAGGCCGTCAACGTCCGCATCAATCTCGACGGCGACGAGTACGAAATGACCTGCGTCAGCATGGGCAATCCGCACGCCGTTGTTTACGTCGACGACATTTCGGCCGTGCCGGTGGAGCGACTGGGGCCGCTGGTGGAAAATCACCCGTGGTTTCCCAAGCGCACCAACGCCCATTTCGTCGAGGTGCAGGGACCGGAAGAAGTCGTCATGCGGACCTGGGAGCGCGGCTCCGGCATCACCCTGGCCTGCGGCACCGGGGCCAGCGCCGTCTGCGTGGCCGGAGTCCTGACCGGCCGCACCGGCCGCCACATCGTCGCCCATCTCGACGGCGGCGACCTGGAATTGCACTGGGGCGAGGACAACCACGTCCTGATGACCGGGCCGGCGGCCGAAGTCTTCAGCGGCCAGTGGCCCGCGAAAAGTTTGACAAACGGACGGTGACGGCTATAATAAGCGACTTACCGGGTTGGCGTCCCAAGACCGGCCCGGACAACCTTACGGGGGCATAGCTCAGTTGGGAGAGCGTCTGGATGGCATCCAGAAGGTCAGGGGTTCAACTCCCCTTGCCTCCACTCGACCAGGTGCGTCCCGCGGGGATCATTCTCCGCGGGACGCTTTCTTTGTACCGGTAGCCCCGCGGCGTCCAGTTCCATCGGCCCCACGAACTGCTCAAACAGCAGGTGCAACCGCTCCGGCGTCGGGTTGCGGATTCCTTCCTGCACCTGGGTCAGTGCCAGGCGAATCGTATCCTCCAGCATGTCGGCGTCCGTGGTGTCCGTCGCTATGTCGGCCAGTTCCTTCTCTTTGGCGTCCTTCGATTCCTGGAGCTTCGTGAGCGCTCCCGCGATGGCCCGCTTCGCAGTGGCCTCAATGTCCGGGTCGGCTAAGAGCCGCGTCGTTGCCCCAATCTCCCGTTCGGCCTCGGCGATTTCCCGGCGGAGTTCGATCACTCGGTTCTTGCTGCGATTAAGCCGCTTCCGGAGTTCGCCCACCGCGGCCTGAACGATGGCCTCCGTGTCGCCAACCATTTCCCAAAACGTAGCGAACAGGTCGTCAACGACTGATTTCTCAAGATGGCTGCCATCATTACTACAACCCAAGCCGGCCGTTGCGATTCGGTGGCCGCAGTAGAGGAAAGTCCGGTCCTTACTCCGGCGAGCATATAGAACGTGGCCGCACTCAGGGCAGAATACGAGGCCGGTGAGTGCCCGCTGAATCCCGCCACACTTCGGTCTCTCACCGGAAGTCCGCGTGGCAATCCGCTCCCTGACCCGCTTGAAGTCTGCGTCGGAGATGAGCCTCAAGGACTCGTCCTGGAAAACGGTTTGTGCCTCGGGCGCAGTCCAGGAGACAACTCGCCGCCCCGTCCGGCGATTGAGGCGGTAGTGCTTCTTGCCAAACGTCAGACGGCCCGTGTAGACCGGGTTAACCAAAATGCTCCTGACGCTGGTGAAGGTCCAGACCGGATTCTTTCGAGGCCGGATGCCCCGCCCATGAAGTTCGCGAGTCAGCCGCTTGAGGCCTGCTCCCTCCAGGTAGCGTCGGAACATCCAGCGGACGTTCTCTGCTTCATCAGGGTTGATAATGAGCCGCTTGGACTCGTCGAGGGCGATGACGCGGGAGTAACCATAGGGCGGCTTGCCGCCCACCCACCGGCCCTGCTCAGCCCGCTTGACCATGCCCTTGAGAGCGCGCTCGGCCAAGACACGGGAATAGTCCTCGGCGACGGCCAACTCGATGTTGCGGACCAGTGGGTGGTCGGTCCCGTTGGCGACACGAACTTCGACTCCGAAGTCTTGCATCTGCTCCATGACGACCGTGGCTTGGCCGAGATTCCGGGCCAACCGGTCCCATTTGAACAGCCACAGCGTTCCAACGCGACCTTTCTCGGCGTCGTCCAAAAGGCGGAGGAGTTCCGCCCGCTGGGCCGTGGCCCGGCCCGTGCAGGCCCGGTCAATGTAGGGGACGAGCTTCCGGCCCGCTGCCCGCTCACACTCCTCGACCTGGACCTCCACGCTGGTGTTGCCGTCCTGCCCGTGGCTGCTGTACCGGGCGTAAACGGCGTCGATCTTACTGGTTGCGGTTGCCATCTTTCATCATCTCCATCGATTGCTCAACCAATTCCTCGACGAGCCACTGTCGCGCCTTCTGAACTTGCTCGTCGCTCGGTCGGAAACGGTCGCCCAAAACGCGCACCCGTTCTGAACCTCTGACACCATGAGGGCTTTTCGGGCGGGGGAAGCAAGGGGATTCCGAGTGTGATTTTTGGTGAGTTTTCACCGCGCCGCCTGCGGGCCTGTGAGGCGGTTCTGACGCGGTGGCCGGGCGTTTGTCGGCTGTCGTTCGGCTTGCGTTCTGTTCGGCCGCCACGAGGCTCATTGCGGGTTCCTTTGCAGGATGTGCCCACAACGGCCTTCGCTTTGCGACCGGCGCATTGTCTGGCGTGGTTACGATGTCCCCCTATTAGTTTCATACCCCGTGGCGGCTCAAAATGCGGGAAAATTTTGACGCGTGGTCGCCCCTGCCTTCCTTTTCGAGCTGGACTGTTTCCTCTTGCATGAATTCGGCAAAAACGGACAATGCCTGCATCGCGGCTTCGCGAGCCACTGTCCGTGGCCGCCCATGCTTCGGCACTTACACGACGTCAACCGCCTCGACTTTGCCGCCAACGACAACGCGCAAGATGGGGTGCCCTGAGAACGGAGAGAATTACGTGACACAGCCAAGCTTCCATCGCATACGACGACTGGCCGTTGTGGGCGGATTCATGGATGGGGCCGAGTGTGAATTCGCCCCAGGGCTTAACTGCATCATCGGTGGGCGCGGGACCGGCAAAACCACGCTTCTGGAGTTCATCCGTTACGCGCTCGGCCTGGTTCGAGAGGATGGTACCGGGCGCAGGAATATTCCAGGGCTGATCGAGCACAATCTCGGCGGCGGTCGCATCCGCCTGACCATCGAGACCAAAGAGGGCTTGACCTACATCGTGAGTCGTTCGGCGGGGGAAGAACCGGTCGTGCTGGACGCCAAGGGCATTCCGACCGACATCACCCTTTCATCCGGCGGACTTTTCGGCACCGACATCTACAGCCAGAATGAAGTGGAGGGAATTGCTGACGACCCCCTGTCTCAGCTAGCCCTGATCGACAACTTCGAGTCCGAGCAGGTTCACAGAGACAACCACGAGATTGAACGGACCGCTTCCGCGCTGAAGTCTAACGCCCACGAGTGCATCGAAGCCCTCAAGGTCATCGGCGGCTTGGCGGGCGAATTGGGCACGCTGCCGAGCCTGGAGGCCAGGCTCAAGGAGTTCAAGGCCACCACCGGACAAGACGCCGCCACCATCAACAAGGCGCATGAGCACAAGGCCCAACGGGACCGCGAGAAACGGGCCATCGAAGAAGTCCAGAGTTCCCTGGAGGACTATGCCGGCGAAACCAAGGCCTTGTGCGGCCGGATCGGGCAGGACATCGCCACGGTCCTCGACCTGGATGAGACGGGTGCACCAAACGCCGCGGCGGTCGCGGCCTTGCGCAACGTCCTGGTGGACTGCGGACGGGACGTGGATCGTCTTCTGGAAGAGGCGAAGATGCGCGTGCGCAAAGGAGCGGGAGTCTTTTCGGCAGAGGCCGACAAGCTGATCGCCACCCACAAGACGCAGGAGGTCGCTTTCGAGAGCGTGATGGTGAAGCACAAGGAGGCCCTGGGCCAATCCGCCGAACGGAACACCCTGGATAAGCGGCGCAATGAGATTCTGGCCAACAAGAGAGTCCACGACCAGAAGCGCAAGGATCTGGACAAGCTGCTGAAAGACCGGCAGGCCCTTCTGGTCCGGTTGTCCGAGTTGCGGAACCACCGCTTTGCCCTAAGGAAAGACGTTGCCGACCGCATCAATGCGCAGGTCTCGCCGCAGATTCGGGTCCGCGTGGAGCAGTATGGAAACACCCAGGAATTCCGAGACCTGCTGGAAACGAGCCTCAGCCGCGCGGGTGTCCAGCACCGCGTGGTGGCCGCCAAGATCGCGGCCCGCATGTCGCCGGCAGATTTCACCGATGCGATCAATCAGGGGGATGCGGACGCCCTGGTCGACCGGAGCGAGATCAACCCCGAGCAGGCGCGGAAGATCATTGCGGCCTTGTCCGGCAGTCCCGAACTATACGATTTCCAGACCGTGGAACTCATCGACCTGCCCTGTATCGAACTGCTCGATGGTAGCGAATACAAAAATTCGCTCACGCTGTCCACCGGCCAGAAATGTACCTCGATTCTGCCCATCCTGCTCCTGGACAGCGAGAACCCGTTGTTGATCGATCAGCCCGAGGACAACCTGGACAACCGGTTCGTGTTCACGACCGTGGTCCAACGCATCCGCGAGGTGAAGAAGAAACGGCAGTTGATTTTCATCACGCACAACCCCAACATCCCCGTGCTGGGGGATGCCGACAAAGTCTTCGTGCTGAACTCGTCGGGCAAAAGTGGGGTCATCGAGAAGGAAGGCCCGGTTGACGTGTGCCAGCAACAAATTGTGACTCTGCTAGAAGGTGGCGAAGAGGCGTTCAAGGAACGCCGCAGGAGGTACAACTATTGACCTCCGCTAGTGGGCGCAGTTCCACCGAAAAGTTTCTATCGCGGCTTGGCCAGAAAGACGGCGTGTCTTTGGAAGAAAAACGCCGCCACCTGAAGGTTCTCCGCAACGCCTTCAAACACGGCGAGTCTTCGGTGTTGTCCCCAGCCAACATGCCGGCAGTCCTCCTTCTGGCCGAGGACGTTGACTGGCAGGTCCGCCAGGACGTCGCGGAGCTTTTGCTTTATGCGCCTGAGGAACATTTCTCGCAACTGGCCGCCCGCCTCATGGCCGATCCGAACGGGTACGTGCGCCGTTCTGCTGAAAGAAGCCGCGAGCGCCGCCAAAAGGCCCAACTCGAGGCCCGGCAGGCCAGTCGCGGGATCGAAGAAGTAACCAAGCAATATGAGAGCCTGACGCGACAGGTCGGCGGTGAGATGGCGGACAAGGCCATCAGCCTGGGAGAGGCGCGCTTTGAGTTGCTGGCAGACGAACTGCTTCACGATCTGCTAACCATGCTTACGCCTCTCAAGGCCCAAGTGCGCGGTCTGACGAGCGGCCTGGCGAAAGTTGACCGCGATCTGCTGCAGATGGCCGTCAAGTCTTCTGAGGACTTGGATTTCCTTGAGCAATACATTCGGGCGGTAGTGGCCTACTCAAAGGCCCTCCCGGTCGAGCGGCATCCGGAATGGGTTCAGGAAGTGGTCCGGCAAGCTGGAGAACAGGTGCATCGCAACCTGGCGGAACGCGGGGTCGATCTGAATCCGGTCGCGCTTGACGATGGAGAGGTTGCGGGGACACGGGTGCCGATGTGCCGGGAGCTCATCGTCCAGGCGCTGGCCAACATCGTGACGAATGCCTACGAGTCCCTGTTGAACGAAGAAGGCCGGCTTGATGAGGGTCGGATTGGAATTACGACCCGCACTGCGGACGGCCATGTAGCCATTGAGGTGCGTGACAACGGCTGCGGAATGTCCCCGGACGAACTGACGGCGTTGCTGGCTTTCCTGCCAGGCCGGAAGAATGCGAAGAAGAAGCGGAGCATGGGACTGGGGCTGCTCACCGCGAAGAAGAACGTCGAAGCCCACTATGGAACGCTCCGGGTGGAAAGCGAACTCGGCAAAGGCACGGCGGTTACCATTACGCTGCCCTTGGCCGCGCAGGATGCTGAAAATGGCTAGGGCCTTGATTGTGGAAGACCAGGACGACATTATGCCCGCCATAGAAGAGGCTCTGGCAGGGCGCGGAGATTCCTTTGCCCGGGCCAAGAGCCTCGAAGAGGCCCAGGCCATGTTTCAAGCCGAACAATTTGCCTATGTCCTGCTCGACCTGAAGATACCGGCGCGGATGGGCGGGGCTTTTCCAGACAAGATTTACGGAATCGAAACGCTGAAGAGAATTCGGGCGACCGCCGGCAAAGAGCATACGCCGGTTATCGCCATGACCAGTTACCACAGTGACGGCTGGGGGATCTCCACGGAATTGCACGCCTTGGGGGTGAGTGCCTGCATCTCGAAGCCCTTTGATGAAAGACGCCCCCTGATGAGGGTAATTGAGGAGGTTCTCGCGGCCAAGCCTGGCTCTCCGACCAAGGGAGTGAAGGTTGACGGTAAATCCGGCAGTGGTTTCGACCAGGCCAAGCAAGCGCAGCTTGTTCGGGCGACCAATCAAGTCCTCGGCCCAGACATCCCGTTCCACAAAGGCACCTTGTCCAAGGCGATACAGGCGGGAGAGATCAAGTACAACGGAAAATCCGGGCGGGCCTGCCGAGTGCAGGTCGAGAGTTTCCTAGCCTGGATTGTGAAGAAGGAACACCTCCAGAACGACGAGGTCACCCAGATCCGCAATGCGATTATTGGCGAGATCAACGAGGAAACCAAGAAGCGCAACTAGCGGTTTGAAGTTGCGCCGCAGGAAACTTTGAAAAATTTTCAGCGCTGACGTGCCGGGCCAAGCGGCGGAAGACGAAAATCTTCCGCTGCTTTTTTGTTGCGCTTTTGTTGCGCCAGGAAATCGTCGGCGAGAATCCGACCCAGACAACGAGTCACGCGGACGGGTATGGTGCTCGCCCCCGATGGCTCGGGGAAGGATTCCGACATGGTTAAAGCAGTTAGTTTGGGAGCGCTGGAACCGGACAACCGGCGTCTGGTCGAAATGATGCAGACCGTCAATTTCGGCCGCATCGAGGGTCTCGTCATCAGGGACGGACAACCGGTCTTCGCGCCACGTCCGCGAGTGGTCCGCGAAATCAAGTTCGGCGCCGAGAACGGTCCGCGGCCGGAGGTCGCCAAGGTCGACTTTGCCCTGAAGACCGAAGTTCGGGAGCTCTTTGCCCAGATGGAGGCCCTGGGGGACGGCGTCATCAGCAGCCTTGAGGTCAAACACGGGTTGCCGTTCAGGATGACCGTCGAGGAGGTGGTCGCCTGAAAGAGGGGGCCGGCTCCCCACATTGTATTTCTTTAACGATTCAAGTACCTGTCAACTAACCGGCCACAAAGTGGAGGCGTTGTGGGTGCCGCAGCTGCGGCAGTCCTGCAACGCCTCCGCTTTTTTGCACGGCCGCTGTCTTCCTGGGCACCCACGCCACGCCTCCCGGCCAAAAACGGGAGGTCTGCAATGGAGACGAGCAAGAAGACGTGCGAAATCAGCGAGTACGCGATGGAGTTCATTCACCACAAGTCCCGAGAACTGGTCGGCATGCCAGGGTTCGCCGGGCAGGACGTTGAGGACATCGAGCAGGAACTGGTCCTCGACCTGCTGGAACGGTTGCCCAAGTTCGACCCGGCCAAGGCGACCAACAGCACTTTTGTGCAACGCTTGGTGGAACGGAAGATCAGCAACATGGTTCGTGACGCCAAGCGGGAGCGGCGCGACCCGGAACGCGAGGATTGCTCGCTGGACGATGAGGTCGAGGACGAGGACGGCGACTTCGTCCCCCTGGGCGAGACGATCCCCGAGGACGGGCACGACCTGCGCTTGGGCCGCCAAACGCGCTTGGCGGCCGACCGTGACGAATTGGCGTTGGACGTAGCGGCAGTGCTTGCGGAACTGCCGGAGGAACTGCGGGCCGCGGCCGAGGCCCTGTCGACCATGACCATCGCCGAGGCGGTTCGCAAGCTGGGCATTCCGCGTTGGAAGTTCGACGAAGTCTACCTGCCGCGGCTTCGCGAGGCCTTCACGGCCAAGGGCCTTGGCGAATATTTTTCGCAGTAGTTTCCTATATTTCGCCGCGCCACGGGGTATGAAACTAATAGGGGGACAGGGCAAAACGGACCGGAGCCAGGAGCGAAAAAAAGATGAATCTGAACCTCGACCTCAACATCCTGACCTGCGAACCGGCCGAGCAGTACCATGTCCAGGCCGGCGAGCACCTGTCGAGCCACCAGCTCATCGCCTTCATGAAGTCGCCGTGGCTGTATTTCAAGAAGACGACGGGGTTGGTGGAGGACAAGGACTCGCCGGTCTACCTTATTGGCCGCGCCGCTCACACCCGGATTCTCGAGGGGCGGGACGCCTACGAGCGCCAGTTCGCCCTGGGCGGACCGATCAACCCGAAAACCGGCCAACCCTTCGGGGCCAACACGAAGGCCTTCGCCGAGTGGGCCGAGACCCAGGGCAAACCGGTCCTGAGCCACGACCAGGTTGCCCTGGTCGAGCAGATGGCCGCCGGCGTGGCCATGAACGACGCGGCGGTCGACCTGCTGCTCTACGGCCGGGCCGAGGGCGTGGTCCGGGCCGAGTATTGCGGCACGCCCTGTCAGATCCGCATTGATTGGACCCATCCGTACCGTGGCATTGTCGACCTCAAAACCTGTGACGAACTGGACTGGTTCGAGGCCGACGCCCGGCGTTATCGCTATCTGACCCAACTGGCCTTCTACCAGTCGGTCTTGGCCGTCGTTATCTCCAAACACGTGCCCGTCCATATCGTCGCCGTCGAAAAACGCGAACCTTTCCGCTGTGGCGTCTGGCGTGTCGGCGACGACGCCCTGGCCGTAGCCCGCCAGGAAAACGAGGCCGCCATCCGGCGGTTGCTGACTTGCCGGCAGAAAGATTTCTGGCCGACCGGCTACGAGGAGGTGCGCCTTCTGGACGTGACTTAACCCGCCTCTGCGTCCGGGCGGGCCGGGTGGCCGCATGGGCATGCCGCCTCTCGTGGTACGAGACGGCCAACCCGAGGGAAACCCGCCCGGACGCCATTCCTAACCAATGAACCGGGACTTAAACGAGAACACCAAACACAAGGAGCCGACCATGAGCATGTTGCAGCAGATTCGCACCGGCCGCCACCCCTCGCCACCGCGCTTCGTCATCTACGGCACCGAGGGCATCGGCAAATCCACCACGGCCGCCCAGGCGCCCAAGCCGATCTTCATCCCGACCGAAGATGGTCTCGACCAGATCGACTGCGCCTCGTTCCCGCTGTCGACCAGCTTCGCGGACGTCGAGGCGGCTCTCCAGTCGCTGATCCACGAACCGCACGACTTCGAAACGGTCGTCATCGACTCTCTCGATTGGCTGGAGCGGCTGGTCTGGGACGCCCTGTGCGAACAGTACGGCGTGGCCAGCATCGAAAAGGTCGACGGAGGCTACGCCCGCGGCTACACCCACGCCCTGACGCCCTGGCGGAAGGTGCTCGACGGCCTGAACGTGCTCCGCAACCAGCGCGGCATGTGCGTCATCCTCCTGGCCCACGCCAAAGTTGAGAAGTTCGAAGACCCCGAGCAGGCGGCCTACGACCGCTATTCGCCGCGGTTGCATAAGCACGCCACGGCCCTCGTGACCGAGTGGGCCGACGGCGTGTTGTTCGCCACCCGCAAGATCATCACCAAAACCGAGGACACCGGCTTCAACCGCGAGCGGACCATCGCCTCGGGCCTGGGCAAAGACGGCGGCGAGCGCATCCTGCGCTGCGTCGGCAGCCCGGCCTGCGTGGCCAAGAATCGTTACGACCTGCCGGCGGAACTGCCCCTGTCATGGGCGGCGCTGATGCAGGCTATGGCCGGGGCGCCGCCAGTCGCCCCGGCCAGCAATCCCCCGGCTCCGGTCACGGCGTGACCGTGGCCGAAACCGAAAACCCCGAACTCAAAACAAAGGAGAAATGAATTATGGCCAATCTGAATGGATTCAATGCTCACGAAGTGGAACCCAGCACCAGTTTCGAACCGCTGCCGGCCGCCAAGTACCTGGCGGCCATCACCGGCACCGAGATGAAGCCGACCAAGGACGGCACCGGCAGCTACCTCAACCTCGAGTTCACCATCCTCGAGGGCCAATTCAAGGACCGCAAGGTCTGGGACCGGCTGTGCCTGAATCACCCCAACGCCCAGACGGTGAAGATCGCCCGCGGCAACCTATCGGCTGTCTGCCGGGCCGTCGGCGTGATGCAGCCCCGCGACTCGGTCGAGCTGCACAACATCCCACTGCTGATCACCGTGAAGTTGAAGAAGCGCGAGGACAACGGCGAACTGGCCAACGAGGTCAAGGGCTACGCCAAAAAGGAAACGGCGGCCGGCAAGCCGCAGCAGGCGGCGCCGACCGACAACACGCCGCCCTGGAAACGATAGGAGGAACCCATGGAACGAGCCGGCGAAGCAATTCCAGGCAGCAAGTACGTGCGGGCGTTCTGCCCCAGTTGCGGAGAGCCGATGCGCGTTTCCGCCGCGGCCTTCCGGCTGGGTAACTATGGCGACTGCTCGACCTGCGAGCCGCCGGAGCCGTCGGCAGCGACCCTGGCGGCGGCCGAGAGACGGCAGGCCAACGACGGCGACTATAGCGGCAGTTGGGACAACGCCGTACGCAGCCTGGAGGACGCCGGATGAGCTCGCGACTGACGTTGCCGTACCCGCCGACGATCAACACCTACTGGCGCCATGTCGGCCCCCGCGTGCTGATCAGCCGGGAGGGGCGGACGTTCCGGGCGAACGTCTGTGCCCTCCTGGCCGGGGGCGGCCCCAGGAAACCACCGGCCGGCGGGCGGATCGCCCTGGCGCTGGACGCCTTTCCGCCGGACCGCCGGCGGCGCGACCTCGACCGGGGAACGATAAGGAGAATCGATTGTTTGGCGAATTGACCTGTGCAGATTGTGGCGTGCAAGCCCCGAAGACCGGTCCGACACAAAAGTATTGTCGGCCCTGCTCAGAGAAACGAGACCTCGCGCGGAAGAAATTGTGGGTACGGGAGAATCCGCCCTCAGCCGAGCAGGCGCTGCGTAACGCCGACGAGGCTGGCCGGAGGAAGGAATTGAGCAAGGTTGCCGGCGCGACGTCGAATCGGACCGCCGCAAGCAACATCGCCTGGTATGAGGACGACGGGCCGGACCTTTTGTGGAACGTGAGGGCGGCGGTTCCGTTCACCTATGCGGCGTCCAAGAATCATATCTATACGATGTGCCGCACGGGGCATGTTGCCCTGCGCCGGGAGGCGAGACAGATACGGCAGGCCATCGTCTTGTCCCTACGCCAGGGTCTACACTGCATCCGTGTGGCCCACAACAAGGTCTGGATCGACATCCTTGTGCAGAAGCCGAACCACAAGGGCGATGCCGTGAACGTCGTGGACCTGGTTTGTGACGCCGTCAAGGAAGCCGTCGGCATCGACGACCGGTGGTTTTCCATCCGCCGGCTGGACTGGGAAATCGTGAAGTCAAACCCCAGGCTCTTTGTCGGCGTCGGCCAGGACAGCGATATCGACTGTCAGATTTGCTCGTATTGCGGCCAGATCAAACCCTTCTCGGAGTTCAACCGCCACAAACGCAGCCCGCTCGGAATCGGGCGGGAGTGCCGCCAGTGCCGGTGCCAGGGACGCCGACTGGCCAAGACCACCTCGACCGAATGTGCAGCAGAAGTGTCCGAAATCCAGGCCCTTCCGGAGAACAACTGAAATGCTGACCAGACCGAATTTTATCTACATCTCCGGCCCGATGACGGGTCGGCCTGAACACAATTTTCCCGCCTTTCACGCGGCCGCGGCGCAGTTGCGGCGGGCCGGATGGAAGACGGTCAATCCGGCCGACAACTTCGGCGGTCGCACGGACCTTCCGCGCGGCAGCTACCTCCGCGCCGACGTGGTCCTGCTGGCGCAGTGCGACGCCATCGCCATGCTGCCCGGCTGGGAGGAGTCGCGCGGGGCGAAACTGGAGTACCTGCTGGCCCGCGAGATCGGAATGCCGGTGCTCGATGCCGAAACGCTCCTGCCGCTGGAGAACCCGCCCCTGCCGGCGGTCAGTCTGCATCAACTCAGGCTGGTCACGGAAGCGCCGGTCGAGACTGTCCTGGACGAGGCCAGTCGCATCACCGACGGGGCGCGGCACGCCGACTATGGCCATCCCCGTGACGACTTTGCCCGGACAGCGCTGATGTGGACCGGCATTCTGGCTGGCAAACTTCGTGAGGATGCCGAGGTCACGGCGGCGGACGTGCCGCTGTGCATGATCGCGGTCAAGCTGGCCCGCCAGAGTCACCGGCACAAGCGGGACAACCTGGTGGATATCGCGGGCTACGCGCGGACAGCGGCGATGGTCGCGGGAGAAGAGTAATGGCGAAGGCCCACAGCAAAACCATGCTGGCCTTCGGCGACGCCCACGTGCCACACCAGAACCGGCGGTCGGTGAAGATTCTCTGCCAGGTGGCCGAGCGCCTCCGGCCCGATTTGATCGTCTGCCTCGGCGACCTCCTGGACTGCGGCCAGTTCTCCGTGCATCCGCCGACCCACGGCATGCCGGAGACGGATTACCACGAGGATCTGCGCGAGGCCAACGCTCTGCTGGATCGGCTCCAGGCCGCCTGTGGTCGGCTGGTGTTGGTCGAGGGCAACCATGAATATCGTCTCGACCGCTGGGCTGCGGCGACGGCTGAGGGGCGCGGGGCTTACTCGATGCTCGCACCACGAATCCAACTGGCCAAGGGCCGCACCAGGTTCACCTACGTGCGCTACGGTTCTGTTGACGGGCGGTATCCGCATTACGCCGTGAATTCGCGGATTATTGCGGTGCATGGCTGGTCTTATGCCCGGCACGCCACGAAAAACCACCTCCAGATCAGCCAGGGCAAGAGCGTCATCCACGGTCACACGCACCGGGCCGACGCCAGCATCATTCAAAACATCTGGTCGCCGGGGCGGGTGATCCAGGCCCGCTCGGCCGGGTGCCTCTGTAATCCGATTCCGCTCTACGGCACGGGTCGGCCCGTCGAGTGGATCAACGCCTTCATCCTTGGCTACCTGGGTCGGCGCAGCGACACGCTCTACACCATTCCGATCATGGACAACCGCTGCATCCTGCCCGACGGCGCGGAGGTGTCGGCATGACGGAGTCGCCGGCAATCACCTTGCGGCCCTATCAACACGAGGCCGTGGCCGCGGTTTATGACCACCTGCGCCGTCGGGATACTCATCCATGCATCGTCATTCCAACAGCAGGGGGAAAAACGGCCGTCATGGCCACGATCTGCCGTGACGTGGTCGAGAAGTGGGACGGCCGCGTGCTGATTCTGGCCCACGTGAAGGAATTGCTCGAACAAGCCGTGGACAAGCTGCATGCCCTGGCACCGGACCTGCGGATGAAAATCGGCGTCTACTCGGCGGGCCTCAAGAGCCGGGACCGCGACCACCCGATCATCGTCGCCGGCATTCAGTCGGTCTGCCAGCGCGCCACCGCCTTTTCCGCTGGTTCCACAACTCCCCCGCCGGCCGCGCCGCCTGCGAATTCCTAGGACCGAGCCATGCCGAACCGAGCGCTGACTATCGCGTTGCGGCTGGACACTTCGGACCACGACGCCGGAATCCAGCGGAGCATCGAGGGCGAACGCAACTACGCCCGCGAGCAGGCCCGCGTCAACGCCGAAATGAAGAACGCCTTCGACCGGCTCGCCGAGACTCGCTCGCGGGCGATGTCGGGCGAAGGGCTGATGGGCCGGGGCCTGATCAACTGGAAGGATCAGGAAACTCGGCTTGCTGAATTCGAGGCGGCGCAAGCCCGCGTGGGCCGCGCCGTCGACGCCCAGGACGCCGCGGTCAGCCGCCAGCGGGTCGGCCGGGCGCTCAATGAGTACCAGGCCCGCGTCGCGTTGGAAGAGCGGTACTTCGCCGCGACACACAGCCTGCAGGAAGTGGCCCTCCGCAACCTCCAGAACTATTATGCCCGCCTCCGCGCCCAGCACGCCGGCAACGCCCAGATGCTAGCCCAGATCGACCGGACCTACGCCGCCGAAGCTGCGGCCCTCGGCGGTCCGCTGGGCGCAGCCAGGGGCGGCCACGTCGGGGAGCGTGGCCTGGCCCGCGTGGGCCGCGGCGTGGGTGCGGCCGTCGGCGCTTCCGGATTGGGCGGCGAAGCTGGTTCTCTGCTCGGCATGGCGGCTATGCCCGGCATGGCACCGTTGGCCCTGGCGGCCGGCGCCGGCATCGCCATCGGCGCGGCGGTGGAAAAAGTGGCGGCCCACACGGTGCAGATGCGGGCCATTCAGCAAGGCTATAACCAGGACTTGCGCGAATCGGCCAAATGGTGGGAGGAAATCGGCGGCCGGCAAAATACGGCGCTGGGTCGCGCCGCCGGCAGCCGGGCGGCCGAACTCCGGGAAAAAGCCACCCAGTTGGGCGAAGAACAGACCGCTCGGGAAACCAAGCGCGACTCCGGGGTCGGCGGTGTCTTTAACGCCTTCTGGGATATGGGCGACCAGTTGTTGAACTGGAACAGTCCGGGAGACACGGAACGCAACCAGGAGGAGCGGTCCGAGCGTGAGCGGCGGGGCAAACTTCAGAACGAGGCACGGCGGCTCGACACCATCCGTGACGAGGGACTCGCCCGTCAGCAGGCCCGCGACGTGGCCGATTCCCGGCGGCGGGCGGCCGAGTCGGGCACGGCGGCAATGGCCAACAACCCGGAGCGGCAACGGCAGGAGTTGGCCGACCGGACGGCCCGCGAGGCGGAGGAGCTGCGCCGCAAACAGGAAGATGAGCGGCTGGCACTCGAGGCGAGCAACAAGGAATCGGTCAAAAACCACACGATTACCAAGGCTGTGGCCGACCAGCGCTGGGCACAATTGGCCGCGACGCATGCGGAGGAACGGACCAGTGCCGTGGCCGTGGCGGCCAATCGACAAAAGGCCCTGGAGCGCGATCTGGCGGAGGAGCGGATTCGGGACGAAGACCGCACGGCGGATTTGAGGGTCGTCGCCGGCAAACGCGGTTATGCCAAAGAGGAGGCGGCGCTCAAAGAGCATTATCGCCAGATGTTCGCGGAAGCCATCCGAAACCAAAACTGGAAAAAGGCGGCGGAGATCGCCACTCAGGGCACCTATGCCTTTCAGGCGCAGGCGGCCGAGCGCGACGAGGAAGCCCGCAAGGAGCACGTGGCCCTCTCGATCCGCGAGGCCCAGGCCACGGGGCAGTATGCCGAGGCGATGAAGCAGGCCCGCGCCGAGGAAGCCCGCCAGGCCCACGAAAAATATAACGACCCCGCTCTCGAAAAGCAGCACATGGACGATTACGACAAAGTCCAGGCGGCGGAGCGGGCCGAAGGTGTCCGCAAGACGCACGTCGACAATCAGATCAAGCTCATGGAGGCGACGGGCCATTACCGGACGGCGCTCAACCTGGCCCGCGAGGAACAGGAACGGCAGTACCGGGCCTTGGGCTATACCGACGACCAGGTCAAACAGTTGATGGCCGACTGGGACAAGCTCAAACAGGCGCAGGCCGACCATTCCGGTTTGGAGGCGATCAAGGGCCTCAACATTGAACTCGAGCGCCAGATGGGCCACATCTCGGCCCTCGAGGCGGAGCGGCAACGGTTGCACCAGGCCAACCCGCTGGCCAGCCAGAGTGTCATCGACGAGCAGGCCCAGAAGTCCGAGGAGCTGCGGCTGCGCAAGCAGTTCGAGTCGCCGGCCCAGAAGTTTCAGAAGTTTTCCGGAGACGTCACTGCGGCCATGCGGCCGGGACCGCACGGTGAGCCGCCCATTGTCAGCAAGGGCCGGGCCGAGATCGAGATTCGTAACGAGCTGCGGAGCCTGATGGGCCAGAGCGGCGAAGGCAAGATGAGCAACATGAGCTCGCGCTGGTCGGAAATCCAGAACGCCGTCAACGAGCCGGCCCAGTTGACGGCCGAAGAGCAGCGGGCCTTCTGGTCCGAACTGACGGCTCTGTGGAAAGCCGGAATCAAGATAAGGATGTAATGGTGTCAACTATACCGTCTTCCGCGGTCTATCTCGGCACGTTCAACCGCAAGCTGACCGCCCACGGCGACGCCTCGGCCGAGGTCCAATACAAGATCGCCGAAGCGGACTGGGAGGCGATGCGGCTGTTCCTGTTGCGGACAGCGCTGTCCGATGACACCTTGCTGGGCTGTAATGAGGTCGAGGAAGACCCGCTGGGCAAAGACCCGAACAACGGGACCATCCTGGTCACAGCCAAATATATTCCCTGGATGAAGATTCTCTGGGGCACCGTCAACTTTCCCTTCCACGGCGACTGGGAAGCGCATGCGGAGGCCTTCACCATCTCCGGTTGCCTGTTCTGGCAGTCGGACGGCACGCCCCTGATGAACCGCCAGGCCAAGCCGGCCCTCAAAGTCATGTGCCGCAAGCTGGTTCTCAAGGGCGTGCGGTCGGCCACGGCTCTCAATTTTACTTTTTACAATCAAAGCAGCCTGGATGCCCTGGCGGGCTGCATCAATAGCGACGACTTTCTTGGCTACGCACCGGGCCAGGCTCTCTTTGAAACTTATAGTGGCGCCTCTCGGCCCTATGACGACGGCAGCATGGTCTACGATGTTTCAGCCACGGTGCTGATCCGCGACGGGTCTTATGGCGGTTCGGACCTGACCTGGAACACGTTCTGGCGAGAGGATACCTCGGCCTTCGATACCCTGGTTTCCGGCTCGGCCGATGGACCGCCCATCTATACGCCGGCCGCCCTTACCCCATTACTGAGTTTATGAAACCGTGAAAAACGCCCCCGCTCCATCCTCCGGCGACGAACTGACTGGTCAGAAGCTGCTCGACCTCTGGGCGGCCGTGCATGAACTCCAGGACAAGGCAATCACCAGCGTCCAGCCGCCCCTCGTTCGCGTCGGCGAAACGCTGATGTTCGAGGAATCGGCGTTTGTGCTGGTCCGTAACGATAGCGGTTCCGATTGCCAGGCGACCGACGTCCTCGGAATAGACGGCAGCGTGGTCGATCCGACCAGTGGGGCCGATCCGCCGCCGGCGTTTTTGCAGGGCCTCACGCTGAAGGGCATCACGCCGGCGACGCCCGATCACCTGGGCGGCAAGTTCGTCATTTGCGCCGAGCCGATCAAGAACAACGCCGTCGGCAAGGCTTGGGCGGCGGGCCTCTGCATCGCCTACCTCGATGTGCAGGACACCACTGACCTTTACGCCGAGGTCCAGGACGGCGAGTCCAGCGCCCTCACGACGGGGGCCTCCGGTTCGGCCCGCATCGTCTGGATGGACGGCTCCGACACCGGCGAGCAATATGCCCTGGTCCAACTGGGTCTCCATTCGCCCCTGATCATGCAGGCCCAATCCGACTCGGACGGCGACACCGTAGACGTGTTGCCCATCGACACCGACGGTAACACCGTGGGCGACACGAATTCGACGATCAAGGTTCTGAGTTCTGACGTTTGCGGCACGACGATTTACGCCGACGATCTGGTGAGCACGGTCGAGGCGGCGGACGGAACGCCGCTGGCCGTTCCCGTCTTCGGCACGTCCGACAACGCGACCACACTGGACGGCGGCACTGATGACAGCGCGAACACCGACGACTGGGATATTACCGATCAGACCTCCGGCGCTCCCGGCGTCATCTTCACCCCGATCCGGCTGGCCTGGAGCGGCACGCCCGGCGACCCGGTTCATCAGTATACCCGGCAGATGACCTTCGACTCTCAGGGGCGGCTCGTGGCCGTGTCGGCGGAGAACCAGAGCGATGCGTTCGCCACCGGCCCGTGCGGTGACAGCCGGAACGACTAATGCCGATCATGGCCGAGACGGGGAAGATTCTGATGGCCACGGCGGCGACGGCCGACAATCGCGAGTTGGCGACGGACTGCTGCAACGCGACGGACATTCTGGTGGTGACCTGCAACCAGAACCGGATCACCGACGACGATTACACCGTGAAGCTGAACGGCCACGCCGTTGGGAGCGTCGTCCATGTCGGCGACTGGAGTACGGGGTGCGTCAGCCCAGGCACCGGCCTCTGGGCCTGTACGGACCCGTCTATCGTGCCTGGTGTCCTGACGAATGAAGACGTGCTCCAGGCCAACTGTTCCGCCTGCCTGGACGACGCGGTGTGGACGCCGGGCACCTTGAACGCAACCTGGCTGGCGGCGAGTAACGAGTTGACCGTGACGGCCACGAGCGACGAGTGGTGCGGGGATTGGGGTACCGTGGCCGCGTGGGCGGTCGACGTGAAGAATAAACTCCTCTGCTACCCGCTGACAAGCGGGGCTTACGTCGGCCTCAACGGACCTTTGCCGTGCGTCATGTTCGACGCCACATTCGATTGGAACCCGCTGCCATGATTCGCGTCTCCGCCGCCCAACTTCAGGCCCGCGTCGCCGAACGGCCGCCGGAGTACCTGCAGGAGATCGCTCCGGCGCTGGTCCGCGTGCTGCCTGACGGCGTGCAGGAATACGACGATCAGCACCCGGCCTGGCGGGCGGCGGTGCGGAAATACCGCCCGGCCGCGCGAGGGTTGGGCGACACGGTGGAACGGACGCTGGACGCCACGGGCATCGGGCCGGTGGCCAAGAAAATCATTACCACCGTCACCGGCCGCCCGTGCGGCTGCGCAAAGCGGCGGGACTTTCTGAATGGGCTGGTGCCCTATAAACGAAATGGAGACTGAAAATGGCAGGGAACGCTTCTCAGATCGCGGTGTTGCAGGCACAGGTTGCGGTGATCCAAAATCAGAAGGCGCTGGCGGCGTCGCAGAACACGCTCCAGCAGGCGAAGTTCGACCAGCAGATCTCTAACTTGAACGATCAGATTGCCAAGTTGACCCCGCCGCCCGCGGGCTCGCCCCCCTCGAGTTGATCACACTGGGGCCTCGTCAGCCCCATTATCGAGACGCCCGGTCGCCCCAGCCGGCGGTCGTAGTCCCAGCCGGAAACTTTGCGCCGGCCACGAAGTATTTGAATTGCCGCGGCGGCAATGCTAGAATTAAACCGACTAGGCTTTGGAGAGGTGCCATGACAAGGAATGTTGACAATCGCAAGGATGTTCTGTTGCTGCTGCTGTACTCGCCCGGTCGAAGTGGTCAACCCAACGAGCCGATCATTGGGCGCACCAGGCTGGTCAAGATGCTGTTCCTGTTTCAGAAGGAGGCGATGCCGCATTTCCGCCGCGGCACGATGATTGCCGAAGATTGTTTTTATGAGTTCTTTCCCTGGGACTTCGGGCCATTCTCCCGGGAAGTATACGACGACATCAACTTCTTCACCCTTAGGGGCTTCATTGCCGCAAGTGACGTTCAGGAGGAAACGATACCTGAGTCCGCGGCCGAGTGGGAGGAGTGGCTCAGTTGCTCCAGGGCCGACTCATCGGCGGAGTCCATCTCCGACGAATACAAAGAGGTCTCCTTTCAACTCACGGAAAAAGGCCAAAGATTTGCTGCTGACCTGTTCGCGTCGCTTTCGTCTGCGCAGAAGAAGCTGCTTCATGAGTTCAAGAAACGGACGGTCGCGGTGCCCCTGAAAGCCCTCTTGCGCTACGTGTACCAGACCTACGAGGACATGACCTCGAAGTCCACGATTAAGGAGCAGGTACTTGGTTCTGGCTGATGCGACGACCACGGTTCCCGATGGCCTAACGGCGATCATCACCTCTCTGATCCCGATTGTTCTGGGCGGAGTGGCCACCCACTTCAAGTTGTTCTTGCCCGCCAAGGAGGAGTTTCGTCGGCGAACTCAGTTGAAGAAGGCCGACCTCAAAGAGAAGGTGGCCATTCGACTCTCGACGCTGGTTCAGCATATCCGAGAACTCGCCCCCGATGATTGTCTCAGAGGAGATGGCCGCGAACAGCCCGATCTCGTCGCGGACTATACGGAAGAGCATTTTAGGGCGTTCACGATAGTCAGCCGGTTAAGCGTTCTGGACGCAGTACTGAAGTACGCATATCTTATTCTTTATGGCTGTATCGTCGTTGGCCTCGTCGGCCTATTCTTGGCGTGGCTTTGTCCCGTGGCGAGGCCGGAGGTACTTTGGGTCGCCATTATCATTGTCGGCATCCAGATCGTGGTTATCCTGGTGGCACTATTGGCATCTCATAAACTGGACGAATATGAAGACATCGCGTAAAATAGCCGTGCGGCGCGTCCCTCTCAGCGAACGTGAGGTGGTGGATGGCGTCACGCTGTTGCTCGCCGCTGAACGCTACCGCGTGCGGCATGAGGTTCCCAACATGGGGCAGAGCGCGGACGTGGTCGCTACTCGGGGCGGCTGGGTAACGTTCATCGAGGCCAAGGTTGGCAATTGGCGGAGGGCTGTGGCCCAGTGTCTTGCCCACGAGCAAGTGGCAGATTTCATTTGTCTGGCCATTGGGGCCGCGTCCGTGCCAGAGCAACTCTTGGCCGTGGTCGAGTCGCGTGGCTATGGGCTTATCTCCTGTCGCCCAAGCGACCTCCTGTGTACCTGGATTCGGCGGCCGCGACGGAATCCCAAGGTGTGGGCTCCCCAACGTCGTCGCGTGGCAGCACTAATGAGGAAGATTCGCCATGCGTGCTGAACACTGGATGGTTTTCGGGACTTTCGCAGAGCAGGATTACTTCGAGTACCCGTCGAAGGGCGCCTACCAGGGCGTGATCATTAATGCGAACATGGCTGCCCACGCCCCGGGAGGGCTGGCGGCTTTTCTGCTGGAGAAGACGGCGGGAACGAAATACATCATTGACCCCCTTACTCACGCATTTCAGCATGACGTTGAGGCAATCTCGGACAAGGAAGGTAAGCCGAAGTCTTCGATTCAGGGGCTGGCCGAGGCCTATGGGGAGCCGGTAAGCTCCAGAGTAGGTAAAGTCCCGCTGCAGCCGGAACATCTAGAAGGGAAGAAAGTACTGGAGAAGTTTGTCGAGCGCTGCCTCGCCTTCCAGGCGTCTCAACTGAAGGATCAAATGGAGGAAGCCAAGGCGGCCAAGTACCTGGACGGGGACGGGGAATTCCATCCTTGGGCTATGGTGGCCCCTTATTTCTATCTGACAGAGACAACGCTCGAGGACTGGCTGCCCACCAATATCAAGGCGGCACAAATCGCCATCGACATGATTCCCGACCGGTCTAAGCGTTATGCCGCGCTGGTGGTGAGCCAGGGCGTGGTGACGAACCCAGAGGCGAGAGACTATATCATCCGAGAGTACGCGGGGGTGGACGTTGACGGATTCCTGCTATGGATCGATGCTCTCGACGAGCAGGCGGCCAGCAGGTCCACTTTGACCGGACTGCTGGACTTGGCGCGGGGACTTGGCCAGAGGGGGAAACGCGCCGTCCTGAACCTGCACGGGGGTTACTTCTCCATCCTGGCCGCTGGGGCTCTGGGCAAAGGGATTCTCACGGGAGTGGCCCACGGGCCTGAATTTGGGGAATATCGGGAGGTGGTGCCGGTGGGCGGCGGTATTCCTATCGCTCGGTATTATGTGCCGGAGTTACACGCCAGGGTACGCTATCGAGATGCACTAAGAATATTTCGCGCTGCTGGCTGGCTCGACGACGCGGAGCAGTTCCACGAGCAGGTATGTGATTGTGAAGAATGCCGGCAGGTTATCGCGGGAGATCCAGCCAATTTCCAGCTGTTCGGCGAAGGCACGGTCAAGAATGTGAGGCGCCGGCACGGAATCGTCCGTATCGAGTTCCCCACGGGTGATACCAAGGCTCGATGCCTGAGACACTACCTCCAGCGTAAGCGCCGTGAGTATGTGGCCACCAATAGGGCTGCGCCCGAGGTTCTGCTCGAAAACCTGAGAAACGGCGTGGCCAAGTTCAGGGATTTTGCTGGCTTGGACGCTGTGTCCCACCTGCGCCTGTGGCACTCGATTTTCACCACAAAGTCGTAACCCGATTCTGTCACGCTCTCGCCTGATTAAGCCGAAGCAAATTCTCCAGCACTCGGGTGTCGATTTCGCCGCGGCGCGCCGTCAGCGGATGAAGCCGTTGTCGCGCATCCACTGGAGATAGCCGATCCAGATGACCACCTGGGCCAGTTCGGCGGCGTAAGGGTTCAGTTCCAGGCCGTGCAATTGCGTGGGCCGGACGTGGGGAAAAAGCCCCTGGCCGATGTCGGGCCGCGCGGCAAAGGTGATGACTTCCTTTTCGAGTTCCAAAAATTGCTGGATGGCAACGTAGAGGAAGTTGCCGGAGCCGCAGGCCGGATCGAGGATGCGGCGCGTGGCCAGGTGGTGGAGAAAGTCTTGGATGGCGGTGTCGATAGCCTTGTCCGTCTTGCGTTTGGAGGCCGCTGTTTTGGCCTCGCGGCGGCCGGCGAGCAAGCCCTCGACCTTGGCCTGGACCTCGGCCCATTGGCGGCGCAGCGGGGCCATGACGACCGGCTCGACGATCAGCAGGATGACCCAACAGACGGCAGCGGTCGATAAAATGCTCTTGGCTGGCAGCCCGCTCGGGCAGCGTGACCCGTTCCCACTTGGCGATGAACTGCGCTGGAGTTATCCCGCTTTTTGGATTCATGGTGGGCATGCCAGAATTATGCCAGAGACCGGCCGAGTTGCCAAGAGAATCCTCTAATGAGATTTGCGTTCGCGAGGACTCAGGAGGTTTTATCTCCACATCTTGGGTTGCAGTCTTCGGCGTCGGCACTGTAACGCAAGTTGGTGCAGAACCTTTGTCTGGTCTTGCAGTCGGTAACAGGCGGAGCATTTGGTATCGTTTCCGGTTCGATCTCTGATCCAGAAAGAAGCCCACCCCTGCCGAATAGAAGCTCCCAAGCGTACCAGGCTGCCAAAGCAGCGAGGCCCGGTTTTCCCGGTATATCAATCTTTCCTGGGCCTACCTCCGGTCCAACACCAGGTTCTGTGCCTGGAGCAATTCGGGGGTAAGGGCTAGTCGGATTAGTTGAAGGTTGCGAAGGAAGTGGCTGAGCTTGAAGTCCCATCGGGTCTGTCCATGTATTTGGATTGCACTGCACATACTGATAAATATTCATTCCGAATATGTATCCTAACGGATCACAACTAGTCCAGATGCCAAAAGCAGGATTGTACATGCGGATGCGAACGTGGTACAGGCCAGTTTCCGGATCGTACCGATAGCCGCAGATGAGGATTTGGTTGTCGTAGGCCGAGCCGTTTATCCTGTTCCACGCTCCATCGTAGAACGTCGGTTTGCCGTAGGCGTCGTAGGAGTACCTTTCGACCACCGCCCCGGTCAGGGAGACCACGGCGGTGGTATGGAAGTTGGCGTCGTTGCAATAGTAAAGCGTCTCGTCGAGTGTGCCGTTGTGAGCGGTGCTGCGCAGGCGGCAGACCGGGGCGTCGATGTAACGCAAGTCCCAAATGTAGACGCAGTAAGCGCTGGAGGCCACGGTGGTGGAGGAACTTTGGGCGGTGGTGTATTGCCGTTCCTCGACCGTCTGCCAGGACTGGTTGTAATAGAAGTCCGTCCGCATCCAGTTCGACCCATTCGGAACAGCTTTGGCAACTCGGTGATTCAGCCCGTCGAAAACGTATTTTGAAGTCGCGCCGGTCGAGTCGGTCACACTGACTTGCCGATTCCAGGCGTCATAAATTACCGTCAAACTGCTGCTCTCGTTGCCGGGACGCGGCATAACGGTCATGTTGCCATTGGCATCGTAACTCGGCGTCGCCCAGGCGGTGCCGTAACCGGTAGAGATGCCGGTGATCTCATTGATCGGGTTGACGGTGCGTGATTGGTTCAGCAAGAGCGAGACGCCGGTGCTCACGGTGTAACTCGACATGTTGCCGAGGAAGTCCGGCCCAAAACCCTCCGCGTTCAACTGAGAACTGATGCTGCTGTGGTCGGCACTCAACGTGCCGCGCTGGAGGCTGGTCAAGCGGTTGAGATTATCGTAGCCGTAAAGCTCGTCCAGGCCCGTGGTCGAAAGGTTCTTCCGGTAAGTCCGGTTTGAGTTGTTATCGTAGCCATAGGTGTACTTATCCAACACGCCGCCGGCGTTGGTCGTCCAGGCCTGCGCGACAACGCGGCCGAACTGGTCGAAGCCGCCTTAGCTGCCGTTGCCGGTGACGTAACACAGCACCAACCCGCCCGTGACATGAGGATGAGCCACTTGCACCACTGCGTCCGCCCCGCATCAAGGCTTAATTAGTGCTCCGTCCCCGAATTCCCCTTTTTGTTAGAAGCTTTAAGACGTTTCTGCAAATCAAGAGCCGCCAACCAGAGAATATAATCCGCTAAAACATCTGGCAACCTAACATCAACGTCTTTCCACCAACTAACGCCCGCTGAGGCAGCAACTCTAAACCTCAACTGATCAACTTCGTATTCTCTCTGGTACAGAGACTCAAATCGAAGTTCTTTACTAAAACGATCGGTAGGACGTAGTTTTCCAGGCGAAACACCAAGAACTAATGCTGTTTCATGCCACAGCTTAATTATTGTGTCTCGGTCCGATCCGCTTTGAGCAAAAAAACGGTCATAGATTACGTCGTCGCACAATTCAGGCCTCCTCTTGAAGCGATAAAACTTCAAACGACCGCGAAGGAATTTATCTCCAATGAAAAAAATAGTTGAAATAGAAAGCAGTAGAATAAATATGCCCATATAACACCCTAGTGTGATTTTGGATCCCTCTTGCAATCGCAAGCACAAGCACACATTAGTCCGCTTATATAAACCGACTCAGATAAATATAGTATATTGCAAACAGGGACAGAAATTCGCTTGCTAGCAAATGTCCATACTCCTAGGCCTGGACTTAGGGGTCGGCTGGGAGAAGAAGGATGAATAGTGACGTCAGCCAAAACAGAAACCTGTACAGTTGTCGCCACCTCCCAAACAGTAAAAGATGAGGCCAATTCTCTCTTGTGGGCCATAATGCAACGTATTATGCATGCATTAGTGGCCTGTACGGCACTCTGGGCGGGAGTTAGTGGTGGGGGCTGATCTTGGCTACCAAGACCAGTCGGAAGATTCGATGGAATTCCTCCAGGTCCGACAGGATCAGGATGACGACTAGGCGGGGAGTTAGGGTCCGCAGGAGTGGCTGGCGGCAATTGGGAGGCATTTTGTGCGGCCTGTGCCGCATCTTTCTTGTCCGCTTCGCTTTGGCTCGATGTGAAAAATGAAGTCAACCAGTTAAGCCCGAAAGGGTCCATGCCAATCGGCACAAAATAAGCCTCATAATAGTTCATGCCGTCCGGATATCCAATCGTGTCTACAGTTGTGAATAATCCCAATGAAGGATTGTATTCGCGGCGCTTGAAGTAGTAGTATCCGGTTTCCGGATCGTATCGCTGGCCGGTGAAGAGAATCTGGTTGTCGTAGGCCGAGCCGTTGATCTTGTTCCAAGAGCCGTCGTAGAAAGTCGGTTTGCCGTAGGCGTCGTAGGAGTAGCGCTCGAACACCGCGCCGGCCAGGGAGACCACGGCCGTGGTGTGGAAGTTCGCGTCATTGCAGTAGAATAACGTCTCGTTCAGCGTGCCGCCGTTGCTGCGCAGGCGGCAGACCGGCGCGTCGATGTAACGCAAGTCCCAAACATAGACGCAGTAAACAGCCGTCGCTGGCGAGATCGAAGATGTCTGCGAGATAGACTGCCGCTCTTCCACCGTCTGCCAAGACTGATTATAATAATAGTCAGTCCGGTTCCAGTTGGTTCCGTTCTTCACGCCTTTGGCGATGCGATGATTGAGGCCGTCGAAGACGTAGTTGGCGATCAGCCCGGCGGAACCGCTGACTGAGACCTGCCGGTTCCAAGCGTCGTAACCAGACGTGAGGCCCGTCGTTTCGGCCCCTGGTCGCGGCATGGCCGTCATGTTCCCCGCGGCATCGTAGCTCGGCGTTACCCAGGCCGGGCCTGTTGCAGTGGTGATGCCCGTGATCTCGTTGGCCGAGTTGACCGTCCGCGACTGGTTCAGAAAAGCGTTGCCGCCCGCGCTCACGCTGAAGTTTGCCCAGTTGCCAAGGAAGTCCAGGCCGTAACCGTTCGCCGTGGCAGGCGAGGTGATTGTCGGCGGATTGTTGGAGTTCAGCGTCCCGACCTGGAAGTTTACCAGCCGGTTCAGATTGTCGTAGGCGTAAGCCTCGTCGAGTGCCACAGCCGGCGACTGTGTCGCGGCAAGGACGTTGTGCCTCCACAGACGATTCGAGTTGCCGTCGTAACCATAGGTGAAATTATCCAGCGTGCTGCCGTTGTCCTTAGTCCAAGCCTGATCAACCACTCGACCGAACTGGTCGAAGCCGCCGTAGCTGCCGCTGCCGGTGACGTAGCTCAACACAAGGCCGCCGGAAACCTGAGGATGTGCGACTTGCACCACAGTGCCCGCTCCGAGATAAGTATAGCCCTCATAAACGGTGCTGCCCGCCGAATCCGCCGAGATGCTCCCCGACCGCGACAGCGCACCGCCGACGGTGTTGCTACCGGGGTAATTATACCAGACCGTGCCGCCGCTGGGATAGACAACCTCGGTCAACCGCGAGTATTGCGCGACGCTGCCGCCGGAATTGCCGTCATCGTAGGCATAGCCGACGGCGGGTGTGGATCCGCCGACCGCGCCGACATGTTCCTGCTGTGAACCGACCACGCGGCTCCAGCCGTCGTAAGCTACGGCGACATCGTTCACGGGCGTAGTGCCGTTGGCGTTGGCCCAACTGGTCACATCCACCGTGCGGCCCACGGCGTCATACGCCCGCGTGATGGCCCGCACCGCCGTATCGACGCCCGTGCCCGGCGTGGTCACCGCGTCCATCTTGAACCGCCCGGCCGAGTCGAACGTGTACTGATGCACCGTGCCGTTCTGGTCGGTCAGGGAAGTTTTGCGGCCCAGGAAATCGTAGGAGCAGGTCACGCAGCCGTTGTCGGGATAGGTGACGGACGTTTGCCAGGCGGCGTTCAAGAGTGAGGCGAGGTGATCTGGGCGCCGGCGGAACTGGTGGCGCTGGTCCAGGCGGCCAGAGAAGCCAGACGGCCACTGCTGTCGAACTGGTAACTGGTGGTGCGGTCATGGTCCGAGGCCGCGCCGGACCCCTGGTAATTCTCCACCACTTGAACGGTGCGGCTTAGGGCGTCGAAAAGGGTGTGCCGCACGCGGCCCAAGTTGTCGGCCGTGTCGGACGGCAATCCGGCGGGATTGTAGGAGGTCGTGGAAACGAGGCACCCGGTTGTACCCGGAGCTGGCGGCGCGCCGGCGGTGATGGTCGGCGGCGTTGCCGCAGTGCCGTTGGTGCCGTAGAAGGCCGTGCAAATCTGCCGCCCCAGGGCGTCGTACCAGTAGCCGGTGTAGGCGGGCCGGGCGTTTAAAATCGTCAAGGAATTGGTGGCCGTGTCGCCCGCGTTGTCGTTTCGCTTGAGGCGGGTCGAAAGCGTCGCGTTGCCAACCGGATCGAGCGTGAGGTCGGACTGTTCGATGACGACGTCGCCCGACACATTGGAGGCGTCGCTGTAACCTTCGCTACTGGCACCGCTGGGATTGAAGCAGAGGAAGGTGTCGGTGGTCCTGCCAGCGGCGTCGAAGGTGGTCTTGTTGAAAAGGCCGTTGGCGTTGGCCGTCTTGATGCGCCGCCCCATGGCGTCGGACCAGTAGTTGGCGGTCAGGCTGTCGCCGACGACACCGTTGGAAACGCTGTAGACTGTCGTCGCGTAAGTTTGTCCGCGCTCGTCGTAAGCCGTGTCGGTCCGGCCGTAAAGCACGCCGCCGGCGCTGGTGGTGACGGTCGTGGCCCGGCCCAGGTTGTCGAGGACGGAGGCCGTGGTCACGCCGTCCGGCCCGCAGGACTGCACGCGGCGGTCGCGCCAGTCGTAACTGGCGGTGGTGGTGTAGTAATTCGTGGCGTCGTAGTAAGCGCGGGTGGAGGTCAAAGCGCCGTCGCCGACGCCCGACGTGCCGCTGCCGGGTGCGGCCTCGTCATAGAAGTTGGCGGCGATCTTCTGCATGTTGTTGGCCCCGGTTCCTTGCGGCGTGCCGGCCACGGCCCCGGCGGAGTTGGTGCCCATCCAGGTTTGCACCGTGCGGCTCAGGGCGTCATATTCAGTCCAGGTGATCGTGCCGTCGATCTCACGATTTCTCAAAACCAGTATACTGTCCCCCGATTTACCATTTCCGGCTGTATGCTTTCGCTGGACCACTATACCACTATACACCGCGAATTCTAGTGAACCGAACCCGGGAGGCCACCGCGCGCAGGAAACAGCGAGAACCCATGGGCAACAGCCTCTTTCTCAGTTTCAAAGGGCATCCCTTTACGGTCCTTATCGCCCCAGGTTACCCCGCTCTCGAAGTCGATGCCCCCTAGAACAGCGCCATCCATTGACACCAGCACACGTATTGGATGATTGCTAGTGAGAAAGCGGATGGTGCCGGTTTTAATCGGGTCGGAGAGTCTGAACCGCTTGGCCCCCAAATCTCGCGAAATCGTTTCCAACCACAGGCCTCCGGCATCCTGCTCGACGTACAACTGGATGTCTGGACGGTGTTCGTCATAAAACAAGAGGACCGAGCTCAAAACTGGAACTGGCCCCGGCAGAACAATCCCCTTTGCCAACAGTTCGTTTCTCATCGCTCTGCTGGTATCTCCAGCATCATTAGACTCTCCACGTCCGAACTTATGACCAACCAACCATTCTCTCAGTACGGCTAAGGATTCCTTTGTCCCTATCTCTATCATGCGCCAAGCATTCAATTCACAGCCGCCATAAGCCGGTTCGAAGCGTCGGAGAAGTTCCACCTCCGCCTCCGGGCCAATTATCGGCGAAGAGATGGCTAGTGTCTTCGCTTCTTTCAACAGGAGTTCGCCCGCGGCGCTCAATGGGAGGTCGAGATAGCCGATCAAGACACGCCCGTGGCCACCAGCCACATCAGTTTTCACCAAGAATTTCAACTGACCTCTTTTCGGCTCATGCTCGTAGCGTGGTCGATGCGGTTCGTCAATGACTCCGTCTATTGACCTCAACAAAGCAATCATCTCTTCCCGTGTAATCTCAAGCTTGCGTGTGCCACCAGATGATACGTCTTGGCCCTTTGAGAGGAAAACCGAAACTCCTGTCGAGCCCTCGAACGAAACTATCCATCGCTTCTCTGGCTCCACGTCAGGCGCGAGCCAAAAGACGGTGACCTTCAAGGCGCCAAGGGGCAGTTTGCCGTCCTGCAGTTTGGAGATAATCCCCGCCAAGTTCTCGGAGTTGGAAATCCGGGCCACGACGGAAGCCTCGGCCTGGCAACCGAAAAAGGCCAGAATCACTGTCACGACCAGCCCTACGACCATAATTGACTTCACCATATCTCTTCCTCCAGTCCAGTGTACAATCGGGAGTCCCACCGACCCCGCAGACTACTCTTCGGGTGGTACGTCGTCCTCATGAGGATGCGGCAACGAATGTCCGCCCATATCCATTGGGTCGGTCCGCTTCCAATTCCCCGTAACCGTATCACCTATGACATTGAAGCCGACGCTAATGGGCACTTCAACCCAAGCCCAACTCCCGGATTTGTCCTTCCTGCAGCACTGATTGGACGAAGCCCATGCGTGGCCTTCTACGGGCCTTGTGTCCTGCCTGTATACCACAACAAAATACAGAGCCGGACTTCCAGCATCACTGTGGGACATGTCACTGTACTTGGCATTCTCCGCCGATACAGCTTCGTTCATATAGATTGTATCTAGCTTTTTAAGATCAGTATCCGCAAGATCTCCGGTCTTGCAGCCCTCCGCGACCAGATTGTCCTTCTGGGCTTTCGCTGTGGTGAGTGCGGCCGCACTCGCCGCCGCATTATCGGCAGTTGCTTGAGCATCTGTTACGTCCGGATGCTCATCTTGTATCTTTTTTACGGCTGTCTCTCGCGCGGTCGGGGGGATCGCCGGGTTTGGGGCCCTAGGTGGGCCTATTGTTGGCCCAGCAGGAGGCGCGGGCGGAGGCGAAAGAATCCATTGAATCGGCGGAGGCTGGTTGAAATTAACCATTCCAGGCGAGCTTGATGAAATAATATCATCGCTAAGCCCTCGGTGGTCTCGGCGTGACACAGGCCTCCCGCGCACATACCCATACAGGCTCAGTCCATCGACGTACCCCGCCGGATCGCGAACCGACCAAGCGCCAAGTGACGGGTTGTACATGCGGTTGCGGACGTGGTACAAGCCGGTTTCGAGATCGTAGCGGTAGCCGCAGAAGAGGATTTGGTTGTCGTAGGCCGAGCCGTTAGAAAGGACGATCCAAGAGCCGTTGTAGAAAGTCGGCTTGCCGTAGGCGTCGTAGGAGTAACGCTCCAGCACAGCTCCGGTCAGGGAGACTACGGTCGTGGTGTTAAAGTTTGCATCGTTGCAATAGTAAAGCGTCTCGTCGAGCGCACCGTTGTGGGTGGTGCTGCGTGAACGGCAGACCGGCGCGTCGATGTAACGCAAATCCCAAACGGTCACGCAATAAGCGACCGTGGCAACAGTCGTGGAGGAAGTCTGAGAGAGAGTTTGTCTTTCTTCAAGAACCTGCCACTTTTGGTTGTAATAGAAGTCCGTCCGTGTCCAGTTCGACCCGTTCGGCACGGCCTTGGCGATGCGATGATTCAATCCGTCGAAGCTGTAATTCTCGACCAACCCGGCAGAGTTGCTCACGCTGACCTGGCGGTTCCAGGCATCGTAGATCACCGTCAGACTGCTGCTCTCGTTGCCCGGACGGGGCATGATGGTCATGTTGCCGTTGGCATCATAACTCGGCGTCGCCCAGGCGGTGCCGTAGCCCGTAGTAATGCCGGTGATCTCGTTGGCCGGATTGACCGTCCGCGACTGGTTCAGGAAGAGAGAGCCGCCTGTGCTCACGGTGTAACTCGACATGTTGCCGAGGAAGTCCGGCCCGAATCCCTCCGCGTTCAACTGCGAACTGATGCTGCTATGGTCGGCACTCAAAGTGCCGCGCTGGAGGCTGGTCAGGCGATTGAGATTATCGTAGCCGTAAAGCTCGTCCAGGCCCGTGGTTGAAAGGTTCTTCCGGTAAGTCCGGTTTGAGTTGTTATCGTAGCCATAGGTGTACTTATCCAACACGCCGCCGGCGTTGGTCGTCCAGTCCTGAGCGACCACGCGGCCAAACTGGTCCCAGCCGGTGTAGTTGCCGCCCGTGCCGTAGCTGAGCACCAGGCCACCCGCGACTTGTGGATGCACCACTTGTACCACCGTGCCCGCTCCGAGATAAGTGTACCCCGCATAGACGGTGCCATTGCCGGAATCTGCCGCGATGCTACCCGTCCGCGACAGCGCGCCGCCGACGGTCCCGCTGCCGGGATAATTATACCAGACCTGCTGGCCGGAAGGATAGACCACCTCGATCATGCGAGAATATTTTGCGACATTGCCAGTCGCCCCGTCGTCGTAAGTGTAGCTGACAGCGGGCGTGGAACCGCCGACCGCGCCATTGTGTTCCTGCTGAGAGGCGACAACATGATTCCAACCGTCGTAAGTCACGGCCACATCGTTTACCGCCGCGGTGCCGTCGGCGTTGGCCCAACTGGTCACACCCACCGGACGCCCGGCCGCATCGTAGGTCCGCGAAATGGCCCGCACCGTCGTATCGATGCCCGTGCCTGCCGTCATCACTGCGTCCATCTTGAACCGGGCGGCCGAATCGAACGTGTACTGGTGCACCGTCCCGTTCTGGTCTGTGTAAGAAGTTTTTCGTCCGAGATAATCGTAGGTGCAGGTCACGCTGCCTCCGTCGGGATAGGTGACGGAAGTTTGCAATGAAGCGCTCAGAGGCGAGGCGAAGCCGTAACTGGTGATCTGGGCCCCGGCCGAACTGGTGGCGCTGGTCCAGGCAGCGAGCGAGGCCAAGCGACCGCAATCGTCGTACTGGGTGCTGGTTGTCCGGTTGCAATCGGAGCCGGTGCTGGTGCAATAATTTTCCACCACTTTCACCGTGTGACCCAGGGCGTCGAACTCCCGGTGCGTAACGCGATTCATGTTGTCGCCAACGTCAGACGGCAGCCCGGCGGGATTGTACGATGTGGTCGTGGCGATGAATGTGGCTCCGACGGTCGTGCCATAATCGGCAGTGCGAACGGGCCGCCCCAGGGCGTCGTACCACGCCCCGGCGTAGCGCGGCCGGGCGATGGTGGTGGTCAGGGAGCCGGTGGTCGTCGTGTCATTGTCGTTCCGTTGAAAATGAGTCGAGGAAACAGTCTGGCCCACGGCGTCGAGCGTCTGGTCGGATTGTTCGATGACAATGTTTCCCGCCACGCTCGCGGCGGCGCTGTAACCCGTCTCGCCGGCGGGATTGAAGCAGACGTAGCTGTCGGTCGGCCGCCCGGCCCCGTCGAAAACGGTCTTCTGGAACAGGCCGTTGGCGTTGGCCGTCTTGATGCGCCGCCCCACGGCGTCGTACCAGTAGCTGGTGGTCAGGCTGTGGCCGACCGTGCCGTTTGAAACGCTGTAAACCGTCGTCGCGTAAGTTTGCCCGCGCTCGTCGTAAGCCGTGTCGGTCCGACCGTAAAGCACGCCGCCGGCGCTCGTGGTGACGGTGACGGCCCGGCCCAGGTTGTCGAGGACGGAGGCCGTGGTCACGCCGTCGGGCCCGCAGGACTGCACGTGGCGGTCGCGCCAGTCGTAACTGGCGGTGGAGGTGTAGTAATTCGAGGCGTCGTAGTAAGCGCGGGTGGAGGTCAACGTGCCGTCGCCGACGCCCGACGTGCCGCTGCCGGGCGTGGCCTCGTCATAGAAGGCGACGGAGATTTTCTGCATGTTGTTCGGAGAGCCGGTGCCGTTGGGACTGCCGGCCACAGCGCCGTAGGAGTTGGTGCCCATCCAGGTTTGCGTCGTGCGGCTCAGGGCGTCGTATTCCGTCCAGGTGGTCGTGCCGTCGGGAGCGGTGGTCATCTGCTGGCGGCCCAGAACGTCGTAGGCGTAAACGGTCGGATAGTAATCCGTCCCGGCCACGCCGTCGCCACTCGTGGGAATATTGCGGAAGGCGTCCCGTTCGGTCGCGTGGCCGTTGAGGTCGTAGCAGGCCCGTTGCAGCGTGCAGAGCGTGCCGCTGAAGTTCTGGACGAGCAGGCTCACGCCCCCGCTCTGAGTGTAAAAGGCGCTCGCCGGATCGTTGGTCAGCGTGCCGCCCGCGTCGGCGGCGGAAATGCCCGTGGCCGCCAGGACGGTCCGGCCGGCCAGGTCCGTCACGTTGATCTGCACGGGGACGGGCGAATAGGTGCTCGCGTTGCTCATGCTCGCCGTGCTCAGGTTGACCAGCGCGACCGTGGCCCCGTTGGCGCCAGTCTGCTGCGTCTGCGACATGTAGGCGTAGTAGGCCGTCTTTCCGGCGGGATCCCGGCTGGACTGGAGCGCTCCGATGAAGGCGTGATCCGTAAAAGTGCTGTTGTAATACGTGTACGAGGTGGTGAGATTCAAGGTTCCGGTGCGGGCCGACCAGCCGCTGGGGAGATTGGGGTTAATGTTGGTGTCCGCGTCTTGAACGCTGGCCACCGTTTGCCCCCAGTCGACCGCGCCCTGGCCCTGCTTGGTGAAGAAGTAGGTACTGTCAGAGAACTGTGTCCAGTCGTTGTAATAGAGCGTCTGCGAGCCGCTGGGAGCCGTGTACTGATAGTAGTGGCGGACTTCGGAGGTTGAGGCGTTCGAACCGTTGTGAGCGGTCGCAACCGCCTGGCGGGTGATGGTCTCCTGCGATACGGTCTGCGTGTTGGCGCCGGCGCTGTCCGTGTAGTAGGTGTAAGCGTGGGTCGTGGTCACGAAGGCGGCGGAATTGGTGCTGTCGGTTGTGGCCGCCACGTAGGCCAGTTCCTGGTACGGCCGGTAGACCGTATAGGGTACGCTGCCGTAGGACGTCGTTACGCAGCCGCTGCCGGGATCGGTGCCGTAGATGGTCTGAGTCAGGTAATACTCGTCGCTGGCGCCCGTTCCCTTGCGCACTTTGTGCCAGAGTTGCTGCGCATTCTGATTGTAATCGTAGGTGTCCACCAGGCCGGTTGTCTCAGAATCGCTCGCGGTGAAGTCCGAGACCCACCTACCGTTGAATTGTCCCGAGGTGGTGACGTTCACCTCGGGTATCGTGTAATTGACGCAGGCCGACGGGTGGCGATGTTCCTGGACCAGTCCCGCACGGTAACTGTCCGACCCGTCCTCGGCGGCCGTGTAGTAACGCTTCAGGTGTTCGATTGACTTGCTGACGATGCTGGTTCCGTCCGAATTCATCGACTGAGTCACCTGGCAGATCACCTGGCCGTAGGTGTTGGTGAACTGCACCTTCCAGGCGGCGCTGGTCGTGGCGTTGCCGGCAGCGTCCACCGGCAGGATCAGGGTATAATTACTCCAGGTGTTCCAATTGTCGTTGTCGGTCGGATTGGCCGGATAATTCGGATTGGCGTGGGCGTTGACGTTGGAGTTGGAGTACGAGAACCGCATGCCCTGACCGGTCGCCCCGCAACAGGCGCGGCCATGGTCGTAGGTCAGCCGGCCGAGGTCGTCGTACTCGCACAGCCTGGTCGCGTAGGACTGCAGGGCCGTGTCGATGCCGTTGGTGCCCGTGGTGCTGATGTCGTCCAGGGAGCAGGTCTGCGACGGATCGGACAGGTTGATGCCGGAATCCAGGCCTTTGTCGACCAGATAACGTTTGACGCCTTCAGGATCGACAACCATAGCCACGTTTCCGTCCGTGTCAAAGCCGTAAATCGTGGTCAGAAACCGCGAACTGCCGTCCGAGTTATAGCCCACCTCGGTGACGCGCATTTTCTTGCACGGCCACTGATAGGGCGAATAGTGGTAATAGGTTTTCTTTACCGGGTAAAAGTTGACCGTCTCTTCCACGAAGGAGACGCGGTGCTGATTTCCGCCCGGAATGGCGGGGCCGTTGTTGGTCTGCGTCCAGGAGACGTTGTCATGCCAGCCGGCCACCGCCTGGCCCAGGCTGTCGACCGTAATGCTGCGCACCGGAACGCCCTGGCGCGTAACGGTCGTCGTCGTGCCGTCCGAACTCAGCAGGTAGCCATTGGCGCCAAACAGATTACAACTGCCGACCTCCAGCGTCTTGGCCGTGACGGTCTTCCCGTTGGGCAGCACCAGCGGACTTTGCAGCGAGTATGGGCCGCTTTCGCCAGCACCGGCGTAATTCAGGGTGACGTTCGTCTGGCCATCATTAAATGTAATTGCATACGTCATGGCGATCTGACCGCCAGATTCCTGGTTTGTCTTTACCGTGGCGGCGTTCACCTTTGGGCTGGCACAAAAAAAACCCCAGTTACACGAACCGTTATAGGTCGTACTTATAAGACAATTAGCTCCTGTTGTTTGTGGTGCGACATCATTGCTAACAACACCCGTCAGATTTGTCGAACCTTCAGTCAGAATCGAACCTACGCAGTCGCTACAACAACTCGTACAAGTGCCGCTATCGGCCCGCGCCTCGGCCAGGCAAAAGACGGCCATGCCCATGACCACGCCCAAGATCAACAGCAGCCCTACGCCCCGCGTCTTCCGCATACCCATGTCTCGCCTCGGATTCTCTGGTTCCGGATTATAGGTTTATTAGAAGTCCTCAACAGACGCCGCATCTGCCGAAACGTCAGCGCCTCCAAAAATCAGTTGCCCAGTTCCCGCTGTAACTGATTAACCGTGGTCTCCAGTCGCGAAACAGAAGCTCCGTCGCCTCCGGCCGTCGCCTGGGCCAGCAGCCGCTGGCAATCTTGAAGCCGGGCCTGCTTCCGCAAAACGTCGGCCCCTGCCTGATTGCTCGCCACTGTGGCGAGCCGGCTCGCCTCTCTCTGCCGCAACTTATCCTGGAGGTAGCTGATATGGTCCGCCCGGCCACCGGTGAACTGGGCCTTGATACTTTCCAATTGACTCAGCCCGGCCGTCGTCCAGTTCATATCCATCACACACGCCGCCGTGTCATCGATCAGGGTCAGCCGCACCTGGTCCGATTGGGCCAGGGCCAGCGCCTCATTCAGCCGCGTCTTCCAGCGCGTGTACCTGACATTGGGCAGCGCCAGTGCTTCGGCATAGCCCAGAACGGCTGTCCACAAGGCTTTGGAGTCGGCGTTCGACGCCCCATCGCGCTGACCGGCAACCCAGTCCCGCCACAGGGCCGGTTGGTTGCCCTCTCGATAGCCCCAGGCCAGGATTTTGGCCACCGGCAGCCGCGGATTGCCCTGGTCATCGACCAGCGCCGCCTGAAGAATCGCCCGCGACTTCGGCCTCATGACCATTGCGCCGAAGTTGAAATAATAGGCTTGGTTCCACAACTCATCGAGTTTTCCCGCCACAGCCAGATTGGCCGCCGCCGTGGCAAAAGCCGGGTGTTCACGATCATTATTGATCAGCCCCTGCACGTGATAGCACGTCGTGCTGACAGCCACCAAAGCCTCCTCGTCGGCCTTGGCTCGGGCATCCTCACTGCCTAGAACAGATCTGTACATCCGCCAGGCCCAGGCCTGGGCCTCGGTCCAATGGTCGGCCTCGTACCAGGCATAGGCCATCTGAGCCATGTCGCTCGGTGCCAATTGCCCGTTCCCCATCTTCGCCAGGCAGACCGCGTCCAACTTCTGAAGCAACGGCAGGGCGTCCTGGGAACTGGTTGCCGACACCTTGGCGATCATGGCTGTCGTGTCATCCATGCTGAGGGAACCCAACTGATCTTGATTCTTCGTCAGCCAATCCTTGGCCAGCCCCACGGCCTTGGGGTCACCCAAGTCGCTCAGCATCTTCGTCAGCTTCAACTGATCCGATGTCTCCAGGCTGGAGACGTTCGGCAGAAAGCCCGCCCGCAGACCGGCCACCCAGCGGCCCTTGGCCTGTGACGACAGAGCGCCGTTCAACGTCCTGACGATATCTGCCCAAGTATCGACGGGAACTTCCTGCGTTGCCTGAGGATTGGCCAGCAGATCCTGTTCAATGCGTTTGGCCACCTGCTGCCGGGCCGCCAACGCGCCATTGCCCGACACCGGCAGGTTATGCAGGATCCAGGCATAGTCACCCGACTGCCAGGCCTCAGAAACCTTCATCCATTGTTGGGTCAGTTCTTTCGTCTTCTTGTCGCCGAGAGTCTCCAGGATTTGGATCAGAGCCTTAAGGTCCGCAGACTGAAGATTGGCCAGCGCCGCCGCGTCCCCGGCGAAGGCCTGCCGCAAGCCGGCCACCCAAGCTGCCCGTGTCGCTGCCGGCAGGCTGGTGGCCACGAGGTATACCTCGGCGTCCCACTGCTGAATCGTCCGGGACTTGATCATGGCCGCGTCGGCCATGTTGCGCCCCAGAGACCTCGTCACTTGCAAGGTCTTCGTGTCATTCTCGCCCAGCCTGTTCAGCAACTGTTTAAGCAGTTCAAAATCATCTTCGCTCATGGCCGCGGCCGCCTGTTGATCCACAGCGAAAGCCTCGTGAACTCCAGCCGCCCACTTTTTTTGTTGCTCGGCAGGAATCACCGTGCCCAGCCCTGCGACCTCAGTTAGAACCGTTTTGACTCCGAGGGTCTTGATCGAGTTGGCGTCCTTCAGGCTGCCGGCGACCCGTCGAACCTTAAGCTTCTGGAGATCCGAGTCGCCCAGCCTGTCCAGAGTTGACATGAGGACATCGAAATCCTTGTCGCTCAGGGCCGCCACCGCCGATTCATTCGCGGCAAACGCCTCGCTGATTCGGCCACTCCACTGTTTACGCAATTCCTCGGGAACGTCTTTGGCCGTCCAATAGACCTCCTCGCCGACTTTATTGATGCCGAGGGCCTTGATCGAGCCGGCGTCCTTCAGGTGGCCGGCGACATGCTGAACCTGAAGATTCTGGCGATCCGTGTCGCCCAGCCTGTCCAGGGTTAACAGGAGCATGTCGAAATCCTTATCGCTCAGGGCCGCCACCGCCGATTCATTTGCGGTAAACGCCTCGCGGATTCGGCCGCTCCACTGTTTTCGCAATTCATCGGGAACGTCTTTGGCCACTCCATCGACCTCAGCGCTAACCTCTTTGATGCCGAGGGCCTTGATCGAGTTGGCGTCCTTCAGGCTGCCGTTGACCCGCTGAACCTGAAGTTTCTGGCGATCCGAGTCGCCCAATGACGTCAGAATGTTCACCAGTGCATTAAACTCCTGATCACTCAGAGCCGCCACTGCAGCTTCGTTCGCGGCGAAGACCTCGCGGATTCGGCCGCTCCACTGTTTTCGCAATTCATCGGGAACGTCTTTGGCCACCCGAGAGACCTCATCGCCAACTTTATTGATGCCGAGAGCCTTGATCGAGCTGGCGTCCTTCAGGCTGCCGACGACCCGTTGAACCTGAAGTTTCTGGCGATCCGTGTCACCCAGCCTGTCCAGGGTTAACAGGAGCATGTCGAAATCCTTATCGCTCAGGGCCGCCA
>CAIYVX010000080.1 GCA_903929765.1 uncultured Planctomycetia bacterium
AGGTATGATCTAGCGTATATACTAGATCATTAAGCGCGGGATTACAAGCGAAAAAACAAGAAAACTAGATCACCGATCTAGAATGAACCAATCTCGAGCACTTGGTCAAGACCAAGACGCCAAAGCTTGTGGTGAACGAAGCCCCGGCAACAACGGAAAGCCAACACGCGAAACTCTTCCGCCTGATCGAGTCCTACGTGGACGGAGTCGGGCGCGAGGACTACGTGCCATCGCCGGGGCTTCAGTGCGCCTCGTGCGAGTTCATCAACGAATGCCGGTCCTGGTCGGCGCGGTGCCGGACAGCGGTGGAAAGGAGGCTGGTCGCATGAAAGACACCAAACTTGCCGTCGCCACCACGGCGGTCGGAACCACTTCCATCGCGGTGTTCATGAGCGGTTGCGGAGGCGGAGGGGTCCCGATCCCGATCGACCTCAGCCCGATTGGCGGCGGCCTGACCTTCCTGGGTCTGGCCATCGTCCTGGCGGCAATCATCGGCCTGTTCGACGGGCCAAAAAAATAGCCATGAGAACACTCTTCGAATTGGGGGCGTTCCTGATCCCGCTGATATTCGTGCTCCTGTGCCTCCGGGTCGTCATCGCCTCGATTGGCCCGGTGCTCCTGCCGCTTGCGGCTCTGGCGTTCATCGCCTTTGTCGTCCACCTGTGGATGAACAAATACCGCTGAAACCATCAACCCAAAGGCCGGGGGCACGACGCTCCCGGCCTTTTTCATTTCAACCAACAGAAACCAATGCACACAACACTTCATTACCAAGATCAGCGATCCAACAAAGTTTACCGGATCGCCATCGAACCGCGTGACGGCGGATACGTGGTCAACTTCGCCTACGGGCGCAGCGGCTCCACGCTCAACACCGGCACCAAAACCGCCTGCCCGCTCTACTTTGAGGCGGCGCAGATGATCTACGACAAGGTGGTCAAAGAGAAACTCGCCAAGGGGTATATCCTCGCGGCCGACAGCCAGACCTACGTCACCGGCAGCCGGAAGGTGACGGGCATCCGCCCCCAGCTCCTCAACGCCGTCGAGGACCCGGAACCCCTGCTTGCTGACGAGGCGTTCTGCATCCAGCGCAAGCACGACGGCAAACGGCTCCTGCTGCACAAGCAGGGATTCGAGATCACCGGCATCAACCGCCGGGGACTGGAATGCGGGTTCCCGGAATCCATCCGGGGGGCGGCGGCAGCCTTGCCGCACAACTTCCTTTTGGATGGCGAGGCCGTGGACGACACGTTCCATGTCTTCGACCTGCTGGAGGTGAGGTTCACCGACCTGCGGCCCGTGCCCTACAAGGCCCGGCTCGTGGAGTTGCTCAACCTGCTCGCAAGCACCCAGCAGAACGCCATCCAGTGGGTCGCCACCCACAACGGGGAGGCAGCCAAGCGCTGCATCTTCGACAAGCTCCGCGAGGAGAATGCCGAAGGTGTCGTCTTCAAACGCATCGGGGCACCGTATTCGCCGGGGCGTCCGAACTCCGGCGGCGACCAGTTCAAATACAAGTTCGTCGAGACCGCCTCCGTGATCGTGAACGCGATCAACGCCAAACGCAGCGTGGCCATCGCCGTGTGGGAAAACGGCAAGCTGGTTTCGGCCGGCAA
>CAIYVX010000081.1 GCA_903929765.1 uncultured Planctomycetia bacterium
CTAGCCCGGATTCCCATAGCCCATAGCGCTGCTAACAAAATGGCCTCGTGGACGGCTACACGGACGTGTTAGCGGATCGGTAGACCCCACGGCGGTTCAGCCGAACAACAGACGTAGCCGTTTATTGCCCAGCCAGGGAACCGGGATGTCGGTCTGGGCAAAACCGGCGGCCAGCAGCAGCGGGTTGTGGGCGCGTTTCTGGAATCGCACGTCGATGAACCGCTCGCCGATGCTCACCGCGGCGGTGGCGTCCACGAAGTCCTCGAAGAGGCCGCGCGACTTGCTCCGCTCATAGCCGTGGCCGATGCGGATCGCCAGCAGGCGGTAGAGGCCGCTGGCCATCACCGTCAGTTGCAGGTCCAGGTCGACCTTCATGGCCACGGCCGAGCTGAGGGCGTCCATGTGGAAGAAGTCGATGCCGTCCGCAATGGTGTTCTCGATGATCATCCGCTGGGCGTAGCGGCCGATGAGCCGGGCGGGAGAGCGCCGCAACTGGTTGGTCAGCAGCAGGGTCGGTTCCTCGTGGCCCAGGTCGGTGATGGCGATCTGCCGGAGATTCCCCTGGTAGCCGGGCAGGGTGATCTGGGTGTCGAGAATGCGCGGGGTGCGATATTGCCGGGCGATGTTCTCCAGTTCGATCCGCTTCCAGGCCGAGGGCGGTTCCTGGTGAATCTGGTGCAGAAGCTTGTCGGTTCGCCGCCGCAGGGTGATGAAGTCGATGCCCTGCCGGTTGACTTTGTCGAGGTTGCCATGGGTGGTCAGGCGGGAGTCGAAGATCAACTCCTCCGGCAGTTTGCCCGTGCGCTTCTTCCAGAACTCGATGAAGTCGAGAATGGCGCCGTTCTGCTGATCCTTCCGCAAGTCGGCGTCGGCGTAGCAGAAGACCTGGGTGTCGGCATCCTGGGCCAGAAAGGCCAGAATTCCCTTCTGCCGGCGGCTCCGCTTGGAGACATAGTGCTTTTCCACCAAGGCGTCTTCGCCATGGAAGGGAATGGTGTGGAAGTCCAGATCGAAGGAGGAGCCGTGCTTCAGCCCCCGCTTCCGCACCACATCCAGCCAATCGGCCATAAGCTTGCTGTGGCACTCCGGCCCGATGCGGCAACTGTATTCGGTGAGGAAAGAGCGTTTGGGGATGACATTCAGGCCGGCGAAGAGTCCGAGTCCCTCGTCCAGGACATGACTCATCACCTGGCTGTGGCGGGCGTTGCCGAAGAGTTTTAAGGCCAGCAGGGAGCGGAGGGCCTGGCCTGCGGGAACCATTTCGGTGCCGGGAAAGCCGCAGCGGTCCAGGATGCCGTCCAGGCCGCAGGCGATCAGGTCGGGCAGGAAGAGGAACAGGCCGCCGAAGCGGGTGCGGAAGGTACGCGGCGAGAGTTCCAGTTGCCGCACATCGGCAATCTCGGCCTGGATGGGCCGGGGGGCGTCGGGGCGTTCCTCATCGCGGCGGCGGGGCAGGCGGGCGAAGCCCTGCTGCTTGAGGATCAGGGCGATGGCCGCCGGGCTGAGTTTCCGTCCCTCGTGGGCCAAAGCTCGGCTGATGTCGTAGATGGAGAGGTTCTGCTTCCGCAGGTCCGCGATCTGGGTGTGCAACTCCGCATTCCGCTGGCGAGACTCGGCCTCGCGGCGGTCGGCCAGGAAGAAGGGACGGTCGGGTTCCTGGCGGAAGCGGTGGACCAGGATGCGGAAGCTGCCGGGGCTGTAGCCGAAGCGTTTGGCGGCCTCGTGCGAGGGCAGGCCCTCGACGAGGAAGGCGCGGAGGGCCTCGTACTGACGGTGGGCGGTGTTTTGGGGCTGGAGGAAGCGTTTTCGCAGCGCTATCGTATCGGTAGACTGATTTGACATAAATCCACGCAGTTACCTGCGTCCCTGCAAGAAGCGTGAGCGGCCTGAACCGGGAAAATCCCCGCATATTCATGGGTATTCTGCGAATCCGTTCAAATACCCCTTGGGCCACCGGTTCTATGTATATCAGTGGTAATCAGTATATCACTCTATATAATTGATAACAAGCGAATTCCGGAAAATCCACACATTTCCGGTCGACTCCGCCCAGATGGCTCGCGGTTTTGTTAGCTCAATTGGGTGCTGTGGGAATCCGGGCTAGCCCGTTTAGTGACTCGATCGTTCATCCATGCCCTCACGCCACCTTCACCGTTCCCGCCTCGATCGTGGGTTCGGGCACCGGCTCGCCATGGCGCGTCAGCCCCTCGATGTGGAACTCAATCGCCTCGCGCATCACGCGCTCCAGCGCCTTCTGCGTCCGGGCCGTCGCGATGCATCCCGGAAGGTCGGGCACATACGCCGACCAGTTGTGCTTTCCCTTCTCGTAGATCACGGTGTATTCGCGCTTCATTCGGTCTCCAGTTCGGCCTGCCGCATGTTGTGTGGTAGTCGGCAGAGTCCACATCAGTTGGCGCGGCTCTTCGGTCGGGCAGACGGCGCAATCACTTGTTATAAATCCGAATTCCCAAACGCTCGAGACAAAGTCCCGCTACATAGAAGAAAAGTACGCATCCAATTACAATGGGAGCCAAGAAGATCACGACTGGATAACTTCTCGTTGGAAGATACTGCACCTCCCAGAAACAAAGTGCGAATGAGCCACCGAATAGGAGAAACGTGACAATCAGCAGTAGTCTGCCTGCCACGGTCAGTTTCTCGATCGGATTGAAGGGTTTCTGGTCCATGTCGGTCTCCCAAGTAACCAGATGGTCCATGGTACGGCCCACGCCTGCTGTTACACCCGCAACGTCGCGCCCAGTTTCTCCTTCGCGGCGGCGATGGCCTTCTGCACCGATTCCTCAACATGCTGGCTCGTCAGGGTCGTCGTCGGGGAGCGGAAGAGCAGGTGCAGGCTGACGCTCTTGGTTCCTTTGTCGAGCGGCTTTCCGCGGTAGGTGGTGATGTATTGCACGTCCTCCAGATCGGGCAGGGTCAAGCTGCGAATGAGGGTGTCGATCTGGGCGTAGGCGATCTTCTCGGAGACGACCAGCGAGAGGTCGCGGTCGACGGCCGGGAAACGCGGGAGTTCGCGGAGCTGGCGCACGGGGCGTGCCAGGCGCAGGAGGGCGGCCAGTTCTAGTTCGGCGGCCACGGGCGTCTCGCGGAGCGAGAGCTTGTCGCAGATCTTGCGATCGACCGTGCCGATGTGGCCGACGACTTCGCCGCCCCATTCGATCCGGCCGCAGGCGCCGGTGGTGAAACCGGGACGGGTGTCGGGCACGACGTTGACGGGGCGATGCGGATCGAGGCGGGCGAGGACGGCCTCGACTGCGCCGCGGACTTCGCGGTAGTCGGTCGAGCCGACCATGGCCACGCGGCGGCGCTCGTCCACCTTGCCGTTGGCGCCGATCCAGAAGGATGGGCCGATCTCGAAGAGCTTGGCGCCGGAGGTGCCGACGGATTCGTTGCGGCGGACGGCTTCGAGCAGGCCGGGAAGGACGCTCGGCCGCAGGCGGGCATCGCCCTTGCGCACGGCCGCGTCGGCCCGCACCAGGCACTTGGCTTCGGCCGGGGCGAAGTCGGTGGCGAGATTGTCGGAGACGAAGCTGACCGTCAGCGATTCGAAGTAGCCCGCGCCCACGAGGGCGGCCGCGATTTCGTCGATCGTCAGTTTCTCGCGGTTCGGCGGCGTCAGGCGGATACTCACCTCGTCGCGCATGGGGATCTTGTCATAGCCGATCAACCGGGCGACTTCCTCGACGAGGTCCACCTCGATGTTCAGGTCCAACCGCCAGGTGGGCACGGTCGTCTCGACCGTATCGCCCTTGAGTACGGGTTGCAGGCCGAGCCGCTTGAGCGCATCGACGACCTGATCGGCGGGGAAACTCACACCGAGCACCTGCTGCAGGCGTGGCAGGCGGAGTGTGAGTTTCTTGGGCACATAGCCGCTGCTGCCGGCCGACACCAAGCTTGACATCAGTTCGCCGCCGGCCGTTTCCACGATGAGTTGGGCCGCCCGCAGGCTGGCCCGCTCGGGCAGGGTGGGGTCGATCTGGCGCTCGAAGCGATAGGAGGAGTCCGAGGCCATGGTCAGCGTGCGGGCCGTCTTGCGAACGGTCAGCGAATCGAAGCGAGCCGACTCTAGCAGCACATTAACGGTTGATGCCGACACTTCGCTCGCGAAGCCGCCCATGACGCCGGCGACGGCCACGGGTTCCTCGGCGTCGGCGATGACCAGCATGCCGGGTTGCAGGATGCGTTCCTTCTGATCGATGCTGATGATTTTCTCGCCGAGCCGAGCCTCGCGGACGACGATCCGCCGGCCGGTGAGTTTGTCGAAATCGAACGCGTGCAGCGGCTGGCCCATTTCGAACATGACGTAGTTGGTCACATCGACCACGTTATTGATCGAGCGCAGGCCGATGGCTTCGAGGCGGCGGACCATCCATGCCGGGCTCGGGCCGATCTTGACGTTGCGGATGACGCGGGCCGTGTAGTGCGGGCAGAGTTGCGGGGCTTCGATGGTGACCGATGTCACCGAAACGGCGGCGGCCGGCGATTCCGGCACATTGACGGCCGGCAGGCGGACTTCACGCCCGAGCAATGCGGCCAGTTCGCGCGCCACGCCGATGTGCGACAGGCAATCCCCGCGATTGGAGGTCACTTCGACATCCAGCACGGTGTCGCTGCCGTGCTGCTCGAAATTCTCGGTCGGCAGGCCGGCATGGGTGAGACGTTCGCCCAGGTCGTGCGCATCCAGCGACCCGGGAAGATACTGCGAAAGCCATTCGAGGCTGATTTTCATAAGGCAGTCGAGGATAACTGCCGGGGGGAGAATGGTCCAGAAGGGGCGCGACGTTGTCGCGGAAGGAAAAAGGTAAAAGGAAAAAGGAAGAAGGAAATGCAAAATGCAAAATGCAAAGTGCAAAATGAAGAGGGAGTGCGAGTGATCGGTGATCGGTTATCGGTGTCGAACTGACCACCGATGACCGATTACCGATTACCGATTACTTCCGCACTGCAGCTACGAGATGACATTCAGAATCTGTGCCGTCTCCGTGGTCGTCGCGTCCGTGATGACATCCTTCTTGGCCGCGTCGGCAACCACGGTGGTCTGGTTGGCGACGAACCAGTCGCTGCCGGCGCCTCCCGTGAGCGTATCGATCACACTATCGTCGTACACAGTCTGCTGGAGGTTGTTGCTGCTATCGGTTTGGTATTCCAGCGTAATTCCGCCGTTCTGGCCGCCGGTTGCGGTGCCGTTGAGATGCGACACGCGCGTGGCATAGTCGGTGTTCTGCACCCACTCGGCCAGCAGGTAGATGAGCAGCGCCGGATCGGTGTCCCAAGCCGTCGAGCCGCCGACGAGTATATCGTCGCTGGTCTGGCCGGTGATCTTGTCGGCACCGGCACCGCCGATGAGGATGCTGCGCTGGCCGCCGCCCGTGATGGTGTCGTTGCCGTCGCCGCCGACGATGATGGTGTAGCCCGCGCCACCGCTGATCGTGTCGGCGCCGCCGCCGCCGTAGATCGAGCAGATGCTGTTGAGCCTCGGGTCAATGGTGATGGTGTCGTTGCCGTCATATCCCCATGCGTAGATGAATCCGGTCGGGAGGAATTGGCCGACGGCCACCCCGTTGACCGTCACGGCGATGCCCGCGGTGCCGATGCCAACATTGATCTTGTCGTTGCCCTGGGTGCCGCCGATCATGAGCGCTTTGCTCTTGGAGTTGAACGGGTCGGCCTGGAGCATGGCGTTGGCGATGGTCACCGGGTAAGTGACAACAGCGCCGGTGTCGCCCCAGGAATCGTAGATGCGGACGGTCGTGTTGAACTTGCCCGTCTTCCAGTACTTGTGCGCCAGGCCGGTGGTGCCATTGGTCGTGGTCTGGGCCGGCGTGCCATCGCCCCAGTTGATGCTGTACCAATAGCTGTCGGCCGCGAGGCCCGCGGCGGCGTCGCTCGGACGCAAGGTGAAGTTGCGGATCTGGCCGGTGATACCCGAGGTGTCGCCGCTGAACGAAGCCTTGGGGCCGGCGGCAAGCACGGTGGCCAGAACCCGCTGAACGACCCGCGTGCTGGTGCCATCGTTGACGGTGACGGTGATATTGAACTTGCCCACCTTTTTGTAAATGTGGGACAGGATGAAGTTGCCGTTGGTGTTACCGTTGGCGTTGAGCTTGAGAGCGGCCGCCGCCGTACCATCACCGTAGTTCACGGTCGCCGAGAGCGTGCTGGAACTGCTGGACACCGCGCCGTACTGCGAGACCGAGGTGTTTAGCCGGGCGATGATCGCCGGACCCGTATTGACGATCGTCGCGGTCGCCCCGGTCTGTGGGGCCGCGGCGACTTCGGCGAGCGACCGTACGGAAGTGACCGCGCCCGTCTGCATCGCCAGCGTGCTGCGGGTGATGGTCACGGTCAATGGATACTCGCCGGGATTGACGTACTTGTGCGTGCCGGTCACCAGATAGACCGCGCCGTTCTTGACGACGTCCCCGTTGGTCAAAGCCGTGCCGTCGCCCCAGTTGATGGAAGCGGTGAAGCTGCCGGCGTCCAGAGTGGCGTCGTCGCAGGTGAAACTGGTGACGTAAGCCGTGCGATCGGCGCTGGCCACGGCGGAGAACCCGAGCGGCTTGGCATGGATCGGCTTGCCGCCGACGGAGATGGTGATGGTCTCTTTGTCGAACGTATCCGTCTCGCTGGGACGATTGATGCTACGGTTGACGCCAACAATCAGCGTGATCACGCCGGTGTAGCCCTTATCGGGGACGACCGTGATCGAAGCGGCGTTCTTGATCAGCGTCGCGTGGGCCACGGGGTCGGCGGTGGTCGTGCTGACGGCCGCGTCGAACGACAGGGGATCCCGCTCCAGGTCCGTGGCGCTCAGCGGAATAGTGATCGGCTGATCGACCGGCGTGTAAAGATCGGTCAGATTCTTCATAAACGCCGGATCGTTCACGGGATCGGCGGCCACGGTGATGCTGACCGTGGCGGGGCTGCCGGGGAGGGAGCCATCCTTGGCCACGTAGCTGAAGCTGTCGGCGCCGGTGTAGCCGGTGGCGGGCGTGTAGGTGAACGAGCCATTCGCATTGAGCGTCAAGGTTCCGTGCGAGGGCTGGGTCTGCAGGACAGCCGCCAATGGGTTGCTGTTGGCATTCGTGTCGTTCGCCAACACGCCCGGCGAAACCACGACCAGCGACGTGTTCATCAGCATGGAATAACTGTCGGCGACAGCCAACAGGATCGGGCTGCTCGACGAGCGCACGCTGATGTTGACCGTGGCCGTGTTGCTGGTGAGCATGCCATCGCTGGCGGTGTACGTGAAGCTGTCGGCGCCGGAGAAGCCGGTGGTGGGCGTGTAGGTGAACGAGCCATTGGCATTGAGGCTCAGGGTTCCGTGCGCTGGCTGGGACAGCACGGTGGCCGTCAGCGGCTCGTGGTCGGCATCCGTATCGTTCGCCAATATGCCCGGCGCGGCCACGACCAGCGCCGTGTTCAGCGGGGTGGTATAGCTGTCGTCGACAGCCACCGGGGCATGGGCGTCCGCGGTAACTTGGAACGTTTTCACACTGGTGCCGCCATGACCGTCGTTGACCGTCACGGTGATGGTCGAGATACCGGCTTTCCTGGCCGAGAGCGTGATGGCGGTGTCGGTGGGATCGGCAACGATCGAGGCGGAGAGAATCTTGACCGAGCCGGCCGGCGCAGGCGCGCC
>CAIYVX010000082.1 GCA_903929765.1 uncultured Planctomycetia bacterium
CGGTCCATCGTACCCTATCGTCCCGGTCGCGTCGAACCGCGGGCCATCCGCCGCGAACCCAGACATTACGAACGACTCAAAATATCCCGCCGCGATTGGAGGCTCCAACACGCCTCAGCGCCTTAAGGAAGTGCCATTAGGGACACCTTACTTATATCCCGCCAGTTCCCCGTTTCACGGGCTTACGGCCAGGTTTACCACGACGTAGGAGGCGCCCCGCGATCTGCTCCAACCGGAGCAGAAAATCATCGTCTCCCAGCGGCCGACCCGTTCGTTCGTGTCGCCTCAACCGTGATAGATCAGTCTCTCGATCTGTTTCTGACAAGTACTGTTGCCAGTCGCCAAACCGCTTTAGGATGGGCGTCTCCTGCACCAATCGGTCGCCTGTCCCCACCAGGTGCGCCCGAGCGCTGGACCACGGCCAGTCCTCGACCCTCGTCACCAAGCCAGCGCGTAGCGGATTACGCTCCACGTAACGCACCGCGGCCCACAGGTGTGGCTCATCCAAGGGAAAAGAGGCGAACCGCCCTTGCCACAGGTGCCCACGCCAACCCTCCCGGAAGTTCACGCGCCGTGTATACCGCCGGTGGGTTTCGCCCAGCCCGCGATGCAGACTGTCCGCCGCCTGAGGCACGACCACCAGATGCACGTGATTGGGCATCAGGCAGTAGGCCAAAACGTCGATCCCGCATAAGCCGCACCATTGGGACAGCAAATCGAGGTAGGCCGCATAGTCGGCGTCACCAAAAAACGTGGCCTGCCTGCGGTTGCCACGTTGCGTAACATGATGCGGAACACCAGGAATAATCACTCGCGCCAATCGGGCCATAAGCCCAATCTATTGTCCAATTGCCACATCGTCAAGGATATAAGTAAGGTGTCTTGGCACGCCGCGGCGCAACCGCGCTGGTCTTGGTCGCTCTTCGCTGCTATAATCGCGATTTTGACGAAGCCCGGCGTGCTTCGCACTATCGAGGGCGGATGATCTACCTGGCGATAAAAAACCTCCAATTGCGAAAGCTCCGCACGGCGATCAGCATCTTCGCCGTGGCTGTGGGGATCATGACGCTGCTGGTGCTGCGCGGCCTCCTGCAAGGGAGCATCGGCGAAGTGGCCGACCGCATGCACAGCGTCAAGGGCGACCTGCTGGTCTTCGACAAGGGCAACAGCACCTGGTTCAAACATTCCATGTCGCCGGGCTATGCCAGGAAGGTCGCCACACTGGCGGACGTCGAGCGGGTGATCCCGGTGATCAACAGCGAGACGGTCAGCCTGGCCGGTCTGCCCCAGACGATTTATGCGGTGCCGGCGGGCGACTTCGACATGTTCGGCGGCGCGGCAAGCCTGGTCGAGGGCCGGCTGTTCGCGCCGGACGCCATGGAAATAGTGGTGGACAGCATGCTGGCCCGGGTGGGGCCTCTGAAGGTCGGCGACAAGGTCGAACACCGCGAGGAGAGTTACACCATTGTCGGCATCGTCAAGGAAGGCGTGGTCGGCCGCGTGTTTCTGCCCTACCGGACGGCGGTGCGGCTCTGGCACAACGGCGAGGAGCGGGCCACGATGCTGGTGGTCAAGGTGAGCCGGCCGGGAGCGGTCGGGGCGGTGACGAAGGCCATTGAAGACCTCGGCCTGATTGTGGTCGGCAAGGGGAACTATTACGACGTAATCGAGCGCGACTCGCTGCTCGTCACCGCGTTCATTTTAACGACGAGCCTGGTCACGATGCTCGTCAGCTTCCTGACCATTCTGCTGACGATGTTCACCATCGTCCAGGAACAGACGCGCGAGGTGGGCATCCTGAAAAGCCTGGGCGCGACCAACTGGCACGTCTTCCGCCTGGTCGTGGCCCAGAGCCTGGTGATTTGCGCGGGCGGGCTGATCGTCGGCTTTGGCCTGTCCTTCGGCATCAAGTTGATCCTCAAGGCGGTGGTGCCGCTGCTGACCGTAACCTTCGATCCGGCGCTGCTGGCGACGGCCATCGGTGTGGGCATTCTCGGCGGATTGCTTGGTGCCTTGTACCCGGCGTGGCGGGCGGCGCGGCTCGATCCGGTGGAAACTCTGGGTTACGAATGACGGCGATTCTCGAAGCCAGAAATCTTCAGAAAAGTTACCGCGACGGAAGCGTCGTGACGGCGGTGCTGCACGGCGTCGGCCTGGCCGTCGAGCCGGGCGAATTTGTGGCCATCATGGGGCCCAGCGGTTGCGGTAAAAGCACCCTGCTCTACGTCCTCGGCCTGCTGACGCACCACGACGGCGGGACGGTGCGGTTCGAGGACCGCGACATTTCCGCGCTGGGCGGAGCGGAGCGGACACGTTTGCGACGCGAGCGCATGGGGTTCGTGTTCCAACGGTTCAACCTGCTGCCGGCGCTGTCGGCCGAGGATAACGTGGCCCTGCCGTTGCGGCTGCGCGGCGAGGCCAAAGGCGACGGCGCGGCCGAGATGCTCGACCGCGTGGGCCTGGCCGACAAGCGGCACAAACGCCCGGGCCAGTTGAGCATCGGCGAGCAGCAGCGTGTGGCTATCGCCCGCAGTCTGATCGGACAGCCGGCCATTTTGTTTGCTGACGAACCGACGGGGAACCTCGATTCGGAGAACGGCGAGCGAATCCTCTCGATCCTCAGTGACTTTCATCGCGGCCAGGGCCAGACCATCATCATGGTGACACACAACGAAGAGGCGGCGCTGCGTGCCGACCGCGTCATTCGGATGAAAGATGGGCGGTGCGTCGATGCCTGAGGAACAAGCGGCTGGCACGAGCGGGGAGTTTGCGAAAATTGCCCCGATGGAGCCCCAGCGGCTGAACAATCTGGCCTGGTTCGTGCCCTACGGCCTCGTGGTGGCAGGCCTGCTCTATTTCGGCCTGCCGGATTTCTGGACGCGCGGGGCCGATGCACACCTGGCGGTCCTTTTCGTCTACATGTCACTTTGCTGTAGTTTCCTGCCGCTGCCAACCACACCGATCGTTTGCCTGGCCGCCGCACCGACCGGTGCGTTCCTGTCGATGCCGCACTGGATAGTCAGGTTCCTGGGAGTGACGCCGATAGGTTTCGGCGTGTCACCACTGCTGGTGGCTACGGTTTGCACGGCGGCGACGTGTGTCGCCAATCTGCACGATTACTACCTCCTGACCTACTTGTACCGCTATGGGCGAGTGCAGAAAGTTCGCCGCACCAAAGTTTATGCGTGGCTGTCGCGATTTTTCCGCTGGTCGCCGCTAGCCACGCTGGCGGCGGCCAGTTGCGTGCCGATTCCGGTGGACGTGGTGCGGCTGACGGCGATCAGCGAAGGTTACTCCAGGTGGAAATTCGTCCTGGCCAGCGCTGTGGGCCGGTGGCCGCGCTATTTTCTGCTGGCCTGGCTGGCCGACAGGTTTTCGTTTGGTTGGCAGGCCATTCTTGCTATTCTGGCGGTGACGGTGGTTCTGGGGCTGGCCAAGTTCCTGCCCCGGGCAATCACGCGGTTCAGACACAAGGAGCAAAGCACATGAGCGTTCGAATCGGCGTTTTGGTTGGAACTTTGCTGGCGTTCAGCGCTGCCGGGGCTGTGGCGGCCGACTCGGCCACGGCGCCGGCCAGTTCTGTCGCTGCCGCCGTGGCGAGCGGGCAATCCGCCACGGTCGCCAGCGTCAAGAGCGGCGAGCCGGCGGTCGATACCGAGTTGGACCGGGTGCTGCGCCGCGTCGAAAAGGCCGGCGACGAAGTCCAGCGGATCGAATGCGATTTCGACTACGAGTACAACGAGCAGTTGATCGACGAACACACATGGCGAACCGGAAAACTCCAGTATCGCAAGCCGAACCGCTTCCGTCTCGAGTTCACCGAGGGCGGCAAGGAGGCGTTCCGCTTCGACGGCCGAGTCTACGTCGAAGATCGGCCGGCGCAGAAGGCACGGTACGTCTATCGGATGCGAAACCAGGCCGATCCGGAGATTACGGATCTGGACATCGACAAGGTGCCCTTCCCCCTGCCCTTCGGCCAGAAGCGCGACAAGGTGCTGAAAACCTTCACCGTGACCTATGGCGGCGCGAAGACACTGGAACCGTGGGCGGCGCCGGCCGGCAAATCGGTCACGACGGCCAAGGCCGACGCGAAGAATAAATATGATTACCTGGACCTCAAGCCGAAGAAGGGCACGTCAATCGGGCGCAGCTACCGACGGATCGAGATGTGGATCGATCAGGAAACCGGGTTGCCGCGACAGATTCGGATGGAGGATCCGTCGGACCGGATTCTGACGGTACGGTTCGGCGAGGCCCGCATGAATAGTCGTTTGAATTTCGACGACAAGCTGTTCGAGGAAGGGCCGCTGCCGGAGAAGTGGGAACGGAACTACAACGATCAGACCGAAGGCCGGGCGAGTTCGGCTGGACCGGGCAACTGAAGTCGCCCGGCGGAAGCCTGAGCCGCCGCCCGACCTTCGCGGAAACTGGCCCAGGCGCCGACCAGCAACCCCACGGCGAAGAGGGCCAGAACGGCCGCCGTCAGTAGGAATGACCAGGCCTCAATTCGCAGCGCCACAATCACCGTAATCACAGCCGAAGCCAGCAGGTAGAGGCCGACCGCGAGGTTGACCAGGGCGACGTAGCCCTCGACGCCGCGCAGGCGGACCGGGCCTTCGCCGACGCGCGGCGTTTTGCGGAACGGTTCCTTGCGGCCGAGGGCGGCCTGAAGAATGGCCCGGCAATTGTTTGGCGCCATGGCCAGGCCCAGCCCGACCAGCACGGGAATGTAGAGTACCGCCCGAGGCCAGGAGCGTGGATGCAGGATGGTCTGGCCCAGCACATAGAACAGGCTGGCCGCCCCCGTGCCGAGGCCGAAAATCAGTAGGCCGATGAGCGACTGGAGAAGTGAAAGCTGCTTGATCTGAGGGTTGAGGACCAGCACCGGAACCATGAGCAGGGCCATGACCAAGAGGCAGGGAAAGGTCAGCCAGCGGAACAGGTGCAATACGGCTTCGAACTTCTTGCCCAGCGGCATGGCCGAACGCAGAACGGGGCCGAGGAGTTTGCGGGCGACCTGGGCGTGGCCCATCGTCCAGCGATGTTGCTGGCGCAAATAACCGTCCATGCTTTGCGGCAGTTCGCCCGAGGTGGCCACGGAGCCGTCGAAGACGACCCGCCAGCCGCGCAATTGGGCCTGAATGGAGAGGTCCATGTCCTCGGCCAGCGTGTCGGTCTGCCAGCCGCCGCAGTCCTCGATGCAGCTCTTTCGCCAGAGGCCGCAGGTTCCAAAAAACATCGTGATGAGATTCGAGGCGCTGCGGGCCGGGGCTTCGACACCGTGGAAGGCGTCGAGGATGATGGCCTGGCTGCCGGTCAGGAGCGAGGCGCCGGCATTGCGATGATCCCAGCGGGTCTGGAGGCAGCCGAGGCGCGGGTCGGCGAAGTGGCCGACGGTGCGCTGCAAAAAGTTACGTTCGGGGCAGAAGTCGGCGTCGAAAATGGCGACAAGATCGCCGCGAGACATTTCGCAACCTTCGATCAAGGCGCCCGCTTTGAAGCCCTTGGAGTTGTCGCGGCGGTGGTGGCGGACGTTGATTCCGGCAGCGCGGCAGCGCTCGACCACCGGGGCCAGGAGTTCAGGCGTGCCGTCGGTCGAACCATCGAGAATCAGCACTTCGAGTCTATCGGCGGGGTAGTCGAGGGCCGCAGCGGCTTCGACGCCCCGGACGGCCAAGGCGCCTTCGTTGTAAACCGGAATCTGAACTGAAACCGACGGCAGGTCGGCCGGGAGCGCGGGGACGGGCGGACGGGTCTGGCGGTCCAGCCTTCGCCGCAAAAACACAATCAGATAAAGATGAAAGCTGAAGAACATCAGAATGGCGACTGCGACTACATAGACGGCACAGAGAACGGGCATGAGAAATTCGAGCTCCGGGTGCGGGGAGCCGGCGCCATAAACGCTGGAGGGCTGGAACACAGGAAAGGGCATGGATGTAAGTGTGACAAAAATTGAGCCGGATGTCAAGCGCCGGACAGCCGGCTCACGACCTGGTCGGCCAGACGTTTGAGTTCGGCCGGGTCCGCCGGCTTCGCCGGCCACGGCCAGCGCAGGCCGTCGTTGGCAAAACGTGGAATCAGGTGAATATGAAAATGTGGAACCACCTGACCAGCGACGCGGCCGTTGTTCTGGAGGACGTTCACCCCCTCAGCGGCGACGGCCTCTTTGAGAGCTACCGCGAGGCGGGCCGCGAGTTCATGAATCGCTCCGGCGGTCTGCGGCGGCATGGCAGTCAGGTCTTCGTAGTGCTCACGGGAAATCACCAGGGCGTGGCCGCGCGAGATGGGTCCGATGTCCATAAAGGCCAGGGCCAGGGGAGTTTCGGCCAGGCGGACGGAAGGAATTTCACCGGCGACGATCTTGCAGAATACGCAGTCGGGATCGCGAGCCATGCGGCACCTCCTTGGATGGTCGTCACACCCCACAAAAAGAAACATGGCGGCCACCGAGGCCGCCATGCCATTCGTCAGGCAGATGATTCAAACGCAGCCAGAACTCAGCCCCTGGCGGCCGCAGCCTTCGGTCCCTTGTTCTTCTTGCTATCCGTCGTGTCGGCCTTGTCCGTCTTACCCTTCTTGTCCTTCTTGTCTTTCGTTTCCGGCTCGGGCCGGCGGATTTCGGTCAGTTCGAGGCGGACCTTGGACCCGGCATCGCCCTTGCGGACTTCGGCCAGCTTGAAGATGCGCGTGTAGCCGCCGACGCGGTTGGCGAAGCGAACCGCCAGTTCCTCGCAGACTTTTTTGGCCATCGCCTCGTCTTGGAGGCGCGAAGCGACAAGGCGGCGGACGGCGACGGTGCGGGTCTTGTCCGTGCCGGCGCGTTTGGCGACGGTGATGAGCCGCTCGGCGAAGCCCTGGACGAACTTGGCCTTGGGGCCGGTGGTCACGATGGACTCGTGGCGGAACAACGACGCCGCCAGGGCCCGGAGCAGGGCGTGTCGATGGGACGGCGAACGGCCGAGTTTGCGTCCTTTTTTCAGGTGCCGCATGGTCTATTCCTTTGATCCCTTGGATTCCTTCTCCGCGACGATGGCACCTTCGAGGTCCATGCCGAGCGAGAGGCCGAGGTCAGCGAGCTTCCGCTTAACCTCGCGCAAACTGGTTTTGCCGAATGAACGAACCTTGAGGATCTCGTCCTCGGTCATGCGGACGAGCCGGTCGAGGGTCTCGATCTTCTCGGAGGAGAGGCAGTTGGAAGCCCGGACCGAGAGGTCGAGGGAGGAGACGGGCTGGGCGAGCTTGCGCTCCAGTTCGCTGACGTAGCCCTTTTCGGGCGCGGCTTCGACTTCCTCGATGCCCGGCTCGATGGCCAGCGGCTCGCCGGCCTCGCCGTAATAGACAAAGGGGTTGAAGTGCTTGCGAAGGATGCGCGAGGCTTCGACCAGAGCCATGTCGGGCGACACGACGCCGTTGGTCCAGACTTCGAGGATAAGCTTGTCGTAGTCGGTGCGCTGGCCGACGCGCGTCTCTTCGATGGAATAGCGGACGCGCTTGACCGGGCTGTAGAGTGAGTCGATCGGGATGTAGCCGATGGGCTGGCCTTCGCGGATGTTCTCTTCGCCGGTGACGTAGCCGCGGCCGCGGGACACGGTCAATTCCATGCGGAAATCGATGTCGGCCGTAAGCGTGGCCAGGACCAGATCCTTATTGATGATCTCAACGTTGGCGTCGGTCTTGATGTCGCCGGCCTTAACTTCGCCCTTCTCGCCGCGCACGACCGTGACGGTCCGGGTGTCATCGCCTTCGAGCTTGACGATGAGATTTTTGACGTTGAGGACGATGTCGGCGACGTCTTCGAGAACGCCCTCGACGGCGGTGAACTCATGGAGCACGCCGTCGATCTTGATACCGGTTACGGCGCTACCCTCCAGTCCGGAGAGGAGCACGCGACGCAGGCTGTTGCCGACGGTGACGCCGAAGCCGCGCTCGAACGGTTCGATCACGAACTTGGCAAAGTTCAGCGGTTCGCCGCTGGACTGCTCGACGACAACCTTGCTGGGCAGTTCCAAGCCTTTCCATCTGATTCGCATGAGTCCGGCCTCCTTCTTATGCCGCGAGCCTACCGAGAGCAGAACTCGACGATAAGTTGTTCATCAATTTGAATCGACACGTCTTCGCGCGTCGGCAGCGAGGCCACCGTGGCCTGGAGGCTGTCCGCATCGAGGGACAGCCACTGAGGCGGCGTACGACCGGAGGCCGCCGAAAGATTGAGTTGGAGCAGCTTCTTGGTCGCGTCGCGGTCGCGCGGCTTCAGGATGTCGCCTGGCTTGAGGGTGATCGAGGGCACCGTGACGCGCTTGCCGTTGTACAGGAAATGACCGTGGCTGACCAGTTGGCGAGCGGCACAGCGGCTGGGGGCGAAGCCCAGACGGTAGACGACATTGTCGAGGCGGCGTTCCATCAGCAGCAGGAGCGCTTCACCGGTGTTGGTTTCCTTGCTGGCTTCGGAGAAGATGCGGCGGAACTGGCGCTCCAAAACGCCATAGTAGCGGCGCAGCTTCTGCTTTTCGCGCAGGCGGTGGCCATACTCGCTGAGCTTGCCGCGGCCGAAGGGATGAACGCCCGGCGGTTGGTTGCGCCACTGCCGTTCGATGGCGCACTTGGACGTTTCGCAGCGCGTGCCTTTGAGGTAAAGCTTCATCCCTTCGCGCCGGCACAGGCGACAGGAAGGACCAGTGTATCTTGCCATAGGCTCTCAAACCTCTCCTGAACAAAACGGGCTTAAAAACTCCTGCTACACGCGGCGTCGCTTTTTGGGCCGGCAGCCGTTGTGGGGAATCGGCGTCACATCCTCGATGCTGGAGACGCGCAGGCCGGCGGCCTGGAGGGCCGTGATGGCCGACTCGCGGCCGGAACCAGGCCCCTTGACGCGCACCTCGACTTCGGTCACGCCGACCTTCTTGGCCTTGTCGGCGCATTGCTCGGCGGCCCGCTGGGCGGCAAACGGCGTCGACTTGCGGCTGCCCTTGAAGCCGACCGTCCCGGCCGAGTCCCAGCAAATGACCTCGCCCGTGGAATCGCAGATGCAGATGATGGTGTTGTTGAACGAGGCCTTGACGTTGCAGATCGCCTTGGCCACACCGTGACGGACTTTCTTTTTCGCTTTTGCCATTCGTTCCTCGTTATGCGGCTACTGAACAAACTGAACCGAAACCCGCCGACCTGCGGCCGAATGCCGCACGCTGCGGCGGAGGTCAGGTCTTGTTTTCCTTGGCGGCGCCCTTCTTGCCGGCGACGGTTTTCTTCTTGCCCTTGCGAGTGCGGGCGTTGGTCTTGGTCCGCTGGCCGCGCACCGGCAACCCGCGACGATGCCGCATGCCGCGATAGCAGCCGATGTCGCGCAGCCGGGCGATGTTCTGGCTGACCTGGCGCCGCAGTTCACCCTCGACGATGCAGGTCTTGTCGATCATGCCGGCCAGGCGGGTGAGCTGTTCCTCGGTCAAGTCCTTGGACTTGGTTTTCGGGTCAATGCCGGCCTCGGCGCAGAGCCGCCCGGCCATGACCCGACCGATTCCGTGAATGTAGGTCAACGAAATCTCGATCCACTTCTCATTCGGAATATCGACACCGGCAATACGTGGCACCTTCTCACCTCCGCTGGGGGACTAGCCCTGCCGCTGCTTGTGGCGCGGCTCCGTGCAGATCACGCGCACAATACCCTTGCGGCGCACGATCTTACAATTCTCACAAATCCGTTTGACGCTGCTTCGCACCTTCATGGCAACTTTCCTTTCGCAGCCCCGGCCAGAGAAAACCGCTTAGCCGCGGTAAACAATCCGCCCTTTGGTCAGGTCGTACGGCGACAACTCCAGCGTCACCTTGTCCCCGGGCAGAATGCGGATGAAATTCATCCTCATCTTGCCCGACACATGGGCCAGAATCTTATGGCCATTTTCCAATTCGACCCGAAACATCGCGTTGGGCAGCGACTCCCGCACGAGACCCTCGACTCTGATCACATCCTTGGCCATAGTCGCGGTTTCCGGTCCAGCTAACTGCCTCACACTGCCTGCCGCGTCAACACATCCGACCCGCCTTCGACCACCGCAATCGTGTGCTCGAAGTGGGCCGAAGACTTCTTGTCGGCCGTCACCACGGTCCAGCCGTCGCGACAGAGCACGACCCGATGCGTACCCATGTTCACCATCGGTTCAACCGCCAGAACCATGCCGGCTTCCAGCAGAATGTCATTACGCAACAACTCGCGGCTGACGAAATTCTGAAGCTTCGGCTCTTCCCACATCTCGGTGCCGATGCCATGGCCCACGAAATCGGTGACGACCGAAAAACCAGCTTCATGCACCGTTCGCTCCATCTTCGCCGCCACCGCCGACCACAGAAGGCCCGGCCGAATCGTCTCGATGGCCACGTCCAGCGTACGGCGCGTCACGTCGATCAACCGCTGCGCGTCCGGCGAAACCTGGCCCACCGGCACGGTCAGGGCAGCATCACCGCAAAACCCCTCGATCTTCACGCCGACGTCGAAGGAAACGATGTCTCCGGCGACGATGAGGCGAGGACCAGGGATGCCGTGAACCACCTCCTCATTGACCGACACACAAACCGTGGCCGGATACGCCATCCCGCCGGCATACTGCGGAACGCCCTTGAAGAGGGCCACCGCACCGGCTGCGGCAATCATCTCGGCCGAGCGCCGCTCAAACTCCTCGGTCGTGCGGCCGGCGCTGCACATGCCGGCCAACTCGCTCAGAATCTTCGCAACCAGGCTTCCGGCGACGCGCATCTTGTCGATTTCCGCCGGGTTCTTACGCCTAATCGCCATAACCAAATCTCGCCCCGGGTCAGTTACAGGCCGAGCAGCGGAAACGTCCGAGCCTGAACCTCGGCCGGAGTTCCGTCCGCCGCTACGCGCCGCAACAGTCCCTGCTGGTCGTAGTACCCAATGAGCGGCGCCGTCTTCTCCGCATAAACCCGCAACCGGTCCTTAACTGTCTCCGGCCGGTCATCGTCGCGATGATATAACTCGCCGCCACAACGGTCGCACGCGCCTTCCGTCTTCGGCTTGAGCGTCACGGTGTGGTACGAGGCGCCGCACTTTTTACACATCCGCCGACCGGCCATGCGCTGGGCAATCAGGTCGGGCGTCACGTCCAGATACAGCACTGTGTCGATCTTCCCGCCGTCCTGCAACATCTCGGCGTCGAGGCTGCGGGCCTGTTCCAGCGTCCGCGGGAACCCGTCCAGCAGAAACCCTTTGCTGCAATCGGCCTGGCCGAGACGCTTGACCACGATTCGCGTCGTCAAGTCGTCCGGGACTAACTGGCCGGCGTTAACGAACTTCTTCAACTGCTCGCCAAGTTCGGTTCCGACCGCCATCTCGCCGCGAAAGATATCGCCGCTCGAGATGTGGGGCACACCAAGCCGGGCGCTCAGGTCTTTGGCTTGCGTCCCTTTGCCGGCTCCGGGAGGCCCCATGAGAATTACTCGCATACGGTCCCCTGCCTACCCTTGACGACTGTGAATGCGGCCGCTGGCCAGGAAACCTTCGTAGTGCCGCATAATCAGGTGCGACTCAATGCGCTGAACCAGGTCGAGGGCGACGCCGACGATAATAAGCAGTCCGGTGCCGCCCAGGAAGCCCGTCATGAGCGGGTTTACGCCGGTCGCATCGGTGACCAGCAACGGAATAATGGCAATGCCGGCCAGGAAGGCCGAGCCGACGTAGGTGATGCGGTTCATCACTTTTTCCAGATAGTCCGACGTGCGGCTGCCGGGACGCATACCGGGAATGAATGAGCCGTGGTCGCGCAGATTATTGGCGATCTCGTTGGGCTGGAACTGAATGGCCGTCCAGAAGAAACAGAAGACGAAGATCAGGGCGACATAAAGGAGCATGTAGATCATGCCATAGCGACCCAGATCATCGTGCAGCCGCATGAGAAACGTTGAACTCTGGAAGAACGGAACCTTCATGAGGGCGGCGATGCCCCAGCCTGGGATGATCAGGAGGCTGGAGGCGAAAATGACCGGAATGACGCCGGCCTGATTGACCCGCAGCGGCAGATAGGTCCGCTGGGCGCTGCCGTAAACGCGGCGGCCGCGAATCTGGCGAGCCTGCTGGAGCGGAATGCGCCGCTGGCCCTGGGTGACAGCCACGGTGCCGATGACGACGCCGACGAACATCATGATCAACAGGACAACCACGCCCGCAGAGATGCCGGCCCCCGAACTTTCGGTCAGGCTCCAGGTGCCGTTGGTGTGGAGGTAACCGACCACCGCCGGCAGGCGGTTGATAATGCCGGCCATGATGATGAGCGAGGCGCCGTTGCCAATGCCGAATTCGTCGATCTGTTCGCCGAGCCACATCAGGAAGATGGTGCCGCCGGTGATGCCGATAATTGCCGTCAGAAAGTAGACAATATGGCCGACGGTCGAAGGATCTTGGTTCCAGCCGTTGGGGTTATGGGGACCGGAGAGACTGGCCTGTACCAGAATCGACCCCTGGACAAGGCAGAGCAGTACGGTCAGGTAGCGGGTGTACTCGGTGATTTTCTTGCGGCCAACGTCGCCTTCCTTGGCCAGCTTCTCCAGGGACGGCACGACGGTGGTGAGAAGCTGAATGACGATGGAGGCCGAGATATAGGGCATGACGCCCAGGCAGAAGAGGAACGGATACATCGAACCGCCGGTGATGGCGGCGATAAAGCCGAGGTAGCCGCCGGAGGCGTCGACCGAACCGCTCTGGCTGATGATCTGCTGGAGAAAGGCCGTACTCGTTCCTGGTATGGGAATGTAGGAGCCGAGGCGATAAATGACAATCGCCAAGAGCGTGAACAACACTTTCTTGCGCAGTTCCGGGATGCTGAAAATGTTGACGGCCTGTCGAATCATAGCTCAGATGACCTCACAGGTTCCACCGGCGGACGCAATTTTGGTCTGGGCACTCTTGGAAAACTTTCCGGCTTTGACCGTCAGCGACTTGGTGAGCTCGCCGTCGCCAAGAATCTTGACCGGCAACTGTTCGGAGCCGCTGACGAGGCGTTTCTTGCGCAGTTGGGCCGCATCAACGACGTCGCCCTTCTCGAAATAATCTTCGAGGTCGCCGACGTTGACCACGACAAATCGATGCGTGAACTTGACGTTGCTGAAGCCGATCTTGGGCAGGCGCCGGAAGAGCGGCATCTGACCGCCTTCGGACATAAACCGGGCGCCGCCGTCAGAGCGCGAACCGCAGCCCTTGATGCCGCGGCAGCTCGTCTTGCCATGACCGCTGCCGACGCCTCGGCCGATGCGCTTGCGGTACTTTCTGGCCCTGGTCAACTCTCTAATATTTGTCAGATCCATCTAAACCATCCTCCCGATTTCGCGGGAATCCGGCCGCAGCGCACCCGGAGGCACGCCACCGGCCTTGTCTAACTTAACTGGCGGCCAGACTGACACCACGCAGCGCCTCGACGTCTTCGACCCGCCGCAGATGCAACAGAGCGTCGAGCGCCGCCCGCGTCAGGTTCACGGGGTTGTTGCTGCGATGCGACTTGGAGAGCACGTTGTGGACGCCGGCCGCCTCAAGCACGGCCCGGACGGCGGCGCCGGCGATAACGCCCGTGCCCGGCCCGGCGGGACGGATGAAGACCAGCGATGCGCCATGATGGCCGACGATTGCGTGAGGAATCGTATCGCCCTTCAAGCGGACCGTTTTCAGATTCTTGTGGGCGTCTTTGGTGCCCTTCTCGATGGCCTGGAGGACGCCGTTGGCCTTGCCGTAGCCGAGGCCGACACGTCCCTTGCGGTCGCCGACGACCACCAGAGCCGAGAATGAAAACCGCCGACCGCCCTTGACGACCTTGGCGCTGCGGTTGATGCGGACCACCGTTTCGACAAAACCCGAGGGCTCGCCTGAGAAATCTTTTGCCATGTGCTTCAATTCCTAATCGGTGCTGTCGCCGATTCCTAAAAGGCCAGACCACTTTCCCGGGCCGCGTCGGCCAGGGCCTTGATTCGTCCGTGATACTTGCGACCGCTGCGGTCAAAGGCCACGGTCGAGACGCCTTTTTCCTTCGACTTCTGCGCGATGAGCTTCCCGACCGCCTGAGCCGCCTCTTTGGTCCATGTCCGCTTCACCTGCTCGCGGATCTCGGGCGAAAGGGTGCTGGCCGACGCCACCGTCGTCCCGGTCCGATCGTCGATAACCTGAGCGTAAACATGCTTCAACGTGCGAACTACGCACAGGCGCGGACGGTCGGCCGTCCGGCGAATCTCGGTGCGGACACGGATCTTGCGCCGTTCCAGGCCGCTCCGCAGATTAACCACTTTTCCCTTCATCGCGTTTCACTCCAAATCTTACTGATGGTGCGTGCCAGCACGCACCCTACAGAACTTAGCCACCCGAGGTGCCGGCGAAAGCCTTGCCGGCCTTGCGGCGAACGACCTCTCCGACATAGCGGACGCCCTTGCCCTTGTACGGTTCCGGCTTGCGCGCCGACCGGACCATCGCCGCCAGTTGGCCCACGGCTTGCTTGTCGGGGCTTTTCATGATGATCCGCGTCGGGGCCGGAACTTCGACTTTGACGTTGGCCGGAACCGTGAAAACCCGCGGGTCGGCATAGCCCAAGAGCAAGGTCAGCGTCTGGCCCTGCAGCTTGGCCGTGTAACCGACACCCTGGATTTCAAGCGCCTTCTCGTAGCCTTTGGAAACACCCTCGACCATGTTGGCCAGCAGCGACCGCGTCAGGCCGTGATACGCCCGACTGGCCCGATCCTCACCCTTGCGGGTAATGACCAGCATCTTGGTGGCCTGATCGTGTACAACTTCGACCTCGGGCCGGAGCGTGTAGACGAGCTTGCCGACCTTTCCTTCAATGGTCACGGCGCCGCCGGCAATGGCCACCTTCACGCCATCGGGCACTGCTACCGGTTTTTTACCGAGTCGCGACATAACGTTTCTCCACGCTCAACTGACCAGGCACAGGACTTCGCCGCCCAGGTTCTGCTGCCGGGCCTGGCGGTCGCTCATCACGCCCTTGGAGGTGCTGAGGATGGTAATCCCCAGCCCGTCCATGACGGGCTTGACGGCCTTAATGTGACTGTACTTGCGGCAACCCGGCTTGCTCTCGCGCCGCAGGTTCTGGATAACCATTTCGCCGTCCGGGCCATACTTCAGAAAGATCCGCAACACGCCCTGGCCGTTGTCGGCGATTTCCTCGAAGCGTTCGACATAGCCTTCCTGCTGGAGGGCGGCGGCGATCCCGCGCACCACCTTGGAACACCGCACATCGACCGTCTTGCGATGAATATTCGTCGCATTACGGATGCGGTTCAGCATGTCGGCAATCGGATCACTCATGCTCATCGTTTACCATCTCCTCCAGCCGGCCTTACCAGGACGCCTTGCGCACGCCCGGAATCATGCCCTCGAGCGCCAGTTTGCGGAAGCACAGACGGCAGATGCCGAACTTCCGATAGACGGCCCGCTGACGGCCGCATAGTCCGCAGCGCCGCACGCGCCGCGTCGGGAACTTGGGTGTCTTCAGACACTTGAGAAACTGGGCTTTCGTCGTCATACGGTTTTTCCAACCTTAGCCAGGCTATTCCTTGCGAAACGGCATGCCGAAAAGCTGCAGCAGCCGGAACGATTCACGGTCATTCTTCGAACCCTCAATGCAGAAGGTGATGTTCATGCCCTGCTGGAACTCGACCTTCTCGACGTTCACCTCGGGGAAAACCAACTGTTCGCTGAGACCGAAGCTGTAATTGCCGCGCCCGTCGAAGCTCTTCGGGTTCAGTCCCCGGAAGTCGCGAATACGGGGAATGGCAACGCTGATCAGCCGGTCGAGAAATTCATACATCCGCTGCTTGCGGAGGGTGACCATGGCCCCGGTCTCGTTGCCCTCGCGCACCTTGAAGGCGGCGACGCTCTTCTTGGCCTTCGTGACCACGGGGTGCTGGCCGGTGATGACCGCCAGTTCTTCGACCGAATTGGCCACCCGCTTCTTCTCGACCAGAGCCTTGCCCAGGCCCATCGAGACCACGACCTTCTTCAGCCGCGGCAGGCTCATCACGTTCGTCCGGCCGAACTCCTTCTGGAGCTCCGGGACGATTTCCTTCAGATAGCGTTCTTGCAAACGTGCCATGATACGGACGTCCTTATACTAAAATGGTTTGCCGACCTCGGTTTTGCAGGTGCGGCAGACACGGACTTTTTTTCCATCTTCCTTGGCCAGGTACCCGACGCGAACGCCGTGATCGCACTTCGGACAGACCGGCAAGACATTCGACATCGGGATGGCCGCCTCTTTCTGAAGCCGGCCGCCTTGCGGGTTCTTGCGATCGCGCCGCAGGTGCTTGTAGACCTGGTTGATGCCTTCGACCACGATCTTGTCCTTGCGCGGGAGGATCCGCAGCACGGAGGCCTTCTTGCCCCGGTCCTCGCCCGTAATGACCTCGACCAAATCACCTTTGAGTACTCGCACAGGCACCTCTCCCCGCTGGTCAGACGACTTCGCTGGCCAGCGAAACGATCTTCATGTAATTTCTTTCGCGCAACTCACGGGCTACGGCGCCGAAAATGCGTGTGCCACGCGGCTCGCCCTCGACCGTAATCAGCACGATGGCATTACGGTCGAACCGCACATAGGAACCGTCGGGCCGACGCAACGGATGCTTGGTCCGCACCACGACGCCGCGCACCACCTCGCCGTCCTTGGCCTCGCCGCCGGGAATGGCCTTCTTCACCGCGGCCACGACCGTGTCGCCGACGGTCGCCGTCTTGCGAAGGAACCGGCCGCGCGGCGTCGAACCTTTCAGCACCTGAATCACCATGGCCGTCTTGGCCCCGGTGTTATCGGCCACGTCCACCATCGTATATGGTTGAATCATACGTCACGTCTCCCGCAGCGGCCAAACCAGGCCGTCAGACCGTCTCCATACGCTTCAGAATCTGGACCAGGCGAAAATGCTTCGTCTTCGAGATCGGCCGCGACGCCGTGATCGCCACCAGGTCGCCCTCGCGGGCCTCGCCTTTTTCATCGTGTACGCGGAGCGTAGTTTCGCGCCGCATAACCTTCGAGTACTTCGGATGCTTCACCGTCCGCTTCACCGAAACGGTGATGGTCTTCTGCGACTTGGCGCTGGTGACCACGCCTTCGAGCGTCTCGAGTATTTTCGTCGGGTTCTGACTCATGCTTTCACGCTCCCACCAGCAGACTGGGCGGCAATTTCTCGCTCACGCAACACCGTTTTAATCTTGGCCACGTCCTTGCGACCCTTAATAAGTTCGCTGACCTTCACCTTCTCCGTCACCGACTGGGTCCGCAGGTCGAACAGGCGGCGCTCGATCGCTTCCAGTTCCGTCCCGAGTTGCGCCGATGAGTGGTCGCGCACTTCTTTAATCTTCACGCCTGATTCTCCGCTTTCGTAGGGGCACCCCTCGTGGACGCCCTGCCCTGCTACTAGAAACTGTGCCGCCGGACGACGAACCGCGTCTTGACCGGCAGTTTGTGGCTGACGCGACACAACGTTTCCTTGGCCGTCTCTTCCGAGACGCCGCCGACCTCAACCAGCACCTGGCCCGGCCGGACACACGCGACGTAATATTCTGGTTCGCCCTTGCCCTTGCCCATGCGGGTTTCCAGGGGCTTGGCCGAAACCGGCTTGTGCGGGAACATCCGCATCCAAAGCTTGCCTTCGCGGTGCATGTGGTGCGTCGCCGTGACGCGGCTGGCCTCAATCTGGTTGCCGGTGATCCAGGCCGCTTCGAGCGTCTGGAGGCCGTACTCGCCGAAGGCAACAAAGTTGCCACGGGTGGCGTTGCCACGAATGCGTCCGCGCTGGGCTTTGCGGAACTTAACTCGCTTTGGCATCATGGCCATCGGCGGCGCCCTCCTCGTACTGCCCCTTGTAAATCCAAACCTTGATGCCAATCGCGCCGTAAGTCGTGAACGCTTCGGTGAAACCGTAGTCGATGTTGCTCATCAGCGTCTGCAGCGGAATCGACCCGACAATCTGCTTTTCGGTGCGGCTCATTTCCGCCCCGCCCAGACGACCGGCCAAGACGATCTTCACTCCTAAGGCTCCGTTCTGCATGATCGCTTCGGACCGCATCCGCAACACCCGCCGGAAAGCCTGGCGTTTCAACAGGTTGTCGGCAATCATCTCAGCGGCGAGCAAGGCGCTGGTGTCCGGGTTCTTGACTTCAATAATGTTCACGACCACCTTGCGGCTGGTCAGATCTTCGAGTTGCTCGCGCAGCTTGTCAACCTCGGCGCCTTTGCGACCGATGATCAGGCCGGGCCGGGCGGCGTGCAGCACAACCTTGAGTTCCTCGCGCGTCCGTTCGATCTCTACCTTCGGGATACCGGCGAACCGGTAGTTGTCCTTGATGAACTTCCTGATCTTGAAGTCCTCGATCAGCAGCACCGGAAACACCTTTTTGCCGGCGTACCAGCGGCTTTTCCAGTCTTCAGTGATGCCGACCCGGAACCCGATTGGATTAACTTTTTGTCCCATGCTCTCCGGCTTCCTACTGTTTTTCGTCCAGTTCGACGATAATGTGACACGTCTGAATCTGTAGCGTATCAGCTCGCCCGCGACCGCGCGCCCAGAACCGCTTCATCGACGGCCCCTCATCGACGCGAATGGTCGAAACGACCAGCGCTTCGAGATTGGCTTCCTTCTCGTCGGCGTTGGCCAGGGCCGACTTGATCACCAGGCGGGTGAAATAGGCCGCCCGCTGCGGCTGAAACTGAAGCTGATCCAAGGCCTGCTGGACCGGCAACCCGCGAACCGTATTGACCACCCGGCGCGCCTTGTGGGCCGCCATCGGGGCATACCTGTGTTTGGCTATGTATGGCATCGCATCCACTCCAGGGTCCGCTTTCGGACCCGCATTACACTTACGCCTTCGGCGCCGCCGGAGCCGGGGCCGCCGTCGCGGCCGCTGCCGCCGCCGCACGTCCGCCGGAATGACCGCGGAATACACGTGTCGGCGAGAATTCGCCCAGTTTATGGCCGACCATGTCTTCCGTCACATAGACCCGATGAAAAATCTTGCCGTTGTGCACGTTGAAGGTGTGCCCGATGAAGTCCGGCACGATGGTCGAGCGCCGCGACCAGGTCTGCATCGGCGTCCGCTCGCCGGTGGCGTTCATCTTCTCCACGCGCGTCAGCAACTTCGCGTCCACAAACGGCCCTTTTTTCGTCGAACGACCCATAGCTTCCCTCGCTCTGGTCCGGACTCAAGCGGCCCGGACCGGACTGACTATCTAAGTTTCACTTCGCCATAGCGACGGCTGCGGCGCCGCCGAATGATGTTCCGACTCGTCGGATTGCGCGGCTTGCGGGTCCGACCGCCCTTGGCCAGCACGCCGGTGGGCGAGCAGGGATGGCGACCGCCGCCGGACCGACCCTCGCCGCCGCCCAGCGGATGATCCACGGGGTTCTGCGACGTGCCGCGATTGTGCGGCTTGCGGCCACGGTAGCGCGTCCGACCGGCCTTGCCCCAGCGGATGTTCTGATAGTCGCCGTTGCCGAGCTTGCCGATGGTGGCCATGCAGTCCAGGTTGACACGCCGTGTTTCGCCGGACGGCATGATGATAGTGGCATCATTGCCTTCCTTGGCCGAGAGTACCGCCGCACGTCCGGCGGAGCGAATGAACTGGGCGCCGCGACCGCGGTGCAACTCGATGCAGTGAATCTCCAGGCCCGCCGGGATGTTGCGAATCGGCATAGCATTGCCGGGCTTCGGTTCAACGCGGTCGCCGCTCAGCAGCATCTCGCCGACCTTGATCCCCTCGGGACAGAGAATATAACGCTTCGCACCGTCGGCGTAGTGCAACAGGGCGATTCGGCAATTGCGGTTCGGATCGTACTCAATCGTAGCCACCTTGGCCGGAATGTCGAACTTTTCGCGTTTGAAGTCGATCAGGCGGTAAATCAGCCGTGCTCCGCCGCCACGGAACCGCACCGTGTGTACGCCCGTACAGTTGCGGCCGCCGTGCTTCTTGATCCGGAAACTGAGCGACTTTTCCGGCTTCGACGCCGTCAGATCCGAAAAGTCCTGAACGCTCGAATTGCGGCGCCCGGCGCTCGTCGGATTATAGACCCTGTTTGCCATCTCGACCGTCCTCGTCTTAAACCTGTCGGGTCCGTTGACCCGGCCTGCGTAACTTAAGTTCTAGAACAAATCAATGTGGTCTTCTTCGTGCAGCGTGACCACGGCTCTCTTGAAACTTTTGGTGTGCCCGACCTTCCGGGTCCGCGTGTGACGCACCTTGCCCTTGCGATTCATGGTCCGCACGTTGACCACGCGCACACCGTAAATCTGCTTGATCGCCGCAGCGATCTCGGCCTTGTTGGCATCCGCATGGACCTCAAAGGGGTACTGATTCAACTCCTCGTTCAAAGAGGTTCCCTTTTCGGTGATCATCGGACGAACGATAATTTTATACGGATCCATTGCTAGTTGCTCCGTGCCGAAACCAGGGCATCGAACGCCTCGCGGGTGAAAATCAACCGCTTCGGCCACAGCACTTCCCAGGGATTGAGTTCAGCCACCGGCCGCACCTTCAACCGCGGCAGATTCCGCGAACTCTTCCAGATATTTTCGTTTGGATTACCGATGGTCAACAGGCAGGTACTGGAAACTTTCAGGGCTTTGAGAATGGCCGTCATGCTCTTGGTCTTCGGGGCGGCGATCTCCAGAGCCGACAGCACACAGACCGACCCGTCGATCATCTTCGACAGGAGGGCCGAGTCCAGGGCCGCCCGCCGCGCCTGCTTCGGCATCGACTGGCGGAAGCTCCGGTTCTTCTTGCCGAAGGCCACACCGCCGCCCCGGCGGACATTGGTCCGGATGGTGCCCATGCGGGCCCGGCCGGTCCCCTTCTGCCGGTAAATCTTCTTCGTCGAGCCGGCCACCAGGCCGCGACCCTTCGTCGTCGCCGTGCCTACATGCTGATTGGCCTCGTAGCGGATGATCGCGGCCCGCAACAACTCGCGCCGCACTTTCGACCCGAACAGCGCCTCGTCGACCTGCACGGATTCGACCTGGCTGCCATCGGGACTATAGACCGGTATTTCCAACATCACGCTATCCTCGGACGTTCCTACGTCTTATTCCTTGACGCTCTTACGAACCATCACATAGCCGCCTGTGGGACCGGGAATGCTGCCCTTGACGATCAGCAGATTCCTGGCCGCATCGATCTTGATTAACGTCAGCCGCTCGGCCGTGCGGCGCACATGGCCCATGTGGCCGGACATCTTTTTGCCGGGCAGAATGCCCTTGTCCGGTAGGGCGTTGGAGGCAATGGCCCCGGGACTGCGATGCTTGCGCTCGGTGCCGTGACTGGCGCACTGGCCGCCGAAGTGCCAGCGTTTCATGACGCCCTGAAAACCTTTACCCTTGGTCGTGCCGACCACGTCGACCAGCTTCACGCCCTCAAACGAGCCGACCGTGATGGTCGCGCCCGGCTCGACCGTCTCGCCGGCCGCCAGGCGGAACTCACGGACATAATACATCGGTTTGCCGTTGGTCTTGGCCGCATGGCCGGCCAAAGGCTTCGTGATGCGGGCTTTCTTGAGCGGGTCGAAGCCGAGTTGCATGGCCTGATAGCCATCGGTCTCCACGGTTCTGACCTGGAGTACGTGGCACGGCCCCGCCTCGATGAGCGTGACGGGAGAACTTCGGCCCTCGGTGTCAAAAAGCTGAGTCATACCCAGCTTTTTGCCAAGAATTGCTGGCGCCATCTCTAAGTTCCTCACTTGCGCGGTAGTCGGGCCGTGGCACGGCCACTATCGCTCGCTAGGACTTCACCCGCTGGACTGCCGACCAAGGTTAAGCCTTGATCTTGATATAAACGCCGGCGGGCATATTCAACTTGTTGAGCGCATCGACCGTCTTGGCCGTCGGCTCTTCAATATCGATCAGACGCTTGTGCGTCCGAATCTCAAACTGTTCGCGCGACTTCTTGTCCGTGTGCGGCGAACGCAACACCGTGTACCGTTCGATTCTCGTCGGCAGCGGAATCGGCCCCTTGACCCGGGCCCCGGTCCGCTTGCTGGTCTCGACGATCTCCATCGCGCTGGTATCCAGAACGCGGTGATCGTAGGCTTCCATCCGGATACGAATTCGGCCTTCTGGCATATCTTGCTCTCACTCCCGAAAACTGACCCGCCCAGTACGGCCACAGTTCGTTGTTCACTTGTTCCGAAGCCGCCCTGCCGCCCGACTCCTTCACTCTACCGCATTTACCAATTCGACAGACCGAGCAGTCTATCATCCCGAAGCGTTATGTCAAACAGAAAAATTACTTTTCTGACACAAAAAATACTATTTTCTTACTTCAAGCCGTTCGCGATGTCCTCGGCCACGCTCTCCGGCACCGGTGCGTAAACGTGCGGTTCCATGCTGTAGGAGGCCCGACCCTGGGTCAAACCACGAATCACAGTTGAATATCCAAACATCTCGCCAAGAGGAACTTCTGCATGAATGATTCGCAGATTGTTCCGCATGTCGGTGTGGGTGATCGTGGCCCGGCGGCTCATCAGGTCGCCCGTCACGTCGCCGAAAAACTCGTTGGGTGTCACGACTTCGACCTTCATCAGCGGTTCCAGCAGCGTCACCCCGGCGTGTTCCACGGCCGCCTTGAGGGCAATGGACCCGGCCGCCTCGAAGGCCATTTCGGAGGAGTCCACCGGGTGATCCTTGCCGTCCACCAGAGAAACCTTGATATCAATAAGCGGATATCCCGAGACGATGCCGCTCTGGGCTGCGGTGCGGACGCCGGCTTCAACGGCCGGGATGTAGTTCCGTTCGATGGCCCCCTGGCGAATCTCATTGACGAAGGTCACCGTAATGTCTTCGTCCTCGTTCTTGAAGGGTTCGACCACCAACTTGCAGACGGCGAAGGCTCCGTGGCCGCCGGTCTGGCGAACAAATTTTCCTTCGGCCTGGGCGGCGCTCTTGATGGTTTCGCGATAGGCCACGCGCGGCCGGCCGACGCGCACGTCGAGATTAAAGTCGCGCAGCATCCGGTGCTTCAACACCTCCAGGTGCAACTCGCCCATGCCGGCGACGATGGTCTGGCCGGTCTCGGAGTCGCCGAAGAATTTAAACGTCGGATCCTCGCGGGCCAGGATGCGCAGCACCTCGCCCAGGCGGTCCTTCTCGGCGCTCGACTGCGGTTCGATCGACATCGAAATTACCGTCTTGGGGAAGTGCATCTTTTGCAGCAGCACCGGACGCTTCGGGTCGCAGAGCGTGTCGCCGGTGACCGACTCCTTCGGCCCCACGGCGGCGATGATGTCGCCGGCCACGGCCTCGTCGACCCGAATCCGCTCGTCGGCGTGCATCCGCCACAGGCGGCTGACGATTTCCTTCTTGTCACGGTTGACGTTCAGAACCCGCGAGCCGGACTTCAGCGTCCCCGAGTAGATGCGAATCCAGGTCAGGTCGCCGTGCTGGTCGCTGGCAATCTTGAAGGCCAGCCCGGCAAACGGTTCATTCGGGTCGGGATGAAGTTCGACCATCTCCTCTTTTTTCTCTTTGTCTTTGCTCGGCACGTGAGCCTGGTAAACGCCGATGTCGGCCGGACTCGGCAGGTAGGCCACCACCGCGTCCAGGAGCGGCTGAATATTCCGTTTTTTCAGGGCCGACCCGCAGAGCACGGGGTTGACCCGGCCGAGGATGGTGCCCTTGCGGATGGCCCGGCGAATCATCTCGTTGGTGATCGTCTGATGCTCCAGGTAGGCGTGCATCATTTCATCGTCGAACTCGGCCACGTGTTCGATCAGGTGTTCGCGTTCGATGTGGGCGGTGACGTGCTGCTCCTCGCTGATCTCCGTCTCTTCGAATTTGTTGCCCATTTCGTCCGTGTAGACGTAACCCTTCTGCTCGATGACGTCGATGAACCCGTTAAAATCGGCTTCCCGGCCCAGGGGCAGAATCACCGGCACGGGATTGGAGTGCAACCGTTCCTTGATGTCGGCCAACACGCGGGCGAAATCGGCCCCCGTGCGGTCAAGCTTGTTGATGAAAATCAGGCGCGGCACCTTGTAGCGGTCGGCCTGGCGCCAGACCGTCTCGCTCTGGGCCTCGACCCCGGCCACGCCGCAAAAAACGGTGATCGCTCCGTCCAGCACGCGCAGCGAACGCTCGACCTCGGCCGTAAAATCGACATGGCCCGGCGTATCGATCAGGTTGATCGTGTGGTCGGCCCACGGGCAGGTTGTGGCCGCAGCGTGAATGGTGATGCCGCGGGCCTGCTCCTCGGGGTCGAAGTCCATGATGGCCGTGCCCTCGTGGACCTCGCCCATCTTGTGCGTCAGCCCCGTGTAATAGAGGATCCGCTCCGTAACCGTGGTCTTGCCGGCGTCGATGTGTGCCATGACACCGATGTTGCGCAGTTGCCGCAGATCAAACTGAACTTGAGATTCGCCTTTTTCCGTCATTTGTCCTTACCCATAAAAAGACCGACGGCGAGGTCGTCGCATTCCTGCGGCCGACCTCGCCGTGGTCGACCGTGGCCTGGGGCCACGGACTCGTGTTACCACGCAAAGTGGGCAAAGGCCGTGTTGGCCTCGGCCATCTTATTCACATTTTCCCGAGTGGTCATGGCGGTGCCTTCCTTGCGATACGCCGCCATCAATTCATCGGCCAGGCGAACGCACATGGCCTTGCCGCCCTTGTCGCGAGCAGCGCCAAGAATCCAGCGGATGGCCAGCGACTGCTGGCGCTTCCGGTTAACCTGCATCGGCACCTGGTAGGTGGCCCCGCCGACGCGCTTGGAACGCACTTCGAGGTAAGGCTTGACGTTGTTCAACGCCGTCTCAAAGACGACGATCGGCTCGGCGTCCTTGATCTTCTTGGCGATGATCTCCAGCGCATCATAGAAGATCCGCTGGGCCACGCTCTTCTTGCCTTGCCACATCATGCAGTTAATGAACTTGGCCGCCAGAACGTTGCCGAACTTCGGGTCCGGCTTCAACGTCTCGACCGATGCCGTGAATTTCTTCGCCATCCGTTATCCTCTTTACCCCTTGCGGCGGCCATAAGGCCCGAGCCGCAAAAAATGTCCTTACTTGCCTTTCTTCGCCCCGTACCGTGAACGCGACTGCTTGCGGGCCTCGACGCCCATCGCGTCGAGTGTGCCGCGGATAATGTGGTAGCGCACGCCGGGCAGATCGCGGACGCGCCCACCGCGCACCAGCACGATCGAGTGTTCCTGCAGGTTGTGATCGACGCCTGGAATGTAGACGGTCACTTCCTTGCCGTTCGAGAGCCGCACGCGAGCCACTTTCCGCAAGGCCGAGTTCGGCTTCTTGGGCGTCATGGTCTTTACCAGCGTGCATACGCCGCGCTTGAACGGGTTCCGGTCGAGCACCGGGCTCTTCGACTTGGCCCGGACCTTGTTCCGACCCTTCCTGATCAACTGGTTAACTGTGGGCATCGAAACCGCCTCTCCTGTTTTCAGTCCTTCTTCAACTTCCGGTTATCCCAGCGCCGCCCAAAGGGCCGACGCGAGTCCCATAGTATAGCACATCTTTTCGGGATTTCAATCTCCCGATGCAGATTTCGGTTGCTCGGCCTCGGCCGCCGCTTCCTCCACCGCCGCCGGAACCGGAACTTCCACGTTCAACTTGACCCGGCTGTCAACGTAGCGTTTGAAGCCTGTCCCGGCCGGAATCAGGTGACCGAGAATGACGTTTTCCTTCAGGCCGACCAGGTTGTCGATGCGACCGGCGATGGACGCCTCGGTCAGCACCTTGGTCGTCTCCTGGAAGCTGGCCGCCGAAATCCACGACTCGCTCTGAAGGCTGGCCTTCGTGATGCCCAGCAGCACCGTGTCGGCGCTGGCCGGCTTGGGCTTGCGGTACTTCGGCGGGTTGCCGCCCGACTGCTCGGCAATGGCCGCCGCTTCGTCCACTTCGCTCTTGCGGACCAACTGCTTGGGCGCGAACTCCGTATCGCCCGGATCGACGATCTTAATCATGTTTTCCAGTTCCTCGTTCACCGCCCGGAACCGGAATTTGTCGATCAGCTCGTCCGGCAGGAACTCCGTGTCGCCGGGGTTGCGGACCCGGACCTTGCGGAGCATCTGGCTCAAAATAATCTCGACGTGCTTGTCGTCGATGGTCACGTTCTGGCTGCGATAGACGTTCTGCACTTCGCGCAGGAGGTAATTCTGAAGCGCCGCCTCGCCGCTGATGCGGAGAATGTCGTGCGGCACCAGCGGGCCGTCCGTCAACTGGTCGCCGGCCCGGACGATGTCGCCGGTATGGACGCGCAGGTGGCGGTCGTGCGGCACATAATGTTCCTTCTCGACGTTCGAGGCCTCGTTGCGGACGATGATGGTCATCTTGCCGCGCTTGCGTTCCTGCGACAGTTCGACCACGCCGTCGATGTCGCTCATCACCGCCGGATCCTTGGGCTTGCGGGCCTCGAAGATTTCCGTGACGCGCGGCAAACCGCCGGTGATGTCCTGCGTACCGCCGGCTTCGCGCGGACGGCGGGCCAGCACCTCGCCGGGCTCGACTTTCTGGCCGGACTCCACTTCCACGTAGGTCCGGGCAGGAATGTAGTGGAATTCGAGAATCTTCCCTTCGGCGTCCTTGACGATGATTCGCGGGTGAAGTTCGCCCTTGTGTTCGACGACCATCTGACGTTTGAAGCCCGAGCGGTCTTCCTCGGTCCGCAACGTTTCGCCGTCCACCAGGTCTTCGCGTTCGACTAGACCAGCCGCCGTGGCCAGAATCGGAACCATGTGCGCGTCCCATTCGGCGATGACCTGGCCGCCCTTGACCTCTTGCCCGTTCTTGGGCAGCAACCGGGCGCCGTATTGAATCGTGTGTTCTTCCAGCGGTCGGTCCTTGTCGTCCATGATTTCCACCAGCAGCGAACGCTTGATCACGATCCGACGAGCCTCGCGAGCCGTTTCCTTGCCGGCGTTTTCCGCATCAGCCTTTTTCTTCGGCTCGGGCACCGTTTCTTCAACTTTGTACCGAATCTTCATCTTGCCTTTGCTGACACCCACTTTGACCTGGTTGGCCTCGACGGCGCGGTGAGCCGTGCCGCCGATGTGGAACGTCCGCATGGTAAGTTGCGTGCCGGGTTCGCCGATCGACTGCGCGGCGATGATGCCCACGGCCATGCCTTCTTCGACCGGCTGGCCGGTCGACAGGTCCAGGCCGTAGCACTTGGCGCAGATGCCGTACGGGCTTTCACAGGTCAGGCCCGAGCGGACCCTCATGCGTTCGATGCCCAGTTCCTCGATCCGCTGCGCCGCCGCGGCCGTGATGATCTCGCCTTCCTTGACGATGAATTCGTCGGTCAGCAGGTCCACGATGTTCTGAGCCGAGGTACGGCCGCGAATCGCGTCCGCGAGGCTCCGCTCCACCTCGGTACCCTTGTGGAAGATGACCTTCTCGATGGAGTTGACCGTGCCGCAATCCGGGTTCGTGATAATGACGTTCTGGGCCACGTCGGCCACCTTGCGGGTCAGGTAGCCGGAGTCGGCCGTCTTAAGGGCCGTGTCGGCCAGACCCTTGCGGGCGCCGTGCGTCGAGGAGAAATACTCGAGGACGTTCAGACCTTCGCGGAAATTCGCCTTGATCGGCGACTCGATGATCTCGCCCGAGGGCTTGGCCATCAGCCCGCGCATGCCGGCCAACTGGCGGACCTGGTCGATGGAGCCGCGGGCCCCGGAGTCCGTCATCAGGAAGATTGGGTTCAGGTACGGTACGCCGTCGCGCGTGTCGCTCTCGAGTTCGCGGATCATCTCCGCCGTCACCCGTTCGCGGGCGTGCGTCCAGGCGTCGATGACCTGGTTGTACCGTTCGCCGTCGGTGATGGCCCCGTCGCGGTAGCTCTTGTTGATCTTGGCGATCCCCTTCTCGGTCTCGGCCAGAATCACCTTCTTCTTCTCCGTCGGCACCCGCAAATCGCTCGTGGCGAACGACAGCCCGGCCAGCGTCGCCTGGCGGAAGCCCAGGTCCTTGATCCGGTCGAGCAGGTTGATGGTGTGAGCCCGACCGAGCCGCATGTGACAGTCGGAAATGACCTGGGCCACGCCCTTCTGGGCCAGCGTGAAGTTGTAGAAAGCCATGCCCTTGGGCAGAATGTCGTTGAGGATCACCCGGCCGACCGTGGTCTCGATAATCGGCTTCTCCGGCACCATGAACTTGCCGCGACCCGTGCAGATTTCCTCGCCCTTGGCCATGCGGACTTTGATCCGGGCGTGAATATTGATCTTCTTGTGGGCGTAGGCCGTCAGGGCCTCGAACTTGTTGGCAAAACGCTTGCCCTCGCCCTTCTGGCCGGGCCGGTCTTTGGTCGTGTAGTAAATCCCCAGGACGATGTCCTGGCTCGGCGACATGATCGGTGCCCCGTTGGACGGGCTGAAGACGTTGTTGGTGGACATCATCAGCACCGAGGCCTCGATCTGCCCCTCCAGCGACAGCGGCAGGTGGACGGCCATCTGGTCGCCGTCGAAGTCGGCGTTGAACCCCTTGCAGACCAGCGGATGAATCTTGATCGCGTTGCCTTCGATCAGCGTCGGCTCGAAGGCCTGGATGCTCATGCGGTGCAGCGTCGGAGCGCGGTTCAGCAGCACGGCGTGCTGATGAATAACATACTCAAGAATGTCCCACACTTCATTATCGCGCCGCTCCAGCATGCGCTTGGCGCTCTTGATCGTGTCGGCCAGCCCGCGGTTCTTCAACTCGCGGATGATGAACGGCTGATAGAGTTCCAGGGCGATCTTCTTCGGCAGCCCGCACTGATGCAACTTCAATTCCGGCCCGACCACGATGACCGAGCGGGCCGAATAATCGACGCGCTTGCCCAGCAGGTTCTCGCGGAACCGCCCCTGCTTGCCCTTGATCATGTCCGTCAGCGACTTCAGCGGCCGGTTCGACGAGCCGAGCACCGGCCGACGGCAGCGGCCGTTGTCGAACAGCGCGTCCACCGCCTGCTGCAACATGCGCTTTTCATTGCGAATGATGACTTCCGGCGCGTTCAGGTCGATCAGCTTTTTAAGCCGGTTGTTCCGGTTCATGATGCGACGGTACAGGTCGTTCAGATCGCTCGTGGCGAAGTTGCCGCTATCCAGCAGCACCAGCGGCCGCAGGTCCGGCGGAATCACCGGCACCACTTCCATGACCATGTTCTCGGCCTGGTTGCCCGAGTCGCCGAGGACTTCGACGATCTTGAGCCGCTTGGCCAGGTCGCGGGCCTTCTGCCGGCTGCGGGTGTCCTGGATGTCCTGGCGAAGTTGAGCATTGAGTTCGGCCAGGTTCAGGCGCTGGAGAAGTTTCTTGATCGCCTCGGCGCCCATGTCGGCTTCGAACTCGTCGCCGTATTTCTCGCGGGCCGCGCGGCACTCGTCTTCGGTCAGAAGCTGCTTTTCCTTCAGCGGCGTGTTGCCCGGATTGACGACCACATAGTCCTGGAAATAAATGATCTTCTCCAGGTCCGTGGTCTTCATGTCCAGCAGCGTGCCCAGGCGGCTGGGCATGGCCTTGAAGAACCAGATGTGCACGATCGGGGCGGCCAGGTTGATGTGGCCCATCCGCTTGCGGCGCACGCGCGAGTGGGTCACCTTGACCCCGCACCGGTCGCAGATCATGCCCTTGTGCTTGGTGCCCTTGTACTTGCCGCAGAAGCATTCCCAGTCCCGCTCGGGGCCGAAAATGCACTCGCAGAACAGCCCGTCTTTTTCCGCCCGGTAGGTCCGGTAGTTGATCGTCTCGGGCTTCTTGACCTCGCCGAACGACCACGAACGAATGTCGTTCGGACTGGCCAGCGAGATGCGGACCGAGCCATAATCGTTGATCCGATCCACTATGCTTTCCATCGGCATATTTCCGCTCCTCTGGAAATCCCTCGTCCGGCCCTGAAGCGGCCGGCCAAAGAACTAAATCCTCTTCTTTTCCATCTGAATGTTCAGGCCCAGGCCCTTGATTTCGTTGCACAGAACGTCGAAGGACACCGGCGTCCCGGCCTCGAGCTTGTTCTTGCCCATCACGATGGCCTCGTAAATCTTCGTCCGGCCCTCGACGTCGTCGCTCTTTACGGTCAGTAGTTCCTGGAGAATGTGGGCGGCGCCGTACGCCTCCAGGCCCCACACTTCCATTTCGCCGAACCGCTGACCGCCGCTGCGGGCCTTGCCGCCCAGGGGCTGCTGGGTGATCAAGCTGTACGGCCCCGTGGCCCGGGCGTGCACCTTGTCGTCGACCAGGTGATGGAGCTTCATCATGTAAATGTACCCAACCGTCACTTGCTGGTCGAACGGCTCGCCCGTGCGCCCGTCGTACATCTCCACCTTCCCGGAGGACGGCAGACCGGCTTCTTCCAGCAACTCGTGAATCGTGTCTTCCTTGCAGCCGTCGAAAATCGGCGTGATGGCCTGGAAGCCCAGCAACTTGGCCGCCCAGCCCAGGTGCGTCTCCAGAATCTGCCCGACGTTCATGCGGCTCGGAACGCCCAGCGGGTTCAGCAGAATCTCGACCGGCGTGCCATCGGCCTGGAACGGCATGTCCTCTTCCGGCAGAATCCGGGCAATGACGCCCTTGTTGCCGTGCCGGCCGGCCATCTTGTCGCCCACCGAAAGTTTACGCTTCGTGGCGATGTAAATCTTGACCATTTCCAGCACGCCCGAAGGCAACTCGTCGCCGCGCTTCAGGCGGTTCAACTCACGTTCCCGGTCGTCCAGCAGGGTCTGCAGTCGCGGCCAGGCCCGCACCACGTAGGCCCGCCCGTCATCAACATTCTTCGACCGCGTCTTCAAGGCATCGTAGTTGAATGCCGACGCTTCACGCACCAGGTCGGCTTCAACCTGGCTCGTGGCGTACTCGACGCCGTTCTGCGGATCGGCCACCTTGGTGTTCAGCATCACGTTCAGATTTGTGATGATCTCGCGGAACACGTCGGCGATGCGGGCGTTGATTTCCTTCTCGAACTTGCGGGCTTCGCGCTGCCGGTTCTTCTTGGCGTCCTCGCTCAGGTGCTGGAGCCGCGAAAAATGGCTGTGCCCGATGACGATGCCCTCGGTGCCCGCCGGCACGGTCAGCGAATCGTTTTTCACGTCCTCGCCCGCACGGCCGAAAATGGCGTGCAGCAGTTTCTCTTCCGGCGACAGCTCGCTCTTGGATTTCGGACTGACCTTGCCGACCAGCAGGTCGTTCGGGCCGACCCGCGTCCCGACCCGGACCACGCCCATTTCGTCCAGATTCCGCAGGGCCTTTTCACTGACGTTGGGAATGTCGCGCGTGAACTCCTCGCGGCCCAACTTCGTCTCGCGGATCTCGACGTCGAACTCTTCGATATGAATCGACGTGAACCGGTCGTCCTTCAGCAGGCTCTCGCTGATCAGGATGGCGTCCTCGAAGTTAAAGCCGTCCCAGGCCATGAAGCCCACCAGGACGTTCTTCCCGAGGGCCAGTTCGCCCTGGTTCGTCCCGGCCCCGTCGGCCACGATCTGTCCCTTCTTCACCTTCTGACCCTGGCGGACGATGGCCGTCTGGTTCAGGCAGGTCCGCTCGTTCATCCCGACGTACTTGCGCAACTCGTATTCGTCCTCGTCGTCGATGATGATCCGCTGGCTGTCGACGTAGGTCACCGTCCCGGCGCGCTTGGTCCGGACCACCAGACCCGAATTCTGGGCCACCGGCTTTTCCATGCCCGTAGCCACGATCGGCGGCTCCGGCCTCAAGAGCGGCACGGCCTGACGCTGCATGTTCGAACCCATCAAGGCCCGGTTGGCGTCGTCGTGCTCCAGGAACGGAATGAGACTGGCCGAGACGCCGACCAACTGCTTCGGGCTGACGTCACAATACGTCACGTCCTCGGGCGCCACCTCGCGGAAGTCGCCGCCCTGGCGGCTCAGAACCGTCGTCCCCTTGATTTTCTTATTGTCGTCCTGCGGCACGTCGGCCGGGGCCAGCACCGCCGCCAGATCCTCGTCGGCCCGCAGGTTCACCACCTCATCGGTGATCTTCGACCGGGACACTTTGCGGTAAGGCGTGATCAGGAAGCCGTACTCGTCCACCGCGGCAAAGATACTGAGCTGGGCGATCAGACCGATGTTCGTGCCTTCCGGCGTCTCGATCGGACAGATGCGGCCATAATGGCTGATGTGTACGTCGCGGACCTCGAAGCCCGCACGCTTCCGGTTCAATCCGCCCGGTCCCAGGGCGCTCAAGCGACGCTCGTGGGCCAGGGTGCTCAGAGCGTTGGTCTGGTCGACCACCTGCGACAACTCGCTCCGGCCGAAGAAAAACTCGATGGCCGACGAAACGCTCTTGGTGTTGATCAGCGTGCGCGGCGTCATCTCCTTGGGATCTTTGATGCTCATCCGTTCCTGGACGGTGCGGCGCAGCTTCAGGAAGCCCTTGCGGATTTCGTCGCCCGACAATTCGTCGATGGTCCGCAGGCGGCGATTACCCAGGTCGTCGATATCGTCGACCAGGCCTTCGCCGGCCCGCAGCTTCATGATGTAACGGATCGATTCGATGAAGTCCTCGGGCCGCAAGGTCATCTCGGTGTCCTTGACCTCGGTCCCGAACTTGCGGTTCAGACGGAACCGGCCCACGCGGCCCAACCGGTAGCGATTCTCGTCATAGAATTTCTCAAAGAAAAGCTGCTTGGCCTTGTCGAGGTTCGGCGGGTTGCCGACGCGGAGTCGGGCATAGATCCGCAGCAACGCGTCGTCGTTGGTCTTCGTCGAATCTTCGGCCAGCGTGTTCAGAATCAGCGGATCGACCACCTTCTGATCGACCACTTCCAACTGCTTAATCGTCGAGTTGCGGATCACGTCCCACTTCTCGCCGATCTGGCGACCGGCCTCGACGATAACCTCGCCCGTCTCCGGGTCGATCACGTCGCCCACCACATACATCTGCTGGGGTTTCTGGCTCGGCTTGACCTGACTCAGGTTCTGGACTTTGGTCTGGTAGAAGAGCCGGATCAGGTCCACCGAATCGCCGAACTTCGGGTCCATGGCCCGCAGGAACGCCGTGGCCAGGATCTTGCTCGACTGGTCGATCTTGATGGTCAGAACGTCTTTCTTGGTGACGTTGACCTCGATCCAACTGCCGCGCTCGGGAATGATGCGGCAGGAGTGCAGGCGCCGGTCGCCGGCCTCCAACTCCACACTGAAGTCGATGCCGGGGCTGCGGTGCAACTGGCTGACGATGACGCGCTCGGCCCCGTTGATGATGAATTCGCCGCCGCCCATCATGATCGGCATTTCGCCGAGATAGACGTCCTCTTCGATCACTTCTTCCAGTTGCTTGCCCGACAGGCGAATCCAGATCCGCAGCGGCATGCCGTAGGTCAGCCGCAACTCGCGGCAATCGGTCGGCCGGTAGCGGGGCTTGCCGAGATCATATTTCACATAATCCAGGGTCAGCGACTCGTCGTAGGACTTGATCGGAAAAATCTCGCGCAGCGTCGATTCCAGTCCGTGATTCTTGCGCTTTTCCGGATCGACGTCGGCCTGAAGGAACCGCTCGTAAGACTTGGTCTGAATCTCCGTCAGGTTCGGGATCTCGATCAAATCCCCCAGACGACCAAAATTGCGGATCTGCATAACGTGTGATCCTCTTCTTAAGAAGGCTTCAGTCTTCAGACCTCAGACTTCAGGAACGGCAGAACACATGCCGGGTGCGCGGCCGAAACCGCTCACCCGGCCTTTTTCTCCAGGCCAACCTCTCCCAAGAGAGAGGGGTACAATCGCCGCGACTACTTGATCTCGACGGCCGCGCCGACTTCTTCCAGCTTCTTCTTGAGGTCGGCCGCCTCGTCCTTCGAGACGCCGGTCTTGACCGGCTTGGGGGCGCCGTCCACCAGGTCTTTGGCTTCCTTGAGACCGAGGCTCGTGATTTCGCGCACGACCTTGATCACCGGAATCTTCTTGTCGCCAGCGCCCACCAGAATGACGTCGAAGGTCGTCTTCTCGGCCGGGGCCGCGGCAGCCGCCGCCGGAGCCGCCATCATCATGCCGCCCGCCGCCGGCTCAATGCCGTACTGATTCTTCAGATAATCCTTGAGGTCCCGGGCCTGGAGCACCGTCAGGGCCACCAGCTTGTCGCCCAGTTCCTTGATTTCCGGAGCCACTGCCGCCGCCGGAGTCGCCACCACCGCCGCTGTTTCTTCCGCCATGTTCAATCTCCTCGACTTCCCTGGGGCCGACCGTCGCCCCCGTTAATGACCAGATTCCTTATTTGCACTGCTTCCGACCGCCGGCACCCTGCCGGCACGCCGGCCATCATGCCGCTTGTTTGCCTTCCTCCGTACGTTCGGAGATCTTCTCGATCTGGCTGGCAATTTGCGACGCCGGGGCGTTGATCGCGCCCACCACGCCGGAAACGGTCGCCAGCAATCCGCCCACCACCATGCCCAGCAGTTCCTCACGACCGGGCAACTTGCTCAGCGCCGTCACGTCGGTGGCACTGAAGACCAGGCCGTCGCCGGCCCCGCCGCGCAGCACCACCATCTTGAACGGTTTGGCGGCCTCGACCAGAACCTTGGCCGTGTCGACCAGCGTTTCGCCGCCATAAATCAGCGTGCTCGGCCCCTCCAGCACCGGACGGGCATAGCTCATCTCCATCGCGTCGAACGCCCGACCGCAGAGCGAATTTTTGACCACCAGTGCCCGTACGTCTTTCGCACGGAGGGCGGCACGAAACTTCACGGCGTCTTTCACCGTCAGGCCCTTGGTCGAGACCACCAGCAGGCCCGGTGCGCCTTTGAGCCGCCGGACGATCTCATCGACCACGAGCTGTTTGACTGCCTTACTCATGTCGCTATCCTCGCTTGAACTTCCACTCTCGAAAAGCCGTTTATGTACACCGCGCTATTGCTCCGGTGAGAAGCGCCGGCCCTCGAAAGCTCGTTCTCCCGAGCCGGCCACCAGAGTTTTTTCGCGGACGGTTGTCCCGCCTACAGCGCCAACTTGATCCCCGGACTCATCGTCGCCGTCAGGGTCAGGCTCTTGATATAGACGCCCTTGACCGCGGCCGGCCGAATCCGCCGGATGTGTTCCAGGAAGGCATCAACGTTCTGCTTCAGGGCCGGCGCCGCGAACGACACCTTGCCCACAATCACGTGCAGGTTCCCGCCGTCGTCGTTGCGGAACTCCACCTTGCCGGCCGCAAATTCCTTAACCGCCTGAACCACGTCCGCCGTCACCGTCCCGGCCTTGGGACTGGGCATCTTGCCTTGCGGTCCGAGCACGCGGCCCAGCTTGCCCACCTTCGACATCAGCGTCGGATGGGCGATAGCCACGTCGAAATCGAGCCAGCCGCCCTGAACCTTGGCGATCAGATCGTCGGCCCCGGCCTCAATCGCGCCGGCCGCCTTGGCCTGCTCCGCCGCAGCGCCGTCCACGAAACAGATCACCTTCTTGGTGCCGCCGATGCCCTGCGGCAGGCTGAGGGCCCCGCGCAACGTCTGGTCGCTCTGCTTCGGATCGATTCCTAAATTCAGGTGCAACTCGACCGTCTGGTCGAATTTCGTCTTGGGCAGCGCCAGCAGCAGCGCGATCGCCTCGTCCAACGTATATAGACGCGGTTCGACCTTACCCGCCGATTCCCTGAAACGTTTACTGTGCTTGGTAATAACCATGTTCGCTCCTTGTGGTTCCGGCGATTCCTGTGGCTCCCGAAGAGCCTCGGAATCTCCCACTCCGAAGAGTTCGTTCGAAGGCTAGTCCTTGATCGTAATGCCCATGCTGCGGGCCGTTCCGGCCACGATTTTCGCCCCGGCTTCGAGGCTGCCCGCGTTCAGGTCCGCCAACTTCGTCTTGGCGATTTCCAGAACCTGGGCCATCGTCACCGTACCAACGGTCTGGCTGTGCGGCGTGGGAGAGCCTTGCGCAACGCCGGCCGCCTGCTTCAGCAGCACCGACGCCGGCGGGCTCTTCAGAATGAAGTCGAAGGTCTTGTCGTGGTAGACGTTGATCTCAACCGGGATCGTCGTCCCGTTGAACTCCCGCGTCCGTTCGTTGAACTGGCTGATGAACTGCCCGATGTTGACGCCGTGCTGGCCCAGCGCCGGGCCGACCGGAGGCGCAGGCGTCGCCTTGCCGCCGGGACATTGCAACTTGATCTTGGCCACTAATTGCTTCGCCATTGTTCTTCTCTTCCTTTCGCGGTCCGAACGGAACCCTCACCGGGTTCCTCCCGCAACGAGGATTAAACGGCTTCAACCATCCAGTATTCGAGTTCGACCGGCGTCGGCCGACCGAAGATCGTCACGATGACCTTGACCAGGCCCTTCGAGGGCACCACTTCGTCGACCACGCCGTCGAAGTTCTCGAACGGACCTTCCTTGATCTTGACCGAGTCGCCCTTCTTGAAGTCGATCTTCAGCGTCGGCGCCTGGTCCGGGGCCTTGTCCACCTGAATCAGCAGCTTCTCAACCTCGTGCGTCTCCATGGCCACGGGCTTCGAGTACTTGCCGCCCTCGGTCCCGATAAAATCGCCGACGCCGTTGGTCTCCCGAATCAGGAACCAGGCCCGCTCGGGAATCGTCCCGTCTTCTTTCACGTCCATTTCGACGAAAACATAGCCGGGATAAAGCTTGCGCTCCATGATGCGGCGCTTGCCGCTCTTCATCACCGAGACGCTTTCGGTCGGCACCAGGACGCGCGCGATCTCGCTCTCCAGGCCCTCAATCCGTATCTTCTCCTGGAGCGTCCGGCAGACACTCACTTCCCGGTTGCTCTGAACGCGAAGGACCAGCCAGCGCTTCGCCATCAAAAACCTCGCAGACGCTCAACGGGTTAGTAAACGCCTAATTTCTGATTGCCCCAGATGACGATCATGTCCGCCAGCCAGATAATCACCGCCAGGATGACCACTGTTGCAATCACCACCGCCGTCGAACCCAGCAACTCCTGCCGGCTCGACCACGAAACTTTCTTCATCTCGCTTTCCGTGGCGATCAGGAAGTCGGCGAACCGCTCCTTGTTCACCAGGACGAAAATAAAATATGCCCCGACCAGGAACACCAAAAACGGCACGCAATACTGGATGTACATGGCGTAGGGAATCGGGTGGGCCGGGGCCACCTTCCACTTCTTCAGGCCCGCCTTCTCCACCTCGTCAATCATCTGCTCCGTAACCAGCGTCCCGACCGCGTACTTCGGATTTTCGGTCGTCGGCCAACCGTCCGTCAGCGCCATGCCCTTGGTGTTGTGAATCTCCATCGTCACGGGCTTGTTACTGGGGATCACCTGCAACAGGTAGGCGTTGATCAGGTAACAAATCGCCCCCAACGCCACCACCAGCCCGACCGCCGTCAGGCTGCGGGTCGTCTGGCCCTGATTCCTCTTATAGATCGTCGGCAGTACAGGCACTTTTAGCACCTCTTATTATCGTCCGGCATCCGCGACCTCACCTGGCCGCACTCCGGACTCTCTTCGGCCCAGCCGCCACCCTGGGGGGCCTCGCTCAGCGGCTCGACCGGCTCTTTGTGGCAGGGGCGGAGGGACTCGGACCCCCAACATGCGGTTTTGGAAACCGCCGCTCTACCAATTGGAGCTACGCCCCTGTGGATTCTCGTCCGGCCTGCGGCACGGACGGTCTACTTCTTCTTCTCCTTGTGCGCCGTGCGCTTGCGGTCGAACTTGCAATACTTCTTCAGTTCGAGCTTCTTCTGCGCCCGGGAATCGATCTGCGTCCGGTAGTTCCGGTTGCCGCACTCGGTACATTCCAGTGATACATACTCACGCATCGAACACACCCCTGAAAAAGACGATGACGCCGCTACGGCAGGTTCTGCTTCTCGGCCCAACCTGCCGCGCTTCGCTTCGTTGCTCTAGTTCCCTAGGCAATAATCTTGGACACCACGCCGGCCCCGATCGTCCGGCCGCCCTCGCGAATCGCGAAACGCAGCCCTTCCTCCATGGCGATCGGATACCCAAGTTTCACCTTCACCCGGACGTTGTCGCCCGGCATGCACATGTCGGCCCCGCCGCCCAGTTCCAGGCTTCCCGTCACGTCCGTCGTGCGGAAATAGAACTGCGGCCGGTAACCCGTGAAGAACGGCGTATGGCGGCCGCCTTCCTCTTTCGTCAGAACGTAAATCTCGCCGTCGAATTCCGTGTGCGGCGTAATCGAACCAGGCGCCGCAATGACCTGACCGCGCTCGATGTCCGTACGCTCCACGCCGCGGAGCAGAACGCCCACGTTGTCGCCGGCCATGCCTTCGTCCATCGTCTTCTGGAAAGCCTCGACGCCCGTGACGGTCGTCTTCTTCGCGTCAGGCGACAGACCGATGATTTCCACCGGATCGCCGACGTGCACTTTGCCGCGCTCGATACGGCCCGTGGCCACCGTGCCGCGGCCCTTGATCGAGAACACGTCTTCAACCGCCAGCAGGAACGGCTTGTCGACCAGACGCACCGGCTCTGGAATCGACTTATCCAGGGCCGCAACCAGTTCGAGAATGCACTTGCGGGCTTCCGGCGGACAGTTGAGCACCGTGGCCGGCAGGGCCGAGCCGCGAACGACCGGAATGTCGTCGCCGGGGAATTCGTACTTCGACAGCAGTTCGCGAATTTCCAGTTCGACCAGGTCCAGCAGTTCCGGATCGTCCACCAGGTCGCACTTATTCATGAAGACGACCAGCGCCGGCACGTTCACCTGGCGAGCCAGGAGGACGTGTTCGCGCGTCTGCGGCATCGGGCCGTCGGCGGCCGAAACCACCAGGATCGCCCCGTCCATCTGGGCCGCGCCCGTGATCATATTCTTCACGTAATCGGCGTGACCGGGGCAGTCGATGTGGGCATAGTGCCGCGTCGCCGACTGATATTCGACGTGCGCGACCGCAATGGTCAGAATCTTCGTCGGATCGCGCCGGCCCTGCGACTCGCTGGCCTTGGCGATTTCGTCGTAGCTCTTGCTCTTGGCCAGGCCTTCGAGCGACAGCACGTTCAGAAGCGCCGCCGTCAAGGTCGTCTTGCCATGGTCAACGTGCCCGATCGTCCCGACGTTCACGTGCGGCTTGGTCCGTTGGAAAGTTTCTTTAGCCATCGCCGATGTCAACCTCCATGAAAAGGTTATTAGTTTCCGTCTCTACACAGTCCGCGGGGACTTCCCGCGGGAACCGATTCTCTCGTTACTGGAGCTGCTGAAGGGACTTGAACCCTTGACCTCATCCTTACCAAGGATGCGCTCTACCGACTGAGCTACAGCAGCGACACTTCTGCGGCTCCTCAAAAATTCGCCGCCCGCCGCTTCCCAGCACTGATAGACGCCCTGCGCAGGGAACGGCCAACGTTAAGACCGCCCATTAAACCGTAAAGAATCGGTTACGTCAACCGAAAAAAAACAAAATTCCGCTTTTTCACCACAAAAAATGAACCCGCCGTTGACTGACCTGAAACTACTCCACGCGTTCCCAGATCGGCTTGATCCGCTTTTTGCCGCGCTTGCCCAGTACCACCGGCGTTATGCCCGCGATTTCGCACAGGTAAACCAGCGGCTGCACGTGGTCGCCCGCCAGGCCGAGTACATGGTTGCATGGGAACGTCGCCAGGAATTCCTCAAAATCGCAGTCCAGCTTGGCGTGAACGTGCGGCCAGGTCGGCGTCGTCTGAGCGTTGAGCTCTTTCCGCGTCTCGGCGTCCAGTTCGGTCGACTCGCCCGGCACGATCACCATATACGGCTTCTGGTCCCACAGTCCGAGCCGCGCGAACGTCATCGGCCCCGGCAGAGCGTCGAACTCCACGCTCGCCCCGCCCGCCTTGAAGTAGAACTTCAGCGCCGGGTGGAGCGTCACCGTCTCGAAATTCTTCTTGGCCGTCAGGCTCTGCGCCGCAAAATAACTGGCGTGGTTGCCCGAGTTGCACCAGTCCCACAAATCGCGGTCCGGGTGATAGAGCCGCACGTCCATGAACAGCGTCGGATAACCACCAGAGATATATTTCATTAGCTGCATGGTTATGGCGGCATAGGCGTCGGCTTCCGTGGCGCAGACCGTCGGCTCCTTCGGCCCGTTCCAGTCGTAAGGATCGTTCATCAGCATCTCCGGCACGTCGCCCAGGCAGACGTATTCCGTCATCTCGCGCTGCCCCTTCAGCCCGCAGTAGTCGAAGCCGTTTTCCTCGTTGACCTGACGCATGGCGCAGTACAGGCGAATCTGCGTCGAGAGCCTCTCCTCCGTCAGCATGTCGCCGTCCCAGAGAATCCGCTGGCCCAGCAGCCGCTTGAACCACTGGAGCCCCTTCTTCACCTCCGCCTCATCCACCTTCTTCATCGCCTCTACGAGCCAGAGCTGGTCGATCTGGTAACAGGTCGTGCCCAGCGACTTCAGCGTCGGCGTCAGGTGGAAAAACCCGGTTTCCATACCCATCGAGTGGCCGCCGTACAGGCCATAGACCTCGTTCTTGATCGTCGTCCGGGCCTGGGCCGCCCGAACCCAATCGAACACCTGCTGCTGCGTCGCCGCATCGTTCATGTCGCCCACGATCCGATGCGTGCGCCGCCCCGCCTGCCGCAACGCTCCGTCCGTGGCCAGCAGGCCCACGTTCCCCGGATACTCCCCGTTATTGTTCGACAGGCTCAGGATCGGCGTATCGACGCCGAAGCAATTCACGAACGGCCAGCACAGATACGGAAAATCCCAGACGTTGTAGAGCATGATAATGCTGCGGCACCCCGCCTTGAGCAACTGTTCGCCGATCTGCTGGGCCGACCGCACCGAATGGACCGTCGAGCGGGCCGCGACCAGATTCACCGTGCTGCCGTCGAGATTCTTGACCTTCTTCTCAATCAGCGCCGCCCAGTCCGCGACGATCTTCAGATTCTCCGCCTGGTTCGCCTTCCACACCGCGTCCCGCCCGTCGTTCAGCATCACAATTCCAATTGGGGTACTTCGCATGTTTTGTTTCTCCTTATTTTCTGTCCTTACCGTGGAAACCGTTCCGGCCGCGTCGGCAGTTTCGGAAACTTGCCGTGCGGCTCCGCCTGATACCAGTACGCCGTGCTGGCGATATCATCCGTCAAGGGCTGGTACCTAAAGTTCGGCCACCAACCCAGAGCCTGCATCGTCACCCGTAAATCTTTCCCAAACCGCACCGGATCCATAATGTGCCAGCGATACAGGCCGTGCTTCGGCACCTTACCCTCGCCCTTGACAAACAAGGGATAGCCCAGGAACGCCGTCGTGAACGTCTCGCCCAAAGGATTCTGCGGCGTCTGAAAACCCCACGCCCCGCCGAAGTAATCCTCCGTCCCCGTGCCGCAAATGGTCGGATCGTCCTTGTCGCCGTCCATGAAAAACTTGATCTCGCCCTCGCCCCACCACCCGTCCGACATCTGCGTCCAGGCCAGATACGTGCCGACGTACTGCCCCTGCCCTTTCACTCCGTCCAGAATCGTGTGCTCCGGGCACTCGCGCGTCGTCACGCTCCGCCGCCACTGGGCATGAAAATACGCCGCCTCCGCCGGCACGTCGGTCAGACTATAGTTGATCTGATAGAAGAACCCGTCGATCTTATCGATATGCTGATTCTCGATCGTGATGCGGGCCGACTTCCGGAACGGCATCGGCCAGTAGCAATTCATCCCGCCGCTCGCATTCACCGCCACCGCCAGGCTGTCAATCTTGGTCCGCAGGGCATGACCGCAGGCGAAGAAATCTCCCAGCGGCACTTCCACGCTCGGCGTCGTCTCCCCATCCCAGTAGAAGCGCAGCAGACAATTCCGATAAGCGACCTCGGCCACCGTCATCCAGATCTGCCCAATGACGCCAGGCCCCTTGATCTCCGCCAGCGTCACCGTCTCGCCCGCTGGCAGAGTAATACAAGGCCGCGCTTTCCAGCCTCGCCCCAGGTCGCTCGCCGGACCGCCCGGTTCGGGCTTGGCTTTCGCCCCGCCGCCCTTGGCCCCGTCGGGATTCTCCGCCGAAATGCTTCGCGTCTGGGCTTTCGACATCAAAAAGATATTGCCCAGCCCCATGGACAGCCCGCTGAATGAATCCATTACGCCATCCCTTACTTTTTTACCGCCGGGTACGCATCAAAGTGACCCTCGCGGGCCAAGACTGTTCTTAAAGAACTGCTCTTGGCGCTCAGGCGCCGCCGACGCTGACCCAACCTCCGGTCTCGGCCGAGTCGTACATGGCCAAGGCCAGTTCAAGCGTCTTGCGGCCTTCGCGTCCGGTGATTCGCGGATCACGGTTCCGGCGGATCGCCTCGCACAGATCCTCGATCAGGTATTGGTGTTCGAAGTACTGAAACGACGCCGCGCCCGCCGCCCCGGTCGGCCCCTGCTGGGCGCCGATCTGGAGCACCGCCGCGTCCTCCGGCCGCTCGTCCTCGAACTGGAACCGGACCAGCCGTTCGCCCACCAGCACCGCCGTGCCTTTTGATCCGTTGATTTCGATCCGCAAGTCGCTACCCGGGTACATGGCGGTCGAGGCCTGCATCACGCCACGGGCCCCGTTGGCGTACTCGAACAGCGCGGTCGTCGAGTCTTCCACCGGCACTCCGGGATGAGCGAGATTGTCCATCCTGGCCCAGACCCGGCTGATCGGACCCAGCAGGTAGAGCAAGAGATCGTAGTAATGAAACGCCTGCTGCACCGTCACTCCGGCCCCATGCTCGCGGCTCGAGCGCCACGAGTCCAGATGATAATAGCTATCCGGTCGGAACCATTTCATATACACGTCGCCCGACAGCAGCGTTCCGAACCGCCCCTGCGCCAGGGCCTCGCGGATCGGCACAAGGGCCTTGCGGAACCGACAGTTCAGGCAAATAGCCAGCTTCGTCCCCGAGCGGTCAAAAGCCGCGATCAGCCGGTCCGTCTTCTCCAGCGTCATGTCCGGCGGCTTCTCCACCAGACAATGCTTGCCCGCCGCCGCCACTTTGATCCCCAACTCCGCGTGTGTGGCGTTCGGTGTCAACACGCTAATCACGTCGAGATCCTTACGGGCGAGCATGGCCTCGGTCGAACTCTCCGCCTCGCAACCGTAGGTTTTCGCGAACTTCGCCAGGCGTTCGCCATTGGGATCGCAGGCCGCCACCAGCGTAGTCTCGGCGGAAGCCTGGAGAGCCTTGGCGTGAAAATCGGCCACCAGCCCCGTGCCGATCAGCCCGAAACGCAACCTTTTATTTTCCATGACGACCTCCTCGATTAGGGGATCAGGATGGCCTTGAGCCCGCGCTGGGCTTCGACGTCCTCAAACACGGTTTTCCACTTTTCCAGCGGTTCGCGATGCGAAATCAGAGCTTTCAGATTCAATTGTCCGGACGCGGCCATGGCCAGCGTCCGGTCCCAGCACTCGAAGGCCGTCGAGATGTGGAAATCGATCCGGCAATCGCGGAAAATGGCCGCGTCCCATTTGAAAGCAATCTGCGGTTTGCCGGTCATGCCGATGACCGCGATGCGGCCCTGCTTGCGAATGAGTTGCACCGCCTGGTTGATGGCAGGCTCGGCCCCTGAGGCTTCGACCACCAGGTCGGCCCCGCGTCCGCCCGAAAGTTGTGTCACCAGCGCCGGCAGATCCTGCTGTTGAACATTGATCGCCTGATCGAAACCGAGCTTCCTGGCCGTCGGCAGGCGCAGTTCCTCATCTCGGTTTGTGCCCGCCACGATCACCGCTTTGGCCCCGCCCAACCGGGCACACATCGCCGCCATCAGACCGATCGGTCCGGGTCCCAGCACGACCACGACGTCGCCCGGATCGACCCGCGTCCTGAGCAGGACGTCCTGAAACACGTTGGCCGCCGGTTCCACCACCGCCGCCTCGTCATAGCTCATGCCTTCGGGAATCCGGTGCAGCAGAACCTCAGGCATCACGATGAACTTGGCGAACGCGCCATCGATGCCCCAGCCCGGACTGCGTTTCTCCGGACAGATCTGCCGGTTCCCCGTGCGGCACAGATAGCACTTGCCGCAAGCCCGCGTATGCGGTTCGCCGATGACCCGGTCGCCGACTTTGAATCCCGTGACCTGCGGCCCGACCTCCACGATTTCGCCCGAGAACTCGTGACCCAGGATGACCGGTGGCCAATAGGGGAATTCGTCATGCAGAATGTGAATGTCGGTGCCGCAAATGCCCGCCGCCTTCACGGCAATCAGCACCTCGTCGCCGCCGCGAATCACCGGCACCGGCTTGTCCTGCAGTTCGACGTGGCCCACGCCTTTGGCCGTCTTGACCAGCGCCTTCATCGTTGCCACCGCTCCGCTCCTCTCTTATCTCGGGCGCCCTGGCCCACGCTTGCCTGGCCAGACACGGGAGCCGCTCAGTTGCTGTCCCGCGCGCCCGTATCCCGCTATCGTCCAAGTCTCTCGATGGCCAGCACCAGCGTTTCGGCCGCCCGCAGGATCTCGCCGATCTTGATCTGTTCGTCCTTGCCATGAGCCGTGCCCAGGTCGCCCGGTCCGAAGACCACCGTAGGAATCTCAAGCTGGTTGGCATAGAACCAGGCGTCGCACGAACCCGTCAGGGCGCTCAGGCACGGTTCCACCCCGACCGACCGCAGGCCGTCCTGGAGGGCCGTCACCAGCGCATGTCCCGGGTCAAGTTCGTTGCCGTCCGAGTTGAGCATCGGGAACGTCAACTCGAAATGCTCGCGCAGGTATTCATCGTCGGACTGCCGTAGAGCTTCGGCCATTTCCTTCTGAACCTGGTGCCGCGATTTCGGCGGCAGGAATCCGAAGACGCCCTTCAGGGTGGCCTCGGCCGGCGCCGCCGCCGGCCAGTTCCCCGCCTCACAGACCCCGAACGTCACGGGCATCGGATTGGCAAAGGCGTCGAACAGCGGATTTCGTCCCCGGCTGGCGGTCAGCAGCCGGTCGTGATAGTCCTCCAGCACCTGCATGGCCAGGACCGCTTTCTTCAGGGCGCTGACACTCGAACCCGGAGTGCCGCTGTGGCCCGGACGTCCGAAACACTTCAGTTGGAACCAGACCGCCCCGCGGACGCTCGGCATGATCCGCAGATTCGACGGTTCCAGCACCACCGCTGCGGCGGCACAGCGCCGTCCGCGCGTAGCTTCCAGATGGCGAATCATGGCCAGGGTGCCGTTGCCGCCGTTCTCTTCTTCGACTACCAGGTGCGCTTCCACCGGCCCCGGCAACCGCAGATCCAACTCCTTCAGGGCACGCATCACGGCATAGATGGTCGCCGCCTGGCCCTTGGCGTCACAGGCCCCGCGGCCGAAAACCGTCTCGCCCTCAACCCGCGGATCGAACGCCCGCTCCTGCCCCACGCTCGCCGGCACCACGTCCAGGTGCGTATTCAGAAAAACCGCCGGTCCCCGCCCGGCCCCTTGCCGCACCGCCGCCACATTCGGGCGGTCGGCATAGGTGAGGCTCGGCAGTTTGAAGGCGTAATCGCGGTCGTTCTGGATGGTCTCGGGAATCGTCACGTCCGTGCTGGAATCGCAGACCGAGGCCAGGGCCTCGCGCATGATCCCCAGCGCCGGCCCTTCCTGGCCGCGTGTCGATGGCACGGCGATCAAACGGCACAGGAGCGACTGAACGTCGCCGCGCGCTGCTTCAAGAATCGGACGGAGCCTGTTCTGGTCGATCATGATTTCCGTCCTACAGGCCCTTCAGCACCTTCTCCATGATATCGCACGACCGCTCGGCTTCGTCGCGGCTGATGACCAGCGGGGGCGCCACGCGAATGACCGAGCCATAGTAGCCCACGCGGCCGACCAGCAGCCCCTGGGCCGCCGCCCGGTTGATGACCTCGACCGTGAGACCCGGTCCCGGCTCCTTGGTCTTCTTGTCCTTGACGAACTCCAGGCCCATGACCAGCCCCTTGCCGCGCACGTCGCCCAGATAACGGCAGGTCTGCTGCATTTTACGGAAGCGTCCGAGCATGTACCGGCCGATGGCCACCGCATTGGCGACCAGATGCTCTTCCTCGAAAATGTCCAGCACGGCCAGCGTCCCGGCGCTGCACAGGGGATTGCCGCCGTGGGTGCTCGACATCTCTCCCGGCGACAGGCAACTGAATATCCGCTCTTCGCTCATCAGCGCTGCGGTCGTCACTCCCGAACCGATGCCCTTGCCCAGGCAGAGCATGTTCGGCTTCAGTTTCTCATGTTCGAGCGCGAACATCTTGCCAGTCCGGCCGAACGAGGCCTGCACTTCGTCCAGAATAAATAGCACGTCGTTCGCTCGGCACCACTCCTGGACGCCCGTCAGCCAGCCGTCCGGCGGGAAGATGAACCCGGACGCCCCCTGATATGGTTCGACGATCAGCCCGCCCACGTCGCCGGCCGTTTCGGTGGCCATCACCTTGTCCAGCCACTGGAGGCAATGCATCTTGCACTTCGGATAGCTCTCGCCGAACGGGCAGCGGTAGCAATAGGCATACGGGCTGAAGTACACGCCCGGGAGCATGGTCCCGAAGCCTTTCTTCCCGGACGCCTTGCCGCCCATGCTCGTGGCCCCCATGGTGCGGCCGTGGAATCCACCCCAGAAACTCATGATTCCATTCCGCCCGGTGTAGCGTTTGGACAGCCGCATCGCCGCTTCCGTCGCCTCGCTCCCGGTCGTCAGCAGGAAACAGCGGTTCAGGTGCTTGGGCATCAGCCCCACCAGCCGCCGGGCCACTTCCAGCCGGGGCGGCGTCGGAAAATCATAGACGTTCAAGAGCAGCGACGCCTGCTTCTGGATGGCCGCCACCAGCTTCGGGTGGCAGTGGCCGACGTTGGTCACCAAAACCCCGCTGGTCCAGTCGATAAACTCGCGGCCATCGACGTCCCACAACTTCGCTCCGCGACCATGATCGAGCACCACCGCCGCCTGTTGGCTCATACAACCGGCCTCATACTCGCGGCTGATCTTCAAAAGCTCAGCGCTGCGCGGACCGGTGACACTACCCGTGGAACGACTCTGTTTCTTAGCCATCGTAGAACTGATCCTTCCTATCTATCCAGAGGCGAGGGCACCAACTCAGCCCCGCGCCAGGGCCTTCTCAACTTCCGCATTCACCGTGAACCGAGGCGGCCGGCCTTCCAGGTGCAGAATAATGTTTTCGAGAATCTTCTCCCGGATGCTCCAACCCGACTCCTCGCTGTACCAGGAGAGGTGAGGCGTCAGCAGGCACTTCGGCGAACCCAGGAGGGGACTGTCCGGAGAAGGCGGCTCGCGATGATAAACGTCCAGCGCCGCCCCGGCGATCGTGCCCTGGGCGAGCGCCGCCGCCAGGTCCTCATCGACGATGAGCGGCCCGCGCGCTGTATTCACCAACAGGGCGGTCTTTTTCATCTGGGCCAGCGTGCGCTTGTTGATCAACCCGCGAGTCTCGTCTTTCACGGGGATGTGCAGGGTGAGCACGTCTGCTTCGGCCAGCACCTTTTCCAGGGACACCGGCTCGACATCCAGTTCCCGGCGACTCTCCGGGCTTAGGTACGGGTCGCAGACGAGGATCTTCATGTCGAACGAGCGCATCTTGCGCAGCACGCGACTGCCGATACGTCCGCAGCCGACGATGCCCAGAGTTTTGCCCTCCATCAGGCCCACCGGAGCCACGGGCGAGAAATCCCATTGCCCCTTGGCCACGCTGGCCGCCATGGAAACCTGCTGCTCGACCAGGTGGCGAGCCGCACACATGATCAGCATGACCGTCTGCTCGGCCACTTCCCCGACGCAGTAATCCGGAATGTTCGCTACCCGGATGCCCTTGGCGGTCGCGGCGGCCAGGTCGACGTTGTCGTAGCCGATGCCGTGGCGGATAATCAGCTTGCAATTCTGAAGCCGGCCGATAACGCCCGCCGTCATGCGGGCCATGTTCACCACCAGGACGTCGGCCTCACGGATGGCCGGCGCCAATTCCTCCTCCGAGGCGAACTTGAGCTGGTGTTCCTGCCAGGAAAAATCAAAACCCCGGTTGCGAAGCTGCTCCTTCTCCCAATTGAAGTCAGGTTCCAGGTAGTCGGTGACGACGATTTTCGTGGGCACGATGGTAACTCCTGCGCCGAATGGGTTAAACAAATAGGACGATCAAACCCGGGTCGCCAGGACGAAACTGCTGCCGCCCTGGACGAACTCCCGCGATAATTCCGGGCCAGATTCTATAGTCCCGACAAGCTCGTGTCCACCAGATTATACCGGAGTTACATCTGGTCTGAGCCGTGCGCAGGAATAGAGCAGTTCACGATTGAATGGTTACTTCCAGGGTGCCACACCTTGGCCCCCGGCTGTATGGGGGCAAGGTCTGTGGAAGGCCGGCATACTTTCCCAGAGAGAACACCCCATCGTTAACTGCTCTAGGAGGCCGAAGCTGCCGGTTTCGCGCTAACGGCGGAGGTTGGTTTCGCCACTGGCGGGACGCCCGCCGCCCAGGCCCGGTGCGCCCCTGTCGCCGCCAAGCCGCCGGCCAGGTTACGCAACAACGTGTCCGCGTCGTTCAGCTTCTTCGCCGCCGTCGCGCTGTCACCGGTCGTCAGAGCTTTTTTCGCCGCCGCCACATCCTGCGCCGCTTTGTCCACCGCCTGGCTGCCGCCATGACACGTGACGCAGTGGCTGACGACCTTGGGCGGCGCCGGGGCCTGGGCCGTCACAGCGTGAACCGCCGCCAGGGCCAGGAACGTCGCGGCCGCCACACCTAGGACCAAAGCAATTGTCTTACTCATCCACCGCTCCTTTTATAATGGGGTTCTCACCTCTGAATTGCCCGCTTCAGGATTTAGCCTTTTCCGGCGGCGCGTACCACCTCAGGCACCAGTTGCGCCAGCGCCGCTCCAGTTCCTTATAATTCAGCCCGGGATAGGCCTGCCCCAGCGCTTCTTCCCCCCGCGTGCCGTCCTTCATCAAGTCCAGAAAACGCCGGATGCCGTCCGGGTCGCGGCTCGCCAGGTAATCGATCAGGCTCATGCTCACCTCATAGGCCTGGATGTCGCTGGGCGGAAACGGTTCGGTCAGTATCCGCTGAATGGAAACGTATGGCTCCGTTCCCGCCCGCTGGTAAGCCGGAACCTCTTTCCCGACCCGCAGCCCCGGATCGATTTCCACCGTCATGTATTCCGCCAGGCCTTCATGCACCCAGAGCGGCAGGGGCACCGACTCCCGGTACATCTCCACCAGGGCGTGCGTGCTTTCGTGCACCAGCACGTCCCGGAAATGTTCGATGCCTCCCTCGGCCGGCTGATAGGTCGCAATGTGCACCAGCCGCGGCCCGCCGGCCTGCCGGGCTTCCAGAACAAAGTACCCGCGCGAGTGCGTCACCAGGTGCCGGTCGAACCGCCGGGCGAAGGCGTCCAGGGCCTCCTGCTGGGAAAAAACCACCACCAGGCACTTGCCGTCCCACAAGCGTTGCTCGGCGGGAATGGCCAGCCGAGCCATCAGCTTCGTCCGCAGATCCTCCAGCCAGACGAGGATCGCGTTTCGCATCTTCGGATCAAGATCTGAAAAAAGAATATAATTCTTCGATTCCTTCGCCACCAGCGCCGTCTGCAAGGTCCGCCGCATCTCCCCCAGCCGGTCACGCTGGCTCTGCACGATGGCCGCCTGGTCGATCTGCGGCCGCGGCGGCAAAGCCTCCGTCGCCGGCGCCGACAGAATCACCGTCGCCGAAGGCGACGCCACCGGGGCCGCCTGACCTGAGGGCGCTGCCGAACTCCAGACCACCGCGTCGGCCGCCATGCTGCCGGAGACGAACGAGAGCATGAGAACCAGGACGACTGCCGCTCCTGGAATCCTGCCGTTTATAATTTTTAATTTTTCATTTTGCATTTTGCCTTCTTCCATCACGACGCCGACTTCCTCGTTTCACCCGCCAGAACTACGCCCGCGCGCTCGGCCGGGTGCAACGTAATCTCCAGCCGCGAAAACTCCCGCAGCAAAAAATCCGTCAAATGTTGCGGCAACCGCACCTTCATCACCGTCCGGCTGCCGTCCAGTTCGCACTCCACCCGCCCGGCGTGCCGCGTCACCGCCGACTGCCACGCCCCGTCCTCGCTCGGACCCTTGATCGTCAGATCCCGCAGCGGACCGCCCAGAATCTCCAGCACCCGTTCCCGCAGCGCCTCGATCCCCCGACCCGTCACGGCGCTGGTGAGCACGTTTTCCTGATGGCGGAATTCCAGCACGCGCAACCCGTTCTCGTCCGCCAGCAGATCCGTCTTGTTGAACACCATCAGGACCGGTTTAGTGCCGCACCCAATTTCCCGCAGCACCACGTTCACCGCCTCAATCTGCCCTTCCACGTCCGCCGCGCTTGAGTCCACGACGTGCAGCAACAAATCCGCGCTGCGGGCCTCCTCCAGCGTCGCCCGAAACGACGCCACCAGATGGTGCGGCAAGTCGCGCACAAATCCCACCGTGTCGCTCAGCAGCACCCGCAGGTTGTACGGCAAAGTCCAGGTCCGCGTCCGCGTGTCCAGCGTCGCAAACAGCTTGTCTTCCACGTAAGCATTAGCGTTCGTCAGGGCGTTCAGCAGCGACGATTTCCCGGCGTTGGTATACCCCACCAGGCTCACCGCAAACTCTTCCTTGCGCGATTGCACCTGCCGCTCGCGCCGCTCCTGAATCTCCTGAATCCGCCGCTTCAAATCCACGATGCGCTTCCGCACCAGCCGCCGGTCGGTTTCCAACTGCGTTTCGCCCGGCCCGCGCACCCCGATGCTCCCGCCGCCCTCCAGCCGCGACAAATGCGTCCACATCTGCCGCAAGCGCGGATAGGTGTATTCCAATTGCGCCAGTTCGACCTGAAGCTTTGCTTCCGACGTGCGCGCCCGTGTGGCAAAAATGTCGAGGATCAATTCGCTGCGGTCCAGCACCTTGACCCCAACCGCCTTTTCGAGGTTCCTGATCTGCCCCGGCGTCAGGTCATTATCAAAAATCACCACCGTCGCCTTCCGCGCCACGGCCAGCCGCCCGATCTCCTCGGCCTTGCCTTTGCCGACGTAAAGCCCGGCGTCGGTCATGCGACGGTTCTGCACCACCGTCCCCACCACCGCTCCGCCCGCCGCCTCCGTCAACCGCGTCAACTCCGCCAGCGGCTCTTCGCCGACATCGGCCTTGCGCTCCGGCAGAATCACCTCCACCAGAATCGCCCGTTCGCGCGCCACCGTCATCGTCGCGCGCTTCGGCTCGTTTATATTCTTTCCCAGGCTTTGTTACCCCTCAAAAAATGCAGTTATTGTACACCTCATTCTATACCTGCCGCGCCTGACATTCAACGCGGCTGCTTCACAGTGGCACGGGCATCTTGCCCGTGAGTCTTAGGGGCATCTTGCCCCTGGTTCTTCTTTTATTATTGTTTCTTCTCTCCGGGTGCCACACTTTGAAGCCCCGGCTTTGCCGGGGCCAAAGTGTGTGCTTTGTCGCGCTCCTCGCTCTCCTCGACAACCACCTTCGGCTCCGGGAACAACCACATCACCAGCCGCCCGTGATTCGACACGGCCGCAGCGGGCAATTCTACCGCCGAATTTCCGTCGAACCACCCGAACAGCACGCCCACGCCCTGCCGCACATATTGCTGCGCGACCCAGCGCATGGCCCGCCGCCTAAACGCATCCGCCGGCGCTTCCGCCGAAAACGCCGCCGCGTCGATCGAAACCGCCTCGCTCGTCGGCCGGTACACTTCGTCAACCAGCCCCATCCGCCACGCCCGGCCCGCCAGATAGCACCACGCATCCTCCAGCCGCGCCCCATCACCTAAACGCACTCCGGGCACACCCGATTGCACCCAAAACATTTTACCACCACTCGAAGGGTAGGTGCTTATATCCCACTCGCCAGCCTCAAAGGCCAGAATCAGACCAGGGGTAGCAGGAATGTTCTCCACCGACCATTCTCCGCCCTCGTGGCGATGAAGTATCACCCCTTCGTACATCACCCGGTCCGCCTCGGCCGCCACCAGCGGGCGCGGCTGCAACCGTGCCTTAAAGTACAGCGTCGCTGGACCTGCTCGGAGAGCCGTCACCGCCGCCAGATCTTCCACCAGGGCCTGACCCGTCGAGCCATCACGGGAAACGACCGAAACTGCATCCACCGAATACAGCGGTTTTTCAACCAGGGCCACGGCCCAGACCGCCCCACCCAAAGCCACAACAACCATCGCCGCGATCTTAATCCTATGCGAAAAAAGTTCTGCCACCAACGCCAGGCAAACCAGCACCGCCGTCACCGCCAGCGCCGGAATCAGAAAATGCCAAACGTCAGCCAACTGCCACGACCGCCCCTGAAACAACATCGTTGGAATCTGTCCTTTATTCTGATCCACATATCCAATCAAATCCGGCCGCACATGCGTCCGCGCCGCCAGACGGTCGAGCAAACTACCTGACGAAGCCGCACCCTGCCCTCCCAAGCTCGGCCTCAGTTTCGCAGGAGCATAGCTAACCAACAACTTCCCTGCGGCGTCCAGCCCCTCGATGGCCGAAAGGTTCAGCGACCCGTCGAAATACCACGGCTCAAACGTCACGTCGCCCGTTTGCCGCGCCGGAATCAGCACGTCCAGCCGGTACTCGAAAAGTTGATTGGTTTTAATCCGCACCTGCCGGATGTCGGCCGCCGAAGTGTTCGCCAGTTGCAGCGCCACCGGCAGCTTCATCCCCGAAATTCCCACATCCGAGCCGGCGAAACGAACGTTCGCCCCCGTCTCAGCCCGCGCCTCCACACCCAACGCCGCCGAAAACATGAAAACCAACAGAACGACGAGCGGCAACTTTTTCATGTCATCACAAATCATAAGCCCGCTTCACCCTCAGTATTTCCGCCACGCTCCAGGCCTGAGCGAAACAGCCGCGCGGCCAGTGCGGCTCGTCCCCATCAAATATCTCCGCCACCGTGCCCAGCGTCCCCTGGTCCAACGTCGCCAGGGCATTGTCGATCACGCCCTGAGCCTCGCCGTGGGCCACAAACTCCGACTCCGCCGACGCCATCAGGGCATCGACATACGGCCCCAGCAGCCACGGCCAGACCGTCCCCTGGTGATACGCGAAATCCCGCTCGAACCAATTCCCGATGCACCGGCCCCGGTAATCCCGATCCTCGCGCGCGAGCGTCCGCAGGCCGCACGGCGTCAAAAGTTTCCGCCGCACCGTCCCCACCACCGCCCGCGCCCGCTCGCCCGTCACCGGGGCAAAGGGCAGCGACACCGCGAAAAGCTGATTCGGCCGCACCCGGACATCCCGGTTCTTACCGTCCACGCAGTCATAAAGGTAGCCGCCCTCAGCGTTCCAGAACGTCTCGCCGAAGGCCGCCGTCGTCCGAGCCCGCCCGCGCACCGCCTCGGGCAATTTCGCTTTCGTCGCCCACTTTTCGCCCCAGTCCGCCACGATCCCCAGCGCCGACAGCCACAGGGCGTTGATCTCCACCGCCTTGCCGCGCCGCTGCGTAAAGGGAACGCCCCCGTGCATCGCGTCCATCCAGGTCAGGGCGTGGCCGTCCTCGCCCGCCCAGATCAGCCCGTCGGTGTCCGCATGAATGTGGTGCCGCGTCCCCGAGTGGTAGCGCCGCACAATTTCCAGAATCGGCTTCCACAGCTTGTCGTGGACGAAGTCCAGGTCGCCCGTCGCCTGCCCATAGGCCCGCGCCGCCTGGATGAACCAGAGCGACGAATCCACAGAGTTATATGACAACTTCTTGTTGTCGTCCTCGAAGCGGTTCGGCATCATCCCTTCGTCAATGAGGCCGGCGAAAAGTTCCAGCACCGCCCGGGCCAGGTCGTGCCGCCCCGTCGCCAGGCACAGCCCCGGCAGCGCAACCATCGCGTCGCGGCCCCAGTCCGCGAACCACGGATAACCCGCCAGAATGCTCGCCAGAGTCCGCTCCCGGCTCGGCCGTTCCACCAGGAACTGATCCGCCGCGATCACCAGCATCTCTTCACGCTGCCCGCGCGGCCCCGCCAGCCGTACCAGTTCCCGCCGCCGCGCCAGTTCTCCCTGACACGCCGCCGCGAACGTCAGCGCCGGTTCATCCGCCCCCAGACTCGCCGTCAGCACCACTTCCTGCCGCGCGTCCAGATCGACCGTCGCCGACCCGACGCGCAACAAATCTTCCACGTCGTCCTGCCCGCGCTCCGTCTCCACGCGATAGCAAATCCCCTTGTACCAGATCGGCTCAACCATGATCTCCGCCCCGCCCGCACGAATGAAGAGATCCTGTCCCCCGACACCCGACACCCGCCAGCCCGCGTCCGCCGGCTCAACATTCAGCCCGTCGCGCCGCCCTTTCAACTCATGAAAACTCCGCATCGCCACAAACGGCGCGAGCACCAGCTTGGCCCCCGCCGGCGCCCCGGTCACCTGGTACTGAATCATCACGCAATTGGTCCGGTACACCATCAGGACGCGCTTCGTCACCACCGTTTCGCCGACCTGCCAGCGCCAGACCGGCAGCGGATCGAGCCGGAAGTCGAGCAGCCGCCGATTGCCATCCGGAAAAAATCCGTCGCGATATTCCGTTGTGTTGAGGTAATGTTCGCCCGACGGCAGGACCAGCATTTCGTCCAGGTGCGACAGCAGGACGTAACGATCCAGCGGCGGATTCAGCGCCGCCACCAAGAGGCCGTGGTACCGCCGCGTGTTGCACCCCACCAGGCTCGACGAGCAATACCCGCCCAGCCCGTTGGTCAGCAGAAACCCGCGCCGCAACGACCACTCCAAATCCTGAAGATTATCCGCCCCGGCCACAAACGTCCACATAGTGACCCCCAGTATACGCTACTGTTGGTATGGTGCAATAGAAGATGACAAATACAGGGTGCCACACTTTGTCCCGACCGCCTTTTGGTCGGGCAAAGTGTGTGGTTGGTCTGCCGGAAACCTCAGACCGGAAGAATATCCATCTCTAAACCTTCATGTCGTTCGTACCACGCGGCACTACTCCAGCGCCAGTCCGCGACCGACTCGACCAGGCCTCGCCGCACCGGATTATTGTGAATGTAATTGAGCTTCTCATAGAGTTCTTCCCGGCTTGTGATATTCCTATCATAACCACCTCCTCCCAGCCAGAAGTGCGGCCTTCCCTGAGCGTCGGTGATCCGAGAGAGAATGGGGGCGTTCAACTCGCGCCACCGAGCGAGAACATCTTTCGAGAACGGGCGCTTCAGGGCGTGAAGAATAGCCGTGACGGTAAAGTCAGGGAGGTCAGGTGTCAGAAGCAGGTGGAAATGCTCCGGCATAACGACCCAGGCGTAGAGGGCAAAGTCCGTCTGCCGCCGGACAAAAGACAACCGGTCTACGAAGGCGTCCTTGACGCGATCACTCTTGAACAGCGGCAACCGGCCGTAGCAGGAACAAGTCAGGTAGCGAACATGGTTTGGCAACTCGTAGCGTTTAAGAGTTCGACGATTGTCGCTCATGACGGGGCATCTCGACCAATCGGCACGAAGTTTATTCGGAAGATTTACTTGCGGTCCGAACACACACTTTGCCCGGCATACTGCCGCCGGGACAAAGTGTGGCACCCTCGTTCCAAGGATCCCAAACAATCAGCTGAAACTACCTCTTCAGCCGCTGCCGGATGTTGTCCAGGACGTTCATGTAGTTGATGTAGGAATCGTACGGTGAATCGTACGGATTGAAGTACTTATGAACGTCCCCGTCCGCGAACCACTTCGTGCACATGTAATAGAAATGGTCCGACGTCAGCAGCCGCCGCCAGTCGTGCAGCAGGTTCGGATCAGCCTTGTCCTTGATCTGCTTCTCCAGCCGGTAGACTTCGTGCAGGGCGTTGGACTGCATGGCGTTGCCGAGCCACGCCGACAGGTCGCGCTCGATGTCCGCCCACGATATCATGTGCGGCACGTCCAGCGTCCCCTCCGGCTCGTAGCGGTCCGTCGCCTCCGAGAGGGTCAGAAAATTATTATCCGGGTGCTGCAGCACGATCTCCGGCAACTTCTGCATGAACTGGAAAATCCCCGTGTCTTCCCACTGGTGTTCGCCGAAGGTCTCATAGTCCATAAACAGGTTGACCATGTAGCCGTTGCCGTTGACCTGGTTGACCCACTGCCCGAACTTCTCCGCCGTCAGCGGCCACTCGTTCCACTGGCGGTTCGAGAAGCGGAAGGCGATGTCGTCGCTCAGGCGATAATTCTTCAGCAGCAGCTTGATGTTGCGCGTGCCCAGCGGCCGGTACATGAACGTCGGGCTGCGGTAGCCCAGAATGTGGTCCGCCCCCTCGGCCAGGATGCCCTTGAAGCCCATCTCCTCGATGTAGTGCGCCAGATCATTATTATAAATAAGCTCGGTGTTCCGGAAAACCTGCGGCTTGTAGCCGAACACTTCCTGCATCTTGGCCGCGTGCGAAACCACCTGCTGCCGGAATTCTTCCCGGCTGTACAGGAAGGCCAGCGAGTGGTAATAGGTCTCGTTCAGAAATTCCACGCAACCGGTGGCCGCCAGTTGCTTGAAGCTCTCGATCACCTCCGGGCAATAGGCCAGGAACTGATCGACCGCGATCCCGGTGATCGAATAGCTGCACCGGAACCGTCCCTGGTTGCGGCGGATCAGATCCAGCATCACCTGGTTCGCCGGCAGGTAGCACTTGGTGGCCACCTTCCGACAAATTTCCGCATTCTTGTAGTCATCGAAATAATACGGATCGGTGTCAAAGACGGAATAGCGGCGCAACCGGTACGGCTGATGCACTTGGAAATAAAAACACACTGAGGCCATATCGTCGTTTCGTCCTTCCCCCGCAAGTTGTCCTTACCAGTGGCACGGGCGTCCCGCCCGTGAGTCCCACGGCCATCTTGGCCGTGGTTGTTTTTGTTTTTTGCGCCACTACGCCTGCGTCACCGCCCGCTCGTACACCTTCACACACGCATTGGCCGCGTCATGCCACGAGAACTTCCGCACCTCAAAGTGGGCGTGTTTCTTCAGCGTCTCCTGCAACGGCGCGTGCCGCAGCACCGCGATGATCTTGTTGGCCATCTCGTTGATGTCCCAGAAATCGACCTTCAGCACGTGCGTCAGCACCTCGCTCACCCCGCTCTGCTTCGAGATGATCACCGGCACGTTCTGGCTCATCGCCTCCAGCGGCACCAGCCCGAACGGTTCGCTCACGCTCGGCATCACGAACAGGTCGGCCATCCGGAAAATCTTCTGCACGTCATCGCCCCGCAGGAACCCCGTAAAGAGAATCCGGTGCCCGATCCCCAGGTGCGCCGCCAGTTCGATCACCCGCCGGAACATGTCCCCGTCCCCGGCCATGACGAACTTCACGTTCCCCATTTTTTCCAAAACCTTCTTCGCCGCCGCCACAAAATATTCCGGCCCCTTCTGCATCGTCATCCGGCCCAGGAAGAGCACCAGCCGCTCGTCCGAATCGAAATCCACCGGGCCTTCCTGCACCGCCTCGGCCGCCGTCTCGTCGATGTCGATCTGGTTGTGCACCACCTCCACCTTCTCCGGGTCCGCCCCGTAGCGCGAAATACAGATGTTCCGCGTCAGGTTCGACACGGCGATGACCTTCGTCGCCCCGTGCATCCCCGCCCGCTCAATGTCGTAGACGACCTGGTTGACGTTGTCCCCCGACCGGTCGAACTCCGTGCTGTGTACGTGGACCACCAGGGGCTTGCCGGTAATTCCTGCCACAGCCAGCGCCGCCGGGAAGGTCATCCAGTCGTGGGCGTGAATCACGTCGAACTCGATCCGGTGAGCGAAGGCCATCAGCAGTTTCGTGTAGCGGTGCACCTCCGACATCAGGTTCCGCCCGTACTGTCCGGTCAACATGGCGCTTTCGGGTCCCGAGGCGGCGGAGCTTTGCTGCTCCCGCCCGATTTCCCGCAGTTCGCCCTCGGCCGTCATTTCTTCCAGGAACGCCGTACGTTCCTTTTCCGCCCGCTGGGCATAAGTCCCGGCCGTCGCGTACGGCATGAGGTTAACCTGCACCGGCACGAACGTCACGTTCTCCATATTCTTCAGCCGGTAGCTCAGCAATCCGCCCGGACCCAGGATCGGCACCCACGGCGCTGCATTGCCGTTGGTCTCCGCCTTTGGCGCGATCAGCCGCACGTGCGTTGCCAGGTCGCTTCGCACCGCCCGCGGCAGCACGAAAAACACTTCCACGCCCAGTTCGCTCATGGCCCGCGTCAGTCCATAGCAGGCCACCCCCAGGCCCCCACTGATGAACGGCGGAAATTCCCATCCTAACATCAATACACGCATGAATAACCTCTCGAGCCCGGCGTCTCCGCCGGACTCCCATGTCCCGTCCCTGGGTTACTTCGGATTGCCCCCTGGTCGATAGCGGCGTGGTTGTTCCGTCAACGGACGTGCTTCGACTTGCTTGAAGATACTCTGCGCGCTGTTTTAAGTCAATCGTTATAAACCAAAATTTTTTCGTGAGCGACAGGTTAACTTGTCAGCCGTGCGAACTCCGCCGCGTAGTACGTCAGAATAATGTCCGCCCCGGCCCGACGAATACTCGTCAGCGTCTCACGAATCGCCGCGCCGCGGTCGATCCACCCCGCCCGCGCCGCCGCTTCGATCATCGCGTACTCACCGCTCACCTGGTACGCCGCCACCGGCACGCCAAACCGCTGTTTCACCCGCCAGATCACGTCCAGATACGCCAGGGCCGGCTTCACCATCACGATGTCGGCGCCTTCCTGCAAATCGTTTTCCACCTCACGCAATGCTTCGTTCCCATTGCGATAATCCATCTGGTACCCGCGCCGGTCGCCGAACTGCGGCGGACTTTCCGCCGCCTCCCGGAACGGCCCGTAAAAACTCGACGCGAACTTCGCCGCATAAGACATGAGCGGCACGTGGCTCAGGGACGCCGCATCCAGCGCCTGGCGAATCGCCCCCACCCGCCCGTCCATCATGTCGCTCGGCGCCACCACGTCCGCCCCCGCACGGGCGTGGGCCAGCGCCATCGCCGCCAGGAGCGGCAACGTCTGATCATTATCTATGACGCGCCGCCCGCCGCGCTCCACCGGCACGCCGCAATGGCCGTGATCGGTATATTCGCACAGGCAGACGTCCGTAATCACCGCCAGGTCCGGCAGCGCCTTCTTGAGCGCCCGCACCGCCCGCGGAATCAGCCCGTCCGGATCGACCGCGCTCGTCGCCCCGGCGTCCTTGCGGTCCGGTATCCCGAACAGAATCACCGCCGGCACGCCCGCCGCCGCCACCTCGCCCGCCCGCTCCACCAGCGTGTCCACCGACCACTGGAACTGCCCCGGCATCGACGAAATCGCCCGCCGCTCCCCCCGCCCTTCCCGCACAAACAGCGGCTGCACCAAATCCTTCGCCTCCAGCGTCGTCTCCGCCACCATCTCGCGCAGCACTGCCGTGTCCCGCAGCCGCCGCAGACGTGTTATCGGAAAAGCCACGATCCATTCCTCCGCGTGCCGCTTCTTTTTCACCCCTCTCCCTTGAGGGGAGAGGGTAGGGTGAGGGTGTTGCTGTTTCTTCTGCTTTTGTTGCTGCGCCTTAAGCCTTAAGCCTCAAGCCTGCCTTTCCTACTCCTTCTCCAGTTCAAACGCCGCATGCACCGCCCGCAGCGCCTGTTCCGCGTGATCGCGGCTGATGATGCACGAAATCTTGATCTCGCTCGTCGTGATCATCTGGATGTTGATCTTCGCGTCGGCCAGGGCCTTGAACATCTTCTGGGCCACGCCCGTGTGGCTCCTCATGCCCACGCCGACAATCGAAACTTTCGATATATTCTTGTCGATTTCGACCGCGCCCGCCCCGAGTTCTTTGGTCAGACCGTTGGCCACGTCGATCACATCCTCAATGTCGGCCAGGGCCACGGTGAATGACAGGTCGGTCTGCCCTTCGCGCGAAATGTTCTGAATGATGTCGTCCACCACGATGTTGGCCGACGCGATTTGGTGGAAAATTTCCGCCGCCGCCCCCGGCCGGTCCGGCACCGACCGCAGCGTCACCTTGGCCAGGTCCCGCGTCATGGCCGCCCCGCGCACCACGATGCCTTCCATGCTCTTTACCTCCTTCGTAATCAGCGTCCCCTCCGCCTCGCTGAAACTAGAGCGGACGTGAATCGCTATGTCGTATTTCTTTCCGAACTCAATCGACCGGCTGTGCATCACGCCCGCCCCCAGCGAGGCCAGTTCCAGCATCTCCTCGTAGCTGATCTCCGTCAGCTTCCGCGCCTCCGGCACTTTCCGCGGATCGGCCGTATACACCCCGTCCACGTCCGTGTAAATCTCGCAAACAACATTTTCGCTGCCGCACAATTTCAGCGCCGCCGCCAGGGCCACCGCCGTCGTGTCGCTCCCGCCGCGCCCCAGCGTCGTCACGTTCGCGTTCGCGTCCACGCCCTGAAACCCCGCCACGATCACGATGTTGCCCTTGGCGAACTCCTTCTTGATCCGTTCGCAATCGACGCTCTTGATCCGGGCCTTCGTGTGCACGCTGTCCGTAATCATCCCGACCTGGTGACCCGTGAAGCTGATCGCCCCGGCCCCCTCGGCATGAATCGCCATGGCCATCAACGCGATCGAAATCTGCTCGCCCGTCGCCAGCAACTGGTCCATCTCCCGGGCCGACGGTCGATCCGTAATTTCCTTGGCCAACTCGATCAATTCGTCCGTCGTGTCGCCGCGCGCCGAGACCACCACCACCACCTGGTTGCCCCGGTCCCGCGCCGCAATCGCCCGCCGCGCCGCCCGCTTGATCTTCTCGGCCGTCGCCACGCTCGACCCACCGAACTTCTGCACCACCGTCGCCATCAGAACCAACCTTTCAAACCTGTGCTGGGTGGCATGGCCGCTTGCGGCCATGCGCATAACCCCGCCTCACGCCCTCAAAAAATATTCCATCAACTCATAACCCACCGGAATCCGGAACCCGCTCGCCGCCGCATGTTTCTCCGTGTACGGCCCCGGCCGCGACGGACTCATCCCCGTCCCGATAATTCCCACCGGCACCGCATCGTGCGTGTGCGTCCGCAAGCTGATCGGCGTCAGGTGATCCGGCAGAACCATCAGCCGCCACTTCTCCAGCGTTTCCATGTAGCCCAGGAGCGGCGCCAGAATGTGCCGGTCGATCTGCTGAATCGCCTGAATCTTGTGCTGCGCCGAGCCCTCGTGCCCCGCCTCGTCCGTCGCCTCCACGTGCACGCAAACGATGTCGCAATCCTCCAGGGCCTTGATCGCCGCCTCGCCTTTGCCCTTGTAATTGGTATCCAGATAGCCCGTCGCCCCCTCGACCTCGATCACCCGCCAGCCGATGCCCTTGGCCAGCCCGCGCACCAAATCCACCGCCGTGATCGCCTCCCCTTGCAGCTTGTGCAGTTCCCGGAACGGCGTCAGCTTCGGCCGCGTCCCCTGGCCCCACAGCCAGATCTGCGTCGCCGGCCGCTCGCCCAGATCGCGCCGCACTCGATTTATTTCATGCTCCCCCAAGAGCGCCCGGCTCCCTTCCATCAGCCGCACCAACTCCGCCGCCCCCGGACCGCGCGGCAAATGCGTCGCCACCTCCTGATCCAGAATGTCGTGCGGCGGAGTCGTCTGAAGCTCGTCCTTCCCGTGTCCGCGATGCACCAGCAAATGCCGGTACCCGACCCCGTTGTGAAATTCCCACCGGTCGGATCCCAACGCGATGGCGAGTTCCTTAATTATCGCCGCCCCTTCCTCCGTCGAAATCCCGCCCGCCGTGTTATCCAGCATTTTCCCGTCGATCACCGTCACCAGATTACACCGAAACACCACGTCGTCGTCGCCAAGCTCGATGTCGCGGGCCAACGCCTCCAGCGGCGCCCGGCCCGTGTAATATTTGTGCGGATCGTAGCCCAGGAGGCTCAGGATCGCCACGTCGCTGCACGCCGGCAAATCCTTCGGCGTGTTGCACGTCGTCCCGAACAGACCTTCCATCGACACCCGGTCAAAAGCAGGACACTCCGCCATCTCCAGCGGCGTCCGCCCCTTCAGCGACGCCTGCGGCAGGTCGCCCGCTCCGTCCGGAATGACAATCGCAAATTTCATCCCGCTCATCGGCTCCGCTCCTCGTCCAGAACTCGTATGCACACCGGCCGATTATGCACCACGTCCAGCCCGGCAAATTCCTTCAGCGCCACCCGCATGTCCCGTTCCACCGCCAGGTGCGTCATAATCATGAGCGGCACGCTCGTCGCCTCCACCGGCTCGTGCTGAAGCACGCTGGCGATGGAAATGTGGTGCGCGCCCAGCACCCCCGTGATCCGCGACAGCACGCCCGGCTGATCCACCACGTCGAACCGCAGATAATACCGCGACGGCACGTCGTCAATCGACTGCACCGTCCCCTTTCCCGCGATGCTGAAAATGTCCCGCGCCGCAAACGTGATCTCCGCCCGGCCCAGGGCCACGTCCACCAGGTCCGCCACCACCGCCGAAGCCGTCGGCCGCTGCCCCGCCCCTGCCCCATAATATAAGGTGTCGCCCGTCTCGTCGCCGCGCACCATCACCGCGTTGAACGGCCCGTCCACGTGGGCCAGCGGATTGCTGCGCGGCACAAAGGCCGGATGCACCCGCAGGCTCACCCCGCCGTCCGCCCCGCGCCGCCCGATGGCCAGCAGCTTGATTGTGTAATTCAACTCGGCGGCATAACGCACGTCCGCCGCCTCGATCTTCTGAATCCCTTCGCAGTGCACGTCCTCGAACCGCGCCGGCACGTCGAACGCCAGCCGCGCCAACACCGTCAGCTTGTGGGCGCTGTCCCCGCCCGACACGTCCAGCGTCGGATCCGCCTCCGCATAGCCCTTGGCCTGCGCCTCCGCCAGGGCCTTCTTATAGCTCGTCCCCTGCTTCGTCATGCTCGTCAAAATGTAATTCGACGTCCCGTTCAGTATCCCCGTCAGCCCGGTGATCCGGTTGGCCACCAGCCCGTCCCGCACCGCCAGAATGAGCGGCAACCCGCCGGCCACCGCCGCCTCAAAACAAATCGCCTTGCCCAACTCCCGCGCCAACTTCACGAGCGGCTCTCCCCGCTCGGCCAGCAACGCCTTGTTCGCCGTGACCACGTCTTTGCCCGCCCGCAGACAGCGCTCGACCACGTCGTAAGCCGTCGTCGTCCCGCCGACCAACTCGCACACCACCGTCACTTCCGGGTCGGCCAGCACGCGATCCAGATCGTTGGTCAACAGTTCCGCCGGAACCTTCACCCCGCGATCCCGCGCCAGCTCTGTGTCGCAAACATATTTCAACTTTAGCCGCACCCCGGCCCGCGCCGCCACGGTCTCGCCGGACTCCAACAGAATCCGCGCCACCCCGCTGCCCACGGTCCCGAACCCGACTATCGCCACAGTTACCGTCTTCATGGTTTCCCCGGACGCGACTCGCACGTCGTCTCTTTACCCCTCTCCCCATAAGGGAGGACGGGTGGCATGGCGGCGTCGTTTGCCGCCATGTTTCGCCAGTGCCCGTTCTTCGGGTGCCGCCGTTTCTTCACCCCTCTCCCTCGGGAGAGGGTGGCCCGAAGGGCCGGGTGAGGGGTTAGCTCACCACCTCAAAAACTTCACCAGAACGCCATCATACGCGAGGACATGCCCTGCCCGCGCCCTAAGCCCGACCAAAGTATTCCGAATCGCCCCATTTTTCAAGTAAAAACGCTGTGCGTACAGCCTTTGTTGTTCGTAGGGACAGGGCTCTGCCCTGTCCAGCCGTTTCTTTTGCCGTTGCCGCTTCACCGTGGCACGGGCTTCCCGCCCGTGAGTCGCAGGGGCATCTTGCCCCTGTGCCGTTGTTCTTGCCGTTGCCGCGTGTAGGGGCAACCCGTGGGTCGCCCGTTGCTGTTGTTTGTTGCTTCTCTCTAGGCCCCCGCGCCATCGCCCTCCACTCCGCTCTCCCCCAGCCGCGAAGCGGCGAAAGTTTTTAGCCGGGCGGCGTCAGCCCCCGGTCCCCGCCGCAAACACATTCTTCTTCTTTTTCTTCTTATTTCTCTTCTCAGCCGCAGCGCGGCGTCTGATAATAACCACGCGGCGCAAGCCCGTGGTTCCCAACGCGCCGACCCGGCTTTTTTCTTCTTCTTTTTCTTTTCCCAGCCCCCTCCCCCCGCGCCATCCCCCTCCCCTCCGCTCACCCCCAGCCGCGAAGCGGCGAAAGTTATTAGCCGGGTGGCATAAGCCAGCCACACCCTGTCCGCGCAGACATTCACCATCCGCTTTGGCTTGGTTATTAACACATGACAATGTTCATTTTGAGGAGGGCAGGTCGAAGTAAAGGCGGAGCCAGGGTTCAAGGTCTTCGAGCGCCACGGCCTTGCCTGTAGAGATGAGGAAGGACTTCATGTTCTCGGTGAATCCGTCGCCGTCTTAGGAAGCGAGATTCATCTCAATGCCGAATAAGTTTTTGCCCCGCTCAAACCCGACAGCAAAATCATGCAACTCCCCGACTTCTTCGTATCGGTGAAATCGAAATCGTTCTCGGTACTGTCTGAATGGCGATTGACTCATGTAACGCTCGAAAAGATGCTCTTCCTCATCACCCTGCCCAATGATATAGAGACCTGTTTGGAATCGTTTGGGGATTTTTAGCAACCGCAGGAGCCCGCTTTTCACTTTGGTGCTATGCTCGACTTCGAATGCGTAACGAGGGTAAAGGCCCTCATCGTCCTCGGACAGCCACATTACATCAACGTCTCGCATCCTTGAAAGTGGCAAGCCGCTTATGCTGGCCGAGTCATTACGAACTGTGGCAAAAGAATGAATTGGGATTGCACCCATCGAGCGAATGGTCCGGTCAGTCGCATTGGTGTAGGTTTCATAGCCACATAATCGTCCGATATGAAGAAGCAACCCTTGCTGTTCCCCGTGTGGATCATTTGCGGCTCCATCGACCACAGGAGGAAGCTGGCCAAACTCAACGAGGCGATATGCCGCCCTTCCCGACGACGAACGAAATGGCTCAAATATCCGGTATTGCCGCACGACGCGACGAACAGTTGCCTCCCATGTGGCGGTCCGCGGTCGTTGCGGGCTATTCGCCAAGCACTCCGTAAGAGTTTCAAGCGTCGCCTCACCCCCGAGCTGGCGCAAAGCGTCGGCGACAATATCTTTCCAAGTCATATTTATGCCCTGCTAGTTTTGGCGCCCGGTTTCAATTTGGTCACAAACCTTTTACCGGCACGGCCTCTTGAAACTGGCTTTGCGGAAACAACATTGGTCACCAACGTTGGCCCGACAACGGACATACGGGGGCCTTTGCAACAAAAATCAATTATCGACTCTGGTGGGAGGCACTCTACCCAATCACGAGCATCAGCCTCATCGTCGCACTCAACAACCATCTTAAAAGGAACAGAAAGGTTCACAAGGAATTCCGGCATTGTATCCTCCTGGAGGGACGAACTATTATGCACCTCAAAGCTTGCTTGATGCAATAGGCAAATGCCAAACCCGCAAGATTTTTCTCCACCCTCAGACAAATGGGCTGGGAAAGAGGTGATAATTGAGTGGCCTGAGCCACAACTCTTTCCACCACACCATTGTTTTTTCTCCTTCATTCGGCGACAATATCCCCATTCTCTCGCGGAGGTCTCTTATGTCCTACGAACTTCTTGTCACCATGGATTTCGGCGCCGCCCATTCCCTGCGGCAATATAAGGGCAAGTGCGAGCGGCTGCACGGCCACAACTGGCACATCGACGTTTGCCTCGCCGCCGACGTCCTCAACCCCGACGGCATGGTCATGGACTTCGTCGAGGCCAAGGCCCTCATCCGCGAAATCCTCTCAAGTTACGATCACTATCATCTGAACGAGGTGCCGCCCTTCGACCAGATCAACCCCACCAGCGAGAACCTGGCCCGTGTTCTGTCCGAGCGGCTCCAGCCCGGCCTGCCGCCGGGCGTCCGCGTCGTCCGCGTCACCGCCTGGGAAAGCGATAATTGCGGCGCGACGTTTATTGTGTAAGATGAACGACAAAAGAAGCAACACCCTCACCCTACCCTCTCCCCTCAAGGGAGAGGGGTGAAGAAGAAAAAGAAGAGGCAGGCCGTGACCGAACGAAAAATCCGCATCCAACTCGCCCTCGATTTCGCCGACCTGAGCCGCGCCCTGGCCGTGGCCCGCGCCGCCGTGCCCGAGGGCATCGACATCGTCGAAGCCGGCACGCCGCTCATCAAGAGCGAGGGTCTTAACGCCGTCCGCGAGTTGCGCCGCCTCTTTCCCGACCGGCCGATCCTGGCCGACCTCAAGACCGCCGACGCGGGCCGCATCGAAATGGAATGCGCCGCCAAGGCCGGGGCCACGATGGCCATCTGCCTCGGCGCCGTCAGCGAATCGACCGTCCAGGAATCCATCGAAGCCGGCCGCAATTACGGCATCGAGGTCGGCGTCGACATGCTCGGCGTCGCCGATTACGTCGCCCTGGCCAAAAAATGCGAAGCCTGGGGCGCCGCCTTCCTCAACGTCCACCTCCCCATCGACGACCAGATGCGCGGCCTCCAATCATTCGACCGCCTCCGCCAGATCGCCGAAGCCGTCTCGATTCCCGTCGCCGCCGCCGGGGGACTTAATTCCGAAAACGTCGTCGACGCCATCGCCGCCGGCGCTGCCATCGTCATCATCGGCGGCGCGATCACCAAGGCCGCCGACGTGGCCCAGGCCACGAGGGACATTCGCCGCGCGGTGGACACGCGGGCCAAAGTCGCCACCGAACTTTTCCGCCGCGCCGGCGAGACCGACATCCGCGAAGTCCTCGGCCGCGTCTCGGCCGCCAATTTAAGCGACGGGGCACACCGCCTGCCCTCGCTCGACGGACTCCGCCCGCTCTGGCCGGGCATCCGCTTTTGCGGCCCGGCCCTGACCGTCCGCACCGTCCCCGGCGATTGGTCGAAGCCCGTCCTGGCCATCGACCAGGCTGAGCCTGGCGACGTTCTCGTCATCGACGCCGGCGGCCGCCCGCCCGCCGTCTGGGGCGAACTGGCCACACAGAGCGCCATCGTCAACAAGCTCTCCGGCGCCGTCATCGACGGGGCCGTCCGCGACACCATGGACATCCGCCGCCTCGAATTCCCGATCTTCTCCCGCTGCGTCTCGGCCAACGCCGGCGAACCCAAGGGCCTCGGCGAAATCGGCCAGCCGATTTTCCTTTCCGGCCAGCGAATCATGACCGGCGACTGGATTCTCGCCGACGACGACGGCGTCGTGGTTCTGCCCAAGGCCCGGGCGGTGGAAATGGCCAACCGCGCCCAGGACGTTCTGGAAAAAGAAAACCGCCTTCGCGACGAAATCACCAGCGGCCGCAGCTCGCTCGGCAAAGTCGCCGAACTTTTGCGCTGGGAGAAAAAATCTTAACCCCGCATTTCCCCGTTGTCCCTTACAATCTTTTGTTCGCGCCCGACAAGTTTGCTCGGTAGAATACGTCCGATTCCGATGTTGAAAAACAGGAGAGAAATATGGTGCCGACGATCCGATCCGTTGCAGCGTGGTTGTTATTGGCTGTGTTCCTGGCGACTGCGGGGTGTACTGCGCCATCCACGATGCCAACGGCTCCGAAGGGCGCCGTGACGGGCGCCGCGTCGGCAGCCTCCAGCGCCCAGCCCCCCTGCCCGGCTACGGCGACCGACCTCAAGGGCGCCTATGCCATGAACGGTGAACTGTACGTCAACACCTTCGGCACGCCGGAGGGCCGGCCGATCACGACCGGACACCATGACATGAAGCCCTCCTGGTCCAAGACGGGCGACAGTCTCGTCTTCTTCCGCGTCATCGCCTTCGCCAAGCAGGTTCCCGACTGGAAGACCGCGATCTGCACGATCAAGACCGACGGCTCGGGCTTCCGCCAGCTCACCGACGGAACCCACACCGACTTCAATCCCACCTGGACGCGAGACGGCCAGAACCTGATCGTCTTGAATCGACAGGACAAACAGGTCGTCGGAACCCACAGTTACGTTGTGATGTTCACCCGCTCCGACGCCGGCCCCGGCGATGAGTACGCCGTGAGCGACACGCGGACCCCCACCGAGTCCCTCAGTTGCCTCAAGGATGGCCGCGAACTGGTCTGGGCCTTCAGGGGCCTGGGGATCAAACGTGGCTACTTTCTCATGACGCCCGGCCGAGACAACAGTGCGAAATACGAACCCCTTCAGTGCGAGTTGGCGAACGCGGGCCTGCTCGATCGTGTCAGCGTCTCGCCCGGCGAGACGAAGATCTGCTTCGAGTTCCAGAGAGGCTCCGGCGCCTACCGCTACCCCGGCCGGATTCTCTACATCGCCGACTTCGACGCCAGGGCGAAAACCATCACCAACCCGAAGATCATTGCCAACGAGGCCGGCGACCCGGACACCGTCTATCTCTACCCCCGCTGGACCAGGGACGAGAGTGCGGTCGTTTACCACTGCAATAAGACCGGCAAGAATCAGTTGTACCTGTACCGGCTTAAGGACGGATCGACGATCCGCGTTTCGACCAACGCCGGCGCGGATTATATGTTCCCCCACGGCGAGGCGACGCCGAAATAGGCTTCCTCCGCGGCAGCTTTGCCGTGGGCCGACGAAAGGAACCGAGAATGGCGAAAGAAACTGACCAACTCTCGCGGCGGGACATGCTCAAGCTGGCCGCGCAAGCCGCCCTCGTGGCCACAGTTTCGGGCTGCCTCTCGCGGACGGTTACGCCGCCGGTTGTTAAGGTCGCGCCGGTTGACCAGCCCGCGCCGGCGGACCAGGCCGTGGCGACCGGGACCATCCCCGCGCGGGCCTTCGGCCGGACCGGCCTGGAACTGCCGATTCTCGGCTTTGGCGGCGCCGCCCTCCCCGCCACCTGGGGCAATCCGCTCTCGCTCGACGACCGCGTGAAACTGGTTCGCTACGCCTATGATCGCGGCGTGCGCTACTTCGACACCGCCGGCAACTATTTTGAGAGCGAGTCGATTCTCGGCCAGGGACTGCTGGGCCTCCGTCAGCACGTCCAGTTGGCCACGAAGGTCCAGACGACCATCCCGGCCGAGGTGCCGAAGGCCGTGGAGAAGTCTCTCCAGCAACTCCAAACGGACTACCTCGACTTCATCCAGATTCACGGCACGCCGGGCCTGGAGCAGATGAGCGTCAAGCAGGCCATGGCGATCCACGGTGAACTGGTCAAGCTGCGCGACCAGGGCGTCGTCCGACATATCGGGTTCAGCGCCCACTCCTACTTCGACAAGGCCCTGGCCCTAATCGAGACCGGCGGCTTCGAACAGTGCATGCTGGCGTACGGCTATCTTCCCAAAGGCTACAATCAGGTCTTTGCCGCCAGAATGCTGGAGCTGCGTAACGCCTGCCTGGCCAAAGCCCATGAGCGGGGCATGGCCATCGTCGCCATGAAGGTCGTTGGCGCCGGGTGTCTCGGCGTACGGGCCGGATCCTTGGTCCCCGACTTCGACAAAAAACGCCTCACCCAACTGCCCGCCGCCGCGATCCGCTATGTGCTGCAAGACCAGCGGGTTAACCTCCTCGCCATCGGCATGCGTCTCAAGCAGGAGATTGACGCGAACATCGGTACGCTTGCGGGGGATACTGCGTTCACCGCCGCAGACCGCGCGCTTCTTGCGGAGTTCTCCGTGCGCGTGCTGGATAGCGAACCGCTCAAGAAGCTGCGGGTGGACTGAGTTCACCGCCGGGGCCGGGCGTCATTGGTTCATCGCCGCAACACTTTTTATCCCCAAGGTCTTGATTTCCTGACACGAAGTCCTCAAACTGTTGTCCGAAGAGCCCGGCTTCGTGGCCGGACCAGTCCAAGTGGAAAATATCGGTTAAAAGGAGATTCTCATGCTCGTAGTTGCCGAACGCCTCAACTGCACCCGTAAACGCATCCGCCAGGCCGTCCTGGACAAGAACGCGGAGTTCGTCCGCGATGAGGCCACCCGCCAGGCCGCGGCCGGCGCCGCCTATATCGACGTCAACTCCGCCACCGGCGTCGACTCGGAAGTCGACGACATGAAATGGATGATCGAGCAGGTCCGCTCTGTCACCGCCCTGCCCATCAGCGTCGACACGGCCAACCCCACGGCCATGCGCGTCGGCCTGGAGCTGCACGGCCCCGGCCAGCCCATGCTCAACTCCATCACCGGCGAAAGTGAACGCCTGAAGATCATGCTGCCTCTGGCCGCGGCGTTCCACACCAAGGTCGTCGCCCTGGCCATGGACGACACCGGCATGCCCGAAACCATCGACGCCCGCTTCGTGGCCATCGAAAAAATTCTTGCCGCCGCCGGCCCTCTCGGCATCAAACGAGAGGACATCTACATCGACCCGCTCATCCGCCCCATCTCGACCAACCCCACCCACGCCCTGGACTGCCTGGAAACGGTGCGGCGCATCAAGGCCGAGTTCGGCCCGCTCCAGACCACCGGCGGCCTCTCCAACGTCAGCTACGGCCTGCCCAAGCGCAACCTCATCAACCGCGTCTTCATCCCCTACATGATCCTCTCCGGCATCGACGCCGCCATCATCGACCCGCTGGAACCCGGCATCATGGCCGCCATCTACGCCGCCGAAGCCATCCTCAACCGCGACGAATACTGCATGAACTACATCACCGCCGACCGCGAAGGACGACTGGGACTATAGGCTGCGGTTGCCCTTTCTTTTTCACCCGCACCCCCTTGCCGGTGGGTGAAATGGTCTGGCGCAGACAGGCCATGAAAGAATAACTGTTCGCAAATATTGTAGGGTGCGTGCTTGCACGCACCAAAATTAAAAGCTGTTTTCCGCTTGCTGTTGCCGTCGTTTCTTTTATTGAATTTTCTTCTTTTGAAGCCCCCAGCACTACTGGGGGATGCTGTTTCTTCTTTTTCTTAGAAATCTTTCGCCATGACCAAAACTTCTTTCACCATCCGCCCCGCCACTCCCGCCGACGCCGACGCCGTCGTCGCCATGTGGCAGATCATGGTGGACCAGCACCAGGCTTACGATCGCCTGCGCTGGCGCATGAAGCCCAACGCCCCCGCCCTTTGGCGCAAGTTCTTTCTGGAAGTCCTGGCCAAAAAAGATTCCTTCGCCCTGGTCGCCGTCAACGCCACTGGTCAACCCATTGGCTATCTCGTCGCCAACATCGCCGCTCCGCCGCCGATCGTGGCCATCCGCTCCCGCGGCGATATCGGCGATCTCTTTGTCCGAAAAGAATATCGCCGCCACGGTCTCGGCCGCCGACTAATGAACCACGCCGTCAAAATCATGAAGAGCCGCGGCGCCGAATATATCAGCCTCTACGTTGCCGCCTCGAACCGCAGCGCCGTCCGTTTCTACAAAAACCTCGGCCTGAAACCGCTCGTGCTGCAGATGTGCAATAAGTTATAATGAAACGTGCCACGGCGGGTCTTGTCCCGCCGTGCGAATGCGGGCCGACGCTCGCTAAAAGGATAATTGTCCCGATGACCCAACCCGAAACCAACTCCACCAACCCCACCGACCTTCCCACCCAATACGACCCCAAGCTCTTCGAAAAGGAAGTTTACGCCTTCTGGGAATCTCATAACTATTTCCACGCCGACCCCGCGCGCGGCGGAAAACCCTACGCCATAGCCATCCCGCCCCCCAACGTCACTGCCGCCCTCCACCTCGGCCACGCCCTCAACAACACCCTTCAGGACATCCTCGTCCGCTGGCGCCGCCAGCAGGGCTACAACACCCTCTGGATGCCCGGCACCGACCACGCCGGCATCGCCACCCAGGCCGTCATCGAAAAACGTCTCCTCGCCAACGAAGGCCTGCGCCGCAAAGACCTCGACCCCGACCCCGCCGTCGCCCGCACCAAGTTCGTCGCCCGCGTTCAGGCCTGGAAAGACGAGTACGAAGCCCGCATCCTCGGCCAGCTCAAAGCCATGGGCTGCTCCTGCGACTGGGACCGCACCCGCTTCACCATGGACGAAACCTGCGCCGCCGCCGTCCGCGAAGCCTTTTTCCGCCTCTTCAAAGACGGCCTCATCTATCGCGGCAAACGCCTCGTCAACTGGGACCCCGCCACCCAGACCGTCCTCGCCGACGACGAAGTCGAACACGAAACCGTCCAGGGAAATTTCTATTACCTCCGCTACCCGCTGGCTGAAGCCGTTGCTTTACCCAGTGACACGGGCATCTTGCCCGTGAGTCCCACGGGCGTCCCGCCCGTGGCCGCCGTTTCTTCTTCACCCAGTGGCACGGGCGTCCCGCCCGTGAGTGCCACGGGCATCTTGCCCGTGGAAGACTTGCCTGTAATCAAGCGTCAGGGTGCCAACCTGCCTCACTGGACTCAATCCGGCGCAACCTATGCCATCACGTTCCGGTTGGCCGATTCTCTCCCCGCCCAAGTCATTGAATCATGGAAGCATCACCGGGAAGAAATCGAACAAAGAGCCAACTCCCAAGGCCGCAAGATGACCTGGCAGGAGCGTAAGGAACTCCACCAACTGTACGAATCCCGCATCGACAGCATGCTGAACACCGGTCTTGGGGCGTGTTATCTCAACAATCCGGAAGTAGCCGAAATCGTCCAGGACGCACTGAAACATTTCCACGGCGAGCGATACGAACTGATCGCCTGGTCACTCATGCCCAACCACATCCATGCCGTTCTCCGTCCTCTGGGAGAACACCATCTCGCGGACATCATCCACTCCTGGAAGTCCTTCACGGCTAAGCAAGCCAACAAAATTCTTGGACGAGAAGGACAGTTCTGGATGGAGGAATACTACGACCACCTGATTCGCGACGAAGAGGATTTTGGCCATGCGGTAATGTACGCGATCAGCCATCCGGAGCGCGCCGGCCTGGCCGACTGGCCGTGGGTCGGACTGCAAAAAACGGCACAGGGGCAAGATGCCCCTGCGACTCACGGGCAAGATGCCCGTGCCACTGTTATAACACACATCACCGTCGCCACCACCCGACCCGAAACCATGCTCGGCGACACCGCCGTCGCCATGAACCCCCGCGACCCCCGCGCCGCCGCTCTCGTCGGCCAGATGGTTCGCCTCCCCATCGTCGGCCGCCTCATCCCCATCATCGCCGACGAACACGTCGTCCTCCCCAACCCCGAAGGCGACGAAAAAGCCCGCTTCTCCACCGGCTTCCTCAAAGTCACACCCGCCCACGACCCCAACGACTGGGACATCGGCCAGCGCCACAAACTCCCGGCCATCAACGTCATGGCCCCCGACGGCTCAATCTCCGACAAGCACGGCTGGACCGACTGGGACGCCGTCAAAAATCCTGATGTCGAAAAATTCATTGGCCTCGACCGCTTCATAGCCCGAAAGAAGATCGTCGACTGGTTCGGCGAAAACAATCTTCTCGAAGAAGTCCGCCCCTACGCCCACGAAGTCGGCCACTCCTACCGCAGCCATGTCCCCATCGAACCCTACCTCTCCGACCAGTGGTTCATCGCCGTGAAAAAGCCGTTTCTTCTTCACCCCTCTCCCTCGGGAGAGGGTGGCCCTTCAGGGCCGGGTGAGGGGTTGAGGCCCTTGCCCGTTCCGACCGCGCCCGAACTGATCCCCGGCACCGACGTGCCAGTTAATTCTTTAGCCGGCTTGGCCATCAAGCCGCTCCTCGACGGCAAACTCAAATTCGTCCCCGAGCGCTACGCCCGCAACTACCAGAACTGGCTCGAAAACCTTCGCGACTGGCCCATCTCCCGCCAACTCTGGTGGGGACACCGAATTCCAGTGTGGCAAGGAATCACTGAATTTGGATCGAAGGTGTTTGAGGGCAAGGACACAGCAAAATCTCCATTCGGAATAGCCGGCGTAGAAGGAATACACATACAGCACAGAGATGAGGCTGGAAAACTGGGACTGTATGCCTCGGTACCGCCCGGCCATCCAGACAAGGAAAAGAAACTGGAGGAGGCTGGCCTAACCCGCGACCCCGACGTCCTCGACACCTGGTTCTCTTCCGGCCTCTGGCCCATCTCAACCCTCGGTTGGCCGGAACAAACCGACGCGCTGAAATTCTATTACCCCACCTCCGTCCTCTGCACCGCCCGCGAAATCATCACCCTCTGGGTCAGCCGCATGGTCATGTTCGGCGAATATTTCCAGCACGACCTCCCCTTCCGCACCGTCTACATCCACGCCATGATTCAGGACGGCGAAGGCCGCAAAATGTCCAAGAGCCTCGGCAACGGCATCGACCCCCTCGACATCATCGACTCTCACGGGGCCGACGCCATGCGCTTCACCATCGCCGCCATGACCACCGAAACTCAGGACGTCCGCATGCCGGTCGAAACCCTCACCCTCCGCGACGGCCGCACCGCCAACTCCAGCCCCAAGTTCGACCTCGGCCGCAACTTCTGCAACAAGCTCTGGAACGCCTCCCGCTTCGCCTTCATGAACCTCGCCGAACTTTCCCCCGAGCCGTTCGACCGCGCAAAAATGCTCCTCGAAGACCGCTGGATTCTCTCCCGCCTCACCACCACCGTCGAAGCCGCCACACAGGCCCTCGAAAAGTTCCAGTTCCACGACGCCACCGACGTGATCTACTCTTTCTTCTGGAACGATTTCTGCGACTGGTACCTCGAAATCACCAAGCCGCGCATGCGCGACGCCGCCACCAGAGCCGTCCCCCAACGCATCCTCGCCTACGCCCTCGACCGTCTCCTGCGGCTCCTCCACCCCTTCGTCCCGCACATTACCGAGCACCTCTGGACCCACTTCGCCCGCCTCGTCCCCGACCGCTCGCTCGACTCTGCGGCCCCCGCCCCACCCGCCGAAGCCTGCATCATCGCCCTTTGGCCCGAGCCGGTCGCCGCTTTTTACGCGCCCCAGGCCGAAACCGATTTCGCCCTCGTCCAGGCCGTCATCCGCGCCATCCGCAACATCCGTTCGCGCATGAACATCGCCCCGCGCGTCCCGCTCCGCGCCGTCATCCGCTCGAGCGCCGCCGCCACCGCCCGCCTCTCCGCCGCCGCCGACACCATCCGCCACCTCGCCGCCCTCGAATCTCTTGAGGCCGACCCTGCCGCCGAAAAGCCCAAAGCCTCCGCCGCCGAAATCGTCGAAGGCCTGGAAGTCTTCGTCCCCCTCGCCGGCGTCATCGACCTCGCCACCGAGCGCGACCGCCTCGCCAAACTCTCGGCCGAGAAGGATAAGGCCCTCGACAGCGTCCGCAAAAAACTCTCGAACGAAAACTTCGTCGCCCGCGCCAAGCCCGAAATCGTCGCCAGCGAACGCGACCGCGCCGCCAAGCTCGAATCCGAACTCGCCGCCCTCACAGCCAACATGAAAGATTTGGAATAGGTGGACTCACATCCGTCGAACGGGTGGCATGGCGGCCGTCGTTTGCCGCCATGTTTCGCCCCGGGTGTGCCACGGCGGGCTTGCCCCGCCGTGCGAATGCCCGCCAACCCCGGTTGCTCTAAAACGTGTTTTGATTCTTCTTTTTCTCTTTCCGCAACTCCCCTACCTCGGCCCCTCCCCAAAATCCAACCCGAACTTCTTCATCTTCTTATATAGCGTCGTCCGATTGATCTCCAGCACGTCGGCCGTCACCTGCCGGTTCCAGTTGTTCGCCCGCAGCGTCCGCTCGATGATCTCCTTTTCCGGCACCTCCAGCGCGTCCTTCAGCGGCCGGATCCGCCCGTCCGTCCCCGCCAGCCCCGCCTTCGGGCTTTCCCCGTGCTTGATAATCGTCGGCGGCAAATCCCCCGCCTCCACCTGCCGCCCCCGCGCCAGCACCGTCACCCGCTCCATCGCGTTTTCCAGTTCCCGCACATTCCCCGGCCAATCATACGTCTGCATTAGTTGCATCGCCTCGTTCGAGAACCCCAGGATCTTCTTCCCGTTCCGCTCACAGAACATCTTCAGAAAATGGTCTGCCAGGAGCGGTATGTCGCTCAGCCGCTCCCGCAGCGACGACAACTCAATCGCCACCACGTTGATCCGGTAATACAAATCCTGCCGGAACTTCCCATCATGCACATCCTGCAACAGGTCGCGATTCGTCGCCAGAATCACCCGCACATCGCTCTTGATGGTCTCCGATCCGCCCACCCGCTCGAACTCGAACGTCTGTAGCACGCGCAGCAACTTCACCTGAAACGCCGGGCTGGCGGTGGAAATTTCGTCCAGAAAAATCGTCCCCGTGTTGGCGATCTCAAACTTGCCTTGCCGGTCCGCCACCGCCCCGGTGAACGATCCCTTCGTATGCCCGAACAGTTCCGACTCCAGCAGCGTCTCCGGCAGAGCCCCGCAGGCCACTTCTATGAAGGGCCGGGCGTTGCGGCTGGACCGCTGGTGAATCGTCCGCGCGATCATGCTCTTGCCCGTCCCGCTCTCGCCGGTGATCAGCACCGTCGCCCGCGAATCCGCCACCGCCTCGATCAGGTCGAAAACTCTCAGCATCTTATAATCGTTCCCGATCACGTTGTCGAGCGAGTAACGCATGTTCAACTGTTGCCGCAGGTTCCGGTTTTCCCCCACCAGGGCCTGCTGTTTCATCGCCCGCTCGATGACCAGTTTGATCTCGTCGTCGATAATCGGCTTGGTCAGATAATCATATGCCCCCAGCTTGATCGCATCGACCGCCGACTCAATCGTCCCGTACCCCGTAATCATAATCACCGCCGCGTCCGCGTGCCGGTTCTTGCAGACCTTCAGCAACTCGAACCCGTCCACTCCCGGCATGTTCACGTCGGTAATGACCACGTTGAACGGTTTGGTGTCGAGCCAACTGATCGCCGACTCGAACTTCTCCGCCGTCTCGACCTCGTACCCTTCCAGCCGCAAAAACTCGCACAGGCTGGTCAGAATAATCCGGTCGTCATCGACCACCAGAATGCTTCCCTTAGCCACGTTTACATCCTTTCCTTGTTACAGTGGCACGGGCGTCTCGCCCGTGAGTCGCAGGGGCATCTTGCCCCTGCTTACTGTTTTTGTTTCTTCAATTTTTAATTTTTCATTTTTAACTTTTAATTTCCCTTTTCCTCACGGCTCGCCCACCGCGTCGCAATCCGCACCACGAACTCCGCCCCGCCCGTCGCCCGGTTCCGCGCCAGCAGCGTCCCGCCCTGCTTTTCCACCAGTTCCTTGCAAATCGCCAGGCCCAGCCCCGTCCCCTGCCCCGCCTCTTTGGTCGAGAAGAACGGCTCGAAAATATGGTCGAGCGCCTCGTGCGACAACCCCGGCCCGTCGTCCGCCACGGAGATATCCACCGCCCCGTCGATGCACACCGCCCGCACCTGCACCCGCCCGCCCTGGGGCTGCGCCTCGATCGCGTTCTTGATCAGGTTCGTAAACACCTGATACAGTGAACTTGACTCCATCTCCGGCACGTTGTCCGCAATTTCCAACTCCAGCGCCACGCCCCGTTCCTGGGCCTTGCCCGACAGCGACGTGATCGCGTCCTCCATCGCCGCCCGCAGCGTCCCGTCGCTCGAAGCCGCCACCGTCGAACGCGAAAATTCCAGCAACTCGCTGATGATCCGCACCATCCGCATCAGCCCGCCGCGCGCCGACTCGACGTACCCCACCGCCCGCTGATCCGGCGTATCCTTCAGCACGCGCACCGCCAGCCCCAGATACCGCAGAATCCCGTCCAGCGGATTATTCAACTCATGTGCAACTTTTGCCGCCAGCTTCCCCACCGCCGCCAGCCGCTCGCTCGCCGCCAGCCGGTTCTCCATCGACACGTCGCGCGTCACGTCCTCGATCGTCATAATCCCGCCCACCGCCGCCTCGCGCTTGCCCACCAGCGGCGAAGCCGACAGCCGCAGCACCAGCGGCGCCGCGCCCGTTTTCCCCTGCCCCTGGCTCACCGCGTCAAACGTGCAGACCTGACCCAGCCGCACCACGTCACGGAAGATCGCCTGGTAATCCCCGTACCGCGCCGCTATGTCCGTCCGCGCCAAACCATGCAGCACGTTCCGGTCGTCCGGAAAAATCCGTTCCGCCTCCCGGTTGCGGAAGACGACCGCGAACGACCGGTCGAAGACCACCACCCCCATCGGTATCGATTCAAATATGTTTTCGTTGAACGTCTTGACCTGGACCAGCTCCGCCGAGGCCCGCGCAAGCTCCTTCGTCGCCTCCACAATCCGCGACCGCAGATCGTAGCTGAAACATTTGAACTGCGTCGCGCTGTCCACCAGCGCCGCCGAAAAATTCGCCACCACCCCGAGCGCCGCCTGGTCCGCCGTCCCCAGCTTGCGACCGGGAATCGTCGAGGCCACCACCAGAATCCCCACCAGACGCTCCCCGGTCATCATCGGCACGGCCGCCAGCGCCGTCAGGTGCCCGAACGACAGCCCGAGGCTTTCCTCCGGATCCCCGAGGCACAGCCCCTCGTTCCGCTCGATCAGAACTTCCGTCACCGGCCGGCTCGCGAAAAAGTCCAGCGTCTGCAGCATGTGCCCCTCGCCCAACGTCGCCCCGGGCTTCAGGGCCTGCTCCGCATCGTCCCACAACGCCACCGCGCCGCACTGGCAATCCACGAGCGCCGCCGAACGCTGCAGCACCGTCTGCATGAGTTCCGCAGGCTCCGCCACCGCCGTCAGCTCCGCCCCCAGAGCCGCCAGCGCCGCCAGAATCCGGCCGTCAGGTTGCCCCCGCGAAACATCGGACGTTGTCTTTTTTCTCGCCAAAGCCAAACCCCTCGTCAATACGGCTCTTCCGATTCGAAGTTCCTCAAAGATCCTCCGGCCCGCCATGTTGCCATTCCACATCGATTATGTCGGCAGGAAACAACCTCGGAATGATGCAAAAATACAACATTTTCCGCTGTTAGTCAAGTCGCCGCCCAGCTTTTCTTGCTTTTGAAGCCCCCTGCACTGCTGGGGGATGCTGTTGTTGCCGCTTCACCGTGGCACGGGCGTCCCGCCCGTGAGTCGCAGGGGCATCTTGCCCCTGTGCCGTTGCCGTTGTTTCACCGCCAATCCTTAACTGTGAGTGGCATGGTCCGGCGCAGACGGGCCATGAAAGGAGGTCGCCGAAAGTGGAACTGTTTCTGTTGTTTCTGTTGTTTTTGCCGTTCCTGAAGTCTGGCGTCACTGTCCTCAACCGTCCTCAGAACGTCCTCAGAACGTTGACACGCCCCACCGCCCCCGCCTATACTGTGCCGATTCTCAATCGGACCTTTTTGTAAGGAGCCAATCCATGCCCCGCAGCGACAAACCCCAAGTCAGCATCGTCCTCGGCAGCGACAGCGACCTGCCCGCTATGCAGGAAGCCACCGAAATTCTCAACGACTTCGCCGTCGATTACGAGGTCCGCATCATCAGCGCCCACCGCTCGCCCGCCCTCGCCCACCAGTACGCCTGCACCCTCGAAGAGCGCGGCGTGGAAGTCGTCATCGCCGCCGCCGGCGGCGCCGCCCATCTCGCCGGCGTCGTCGCCAGTTTCACCCCCCTGCCCGTCATCGGCGTCCCGATTGCCACCGCCCTGGCCGGCGGACTCGACTCGCTCCTCGCCATGGTTCAAATGCCCTCCGGCGTCCCCGTCGCCACCGTCGCCGCCGGCAAGAGCGGCCCGAAAAACGCCGCCCTCCTCGCCGTCCAGATTCTCGGCGTCAAACTCCCGGCCATGCGAAAAAAAATCAGCGACTACAAGGCGGCCCTGGCCCGCAAGATCGAAGACAAAGACAAACAGTTCCGAGGATAACATGCCCGTTCCGACCGTAACCTGGCAAGGCGGCCTCGACGGCCGACTGGAAATCATCGACCAGACGCTCCTCCCCGGAGAATATCGCCTCATCTCCTGCGACGACGTCCAATCCGTCTGGGACGCCATCAAACAACTCAAAGTTCGCGGCGCCCCCGCCATCGGCGTCGCCGCCGCCATGGGCACGGTCGTCGGCCTGCGCACCCTTTCCCCAGCCGCCCCAGAATCCGCCCTCTTCGCCAAGCTCAAGGAAGTGACCGATTATCTCGCCACCAGCCGCCCCACCGCCGTCAACCTCTTCTGGGCTTTGGACCGCATGAAATCCGCCGCCGAAAAAATGCGCGGTCGCGGCACAAAAGCTATCCTCGATGGATTACTGCAAGAAGCCAAAACCATTCGCGACGAAGACGCCGCCATGTGCCGCGCCATCGGCCGCCACGGCGCGCCGCTCGTTCCCAACGGCGGCGGCGTCCTCACCCATTGCAACGCCGGAGGCCTCGCCACCGCCGATTACGGCACCGCCCTGGCCGTCCTCTACTCCGCCCACGAGCAGGGCAAACGCTTCAAAGTCTACGCCGACGAAACCCGCCCGCTCCTCCAGGGCGCCCGCCTCACCGTCTGGGAACTCATGCAGAACGGCCTCGACGTCACCCTCATCTGCGACAACACCGCCGCCCACGTCATGAAAGAGGGCCGCGTCCAGATGGTCGTCGTCGGCGCCGACCGCATCGCCGCCAACGGCGACGCCGCCAACAAAATCGGCACCTACTCCGTCGCCATCCTCGCCAAAGAACACCACATTCCCTTCTACGTCGCCGCCCCGTCCAGCACCTTCGACCTCTCCATCCCCGATGGCTCCCACATTCCCATCGAAGAGCGCGCCGCCGAGGAAGTCACCCAGGGCTTCGGCTGCCGCACCGCCCCCGAAGGCTGCCAGGTCTACTGTCCCGCCTTCGACGTCACCCCCGCCCGCTACATCGCCGCCATCATCACCGAGCGCGGCCTCATCCGCAAACCCACCACCGCCAAAGTGGCGAAGCATTTCAAATAATGCCGTTGTTTTTTTGTAGGGACAGGGCTCTGCCCTGTCCGGCAGTTGCTGTTGTTTCTTTCGTAGGGGCAGAGTTCATCTCTGCCCTGCTGTTTCTTTTTTTCCGGGTGCCACACTTTGAAGCCCCGGCCCTGCCGGGGCCAAAGTGTGTTCTTTGCTTCGCTCTACAATCCCCAATCGCCGCAACCCATCCTACTTCCGCCCGCCTCATTTTCTGCTTCTTTCGCTTTTACATTTTTAATTTTTCATTTTTAATTTTTCATTTTGCATTTTTCATCTCCCGCACTTTCCCCGCCCGATCCTTCGCCCGCATCAGCGTCTCGCCCACCAGCACCGCCTGCGCCCCCACATTCAGCACGCGCCGCACTTCCGCCGCCCCCGCAATCCCGCTCTCGGCCACCAGCACCCGATCCCCCGGCACCCGCGCCGCCAGCCGCTCCGTCGTCGCCAGGTCCACCACGAACGTCCGCAAATCCCGGTTATTCACCCCCACCAGAGTCGCCCCCGAAGCCACCGCCCGCTCCAATGCCTCCGCCCCATGCGCCTCGACCAACGCCTCCATCCCCAGCCGCCGCCCCAGCGCCACCAATTCCGCCAGCGACGCCTCATCCAGCGCCTCGGCGATCAGCAGAAACCCATCCGCCCCCGCCGCCCGCGCTTCCCAAACCTGATAAGCCTCGACGATAAAATCTTTCCGCAGCACCGGCACGCTCACCGCCGCCCGCACCGCCGCCAAATCCTCCAGGCAGCCGCCAAAATAATTTTGATCCGTAATCACGCTGATCGCGTCCGCCCCCGCCGCCTCATATTCCCGCGCCACCGCGCTCGCCCCCGCCTCGCCAGCAATCTCCCCCGCCGACGGACTGCGCCGCTTCACCTCCGCAATTATCCGCACCGGCCCCCCCGCCGCCCGCCGCAAAGCCGCCCCAAAATCCCGCGGCCCCGCCGCCCGCGCCACCCGCCGCTCCAGTTCCGCCGCCGTCACCGCCGCCTTCGCCGCGACCAGTTCCGCCCGCTTATTGGCGATGATCTCCGCCAAAATATCCGGAATCTTTTCCATTTTCTTCCTCATCTTCCTCACCCGCCCCCGAAAATCTCTTGCTACCCCTGCCCCTTCCTCACTATCATCCCTGCTGTGCCGTTTCTTTTCGTAGGGGCAGAGTTTATCTCTGCCCTGCCGTTTCTTCTTTTTTGCCGTTCGTAGGGACAGGGCTCTGCCCTGTCCGGCTGTTTCTTTTGCTGCTGCTTCTTCACCCCTCTCCCTTGAGGGGAGAGGGTAGGGTGAGGGTGTTTGCCGTTTCTTCTTGCTGTTGTCGTTTTTTCATTTTTAATTTTTAACTTTTAATTTTTAATTCTTACCTTTATACCACCCGAGACTAGAAATGCCAACCCTCACCCTCCGCACTTCCCGCCGAGAAGAGTTCCTCGACCTCACCCCGCGCGTCGCCGCCCTGGTCGCCGAAGCAGGCGGCGCCGGCCTCTGCCACGTCTTCGTCCCCCACACCACCGCCGGCATCACCATCAACGAGAACGCCGACCCCAGCGTCGTCCGCGACCTCCTTGCCGCCCTGCGCCGCCTCGTCCCCGCCGACGGCGATTACACCCACGCCGAGGGCAACTCCGACGCCCACCTCAAAGCTTCCCTCATGGGCTTCTCGGCTTCGGTCCCTTACCAGGACGGCCGCCTGACCCTGGGCACCTGGCAGGCTATCTATTTTTGTGAATTCGACGGCCCGCGCTCCCGCGAGGTCCGCGTCCAACTTATCTCCGCCAGGTGATCCGCCCGTGAACTTCGATCTTCACAATTTCACTGCCCTGATCGAGGCCTCCGGCTACGCCCTCGCCTTTCTCCTCGGCCTGCCCTTCCTTTATTTCCTCCTGAAACGGTTCCACACCCAGCGGGGCCTCGGCCCCACCTTCGACGGCGCCTGGCCCGACGTCTGCTGGGGCCGCGACGGCGACGGCTTTCTCGCTCTCGCCGGTTTCGTCGTCCTCCAGACCGTCGTCGCCTACCTCGTCGCCTGGGCCCGGCTCCGCCACCTCTGGTTCCTCCCCGCCCCCGACGAACACGCCGACCCCACCGGCTTCGCCATCGCCCTCACCCTCAGCATGGCCCTCCAATGGCTCGTCGTCTGCGGCCTCTCGCTCCTCGGCCTCCGCCTCTGGCGAAGGTCCAACTTTGCCGCCCTCGGCCTCTCCTTTCGCCGCCTCCCCGCCGCCCTCGCCGCCGCCGGCAAAACCTTCCTCGCCGTCCTCCCGCTCACCACCGGCCTGGCTCTCCTGTCAAAACTCATCTATGTCCATATCACCAGCCACGCCCCGCCCGAGCACCCCATCCTCAAGGCCGTCGCCGCGCAGCCCCCCGCCGCCGACGTCGCCGTCCTCGTCGTCCTTACCGTCCTGGTCATCCCGTTTTTCGAGGAACTCTTTTTTCGCGGCCTCATCCAAACCACTCTCATGCGCCTCGGACGGCCCTGGCTCGCCATCCTCCTCTCGGCCCTCGTCTTCGGTTTCGCCCACTCCGGCGTCCCCCAAACCGTCCCCACCATCTTCGTCCTCGGCCTCGCCCTCGGCTACGTCTTCTACCGCACGCGCAGCCTCGCCGCCAGCTTCGCCCTGCACGCCCTCTTCAACCTCCTCAATCTCACGTTGGCTCTTCTGCCCGAATTGTTGAAATGAGAAGCCGGGTGGCATGGCGGCCGCTGTTTGCCGCCATGTTCAGGGGCTTGCACTATAAGAGTTGGAATTTTTCTTTTTACTGTCCAATACCCACTAACCACTAATGAGCCATCGGCTCCGGACTCGGCGCCGCCGGACTCGGAACAGGACTTGGCGCCACTGCCGACTTCGCCGGTGCCGCCGGCGCCGCCGATGTCGCCGACGAGGCTCCCGGTTCCGCCGTCGGTCCGGTCGGCCCCGTCACCGCCTCCGCCGCCGGCAAATGCCGCTCCGCAAACGCCACCGCCTTACCCAAATCCGCGTAACCCAGGTTCGTGTCCAGCCGGATCCGCCCCCCGTCCAGCCCCAGCGTCACCCCCACCAGCGACCGGCTCTCGATGTACTTCCGGTCTTCCGCGTCGTAATGCACCGTCCCCGACGCCGTCGCCCCCTGCGCCGTCCCCGACAGCAGGAACACCCGGCTCAACAGCGCCGGCAGACTCGCGTAATACTCCACGTTCCGCCCCGGCGGCAAGGCCGCCCGCGCCTGCTCCACCGCCGCCGACGCCCCCGCCGTCCGGCCGTCCAGCGCCAGATCCAGCGCCGCCTGAAACAGCGACAGGTCGCTCCCCACCGTCATATACAGCCGGTCTTTCACTATCGCCATCCGGTACAGAAAACCGTCCGGCCCGTACACCGCCTTGGCCCGCTCCTCGAACAGCTTCTCAAACTCCTTGGTGTCATGCGCGATGCGCGGCTGAAGATATCCAATATGCACGTCTCGATAAGTCTCCTTATCCGGCAGATACGCCAGCGTCACCCGCGAACCCACGTCGCCCGAAACCTTCGCCAGCCCCGCCAGCAGTTGGCCCCGCGCATCGATGAAGGCCTTCGAGTCCGTCAGCCGCACCACCGTCAGGTTCGCCTCCGTCCCCTTCTCCGCCGACTCCGGCAAGGCGCTCATGAACGCCATTTCCCCCGTCATCTGCTTCAGCATTGCCCCCGCCGACGCCAAAAGCTCCTCGCGCGTCGTCTTCGCCAGTTTCTCCGCCATCTGCGGCGAGTTCCCCGTCACAAAATCCAATCCTTGCACCACCGCCAGCCGCAACATGTCCGACCGCAGGCTCAGGCCCCCCGCCGAAATGAACGGCTTCTCCAGCGGCAAATCCCCCACCAGCGACCCGTAGGCCGCCGGAATGTCCAGCAGGTGCCGATGAATCCCGCCCTCCGCCGTAAACCGCACCAATGCCGTCGCCGAAACCGCCTCCGACCCCATCCGCAACCCCACGTCCACGCCTTCCAACTGCTCGAATACCTCGTTCACCGCCGTCATATATCCAATCAAAAGATCACTATATGTTTCCAGCGTCGGCTCGCCCAGAATCTTCGCCTCCGCCCCACGCTTGAACCGGTCCGCCGAACTCTCCCGCGCCGCCGCCGGACGCCGCATATCCACATGCAGGTAGACGTCCGACCCCGCCAACGCCTTGCGCTGTTCCTCGCCCAGCGCCGCGCCGAACTCGCCCGCCTTCACCGCCTTCACCGTCCGCAGCGAGTCGCTGAACAGGGCGTACCCGCCGCGCACCATGAAAAACCGCGACAACGTCGTGCTCGGCAACTGGAAGATCCCCTTCTCCACCACCTCCGCCCCGTTATAGTCCACAAATTCGTTCAGCCCCTGAATCGGCACCAGGTACACCGCGTTGCGCCCCTTGAACTCTTCCGGATCCAGATACGCCACACCCGCCGCGCCGCGCTGGGCCACCCCGCCCTTCACCCCCACCTTCAGGTCGATCAATTGCGACACCGAATCGTCCGCCAGCGGCAGCTTGATCCCCGTCTTCTCCTGAAACCGGATCATCTTCAGCGCCACGTCGCCCACGTCCGACACCGCAAAAAATGTCTTCGTCTGCGCCGGAAACGCCGCCACCAGATCCGTGATCGTCAGCACCCGTCCCGTCGCCGCCGTTGCCGTTAACCCCTCTCCCTTGGGAGAGGGTGGCCCGTCAGGGCCGGGTGATGGGGTGATGCCAGGAACCGCACCGCTTCCAGAAGAAGCCGGTTCAGCCCACGCCGCCCCGCCCGCCAGCATCACCACCACGATCGCCGCCAGAATTTCTCTTTTCATCCTTCGCCTCGTTTTCTGACCGCCACCTCTAGTGATACAAATGACACGACACCAAATGATCCGCTTCGTCCCCGAGCGGCAACAGTTGCGGCACCTCCACCGAACACCGGTCGAACGCCTTCGGGCAACGCGGGTGGAACGGGCAGCCCGACGGCGGATTCACCGGACTCGGCGGCTCGCCCTCGCGCATCCCCACCATCGTCCGCCGACGCGTCGGGTCCGGCACCGGAATCGCGCTCAGCAGGCACCACGTGTATGGGTGCTTCGGCGCCGCATACAAGCGGTCCCGCGTCGCCTGCTCCACGATCCGCCCCAGGTACATCACTGCCACCTCGTCCGAAATATGTTCCACCACCGACAAATCATGCGCAATAAATAGATACGTCAGCCCGAACTCCTCCTGCAAATCCTCCAGCAGGTTCAGTATCTGCGACTGGATGCTCACATCCAGCGCGCTCACCGGCTCGGCGCACACAATCAGCTTCGGCGTCAGGGCCAGCGCCCGGGCGATCCCGATTCGCTGCCTCTGACCACCGCTGAACTCGTGCGGATACCGATTAATATAATCCGGCGACAAGCCCACGCGCCTGAGCAGGTCCGCGACAATTGCCTGCCGCTCCCGACCCGACGCGATCCGGTGTACCGTCAACGCCTCGCCCACGATCGCCCCCACCGTCATCCGGGGATTCAGCGACCCGTAGGGATCCTGAAATATGATCTGCATGTGCCGCCGCATCCGCCGCAGTTCTTCCGCCCCCATCATCGTCCGCCCGCCGGCCGCCTCAATATTAAATATCGTGCTGTCCTGAAATTGCACCGACCCCGCCGTCGCCGGAATCAGCCCCAGCACCGTCCGGCCCGTCGTCGTCTTGCCGCACCCGCTCTCCCCCACCAGACCCAGCACCCGGCCCGGCCGAATCGAAAACGACACGCCGTCCACCGCCTTGACGTGCCCCACCGTCCGCCCGAACAGTCCCCGCCGCACCGGGAACCACGTCCGCAGGCCCTTCACCTCCAGCAGCGGTTTCGCCCCCGTCGCGATTTTCTTTTTCGTCGCCTCGACCATCCGCCCCTTCCTTCCACCGTTTCTTCTTACCGTGGCACGGGCATCTTGCCCGTGAGTCCCACGGGCGTCTCGCCCGTGGTGTTTTTTCTTTTGCTTCTTCTTCACCCCTCTCCCTTGACGGGAGAGGGTGGCCGCTTTAGCGGCCGGGTGAGGGTGCACCGGTCGCACCAGAATCGTCCTGTGCTGCCGTTTCTTCTTGCTGTTGCCGCTTCTTCTTCACCCCTCTCCCTTGACGGGAGAGCGACTGTGTTCGATTTCAAGCGTTTTGTGGTTGCCATTGTTGTCTGGTCCGTAAAAGAGCGTTGAGAATGACGAGCAGTTTACGCATGC
>CAIYVX010000083.1 GCA_903929765.1 uncultured Planctomycetia bacterium
ACCGCCGTGCTGATGGAACAAAGCGAAGAATGGGAAACGGGAAAAGTTTATCTGACCATAACAGAATCGGAGAACGCCTAAGCCACTGTTACGAGAGACGGACCGGAAATGAATTTACAGAAAAAAAGTTGCTTTGCCGGGAATTTAGCCTCCTGCCTTTACAGGTTGGAACTCCATCATCCGAAGTATTACCAGCGAATCGTCGAAAGGATACGCCAAGTGTGTCCGCAATTCGGCGAATTTGTACTTAAGCCACAGGATGGTGACCCATTTAATATCCGTAATGTTCTTCTGAACTGGAAAGAAAGGAACCGGCCAGACTACCTCTTCGGCCCGCACCAGCTTTCTGACGGCACGCTGCGCTTCATCGCCCTGACCACGCTCTTTCTCCAGCCGCCCGAAATGCTCCCCTCGGTCATCGTCGTTGACGAACCGGAACTCGGCCTCCATCCCTACGCGATCACGGCTCTGGCGGGCATGGCCAAAGCCGCTTCCCAGAACTGCCAAGTCGTCCTGGCTACGCAATCCACTCGCCTGGTCGATGAGTTCGACCTGGAGGACATCCGCGTCATCGACTACGACCGCGAGAAAAACTGTTCCCGTTGCAGCCAACCCGACCCGGTAAAGCTGAAAGAATGGATCGATGAATACTCCACCAGCGAACTCTGGGAGAAGAACGTCATCGGAGGAAAGCCATAAATGGCTCCAAGATTGTACATCACCGCCGAGGGCCAGACTGAAGAAAGCTACGCCAACAATGTGCTAAAACCATTTCTGGCGGGAAGGGGCATCTTCGCCGCAGTTCGCCGTGTTTGGAGCAGCCGAAAACACGGAAGGGTTTTTCGAGGAGGGTTGCGGAATTACGAAAACGCCAAAGCGGATATTATCAGGTGGATGAAGGAAAACTCCGGGCAGCGTGACGCTTTCTTCACCACCATGTTCGATCTGTATGCCTATCCTCGCAATAGCCCAGGCTACGAGGCGGCCCAGGCAGAACGAGATCCTTACAAAAAGGTCGCCATACTCGAAGATGCGCTAAAGCAGGATCTTCAGCATCCGAACTTCATTCCGTACATTCAACTACACGAGTTTGAGACGCTGATCCTGGCCGACCCGGCCAAACTCGATTGGGAATACATAGCACACGAAGGACCGATCCGGAATCTTGTCGAAATGGTGGCCGGCAAGAACCCCGAAGAGATCAACGAAGGCCAGGAAACAGCCCCCTCGAAGAGAATCATCAAAGAGATTCCAGAATACAAAGGGCAGAAGGCCACAATAGGGCCGCTCGTTGCCGCGAAAATAGACCTGGACGTTTTACGGGAGAAATGCAAACACTTCAATGAATGGCTGACCCGGCTGGAAAAGCTTAACGAGGTTGGAGCGGACAAATAACAAAAGGAGAATTGCGATGAGAATGGCCCTGGTTGTTACGATGGTGGTTTTGCTGGCCCTGGTGGTTCTGGCCCCGGTGGCGGTTGGTCAGGAAATCGACAAGAAGACGATCAAGGTCACGGCCAGCGCGTGGGAGTCGAAGGACAAAGGCGGGGCGGGAGATTTTCCGCCGGAACTGACCCTCGACGGCAAGCTTGACGCCGCGTCGTCGTGGCGGGCCGAAGGCCAGGGACAGTGGATTCAGTATGACCTCGGCGAGGTCAAGCCGCTGACCGAGTTGAAGATTGCCTTCGTTTCCGGCGACAAGCGCGTTTACAAGATCGACATCCTGGCCAGCAAGACCGGCGAAGAAAAGAGCTGGACTAAGATCGACGATAAGGCCACCAGCACCGGCAAGTCCGCCGATTACGAGTCGTTCAAAGTGGGCGGCCGGGTCGATGCCCGCTACATTCGGATCGTCGGCTTCGGGAACAACTCGGAAAAGTTTCCCAACTGGATCAACATCGCGGAGGTGTCGTTCTTCGCCGCGCCGCCAAAGCCCGCCGCAAAACCGCCGACCTCGGCCAAGCCCGCCACGTCAGCTCAGCCCGCGTCATCAGCCCAGCCCGCCGAAGCCGGCGGCAAATGAAAATGACCGGGCGCCCCGCCCCTTGAACAACTTTAATCCGGGCAGGCCTGTCCACGATTTTTCGTAACCTTTTTTTTTATGCAATAGCGAACCACGATTGCCGTTTAGCTTTCCGTCGCCTGGAATGGGCGTAACCGTCCGCTGAGGCGGACTCGTTTAGGGTTGGCTGCCGCCCGGCAGCGGAAAAGGAGTTGGTTATGAAACTTGGCAAACTGGCGTTAGTGGCGGGAATGTTGGTGGCGCTGATGGCTCTGCCGGTCTTGGCTCAGCCGGCCCCCGGTTCGGATCAGAAGGGACATCATGGCGAAGAGTTTGGCGGCCTGACGCCCGAACAGCGGACCGCCGTGGAGCCGATCATCAAGGCTTTCCACCAGGACCTGAAGGGGCTGCACGAAACATTCAAGACCGCGCGCGAAAAGCTCGAAGCCGATCACAAGGCCGGCGCTGACGAAGCCGCCCTCAAGGCCGACCATAAGGCCCTCGTCGCCGCTTTCGAGGCCATCAGGGCCCGCGTGCATACTTTCCTCGCCGCCCTCAAGCCGCTCGTCCCCGCCGAGTTCTACGAAAAACGCGCCGAGCACTGGCACAAGCACCTGGAGGAAATGGCCGAACACGTTTTCCACCATGAACACCCGGCCGGCAGCCACGCGCACGCAGAGAAGTAATTTTCTCGCCGCAGATATTCTTGTGCTGAAGGCCCGGACCTCCAACCGGGCCTTCATCTTTTTTCAACCGGACTTTTTCCAATAGTCATCCCGCTTTCTCTCCGGCTACAATGTCGCGGTGCGGAGGTAATCAGTTGAATCAAACGCTCTCAGAAGTTCCGATCATCCGCCGCCCCTGGCTCTGGGTCGCCGCCCTCATCCTCTACGGCCTGGCCCTCAACCTGGTCTTCATCGGCTCCTCGCCGCTGGGGAGCCACGAAGCTCTGGCCGCCGAGCGATCCCGCGAAATGGTCACGCTCGGCCACTGGACCGTTCCGCACCTCGACGGCCAGCCCGACGTCCGCAAGCCCCCCCTGCCCTTCGTCTTCACCGGCCTCCTGGCCGCCGCAGCCAGCGGATTCACCGAAACGACAGTTCGCGCCCCCTCGGCCCTGGCCGCCCTCGGCATCGCCCTGCTCCTGATGTTCTGGGTCCGCCGCATGTTCGGCTGGCGGCCCGCCCTCCTCACCGCCTTTGTCGCCCTGACCTCCGCCGGCTTCATCGGCTGGGGCCGACGCGGCGAAGTCGATATGCAGGTCGCTTTCTGGACCACGGCCACCTTGCTCTCTTATTGGATGGTCGTCACCGAAACCGGCTTCGCCCGCCGCGCCGCCTTTTTCGTGATTATGTCCCTCAGCCTCGCCGCAGGCGTTCTGACCAAAGGCCCGCTCACCCCCGCCACGCTCGTCGTCACGTCGTTGGCCCTGGCCGTCGCCGGCGAAAGCGGCCGCCGCGGCTGGCGGGCCTTGTGGCCGATGATCGCGGGGGGCTTCGTCTCCATCGCCCTGGTCGCCCCGTGGGTCTTCGCCATGGTCCAAGCCCAGCCCGACGCCTGGAACGTCTGGTACCTGGAATACATCGGCCGCGCTGGCGGCGCCATCGGCCACGACAAACCCTGGCACTTCTACCTCACGCGCACCCCGGCCCAACTCTGGGGCCTCTGGGCCATCTTCGTCCTCCTCGGGGCCTTTCTGGCGATTCGCTATCGCCAATTGCCGCGCGGCCTGGCGGTCTTTCTCCTGGCCTGGGGCCTCGGCGCGGAACTCCTTCTTTCATTCAGCGTCGGCAAACGGATCCATTACGCCATGGGCGCTCAGCCGCCGTTTCTGTTCCTCGCCGGCTGGGCTTTGGACCGCGTCATTTCGGCGCCGCCCGGCGATTGGTTTTATCGCTTCCGGCGACCCGTGGTTTGGGGTGTCGGCGTCTATGCCGTTCTCGCCCTTGTCGGCGTCACCGTTTATACCGGAATATTTTTGTCCAAACCAGACCCGGCCGAAAACCAGTCCGTCGTCGGCCAATACATCGCCCGCGAAGTCCCCGCCGCCGACACCGTCGCCTCCTATCGCGGCGTCGGAGCGGTGGAAGTTTTCTACGCCCGCCGCTTCATCCCGGTCGTCGAGCAAAACGATTTGACCGCCTGGCGCGACCAGCATCCCGGCGGCTACCTCATCGTCGGCGTTATGCAGATTCCCGAACTCTGGACCGCTCACGGCCCGTGGCAAGTCATCGCCCCGCCCGGCTGGCAGAGCGGGGCCTCGAAGGCCCAGGCCATCCTTCTCCGCGTCCCGCCGAAATGATTGATGATGTTGATATGTGTCAAAGGCGAGGGGTGAAACAGCAAAGGAGAAGTTGCCATGGAAAAAGAAAATTCCAGTCCCCTGCTCCGCTTCGGCGTGATTGTCGTGGTGGCGCTGGTCCTGGTCGGTGGCGGCGTGGCGGCGGTGGAAATTTTGGGGCGGCACGCGGAACGGGCGGCGCGGGGGCCGGGCGAGACGGTGGAACATCTGGCCGACCGGCTGGGGGATTTGCTGCGGCCGAACGTGACGGCCAAGACCGTGGTGTTCAACGCCGTGGGCGAGATGAAGAAACAAAAAAAGCTGGTCGTGCTGACGACGGAGGTGACGGCGGAGATTCACAAGGAAAACACCAAGACGTGGCTGGGGATCAACTGGGGCACGACGACCGTGGACCTGAAGGTTCCGGGAAAGGTGCAATATTTCGTACCGCTGGAGGGGTTCGGGGCGCGAAACATCACCGTGACGGGGGATCGAAAAAGCGTGACGGTGCATGTGGCTGCGCCACAGCTTGACCGGGAGATTGTGGAGGTGGAGTCGGACCCGGCGAAGCTCGAAGTGCGGACGGCGGCGGGCTGGGCGCGGCTCGCGGCGTGGTCGGGCAAGACCCTGGAGGATTCGGCCAAGGCGGAGTTGCGGCGAGACGTGCTGGCGGCGGGCGACGCGCCGCTCGTACACGCCCAAGCGGAAACGGCGGCGCGCGCGGCGGTGCTGGAGATTCTCAAGCCGCTGACGGAGGCGATGAGGGAGGGTGTGGAGGTGAAGCTGGAGTTTGAGAAGAAGTAGGCGTAATCACGTTCAGGGTTTTTTAACGACCTCCCAGTGAGCGCCGCGCCCCCGGCCAACCAGGCGAACCGCGCCGGCTTTTTTCATCTCGCCCAGCACCCGCTTGACCAGTTGGACGCTGACCGCCGGAAGCGTAGCCCGCAATTCGGACAGACTGAACGGCCCCACGCGGCCCGCGACGGCCTGACGCACCAGATCGCCTTTGGCCACCCGCGCCGAGACCGCTTCAACATTGGTTTCCAGTTCCCGGTAAGCCCTCTTCAAAACGGTCAGAAAATAGTTCCACCACGGCACTGTTTCGTTCGCCCCTTCGTGCCAGCCCTTCGAGCAGCGGTGCAGGACCGCGTAATAATCCTCCCGGCTTTCTTCGACCAGACGTTCCAAGCTGACGTAGCGGCTCACGGCGAAACCCTGCTGCTCCAGGAGCAGCGTGGTCAACAAGCGCGAGACGCGGCCGTTGCCGTCACGAAACGGATGGATGCAGAGGAAGTCGAAGACGAAAGTGGCGACGAGGAGCAGAGGCGGGATGCTTTCTTCGCCGCAGAGTTCGTGGTAGTTGTCGCAGAGAAGTTGAACCGCTTTGGGCGTCTCTTTGGCCGGCGTGGCCTGGAAACGAATCCGCCGCTCGCCGTTGGGCAGCAGTTCGATGATCTCGTTGTCGCGGCTCTTCCAGCTTCCGGCGTCGCCCGACGCGCCGCCCTGGGCGGTGGCGTGAAGGTGGAGAACGACCTGCGGCGCGACCGTGACCGGCCGCTTGCGGGAAAAGACCCACCGCAGAGCCTGGCGATAACCGGCCAGTTCCTCCTCGGAGCGATCGCGCGGCCGGGCGGCGCCCAAGACGATGGGGCGCAGGCGGTCCGGGGCCACGGTCACGCCTTCAATGCGGTTGGACGACTCGGCGCTCTGAATGACCGCCTGTTCGCGCAACACTTCCAGCACTTCGGGCTTGCGGCGCAGCCAGAGATTCTGCCGGCCGCGGGCTTCCATACACTCGCCCAGCAACCAACTGGTACCGAGCGGCACACCCGTTTCCGCCAGCTTTTCCCGCCGCAAAGATAACATGGATGGTCCTCCGTGGCCGTAGAGTAGCCTAATAATAGCCTATTCTTCGGCCAGTAGCCAATTCTTTCCACAGGTTATTTTAGAGGGTACCACGGACTTGCGCCAGGTGGCTACTACCAGACGCCGCTACGCGGCTAACGGCAACGACAACAACAGCAGAAACAACATCCCCCAGCAGTGCTGGGGGTTTCATAAGAAACAGCAACAGCAAAAACAACAAAAGAAGACAGGGGCAAGATGCCCCTCGAGACTCACGGGCGGGACGCCCGTGCCACGGCGAAACGGCACGGCGGCGTCAGGCGGTGAAGAGGATTTCGCCGAAGAACTGGGGGGAGTGGAAATTGCGGATCGCGGGGTCGATGGGGGACCAGCAGGCGAGTTGGGTGTCGGTCTGGCCGCCGCAACGGTAAAGGTTGGCCCGCCAGAGGTCGCCGGGGCGCGGGGGCAGATGCGGCGCGTCGTGGTCGAAGTGGGCCCAGGGAATCAGGGCGACGAGCGACCAGCCGTCGTCGGCGGGGGATTCGTTCTTGGTCGGGCCGGGGATGGTCGTGGCGACGCGGAGGCCGAGGTCGAGCGAACAGTCGCGGTAGCCTTCGGCCCAGTCGCAGTGGGTGCCGCAGAGGTAAGTGCCGACGCAGTTCATCTCGAAATTGTAATAGTTGAGCGGCTTGGCGGGGTTGGGAGCGACGAAAAACTCGACGCAGGAATCGAGCCAGACGTAGCCGTTGGTGCGCGTGGCGACGGACCAGATGTGGCGGTCCTGGCAATCGAAGCGGAGAGAGAGGCCCTCGGGCGACCAGACGGCGCGAAAGACGGTGGATTGCTTGACGCCGGAGGCGTACCAGGGAAAACAGTCGATGGCCCCGGCGGGAACGTCGGCCCAGAGAGCGTCGGCGCGGGGGTCAAGGATGGGAGCGGCGGGACGATAGGGGATTTCGTAGCGGTTCATATTATTCCAATGGTCTCCAACAGGTTTGGCCGGGGGCGTTAGTCCGGAACGGAAACAGAGAATATCCAATAACCAACACTCAATATCCAATCATGAAGTCGGACTGCGGATTGGAAGATTTTCCCGACCTTTCGGGCCACCTTCTCCCAATGGGCGAAGAAACGACAACGACCGACGGGCGAATGGTTCTGATTCATGGCCCGTCTTTCGCCGGACCATGCCACCCACCGTTAAGATTGGGCGGAGCAACAACAGCAACACCCTCACCCTACCCTCTACCGTCAAGGGAGAGGGGTGAAGAAGAAACAGAAACGGCGCGGGCGAAGTCGCGGCCGAAGGTGCGGGCGGCTTCGAGGTCGGCGGGGCGCGGGCGCCACGGGCAGGCCACGCCGGGGAGCGGCACGGCGAGGCCGGCGTCGGCGGCGCGCTGTTCGATCATCTGGACGGCGGCCTTCTGCCAGCCGTAGGAACCGAAGGCCCCGACCGAAATGTTTTTGAACTTGAGGGCCTTGATGCTGTCCAGGAGCGAGGCGACGGTGGGCAGACAGGCACCCTGCCAGGTGGGCGAACCGAGGAGCAGCCCGCGCGAGCCGAAAATGTCGGCCAGAACGTCGCTGCGGTCCGAGACGGCGAGGTGGTAACGGTTGAAGGGGACGGCTTCGTCGGCCAGTCCGTCGGCGATGGCGTCGGCGAGGCGGCGCGTCGATTCGTACATGGTGTCGTAGGCCAGGACGACGCGCTTGGCGGTTTCGTAGTTGGCCCAGCGGCGGTAGGCGGCGAGGATGTCGGCGATGCCGCGACGCCAGATGAGGCCGTGGCTGGGGGCGATGAGGTTGACGGGCAGGCCGAGGGCGGCAAATTCGTCGAGGCGGGCGAGGACGTTGCGGCCGAAGGGGGCGATGATGTTGGCGTAATATTTTTCGGCCTCGAACCAGAGTTGGCCGGAGCGGTCCTCGTCGTCGTAGCGGGCGGGGAGGCCGTAGTGCTGGCCGAAGGCGTCGTTGGAGAGGAGGACGTCGGGACCGCCGACGTGGACCATCATGCTGTCGGGCCAGTGGCACATGGAGGCCATGAAGAAGGTGAGTTTCGTGCGGCCCGTGTCGAGCGTGTCGCCGGTCTTGACGACGCGGAGCGGCCAGTCGCGGTGATGGTAGCCGGGAATGCTCTCGGCGCCGCGGTTACTGCATATAATGGTTGCGTTGGGAACGAGGGATTTGAGGTCGGCCAGTCCGCCGCCGTGGTCTGGTTCGGCGTGGTTGGAGACGATGGCGGTGATCTTGGCGGGATCGACGATGGCGCGGATGTGGTCGAGCAACTCGGAAACGTATTCTTCGCCGACGGTGTCGACGAGGACGGTTTCCTTTTCGTCGACGAGGAGATAGGAATTGAAACTGGTGCCGCGCGGCGTGGACATTTCGTGGCCGTGGAAGACGCGGAGGTCGCCGGCGACGACGCCGACGGAATAGAGATTGGGGGCGATCTGGCGAATCATGAAAGAAGCCTCCTTGCAGAAAAGGGTGTATGTAGAGCGGGGATTCTAAGGGCATCCGAGCGCGGCGTCAAGCGGGGCGTGGTTTTCGCGGTGTGCGGCGGGTAGAATGGTGTGAGTTGGGTTGACGGTCATAGGAAGGATGGAACGGTCATGCCGATTTACGAGTACCGGTGCGGCAAGTGCGGGCACGAGTTCGAGGAACTGATTCGCGGGAAGGAAACCGTGAAGTGCGCCAAGTGCGGCGCGGGCGGGGCCGCGAGAAAGATGTCAACGTTTGCGGCGGTGGTGAAGTCGGGCGGGTGCGAGCGGCGCGAGGAATGTCCGAGCGCGAGCCGGTCGTGCTGCGCGGGCGGGGCGTGCGGGCATCAGCACTAACGGCAGGCTTAAGACTTAAGGCCGAAGGCTTAAGGAACGGCGGGTGGCATGGCCGCTTGCGGCCATGCCTATCAACTGCGACACAGAAGAAAAACATGGCCGCAAGCGGCCATGCCACCCAGAAAGAAGGGTCGCTAATGGCTGACGAGCAAATCTACGACGTGATGATCCTGGGTTCGGGTCCGGCGGGCGGGACGGCGGCGATCTATACTTCGCGGGCGGGGCTGAAGACGGCGCTGGTGACCGGGCCGGTGCCGGGAGGGCAACTGACGGGGACGAGCGAGATCGAGAATTTTCCGGGGTTTCCGCAGGGCCTCAAAGGGCCGCAGTTCGGCGAGTTGCTCGAGCAGCAGGCGCGGCGGTTCGGAACGGAATTTATTTTCGACATTATTACGGCGGTGGATTTGTCGGTGCGGCCGTTTGTGCTGCGGGCCGAAGAGGCGGCGTATCGCTGCCGGGCGCTGATTGTTTGCACCGGCTCGTCGCCGCGGCGGCTGGGGCTGGCGGCGGAGCGGGAGTTTACGGGGCGCGGCGTGAGTTACTGCGCGACCTGCGACGGGCGGTTCTTCGAGGGCAAGACCGTGGCCGTGGCCGGCGGGGGCGACAGCGCCGCCGAAGACGCGTCGTACCTGGCGCGGCTCGCGGGGAAGGTTTACGTGATCCATCGCCGGGGCGAGTTGCGGGCCCATGCGGCGATGCAGAAAAAAGTGCAGGAGAATCCGAAGATCGAATTCCTGTGGCACTCGGTGATCGAAGATTTGAAGGGCGACGAGCGCGGGTTGCGGCGGATCGTGGTGCGGGACGTGCGGGACGGGGCGGTGAAGGAGGTGCCAACCGATGGCCTGTTCGTGGCCATCGGGCATACGCCGAATGCCGGATTGTTCAAGGATTCGCTGGAACTGGACGCCCAGGGCTACATCGTGACGGATCGGTTGACGCGGACGAAGGTGCCGGGCGTTTTCGCCGCCGGCGACGTGGCCGATCCGCATTTCCGGCAGGCGATCACGGCGGCGGGGACGGGGTGCGCGGCGGGGATGGAGGCGACGCGGTATTTGGAGGCGGAGGGGGAGTAGCAGCGCCGGTCGAGTAGGTTTTCCCCACACGACAACGAGGCCCAAGCGGTAGGGGGCAGCCGGAGTCCGGCGCCCCAGCGTCTGATCGGACTGGCGGCCACAGGCTGGCCGGCCACCTGGATTATCGGACGTTCATCGCAAATATGTACAGACGCCTGGATTATCGGACGTTCATCATAAATATGTACAAATTTTCTTTTTTGCCTTGCATTTGGTCGGGGGTGGGGTATTATGTGCCGAGTTCACGGCGAGCCGGACCGGCCGGGGGGCTGGACCTGATTTCGCTGACCGAGAAGTCGAAGACCGAGACACCTCTGCGTACTGGGTTTTTTAGGGGAGGGTAACAGTATGCTCGCGTCCACAACTATTCTGTTGGTTACCAAACAAGAAGAAACGGCGGAGGCCGTGGCTGATGTTCTTCGCGGCGGGGCCTACTTTACCCTGGCCGGCCGTTGTGCGGACCTGGACGGCCTGCGGGAGAAGCTCGCGCACGGTCCGGTGTCGCTGGTGCTGGTCGACCTTGATCCGGAGCCGGGTCCGGTCTTGAGACAGCTTGAACCGCTGGTGGCCCGCTTCGCGGAAACGCGATTCGTGCTGCTGGCCGATCAGTTCGATTCTTCTCTGATGCTCGATGCCATGCAGGCCGGGGCGCGGCACCTGTTGCTGAAGTCGTCCATCAGGGCCGACCTGGCGGCGGTGCTGGGGCGCCTGGTGCGGGCCACGGAGGACGGCACGTCCGGCGCGGGGGCGATGATTACGCTGCTGTCGGGCAGCGGGGGCTGTGGGGCGACCACCCTGGCCTTCAACCTGGCCAACGAATTGGCCGGGGCAAAGGAATCGCTCTTGATGGACCTGGATTGGGATTACGGCGCGATCGCCCCGTACTTGGGGCTGCGCGGACGCTATGGCGTCGGGGATCTGTTGGCCCGGGACAGCCATGTGGACGGCAACCTGGTGCGGAGCACGGCGGTGGCCTTTTCCAAGAACCTGCACGTCCTGCTCAGTCCGGTCAGCACTAACGTCCTGCACGTCGAGGCGGCCGACTATCCGAACCTGAAACAAATGCTCGCCGCCTGCCGGCAGACCTACGCCCACACCGTCATCGACGCCCCGCGTGTGCCGCGGGCGATGGCGGCAACCCTGGCCGCGGCCAGCACGGCCGTCCTGATGGTGTTCCAATTGACGGTCAAGGACATTCACACGGTCCGCGCGGTCCGGACGGCGCTTTTGGAGGGCGGCCTGCCCGAAAGCCGCCTGGTGCTGGTGGCCAACCGCTACGACAAGCACTGCTCGGTGACCCCGAGCGAAGCCCGGCAAGCGCTGGGCGGCCAGGAGCTGCGCCTGGTGGCCAACGACTACCGCACGGCGGCGGACAACATCAGCCTCGGCCGGCCGTTGGCGGAAACGGCGGCGGCCTCGCCCCTGCGGCGCGACGTGATGCAGTTAATCGATCATCTGGGCCTGGCGCCGGTCCCCGTGGCGAACGTGGCGGGGAAGCGCGTTCTGGCACCCCAAAAGCAATCGCGGCCCGCGGCCCTGTGGCAGGCGGTCGCCGCCACTTCGCGCCGGTCCCTGCTCTTTCCGGGCATCCCCCTGGCCAATGGGCGGGGGTAGCAGTAGAACACGCCGGCATTTACCCTTAAGACAAGTATGCGCAGTCGCGCGGCGTGAGTGTTTGCACGGGCGACATGGCCGATCCGCATTTCCGCCAGGCGATCACGGCGGCGAGGACGGGGTGCGCGGCCGGGATGGAGGCGACGAGGTATCTGGAGGCGGTGGGGGAGTAATGAAAATTACTTCCGCCGTCTAACCGCCTTGTACGCGAAATATCCAAGTGAGTACCAGATTAGCGGATCGGAGGCCATCGCCAGGGGAATAAAGCAATACCAGATGGAAAGCCCGCCCACACGTAGAATAAGCAGGAAGAAGATTCCGGCCAAGGAGCCTATGGGCAGTGGAATACCGGATACATGTTTATTCTTTACGATCCAGATGTAAATGCAGCCGTAGTTGACAATGACAGAAAGAAGCCATAGCAAGCCGGACACGGCGACGAGAATCAAACGAATAGTGTCCATATCGTACCGTCAGCATTTCGGGCCAGAACCCGACCTACGCGGTTGACCTTTCATCTCCGCGTGGCTGCAAGCAGCCACCCTACATGAAAACGACTTCGCCTTTGCCGCGAACGGTTTGGCCGATGACGGCGGTGCGGATTTTCATGGAGGCGAGGAGGCGGCGCGCTTGGGGGACGGATTCGGGGCGGAGGACGGCGATCATACCTATGCCCATATTGAAGGTGCGGAACATTTCGGCCTCGTCGATGCGGCCGCGACGCTGGATCTCGCGGAAAATGGGGGGGATGGTCCAGGAAGATTTGTCGATCCGGGCGGCGATGCCTTTGGGGAAGCAGCGCGGGAGGTTGCCTTCGATGCCGGAGCCGGTGATGTGGGCGAGGCCGAGGACTTCGACGGCGGCCATGAGTTTGAGCACCGGCTTGACGTAGATGATGGTGGGCGTGAGGAGCTTGCGGCCCCAGGGGCCGGCGAGTTCTTTTTTGGTGAAGGCGGCGCGGGCCAGGGAGAAGCCGTTGGAGTGGAGGCCGGAGGAGTGGAGGCCCAGGAGCACGTCGCCGGGGCGGATGCGGCGGCCAGTGATCATTTTGGGGCGGTCGACGACGGCGACGCAGAAACCGGCGAGGTCGTAGTCGCCCTTTTTGTAGAGGCCGGGCATTTCGGCGGTTTCGCCGCCCAGGAGCGCGCAGTTGGCCTGGCGGCAGCCGGCGACGACGCCCTTCAAGACATCGCGGTAGACGGCGGGCGAGATGCCGCCGGTGGCGAAATAGTCGAGGAAGAAGAGCGGCTCGGCGCCGGAGCAGAGGACATCGTTGACGCTCATGGCGACGAGATCAATGCCGATGGTGTCGTGTTTGCCAACGGCCTGGGCGACCATGAGCTTGGTGCCGACGCCGTCGGTGCCGGAGACGAGGATGGGGTCTTTCATGCCCCGGCCCGGCGCACGGAAAAGTCCGCCGAAGCCGCCGATGCCGCCGAGGACCTCGCGGCGCGTGGCGGATTGGAGCATGGGGGTGAGATTTTCGATCAGGCGGTCGGCCAGGTCGATGTCAACACCGGATTTTTTGTAGGTCAGCTTGGGCATGAGCGGGGTTCCGTATAAAGGCAGACTTAAGGCTGAAGGCTTAAGACTTCAGGCGCAGAAACAAAAGAAACAGCAGAAACAACAACAAAAAAAAACAGCGTCCCCCAGCAGTGCTGGGGGCTTCAAAAGAAGCAAAAGCAGAAACAACATCCTCACCCTGCCCTCCCCCCTCAAGGGGGAGGGATGAAGAAACAACGGCTGCGAGAGCGAGATAGTAGCAAGTGACGGGCGGTCAGACAAGGGCGGCGCGGGCGGATTAGTTGAGTTAGTCGTGGAGCCGCACCCAGAAGCGGTCGCGGGCGCGGCGAACGTGGACCGTGACGCCGAGGGCGGCGCTCAGGACCGGACCGCGGAGGACCTCGTCCTTGGGGCCTTGGGCGGCAATGCGGCCGGCTTTCAGGAGCAGCGTGCGGGCGACGACGGGGACGATTTCCTCGATGTGGTGCGTGACCAGCAGGAGGGTCGGCCCGTGGGGGTCGCGACCGAGTTTTTCGATGCTTTCGAGCAGGCGTTCGCGGCTGGCCAGGTCGAGGCCGGTGCAGGGTTCGTCGAGGATGAGCAGATCGGGCCGGGGCATCAAGGCCCGACAGAGGAGGACTTTCTGGCGCTCGCCCTGGGAGAGCGTGGCGAAGGCCTGGCGGGCCACGGCGGCGCAGCCCATGAAGTCGAGGAGTTCGTCGGCGCGGTGGTAGTCGGCGGAAGTGGGCCGGTCGAACTGAAGCCCGATGGAAGCGAACTTGCCGCTGACGACGAGATTGCGGGCCAGGTCGCCCGGGCTGACCCGCTGTTCGAGGGCGGCACTGAACCAGCCGATGCGTTTGCGGAGTTCGCGGAGGTCAACTTCGCCGTAATGGCGGTCGAGGACATAGACTTCACCGGAGGTGGGCCAGAGGGCGCCGCAGACCAGTTGCAGGAGCGTGGTTTTGCCGGCCCCGTTGGCGCCGACGATGGCCCAGTGTTCGCGGTCGCGGACGTGCCAGGAGACGTCGTCGAGAATGAGGCGGTCGTCGCGTTCGAAACTGACGTGGCGAAGTTCGATCATCGGGGGCGATTTTAGCGGTGAAAGCCGGACCGTGCAACGGCAAACGACCTTGCGAACCGACCGGCGCGGAGTATGATGTGACGAGTTCCGGGAGAACGATTCTTACGCTTATGGCGAAAGGGAGAGATTTCATGGCGAAGCGGACGATTCTGGCGGCGGTAGGGCTGGGGGCGGTATTGGCGGGAGCGACGTGGGCGGCGGGGCTTGGGCCGCAGGACGTGAAGACGGAAGGGATGAAAGTGACCGTCGTACCGCTCAAGGCCACGGTGGAAATTGCGCCGCTGGAGGTGTTGCACGGCGAGGCGACGATGACGGTGTCGGGCGGGAAACCGGGCTGGAACGGGCCGAATCACCTGCCGAAGGTGGCCTGGATTTACCGGGCGATGAAGCCGGGGAGCCTGGTGGTGAGGCCGGAGTTGATGAGGGAGATGATTATTCTGGCGGAGAAGAAGGATTACCTGGTGGATGAGGATTGGGGCACGGTGGCGGCGGTGGTGTCGAGCACGAATTCTGGGCAGCCGTGGCACTTTAAGTACGATTACACGCTGAGCCGGCTCGACCTGATCGAAAAGACGGTTGAAGGTAAGGTGGTGGTGAAAGCGGGCAAACCCGACGGTAGCGAGCCGCTGTTGCCGGAAACGACGCCTGGGGCGACGGCGTTGGCGAGCGTTTACCTGTCGCCGAACACCACGACGTTGACGGCAACGAACGTGAACCTGATCGATCCGTCATACAACGGCGTGCCGACGGTGAGCCGGGGCGAGAGGTTGCAGGCGGTGCGTGAGAAGTTGAAGGCCGGGCAGCCGGTGACGATCGTCTTCTTCGGGGACAGCATCACGGCCCAGACGGTGAAGGACACGCGGGACGGGCGGGGTTCGTTTGTGGACCGGTTCGCGAAATATCTGGAAACGGCCTATCCGAAAAGCAAAGCGGTCGTGACGCCGACGGCGACGCCGGTGAAGCCGCAGGAAAAGGAGATTGTGGTCGTCAAGGCGGGCGTGGGCGGCGACGACACGGTGCGGGCGTTGAAGCGGATCGACAAAGACGTGCTGGCCCACCAGGCGGACGCGGTGGTGGTGATGTTCGGGGTGAACGATGAGAACGGGAGCGCGGGGAAAAACAATGTGCCGGTGGATAAGTACCGGGCAAACCTGGAGACGATTGTGGAGAAGATCCGGGGAGCGGGGTCGGAGCCGGTGCTGATGACAACCAGCATGAAGAACCTGGGGTGGTCGGGCACGTCGGGCAACCTGAACGAGTACGCGGCGGCGATGCGGCAGGTGGCGAAGGATCACCAGGTCTGCCTGGTGGACAATTTTGAGGCCTGGCAGAACGCTCCGAAGCGCGGCTATAATTACATGATATATCTGGACACGTGCCTCAACCACCCGAACGACCTGGGGCACGAGATATTTTTCCAGGGCGTGAAGGCGGCGTTTGCGGGGAAGTAACCGGCGCCAGGCGCCAGGGCGAGTTTTCATGAAGAAACGGATGATCGTGGCGGCGGCTTAAAAAAGGGACAGGACGATGCGCACCTTTAATGGTCTGTTTTTGGCGGCCGGCCTGGCGACGGTCTGCAGTTTCGGAGTTCAGGCGGAGACGCCGAACGCGGCGTCGCCGTCCGGCGCGTCGGCGGTGGCGGCCGGCGCGGCCCAGCCAGCGGAGGCAGTCCCGCCGGCGCCGGCGGGGTTGCCTCTGGCCGCGTTCGCCGTGGCGGGCGTCAGGATCACCTGGTCCAACGGGGCCTCCTGGGACTTTCCGGACGGTCTCGATCAGGCGCCGCCGCCCCAGCCGCGAACCCAGAACTACTCCCTGACTCTGGCGGGCAAATTCGCGGAACCGGCGACCAGGATCATTAGCAGCAAGGTGGAAAAGTTGGTGCTGGATTCCGGCGAAGATCTGCTGAAGCAGAATAGTGTGGACTTTTATCCCGCCCTGCGCCAGAAATATGTTGACGGCCAGCCGCAGGGCGGCCGGGTGTTCACGGCCAACCTCAATCTGCCGTCGCCCAGCGAGAAAACCACGATGATCAAGGAACTCTCGGGCCGGATTTTTTATTCCACCCAAAAAAAGAGCAAGATCGTGAATCTGGGCCTGACGGTCTTCGAGGACGGCGCCAAAGGAACCGTGTTCGACGCCAAGATCGCGGGGATCGAAGAGATCCCTGGGGGGACCGCCAAGAGGCTGAAGCTCACGCTCAGCGGCCCGGTAGAGTTGCTCGCCAATTTCAAGTTCTATGACGAGGCCGGTGCGGCGTTCAAAGTTCAGAACGGGGGATGGTTTGTGGGCGAAGATTCGAGAACCTTTTTTTTCAATAAGGCGGAGAGCTTTCCGGCGAAGGGGCGGATCGAAGTTGAGGTTTATGATAAGCACGAGGCCACCTTCAAACTGGAAAACGTCCCGCTGTTCGGCCGGCCGGAGGTCAACGGTTTCGGCGCCGAGGCGAAAAAACCGCCGGCGCCACCGTCCGCCGTAGCGGCTGCGGCAAAAAGCTCGGCCAGGCCTGTGGCGGCGCATCCGGTGGCAAACGCGGCCCTGGAGGGCGTGTTCCAGCCGGCGCCGGAGGGCTTGGGGCTGGTGGCTATGGCGGTGACGGGCTTCGGCATCATCTGGTTCGACCCGGAGGAAGAGGAACAGGCCAAAGTTCCCCAACCGGAGATTCTGGGCCGACGAGTGGCGGACCAGCGCTCGCTCTACAATCTGCACCTGACGGGCAAGTTCGCCGGACCGGTGTTCAAGATTCTTGGCGCCAAGTTGGATAAGGCCGTGACGGACTCCGGGGAGAGCCTGGTGGGCCAGAATTCGGGCGTCTTCAATTGGAACCTGTTCCAGACCTGGGAGAACGGCCAACCGCAACCGGCCAGGTTGTTCCAGGGTTCCCTCTCTCTGGCGGCGCCCAGCGCGAAAGCTGAGACGATCAAGGAATTATCGGGCCGGGTCTTCTATCTCGTCCGTGGAAAAAGCGGCCGAATGGTAGACGTGGGCTTGGCGGAGTTCAAGGCCGGGGCCAAAGGAACCACGCTCGGGGCCAGGATCAAGTCGATCACCGTTCAAGGGAACGACGGTCGGGTACTAAGCCTTACTCTCGACAAAATGATGGAGGAGGTCGGCGAGATCAAGTTTTATGACGCGGCCGGCGTGGCGCTCCCGGTCCGGCCCGCGGGACAGCTTATGGATGGAAACACCCCTGAATTTAGATTCTACAGCGACGAGCCGTTACCGGCCCAGGGGCGGATCGAGGTGGAAGTTTATGACGACCTGAAAAAGTTGGTGGCGCCGTTCCGGCTGGAAAACGTGCCGCTGTACGGCCGGCCGGTCAGGCCGGGGGCGTAGGGAGGGAGAACCTGCATGGCCACGCAAGCGTGATCCCTTCCACCCGCCGCACAATAAAGAAGAACACACTTTGGTCCCGACTTCGTCGGGCCTCCAAAGTGTGGCACCCCGCATTCACACTTTCAGGCGCGGAGGACGGCGGCGAGGTTGGATTGAAGGGCGGCGAGGAGGCGCTGTTGGAAGGCGTCGGCCGTCAGGACAACCCTAGCACTAGCCTTCACCTTGTGGCTCCCGTGTCCACTGAGACCGAGGCCTGGAACTATTCTTATTCTGCCGGTCTGCCTCTTTAAAGCAGCAGTTTCAGCGGCGAATGGTCTTCATTAGGTCCTGTAGGTTGTCCTTCGCCCCATATTGCTTCAACACTTTTTCCACTTCTTGCCAGCCGCGAGGTGAGACATCACCGTACTTGACCATGTACGCCATAGGGGTGTATCCCTCGTTGCTCTTTGCATTGAAATCCATACCCTTAGTACCGGCGTACTCAAGCACGGGTATCTCTTGTAATCGGGCAGCACAATGTACTATGGTAGTACCCTTACTATTGAAATCATTGTTGAACCCCCAGCGGGTGTCGATTTTCGCTCCATTCTCAACCATGACTTTGAGTGTTTTGAGCTTTTGGTCGGCACTCTTTTCCGGGTCTTGGGCCGCCATTTCCCAAGGGGTTATTCCGAAACCGTCGCGAAGATTCGGATCTGCGCCCTTCTGCATGAGGAGGGCGACCGCATCCGGACATTTGCGCACGGCCACGGTGAGAGGTGTTTGGTATTCATCGTGGATGCGCTGTAGTTTATCTGCAGCAAATGGCTTGTTCGCGGGTACACCCTTATCCAGAAGCAGGCTTACGACATCAAGCCAATTGTTCTCAAGAGCGCGGCGTAGCGGAACGTAATTTTCAGGATCGGGAGTGTTGAGCTTATCATTGTATAATCCAGACTGGATTAGTTCCACTGCTTTTGCGTGGTTGGTGTTGTTGGTACTCACTTCGCGCCACATGCTATCGTGGTAGAAAACCTCATAACCAAGCGCTCGGCCAAGCTCATTGTTCTCTGGTTTTGTATGGCCGAAACCAAAGTAGAGCGCAACCACAAGAGCTATTGCCAGCAGAATCAAGCCGCAGCAACCAAAGGTCTTTTTCCCTGCTGGTCCAGCCTTACCACTAGGTGGGCTTGGGCTCTTTGGTTCCTTTGTTGGCGTGATAGGGACAACTTCGCTGGGCGTGTGATTCTCCGTCGTGGCCATCACCTGAGGCTCGTTCGTCTTCTTGACTTCCTCGGTTTTGGCTTTCTTCGCTTCCCCCTCCTCCTTCGCCTCCCGCATTCCTCTCTGAAACTCCGAGACGGTGTGTTGTATTGAATTGGTAAATAAGCCCAGAGTCTGCCGTATTGGGTCGAGTGGTTTTGTGGGAGCAGCGGCTTGGGGTGCTGTAGCCGGTGGGGACGCCAATTCTGCAAACGGATCCGCTTCGGGCAGCAGCCCTGGGATGCTACTGGCGCGTTTCCAAACCTGTTGGTCGGTCGAAATCTCCATCTCCGATTTGAGTTTACCTTCGGCGGCTGCCGCTTTGAGCTTGTCGGCCGTCAGAGGTCCAATCGTCTTGCCGTTGGCGCGAACGTAGTAGTCCTTTGTGTCGGTTGAGGGTAGTAGCCCTTCGGTCTGTTCAGCGGCGACAAGAAATGTCGTGCCGCAAGCCGGGCACTTTCCTTTGCGACCCACCGCAGTATCGGGCACTTTAAGCGATTTCTGACACGCCGGGCATTTCGTCACCATAACGCGCCTCCCGTTGATTTGAGTGGGACGGATGTTGCTGCATGATTCGTTGCACAAAATCCTCCTATCCCTGTTGCATACGATGCTCTGGGCATGCGCCTGTCGGCAAACACGTTTCACCACATATCTCGCAGTAACGTCGTGCCTGCCATCCGCTCCGACCATTGTGCGAGTGGGGTCCGCATGTATTCTGGTTGCAGTATTGGCATGGCTGAAGTTTCAATAGGGTTCGGTTGCATCCGACGATTATTCCATCGCCAACTTGCAGTTCTTCTCCGCAACAACGGCAATACTTGCCGCGCCAGTAACGCACCGGAGCTCCACAACATGGTTCCGGATTGGAGTCAACCCCGCCTGGAATGTTGAGCCGCCTGAGTGCCATGAGAATACGCTGCTGGAAGGCGTCGGCTTCCTCATCAATCAATGTTGTTACTGGATTTCGAAAACGAAGTCGCAGGACAACCTGTTTTCTGCCAACCGGTACCTTATTTCCGCGATAGAGGCTGACGAAACTAACATCCTCCAACTCTTCGACATGTGCCGCGCTGATGCATTCCAAGATTGATTGCCAGAGAACCGGCTCATCAAACTCCAGGGCCAGGTCGCGTTCGATGGCGGGAAACTGCGGCAGCGGCTGGAAGCGCGGCGTGAGGACCGCAGCGGCGATCAGCGGGTCGAGATCGAATTCGGCGAGCCACGGCTTGTGACGGAATTTGTATTTCTCCGAGAGCGCCGGGCCGAGCAGCCCGCAGAACCCGATCGCCTTTCCATTCAACAAAATGTCGGCCTGCCAATCGGCGTCGAGTTCCGCGACGCGCGCGGTCGGAGCCAGGGCCAGCGCCGGGCCTAGACCGAGACGCGCGGAGAGTTCTTCGAGCAGGCCTTTGGCGGCTTCGGGTTCGTCGTCGGTGAGGAGGGCCAGGCGCACGGCTTCCAGCGGCGGGCGGTCCGCGCCGGCGTCACAAAAGCTGCGGGCGATTTCGAAAAAGGAAATTTCCTGGCGGCCGGCGTCCTGGTTGGCCCGCTTGACGGCCAGCAGTCCGGCCAGGACGCTCTTGCGGACGAAGGCCGGGGCGGCCAGGGCGGTGACGCGGGTCGAGAGCGGCGCTGAAGCGTCGCCGGGCGAGAACAGGGCGGCGCTCTCGGCGTCGGTCAGGGTGATGGTGATCGATTCCTGGTACCCGGCGGCCGTGAGAACGTTCTGGACGGTGCTGGTGACGGTTTCGCGGCGGTTGGTTTGCGGCGCTGCCGTGGGAATGGCTTTCAGATACGGCACTTTTTCGTAGCCCCAGAGGCGGGCGATTTCCTCGATCAGGTCGATTTCGCGCGTGAGGTCGCGGCGGAAGGCCGGCGGTGAGACTACGACCGTGTCGGCGGTTTCGGAAGCCACGGTCACGCCGATGGCGCGGAGAATGCGCAGCGTTTCCTTTCGCGGCACGTCGACGCCGAGAACGCGGGCGATCTGAGCGATGCGGAACTGGACGGACCGCGCGGCGGGCTTGGGTTGGGACACGTCGATCAGGCCGCGGGCGATTTTTCCGCCGGCGACTTCCTGAATCAACCGGGCGGCGCGGCGGCTGGCCCATTCGACGCCGTCGAAGTCTACGCCGCGCTCGAAACGGTAACTGGAATCGCTCATCAGTTGCGTGGCCCGGGCCGTGGTGCGGACGCTCAACTGGTCGAACATGGCCGATTCGAGGAGCAAGTCGGTGGTGGCGGCGGTGACTTCGCTGTCGGCGCCGCCCATGATGCCGGCCAGGGCGACGGGGCCGCGGGCGTCAGCGATCAGGAGGTCGCGGGGGCGAAGCTCGTGGCGGGTATGGTCGATGGCGGTGAAGGGTTCGCCCTGGGCGGCGCGGCGGACGATGATGCGGTGCTCGGCCAGGCGGGCGAAGTCGAAGGCGTGGAGCGGCTGGCCGTGTTCGTAGAGGACGAAGTTGGTCACGTCGACGACGTTGTTGACGGAGCGGAGGCCGACGGCGGCGAGACGTTCGACGAGCCAGGCGGGGCTGGGGCCGACCTTGAGGCCGGTGATGACGCGAGCGGTGTAGCGCGGGCAGCCGACGAAGTCAGCGACTTCGACGCGGGCGAGTTCGGCGACGGGCTTGGTCTCTTCAGTGAAACCGATTTCCGGCATAACGAATTCGCTGCCGGTGAGGGCGGCCAGTTCGCGGGCGATGCCGAGGTGGCCGAGGCAGTCGGGGCGGTTACTCGTCACTTCGACCACCAGCCGCGCATCGCCGCCGGGGAGTTCTTCGACGGAATCGACGTTGAGTCCGGCCATGGTCAGGCGGCGCACGGCCTCGTCGCGCGGGCCGGCGTATTTGACGTATTGGAGCAGCCAGTTCCAGGAGATGTTCATGGGGGCGGATTATAGGTTATTGGGGGGTTAAGTCAAGGCGGGTAGCGCGGGGCGGTCAGCGTGAGACAGCTTGTTCCTGTGGCGCGGCGGCGGCGGGCTGGGTCGGCTGCGCGAACGGCGGTTGCGACTGGGCGGCGACGGCGGGGTCGTCGGTGCGGCGGCGGACGTCGCGCAACATGCCCTTGATGCGGTCCTTGGCGGCGCGCTTCTTCTGTTCGGCCTCTAGCTTCAACTTCTCGGCCATGCCGTCCTGATGCTCTTTCCAGAGGATGAAGCGCTCCTGGTGAATCATCCCGTTCAGGAGCAGGACGAAAAAGACGAAGACGATGGCGATGGCGAGCCACATCTTCTGGTTATCGGTTATGGGGGCGGGGAAGTTGAGGTGATTAGGCTCAGCCTGAGAACTCTGGCTGGCTTCGGCTGGCTGCACGGGCGTCTGGCGTCGTCAGCCTGCATCGCCATATGCAACTGCATATGGCTGCTTCGTCTTCCTAGCCAGCCGCCCGTTCGCTCAGCCTCGGGCCAACGCCAGAGTTCTCAGACGGAGCCTAGCGGATGAAGTATTCGACGGCGCGGCGGACGGCGTCGAAATCGACGACGGTGTCCTTGCAGGGACCGTTGGGCGTGCCGATTTCCTGGACCAGGACGGCCTTGGGAAAGAGGGCCTTGATGCCGGCGGAGAGTTCCTTGCCGCAGGCCACGGCGACGACGGCCTTGATGGCCGGATCGGCGGCTCGCTGGGCGGCGAGGCGGCCGCCGGCCGCGCGGAAGACGTGGACGCCCAGTTCCTCGCCCAGGGCGATGAAGCGGCAGACGTCGCACTGGCCGCACCGGCGACAACGGCGCAGATCGTCGGCCAGGTTGCAGTCGCACTGGGAGCGCTGGAGGCAGGAGGAAAAGAGGAGCAGCAACTGGTCGGGCCGACAGCGCCGGCGGCGCAGGCGGACCAGGAGATTGTTGACGAAGATGAGGAGTTTGTTCATCGCGAGGCCTCTAATGAGCGTGCAGACCGAGAACCGTGCCGGGACGAAGCTGGTGGCCGTTGCAGAAGGCCTCGGCCGACATGGTCTTGCCGGATTCCGGTTTCAATGATAACAATTCGAGCGTGCCTTCGCCGGCGGCGACGCGCAGGGCGCGGCCGGTTTCGATAATCGTGCCGGGAACCAGGCCGGGGTTGGCCGGGGCGTCGTGCGGCAGGGCTTTTTCAATAATGATACGGCGGCAACCGTGGTCGGGGCGGCAGAGGTGAGTGAAGGCGCCGGGCCAGGGCTGAAGGCCGCGGACGAGGCCGTCGAGCCGGGCGGCGCTCAGAGTCCAGTCGATCAGGCCGTCGTCCTTGCGCAGTTTGGGGGCCAGGGTGGCCAGGCTCACGTCCTGGGGCTGGGGGCGATGGGTTCCGGCGGCCAATTGGCGGAGAACGTCGGCGACGAGTTCAGCGCCGAGCGGGGCCAGACGGTCGAGAAGTTCACCGGCGGTTTCGCGCGGGCCGATGGCCAGAGCGCGGCGGCCGAGGACGTCGCCGGCGTCGATTTGCGGCGCTAGGTACATGACGCTGACGCCGGACTCGCTCAGGCCGCGAATGACGGCCCAGTTGGCCGGGGCAGCGCCGCGAAGCTGCGGCAGGAGCGAGGCGTGGAGGTTAATCGCCCCCAGGGGCGGCAGGGCGCACATGTCCGCCGGCACCTTCTGGCCGTAGGCGATGGCCAGGAGCACGTCCGGGGTCAGCTCGGCGACCTGGCGCAGCATGTCGGGCGTGGCCAGCCGCTCGGGCTGGAGGACCGGGACGGCGGCGTCGAGGGCGGCCTGTTTGATGCGGTTGACGTGGAGCCGCCGACCGCGGCCGGCCGGGCGGTCGGGCTGGGTGATGAGCGCGGGGACTTCGTGGCCGCCATGGAGCAAGGCGGCAACGGTGGGCAGAGCGAAGTCGCCGGAGGCGGCGAGGAGGATTCTCATGGCTAAACTCTCAAGGAACAACAACACGTCAAGGGTGACTTGATAGCAACAGGTGCACCCTCACCCTACCCTCTCCCGTCAAGGGAGAGGGGTGAAGAAGCAACAACAACAGCAGGGCAGAGATAAACTCTGCCCCTACGAACTCCGGCGGCGCTTCGGCTTCGGTTCCTCGACCTCGGCGGCCTTGGGGGCTTCGGCCTCGGCCGGGCGACGGAGTTCGAGCATTTTCAGCGCCCGGCGATGGGCCAGCCGTTGCACCATGCTCATTTTGTGGATCAGGAGCGAGCCGTTGAGGTGATCGACTTCGTGTTGGACGGCGCGGGCCGGAAGGCCCTCGGCTTCGAGGGTGTGCACCTGGCCGTCGAGATCCTGGAAGCGGACCTTGACGTGCTGGGCGCGGCTGACTTCGATGAAAATGCCGGGGAAACTGAGGCAGCCTTCTTCGCCGACCTCGTTGCCGGAGAGTTCGAGGATTTCGGGATTGATCATGACCAATTCTGCTTCGGGCTTGTGGTCCGGGTCGCAGTTCATGACGCAGATGCGGAGCGAGAGGCCGGCCTGCGGCCCGGCGAGGCCGACGCCGTTGGCCTCGTACATAATCTCGAACATGCGGCGGGCCAGGTCGCGGAGGCCGGGGTCGAACTTTTCGATCCGGGGGGTGGGGCGGGAGAGGATTTCGCTTGGGTAACAGACAACATTCACAGGTTAAAGCTCCTTAAAACGGACAAAGGCATTGTAGGTTAGCGAGGCGACGGCTGCAAGGCGGATCTGTTTTTTGTTGACTTGCGGCAGGCGAAAGTTAGACTGTCACTCTTGCCCGCAGCAGGGCTGGCGGCATAGAGAGACCGGATCGCAGGTTGAGCCGGGCTGGTAGCCGCATGGAGGCAGGCTTAGTGGCCACAGAACCACCGAAGGAACCCCCGGCAGGCGGCGCGGAGGGCGAGACCCAATTCGAGGGGTCGCCGGAAGTGCGCAAAATGGCCGAGGGGTGCTTTAACAGCGCCGACGAGGCCGCCCGGCGGAACAACTACGATTACGCCATCACGCTCTACCTGGAAGGGCTGCGCTACAATCTGGACGACGTGGAGCGCGGCCATAAGCCCTTGTATGAGACGGCGTTACGTCGGCGGGCCACGGGCCGGGCCGGCGGCTGGTCGGCCAAGACGGCGTCGTTCAAGTCGAACATGCTCCAGATGGCCGGGAAGAAGAAAGACTCCTTCCTGTCGATGGAAGAGTCGATGACCGGGACGCCGGAGAGCTACGTCGAGTTGCAGGGTCTGGCCCTGGCGGCGTTCAACCTGGGACTCAAGGCCGCGCCGGTCTTCTTCGCCGAACAGATGCTCGAGACGGCCCGCAAAGCCAGCAAGCTGAGCGAAAATTTGTTTGTGCAGGCGGCCAAGATCTACGAAGGCCGGGGCTATTACCGCGAGGCCATGGTCTGCCTCCAGGAAGCCGAAAAGCTGGACAAGCTCAACACGCAGCGGCACATGAAGCGGATTCGCGACCTGGCGGCGCGCGTGACGATGGACAAGACCAAGATCGCCGAAGCCGAAAGCTTCCGGGACCAGTTGCTCAACGCGGAGCAGGCCAAGGAAAGCGCCGGTCAGAAGGTTCGCACGGTCGAAGACGAGCTGATCGAGCGGGCCGAGAAGCTGGTCGTGGAACTGAAGCAGAAGCCGAACGACCTGAACCTGATGATCCAGATCGGCGACACCTATGCCCGGGCCTCCGCAGACGAGTTGGCGATGAAGTACTATCGCCAGGGTCGAGCGGCCTCGGGCGGGGCGGATTACCGCATCAAGGTCAAGATGGACGACCTGGTCATTCGCGAGTACCGGACGAAGTTGCGGGCCCTGGACGAGAAGTTGCTGGCGGCGCCGGGCGAAGCGGCCCTGACGGCGGAGCGGCACGAGTTGGTCAAGAAACGCGACCAGTTCGAGTTGGAGGCCTACACGGAGCGGTCCCGCGAGTACCCGACGGACATGTCGATGCGGTACGAGCTGGGCCGGCGGCTGTATCGGGTGAACCAGATCGAGGCGGCCATCGGGGCTTTCCAGATGTCGCTGCGCGATCCGAAGCACAAGATCGTCTCGCTGAACATGCTGGGCAAGTGCTTTTTCAACCGCAAGATGAACCAGGAAGCGGCGGCCCAGTTCCGGGCGGCCATCGAAGCCCACGAGTACCAGGGCGACGACATGTGGAAGGAACTGAGATACAACCTGGGCCTCACGTACGAGGCCATGAAGCAGCACGAAAAGGCGATCAACTGCTACAGCGAAATCGTGATGATGGACTTCCAGTATCGCGATGCCGCCAAACGCCTTCAGGAAATTCGGGCCAAGCTCGAGGGCGATTCCAACACGGGTCCGGTTCTGCCGGACGAATAACGGAGGTCTCTGATTTATGCCGCATACTGCCAGTGCCAAGAAACGGTTGCGCCAGAACGTGAAGCGTCACCTGCGGAACAAAGCGGCCAAGAGCAAGCTGGCCACGAAGCGCCGGGGCTTTGCCGCCCTGGTGGCCGCGGGCGACATCGAGGGCGCCGCCAAAGCCCTGCGCGAAGCCCAGAAGACCTTCGACCAGGCCGGGTCCAAGCGCACCGTCCACAAGAAGAACGCCTCGCGGAAGGTCTCGCGGATGGCCAAGCAGTTGGCGGCCATGAAGGCGGCCAAAGCGGCGCCGGCGAAGTAGCATTGGCTGGGTGTCATGGCCGCTTGCGACCATGACGTACGGACGCGCGATTTGAAAATCTATGAGGGCGTGCGCGTTTATTGGGAACCGCTCGCCCTTATTGTTTGAATAGGAAAAACGCTATGGACTTCCTGCACAGCCTGGTCCAGACGGTCATCGGTCTGGTCACAAACCTCGAACCGACGCTCACGAAACTTTTCGCGAGCTATGGCAATTGGTTCTATCCGATGATGATGCTCATCGTCTTCTGCGAGACCGGGCTGGTCGTGACGCCGTTTTTGCCGGGCGACTCGCTGCTGTTCATGGTCGGGGCGCTTGGCAGCCACGAAGGCATCATGCTCAACGTGCCGCTGGCCATGGTGCTGCTCTTCATTGCTCCGCTGCTGGGCGACAACGTAAACTATTGGCTGGGACGGCTGATCGGCCACAAGGTGGCCAAATCGCGGTTTGTCAAGAAGGAGTACCTGGAGCGGACGCACAATTTTTATGAGAAATACGGCCCGAAGACCGTGATCATGGCCCGCTTCGTGCCGATCGTGCGGACCTTTGCCCCGTTCGTCGCCGGCCTGGGGCGGATGAGCTACCTGCGGTTCCTGGGCTATAGCATTATCGGGGCGGCGCTCTGGGTCGGCCTATTGGTTCCGGCCGGTTATTACTTTGGCCAAGTGGCATTTGTCAAGAAACACATCGAAGCGGTCGTCTTAATGATTATTGTCATTTCCGTGCTGCCGGCGGTCATCGAAGGGCTGCGGGCCTGGCGCGCAGCCAAGGCGGGTAAAGGCCATGCTGACGCCTGAACAGCGAAAATGGCTGCTGACGGTGGCCCGCGAAGCCGTGGCGGCGTCGGTGGCGGGGCGGCCGCTGGCGAAAGTTTCCACTGATGATCCGGCGCTGTGCAGCAAGAGCGGCGCGTTTGTCACGCTGAAAACCGAGGGGTGCCTGCGCGGCTGCATCGGACAATTCACTGCCGACGCGCCGCTCTACGAGACGGTGCAGGGGATGGCCCTCGCGGCGGCGACACAAGATCCGCGGTTTTTCCACCAGCGCATCCGGTCGGGCGAAGTGGCGGCGCTGGAGATTGAAATCAGCGTCCTGAGTCCGCTGGAACGGACGCGCGATCCGCTCGGTCTGGAGTTGGGCAAGCACGGCATTTACATCAAACAGGGTGGCCGGGCGGGCTGCTTCCTGCCGCAAGTGGCGACGGAAACGGGCTGGTCGAAGGAAGAGTTCCTGAGCCAGTGCTGCGCGGGCAAGGCCGGGCTGGGGCCGGAGGCGTGGAAAGACTCACGGACGGAAGTTTATCTTTTCACTGCGGAGATTTTAGAAGAGGAATAAGGGTGGCCTGGCGGCGGCGTTTGCCGCCATGTGAAGATGATTTTTTTTGGCCCCAGCGGGGCCATTGATAGTAGCCACGGGCGCAAGCCCGTGGAAAGAGAAGTCTAGGACGGAAAAGCCCCGGAGGGGCGACTGAATCTTGCCGCGCGGTTCAGTCGCCCCTCCGGGGCTAAGATAAAAAAGAAGAGAAATTTATTTGTCCTCATATTCCACGGGCTTGCGCCCGTGGCTATTATCAAACGCCGCTCCGCGGCTAACAGCAACATAAACCACGAAAAACCACCCAATTAATCCGCTATCGACTGAACAGCCGAAATGGCCGCGGCGCCGACGATGTCGTCGGCCGAACAGCCGCGCGACAGGTCGTTGATCGGCTTGGCCATGCCCATCATGATCGGGCCGATGGCCGTGGCCCCGCCAAACCGCTCGGTCAGTTTGTAGGCGATGTTGCCGGCGTTGAGGTCGGGGAAAATCAGGATGTTGGCGCGGCCCTTGATGGCCGAGTCCTTGCATTTTTTCGCCGCAATGCTCGGAATGACGGCCGCATCGAGTTGGAGTTCGCCGTCGGCCAGAAGCTCCGGGGCCCGCTCGTGCAGGAGGTTGGTGGCCTGGACCATCTTGTCGACGAGCGGATGCTTGGCGCTGCCCTTGGTGGAGAACGAGAGCAGGGCGATCCGGGCTTCGGCCTGGGTGAATTGTTTCCACGACTTCGCGGCGGCGATGGCGATATCGACCACCTGTTCGACCGTCGGCTCGGGCACGCAGCCCGAGTCGGCGTAGAGCATGACGCCGTCGTCGCCGAACTCGGTCTTGGGCAGGACCATCAGAAAGCAGGACGAGAGGGTTTTGAGGCCTTTGGCCGGTCCGACGCAATAGAGGCAGGCCCGGATGACGTCGGCGCTGGAAGCGACGCTCCCGGCGACCATGCCGTCGACCAGGTCGGCCTGAACCATGCAGGCGCCCAGGAAGAGCGGCTGGCGGACCATCTCGCGGGCCTGGTCCATAGTCATCCCCTTGGCCTTGCGCCGCTCAAATAGAACCGTGGCCAGGCGGTCGATGAAGCCGGGGGCGGCGGTGTCAACGAACTCGATTCGCGACATATCCGCCCCGCAAGCCCTGACGGCGGCTTCGAGCTTTTTCGGATCGCCGGGCAGGACGACGCGGGCGAACTTTTCCTGTGTTATCTTGGCGGCGGCCTCGATGACACGGTCGTCGGCGACTTCGGGCAGGACAATGCGTTTCTGTTGCGGCGCGACGCGCTGCTTGATTTTGGCAATAACGTCCATGATATTTTTTCTCCAAAAATGAGCGGGGAGTGTAGCAAATGGCGGAGTGGGAAACAAGGGTCGCGCGGCGGTTTTCGAGATTGTGTTTGCTTGCGGCTCCGGTAGAATCGCGGCGGTCGCGGGCGAGGGACTATGTGGCACAGCCGCCCTCGGCTGTGCTTCTTGACCGGACATTTTCCCAGCCGAGGGCGGCTGGGCCACATTTTAAAGGAACAGACATGAAAGGTTACGACGAATCGAAGAAGTGTTATCTCGACGGCCTGCGCGGCGACGAGGCGGAGTGCGTTGAATTTCTGGCGGAGTTGGCCGGGGGCGGGCCGGCGCTGGAACTGGGCATCGGGTCCGGGCGGATCGCGCTGCCGCTGGCGGCGCGGGGAATGCGGGTTGACGGGATCGACCTCTCGCCGCCGACGGTGGCCCAGATGCGGACAAAACCGGGGAGCGACAAGATTGCGGTCACGATGGGCGATATGGCCGACGTGGGCGTGCCGGGCAAATATCGCCTGATCTACGTGATCTGGAACACGCTCTTCAACCTGCCGAGCCAGGAAGCCCAGATACGCTGCTTCGCCAACGTGGCCGCCCATCTCACCGACGACGGTTCGTTCGTGGTGGAAGCCTATGTGCCGTCAAAGTTCCATCGGCTGAGCAACAATCAATACGTGGAGGCGGAATCGATCACGCTCGACGAGGTGGGCCTGGACGTGCTGCGCCACGATGCGGCCAAGCAGATGCTGGAGGAGAATCACGTTTACATTTCGCGTTCCGGCATCGACATGAGCCCGGTGGTGCAGCGGTACGCCTGGCCGAGCGAACTCGACCTGATGGCCCGCCTCGCCGGCCTGCGGCTGAAGGAACGTTGGAGCGGGTGGAAACGCGAACCCTTCGTCTCCAACAGCGAGCGGCATGTTTCGGTTTGGGGACGGTGATTTGCTGGAGTGCCTATTCTGATCGGCCGGAGGCGGTGGTCAGTTCCTTGATGAAATCCTCTGGCGGCTTGCCGCCATGTTCGCGGCAGGCTTTGACATCGGCCCAGGCTTTTTTGTACTGCTTCATGGCGACGTAAACCTTTCCACGCACAATATAGACCATCGCATATTTAGGATCAAGTGCGGTGGACAGGTTACAGTCCTTGAGAGCGTTTTCGTATTGTTTCTTTCCGTAGTAGGCAAGCGATCGGTTTGTATAAGCCGCTGCGAACTTGGGGCTGAGGGCGATGGCCAGATCCAAGTCCTTGACGGCCTGCTCGCATTGTCCTTTGCAGATGTACGCCAGACCGCGATTATTATATGCCTGAACATATTTGGGGTTGAGGGCGATAGACTGGTCGTATTCTTTGATTGCCTGGTCGTATTGGTCCTTTTCGTAATGTGCCAACCCGAGGTTGCTATATGCCGCGGCGTCCTTGGGATCTAGTGCAATGGCCTGGAGACAGTCTTTGATGGCGTCGTTGTATCGGCCCAGGTTGTTGTTGGCCACCGCGCGATTGTTGAAAGCCATGGCCAGTTTGGGGTCGAGGGCAATGGCCTGGTCACAATCTTTGATAGCCAGATCATTTTGGCCCATACTGCTGTACGCCCCAGAGCGATTGGAATAGGCCTTGGCATATTTCGGATTAAGTGCGAGGGCTTGGTTGAAATCCCTGATGGCTTCCTCGAATTGACCCATTTTCAAGTATGTGCCTCCGCGGCTGTTATAAGACAGGGCCGAATTGGGGTCGAGGGCGATGGCCTGTTCATAATCGCTTAGAGCTCGATCATACTTGCCCTTCTGGTCGTATGCCTCCCCTCGATTTGTGTAGGCGTCGGCAAACTTTGGGTTAATGGCAATGGCTTGGTCGTAATCCTTGATTGCATCATCGAACATGCCATCCTTCAACTTCGCGTTTCCTCTTTCTAGGTACCATTGGGCCGCAGCCTTGCAGCCGGAAAACTCGAGGGCGACGAAAAGGATGGTGGCAAAGATGGCGAGTTTTCGCATGGTTTTCTCAGGCGGCATTATAGATCACCTTTCCGTACTTGTTCGCCGGGTAGGCGATGCCGCCGACAACTTCCTTGCTGTCCTCGAACCACTCGGTGGTGATGAAAAGAATGTCGAACGGGTAACCGAGGCCCCGCAGGGACTTGATGATGCGGACGTATTCGCTGCGTTTTTCTTTGGTGTCCGGTTCGACGATCAGGAGGTCGATGTCGCTGTCTTTGGTCATCTGGCCGGTGGCGGCGGAACCGAACAGGATGATGCGGTCCGGCTGGATCACGGTAAGGATCCGCCGGACGATTTCGGCGATGATTTTGTCATCGACGCCCATGGGTATAAACATAACCAACGGCGGGAGAGGGTTCAAGAGGGAAATTCGAGAATGGTCGGTAACAACAACGGCAGCACAGGGTGTTTTGTGAGCAACAGCAACACCCTCACCCTACCCTATCCCGTCAAGGGAGAGGGGTGAAGAAGCAGAAGCAGCAACAGAAGAAACACACACTTCGGCCCGACTGCGTCGGGCTTCAAAGTGGCCCTCAATATAATATCACTTCCCAAACCGTGCATAATAATAGCACACGCCCACAATGCCGCACAGGCTCGACGCCAGCAGCATCGCCAGCGGGCCGGGGCCGAGCGGATCGGCGATATCGTGGCCGGTGGCCAGATCGTACCCGACCCAGTTCGCCCCGATCCAGATCGCCCCGCCCACCAGCGGCGCGAGCATCACGGCCACGCACCGGGCCGACCAGTTAATCCCGATCGATTGCGTCTTGCTCTCTGGCGGAATCAGGTCCACGATCATCGCCTTGCGGGCCGGCTCGCCCACCTCCCGCATCCCGGCAAAGACAAACGCCAGGGCCATCAGGGCAATCACGGCGGCATAGGGCAGTGAAAAATGAAGAACCAGGAGGCCCAGCCCCGCCAGCACCGCCGGGAACGAGGCGAAAAAGACGAACGTCAACCCGATGTACGGCCGCTTGCCGAACCCCGGCTGCGAGGCAATCGCCCCCATCGGCAAATAGGTGATCGCGCTGGTGACCTGCGAAACAATGAGCATGGCCGCAAAAATCGCCGCCGCAGTTTTCGCCTCCACCCCCAGGGCCTTGATGAACACGGCCACCGTGAAGAGGATAATCAGTTCGCGCGGCATGCCCTCGGCCAGCCGGGCGAAAATGTCCGCCGCGAGGAGCCGCTTCAGTTGCGGATGGAACCCGCGCAGCACCCGGATCGGATGGTTGATGATCGTCTCCTGGTCCTTGCTCGCCGTTTTCATGAACCGATGCTGCACGAACAGGCTGGCCAGCACCACAAAAAAGCTCAATCCGAACGCCGCCTCCATGCCCAGCTTGATGCCGGCAAAGTAGACCAGCCCCGCGTTGACCGCGTAAGCCAGCATCCGCGACACGCGGCGAAAGAGCGACTGGAGCGAAAAGGCCATGGCTCGTTTTTCCGGCGGCAGCGAATCGCCCACCACCGTCAGCAAGGCCGGCCCGGCCAGCGAGTCCCACACGAATACAAACGGAATCGCCAGGAATACGATCCACGATTGCGGCCCCAGCACCATCGGCCCGAACAGCAGAATCAACAGGCCCACGAGCGGTAGGGCGTTGAACAGGAGCAGCCCGCGCCGCGTGTTGAACCGCCCGGCGATGTAGCCGCCGATGAAGTAGTTGATCGCTTCCAGCAGGTCGCGGAACGAGCCGTACAGGGCGATGACCAGGATACTCGTCTGGAGATCCCGCTTCATGAAGTTCGGCAGGAACGGTCCCCATAGTTCGCTCCCCATGACGACGAGGAGAATTGCTCCGAGCAGGGCGCCGGTCGAGGAATTTATCGCCAGGTAAGCGGCCCAGGAGGGCCGAGAAGATTTGTTCGGTTGAGTGGTCATTTTTTCAAGTCCTCAAGTTTTCGTCATGGCCAGTCTAGCCAGACCATTCGGAAACGGCGAATATCCAACACTCAATAACCAATATCCAATCATGAAGTGCGGATTCCGTGGCGGAAGTGTTTCTATTTCATGATTGGATATTGAGTGTTGGTTATTGGATATTCGCTGTTTCTCTTTTTTGCCCCCGGCCGGAAACGACCGGTCGAATATTTACCTGTCGGGTCTGTTGACCCGACCTACAGTTTTCAGCAACGCGCCCACCAGATACAAACTTCCCGTCGCCACCACGACTCCACCTTCGCCGGCCGTCTCTTTAGCCGCTGCCATTGCCGCCGCAATCTCCGGATTCGTCCCGACCACCGTTCCTCCGGCTTCGCGCAGCCCCGCTGCCAATTCCTCCGGCTCAGCCGCGCGGGGATTGTCGGTCTTCGTGAAAATCACCGCCGCCCCGGCCCTGGCCAACTCGCGGCACATGCCGGCCACGTCCTTATCCGCCGCCGCCGCGAAGAGATAAACCGTCCGCCGGCCGGGATAATAATCGGCCACGGCGGCGCAGAGTTCGGCGATGCTCCGGGCGTTGTGCGCCCCGTCGAGAATCACCGTCACCGGACCGGGAAAAACTTCCATCCGCCCCGGCCATTCTACCGCCGCCAGCGCCGTTCGCATTTTTTCGGCATCTAGCCTCTCGCCCAGCACAATCTCCGCCGCCGCCACGGCACAAGCGGCGTTCGCCCCCTGAAACCGTCCGGCCAGTGACAATAGCAGATTTTCATAAGCCCCGCGCGCCGTCCGCACCGTCACCCGCCCGGTCGGTTTGCCGGCGAGGAAATCTTTGTGCCATGAGAATTGCACCTGCCGTTGAGAGGTTACTGGCGGAAACCCCTCACCCGGCCCTGAAGGGCCACCCTCTCCCAAGGGAGAGGGGTGAAGAAGCGAAGATTTTTCATCGGGCGTCTGGGATTCATGGCGGCAAACAGCGGCCGCCATGCCACCCGGATCGTGAGTGGGGCGAAGAAGACCGACGCGCACGAGCGGCGCACCAACTTCTCCCGCCACCTCCGCAATCACCGCCTCGGCCTCCGCTTCCTGCGGGGCCACCACCAGCGGCACGCCTGCCTTGGCGATGCCGGCCTTTTCCCTCGCAATCGACGCCAGGTCCGGCCCGAGTTGCTGCACATGATCCAGGCTGAGGCCGGTAATAATTGCGACTTCCGGCCGCACCACGTTGGTCGAATCGAGCCGCCCGCCCAGCCCGACCTCGATCACGGCCACGTCCACCACCGCCTCGGCGAAGGCCAGGAACCCGACGGCCGTCATCACCTCGAAAAACGTCGGTGGATCGTCGTGAAGCGTTTTATCAATCGCCTCCGCCACCCGCCCCGCCATTCGCCGCATCACGTCGCGGTCGATCAGTTCCCGGTCGATCTGAATCCGCTCGCGCAGGTCCACCAGGTGCGGCGAGACGAACAGGCCGGTTCGCAGCCCATGCTGCCGCAGGATCGCCTCGACCATGGCCGCCGTCGAGCCTTTGCCTTTGGTCCCGGCGATGTGGACCGACCGGAACCGCTCATGCGGATTCCCCACCGCCGCGAGCAGCCCGGCCACGCGCTGGAGGCTGAACGTGTCGGCGTTGTACCGCACGCGGCGCATCCGCTCGTAATCGGTGCTTTGCGTCAGATAATTTATGGCCGCATCGTAGTCGGCGAACCGCTCACTCATTAAATTCCCCAGTTTTGGCGAACTGTCGCCTTTTGTAAGCGTATCTTATGATAGATAGGGCTGGGCGGCCAAAAAGATTTTGACACCGGCCGCATGCGGACTCTAGAATTTCACAGGAGGACTGACCATGACCAACCCATCGCCCGACCGCGTGCCCACGACCTTCATGTCGCAGCGCGGCATGAATCCCACGACCAAACTCATCTACGTCGGGGCGGCCATCGTGTTTATGGGTGCCATTTTCTGGCTTTACCATGCCAAAATGATGATAGATGAACAGGAACCCGCTGCCGCAACCGCCCCGGCCCAGATGCCGGCCCTCGGCAGCGCCGCCACCTCGGCCGCCCCCGCGACTTCCGCTGAACCGGCCACCGCCGTCTCCCCCGAGGCCGCTGACCGGCCCATTCGCGCCGCAACGGAACTGGCTCAGACTTCGGCGGCCTCAGCCCTCGCCCCCGCCAGGCCCGTGCCGCCGGCCACCGGCGAGTTGCCCTCGTTCAAAAGTCAGGACGTCGACCTCTCCCGCGGCGAGGCGCTGCTGGAAGACGTTCGCGACAACACTTTCGGCGTTGACGAGGCGGCTTTCTACTGGCTGGCCGAGGCGGTCAACAAGCTGCCCGCCGCCCGGTTCGCCCCCGAACCGCCCGAAAAGCACGTAACCATCGCCAAGCTCGCCAAGTTTCCCCGCACCTACCGCGGCCAGCCGGTCACGCTCAGCCTCATGGTCGGCAGGGTCGAGAAGTTCGGCCTGCCCCTGACCCATGCCGTCGGGATTAAAGAGTTGTGGGTCATCGAGGCCTATCAGACGCCTTTCGTCGGCGAAGCCCCGGTCTGCGAACTCGTCCTGACCGAGGATCCCGGCCAGGTCGCCCCGCAAACACCGGTGCTGTTTCGCGGCTATTTTTACAAGGTGCGGGCCTTCGACAAACTGCACGAGGACGGCGACATCTGGCACCACCAATCCCCGCTCCTGATCGGCAAAACCATCGAGGTCATTCCGCCGGCCACGGAAATAAACGGCTCGTTCCAGGATATCATGAGCGGCGGCAGCAGCCTGATCGTCATCAGCGCCATCGCCCTGATCTTTATCCTCTTCATGATCGCGCGCCGCGTGATGGCCGTCCGGGCCAACATGCCGACGCTGGAGTCCAAACGCGAACTCACGCCCGAGGAAATCGCCGAGCGGGTGGAATTTCTGAAGCGCGAGGAAACAGCGCCGCCCTCGGCCTTTACCGACGAGGAGGATCCCGACCCGATTGAACTGGCCCGCCGCCGCGACGAGGCCCTGGCCAAGTTCGAGGAACAGGCCCGCAAACCGAAGAAATAGGGTGGCCATGTTTCCGCAAATGTGCCACGGTCGGCTTGTCCGACCGTGTTTTTTATGATACAAGATGGCAACTTAATTCCACCCTCTTCTGTGCCATCGCGAGAGAATTGCCATGCACACCGTTGACGTTGCTCTGGGCCAACGCTCCTACCAGATCCTGGTCGGCTCCGGACTATTGGCCGAGGCCGGCCGCCACATCGCCGCCGTTCTCCCGCCGGGCCGCGCGCTCATTATTACCGACGACAGCGTCGCCGGAATTTATCTCGACCCCGTGGCCCGCTCGCTCTCCGCCGCCGGCTTCGCCGTTTCCTCCGCCACCGTCCCGGCCGGCGAACAGTCCAAATCTTTCGACCAACTGGCCCGCCTTTGCGACGAATGCTTTCGCGCGGGCCTGGAGCGCCGCTCCCTCATCGTCGCCCTGGGCGGCGGCGTCATCGGCGACCTGGCCGGCTTCGTTGCCGCCACGTACCTGCGCGGAATTCCCTTCGTCCAGGCCCCCACCACGCTCCTCGCCCAGGTCGATTCCAGCATCGGCGGCAAGACCGGCATCAACCTGCCCGGCGGCAAGAACCTCGTCGGAGCCTTTCACCAGCCCGCCCTCGTCCTGGCCGACGTCGCCGCCCTGGCCACACTCGACGACCGCCAATTTTCCAGCGGCCTGGCCGAGGTGGTCAAACATGCCATGATCCGCGATGCGGCCCTTTTCGACTTGCTCGAAGCCGATGCCGCCAAACTCCTCTCCCGCGACCCGGCGACGCTCGAAAAAATCGTCGCCCGCAACTGTGGCGTCAAGGCCGCCGTCGTCAGCGCCGACGAACGCGAAGAAGGCCTGCGGGCCAGCTTGAACTACGGCCACACCGTCGGCCACGCCGTCGAGAGCGTCGCCTCCTACGGCGTTTACACCCACGGCGAAGCCGTCGCCCTCGGCCTGGCCGCCGCCGCCGCAATCGCCCGGTCGCGAGGATTTATTGATGACGCGGTCGTGGTGCGGCAAAACAAACTTCTCGAACGTTTTGGCCTGCCGACCAAACTTCGCCGCCCGCTCGACACCGACGCGCTCCTGGAGGCCATGCGGCACGACAAAAAAGTCCTGTCCGGCCGCCTCCGTTTCGTCCTCCCCGTCGCCATCGGCGAAACCCGCCTGGTCGACGACGTGACCGACGCCGAACTCCGCGCCGCATTGAGTTGTCTGTAACACGGGGAATAAAATGCCCGACGATCTCCGCGACTTTCTCCGCCTCGCCCTGACGCCCGGCATCGGCGGCGTCTTTTTCCGTGCCCTCGTGGACCATTTCGGCTCCGCCTCCGCCGCCCTGGCCGCAAACCCCTCCCAGATCGGCGAAGTTCCCGGCTTCGGCCCCAAACGTGCCGCCGATTTCGTCGCCGCCCGCGCCGCCGTTGAAGTTGAATCCGAAATCAAACGCGCCGCCGAACACAACGTCCGCATCGTCCCCTTCGGTTCGCCCGACTATCCGATAGCCCTCACTTACCTCGCCGGCCCGCCGCCGGTCCTCTATGTGCGCGGCTCCCTCCTGCCGACCGACGCCCGGGCCTTCGCCATCGTCGGCTCGCGCCGCTGCAGCCTCTACGGCCAGGAACAGGCCGAACGCTTTGGCGGCGCCCTGGCCCGCGCCGGCTTCACCGTCGTCAGCGGCCTGGCTCGCGGCATCGACCTCCAAGCCCATCTCGGCGCCCTCCGCGCCGGCGGCCGCACCATCGCCGTTCTGGGCAATGGCCTTTCCTCCATCTACCCGCCCGAACATGCCGCTCACGCCGAGGCCATCGCCGCCGCCGGGGCCGTCGTCAGCGAATTCCCCATGGACGTCGGCCCGTCACAGGAAAACTTCCCGCGCCGCAACCGCGTCATCGCCGGCCTCAGCCTCGGCGTCCTCGTGGTCGAAGCCAGCCTCCGCAGCGGCGCCCTCATTACCGCCGGCTTCGCCGCCGAGCAGGGCAAAGACACCTTCGCCATTCCCGGCCGCATCGACAGCCCCTTCGCCCAAGGCTCCCACCGCCTGATTCAGGACGGGGCCAAGCTGGTCCAATGCCTCGAAGACATTCTGGAAGAATACGCCGACTTGGGGCTGACCACGCCCGCCGGCGAAGGCCGCGACGTGCCCTCGCCGCTGGCCCAGCCGCTCGACGCCCAGGAACAAGCCATCCTCGCCGCCCTCGACGGCGACCCCCTCACGGGCGACGAAATCTCCCGCCGCGCCGCCCTCCCCATTTCCGCCGTCGCCGCCAACCTCACCATTCTCGAACTCAAGCGGCTCGTCCAATCCGTCCCCGGCCAGCGCTACGCCCGCCGCACCAGAGCGAACTGAAACAATTCTGGCTTTGAATCCCGGAATCCTGGTGCCACCTTCGATCGGGATTTACTGGTCGGCGCGGTGCGTGGCCGTGATGCTCGCGCCGCTCGTGGGCGGGGCGATCTGGATTTTTACCAACCTCGCCTACGGCCACGAAATCGCCGATCCGCTCGGCCCCGGCCCGGTGGCGATGCTCCTGGCGTCGAGCCTGTGCGGGATTGTGGGCGTGTGCTATTATTATGCCCGGTTCGGGATAGATTAGTTCTGACCCCGACCCCAAAAAGGGCTTGCCAGCCACAGGAGGCGGTGACATAATCATGCGCAACAAGTAGGCCAAATAATCCGGTGCGGAAATGTGCCGACGGGTTTGCGGAGTACGGCGAAGAAGATTTTGCCCTGGAAATCCTGGTTTATGTTAATTCTTGGCGCTATCGTCTCGATCGTAGTTGGAATGGTCTTGCTGCTCTTTTTGAGTAGATTGATTGGTCGCGTACAGTTCTCGCTGAACACTGCCTTTTGGTGCTCTTTCATTGGCCATATCTTTGGAATCATTTGCGGCGCAATTACGGGCTTTTTGTTTGCCTATCATCTGGCCATTGGGATCATCATTACCGTGGCCATTGGATGGGCCTTCATGACAGTTTTATTCCAGATTGCAGTTCGCTCTAAAGGGGAGACGCTTCAGCGGTGGAGAGCTGCGGTGCTTTCTGCCGTCGTTATTTTAGGCGATTTTGTTGTAGCTTCGCCACTCTCTGGCTTGCTCTGTTCAATCAACCAAGCCCCGCAAACCAACGTGGCCTTGACGGAATTTCAACAATATAAAACCAAGGCTGAACAGGGTGTCATTGATGCTCAATACATGCTTGGCGTCTGCTACTACAAAGGCAAAGGCGTGGAAAAGGACCACGAGGAAGGCGTAAGGTGGTTTTGCAAAGCCGCCGAGCAGGGCGATGCCGATGCGCAATACATGCTCGGTCGCTGTTACAATGAAGGTGCAGGCGTGGAGAAAAACCCCACGACGGGGGTGAATTGGTGGCGTAAAGCTGCCGAGCAAGGCCAAGCCGACGCCCAATTCAATCTTGCATACTGCTACCGCAACGGAACAGGTACAGATAAAAACTACACGGAGGCGCTGAATTGGTTTCGCAAGGCCGCCGAGCACGGCGCAGTCGATGCTCAATACATGGTCGGTGTCTGCTACGCCTACGGTGAAGGCGTAGAGCAGAGTTACCCGGAAAGCTTGAAGTGGCTACGGAAGGCTGCTGACCAAGGCTATGCCAACGCACAAGCCGTGCTTGGGAGCAGTTATTATAACGGCAAAGGCGTAGAACAGAACTACGCCGAAGCCGTGAGATGGTATCGCAAGGCTGCCGAGCAGGGCTACGCCAGTGCCCAGGATGACCTCGGAATCTGCTATGCCAACGGCGATGGCATTGAGAAAGACTATGTGGAAGCGTATGCATGGTATGATCTAGCCTCCAAAACTAATAAAGAATCGGCGGTGGCTCGGGATCAGATAGAAAAGAAGATGTCACCACAGCAAGTCCTCGAAGCCCAAAAACGCAGTAAGGAATTTGGAAACAAGATCGAGAACAGGTCGTTAGCCAAGGATGCTATGCCGTGACGAAATCGGTCCGGCTGGCGGTCGGAATTCCCTGTACAGAAAGGTTATCCAGTGTCGGTAAAGAAAACCAAAGATGACCTTGAATCACTACTTAGCGTAATCCAAGAAGATTGCCGACGTTGGAATGGGGTGCCGGGCGTCCAGTGGGAATCGCTGACGGATGCAAACCTTGCCTTTCTTCTGCGTAAGATTGAACAGGCTTTCCGGTTCTGGAATGGGTATGACCCGAACCGCACATACATTAACAAACTTTTGAGTATCGCGTCCGCTCTTTCGTGCGTGCTACAATCGAAGTCGCGGTCTGATGAGCGATCTTTCTATATGCAGGCCGCCTTCGAGGCGATATTTCTCCTTGAACAAAAGGTCGGACGTATGGTCAAGCCGGAACAGGCTGAACTTAACAGGCTCTTGGATCTTGCGAACACGATGGACGGTGTATCCCGAACGGTCCCAGCCGGAACTGCAGCGTGGGAGGCACCGACTACTATCATCCATTCCGGCGGGGGACCTGTCATTGTCGATCATGGCGGCGGCACTAATACTGTTACCGCCAAAACGGGCGATTGGACGATTCTGAGTCTCAAGATCAGATTATGGCTCAAGGGACCATTGTTTGCCGTGCCCAAGTGGCTTTGGATTTTGGGGGCGATTCTTGTGGTCGGGTTTTTGGCGGCATTGGTTAAGCACTTCAGGTGAAACGCCGCTACAAAGACAAAATCGTCCCCCAGCAGTGCTGGGGGCTTCCTAAGAAGAAGAAAAAACAACACCCTCACCCTACCCTCTCCCGTCAAGGGAGAGGGGTGAAGAAGCAACAACAACAGCCGGACAGGGTAGAACCCTGTCCCTACAACAGCAACAACGGCAGTAGCCGCCGTTCCTGCCTTTTTCTTTGACTTTTCGAGCCTTTTTACTATCCTGTAGGGTCTTAGATTTCGGTCTTCCCGCGCCTATTGGGCGGCGGAGGGGGCAATATTGGCTGAGGAACTCAATAATCAGGCGAATGCCGAGGCCGAAACGGAGAAGCTGCGCCGGCGGATTGACGCGCTGGACCTCCGGCTCGTGGAGTTGATGAACGAGCGGGCCCAGGTGGCCGTGGAAGTCGGGCGGATCAAGCGGTCGCAGGGCATCACGCAGGTCTACAGCCCGGACCGCGAACACCAGGTGTTGCGGCACGTGGCGGAGGCTAATCACGGGCCGCTGGGCGAGCGGACGCTGACGGCCGTTTGGAAAGAGTTGATGAGCGGCAGCCTGGCGCTGGAGCGGCCGCTGAAGATCATATACCTGGGCCCGGACGGCAGTTTCAGCCACGTGGCGGCGCTGCAGCATTTCGGGGCGTCGGTGGAGTACGTGCCGGTGTCCGACATCGCCAGCGTGTTCGACTGGGTCGAGCGGGAGCACGGGGATTACGGCCTGGTGCCGATTGAAAATTCGACCGCCGGGAGCATCACCGACACGATGCAGAAGTTTTTGCAGACGACGGTGACGGTTTGTGCGGAACTGGCGATTCCGATTCACCAGAACCTGCTCTCGAGCGGCCCGGTGGCCGAGGTGAAGCGGGTTTACTCGAAGCCGCAGGTTTTCGACCAGTGCCGCGTGTGGCTGGCGCGGAACATGCCGCAGGCGGAACTGATCGAGGTGGGCAGCACGGCGCTGGCGGCGGAGCGGGCGGCGAAGGAGCCGGGCACGGCGGCGATTGCGTCGAAGATGGCGTCGGAACTTTATGCGCTGCCGATTGTCTGTCCGGCGATTGAGGACAATCCGGCCAACGTGACGCGGTTTCTGGTGCTGGGCCGGCGCGGCCCGAAGGCCACGGGGCACGACAAGACGAGCCTCCTCTTCAGCGTGCAGGACCGCAAGGGAGCGCTGGTTGAGGTGCTGGGCGTCTTCGAGGCCAAGGGGCTGAACATGACGCGGATCGAGAGCCACCCGTCGCCGACGGGGAAGTGGGAATACTACTTCTTCGTGGACATCGAGGGGCACCGCGACGATGCGGCGGTGCGCGAGGCGCTCGGGGAGGCCAAGAACCATTGCCGGCGGCTGGAAGTGCTGGGATCGTATCCGCGGGCGGTGATGAGCGAGGAAGGGTAGAAACAATAACGGCTAGCGGAAGAAGAGCGTTTTATTATGGCGGCTGCAAACGGCGCAACCGCCCTACATAACGGCGGCGGTGACGAGCGAAGAGAACGGATAGGGTTTAACAGATGAATGGTGTTTCAAATAAAATGCGAGGGGCGATGCAAAACTCCTCCGCCGGCACAGAAGGGCCAACCTCTCCGAAGGGAGAGGCGCCATGGCCAACGGGACCACGCAGGCGATGATTATCGTCTTAAAAACTTCGGCCACGGAGCAGCAGGTCGCGGACGTGGTGCGGCGCATCGAAGAGGCCGGGCTGCGGCCGCACCTGAGCCGGGGCGAGTTCCGGACCATCATCGGGGCCATCGGCGACGAGACGCGGATGCAGCCGGACCGGTTCGTCGGGCTGCCGGGCGTCGACAACGTGACGCCGATCATGAAGCCGTACAAGCTGGCCTCGCGCGAGTTTCACGCCGCGAACACTTGTATTGAGATCATGGGGCGAAAGGTCGGCGGCACGGCTCTGACGGTGATCGCGGGACCGTGTGCGGTGGAGTCGCGGGAACAGCTTTTCGAGACGGCCCGGATCGTGAAAAAGGCCGGGGCGACGATGCTGCGCGGCGGAGCGTACAAGCCGCGCACCAGCCCATATTCGTTCCAGGGCCTGGGCAGCGAGGGTCTGCAATATCTGAAGGAAGTGCGCGAGGAGTTCGGCCTGCCGATTGTGACGGAAGTAATGGACACGCGCGACGTGGAGGCGATTGCCGCCGTGGCCGACGTACTCCAGATCGGGGCGCGAAATACGCAGAATTATCGCCTGCTGACCGAGGTGGGCCAGGCCCGCAAGCCGGTGCTGCTGAAACGCGGGCCGGCGGTCACAGTGAAAGAACTTTTGATGGCGGCCGAGTACATCATGGCCGAGGGCAACCACGACGTGATTCTGTGCGAGCGCGGCGTGCGGACGTTCGACGATTCGGTGCGGAACATGCCCGATCTGGCCGCCGTGGCGAACCTGAAGATCGAGAGCCACCTGCCGGTGGTCTTCGATCCGAGCCACGGGACGGGCCGGCGCGACCTGGTGGCCCCGCTCTCCATGGCGGCAGTGGCGGTCGGAGCGGACGGGTTGCTGATCGAGGTCCATCCGCACCCGGAAGACGCCCTGTCGGACGGGCCGCAGAGTTTGCATCCGGAGGAATTTTACGAGTTGATGACTCGGTTGAAGCCGCTGGCGGAATTGGTCGGACGCGGAATGTAATAAACGGCAGGGTGGCATGGCGGCCGCTGTTTGCCGCCATGAGGTTAGGAGCCAAAACCACTCACCCGGCCTTTTTTCCCCAGGCCCACCCTCTCCAAAGGGAGAGGGGTGAAGAGGAGAGATTGAATGCGAAAACCGTATGTGGCGGGCAACTGGAAGATGAACCTGGATCGGGCCGGGGCGGTAAAGCTGGCCCAGGAAGTGGCGCGGCAGAGCGACGGCCGTGGTGTGGAAGTCGGCGTCGCGCCGCCGTTTGTTTACGTTTCGGCGGTGAGCGAGGCCCTGCGCGGCACGGGCATTCACGTCGCCGCCCAGAATTGTTATTATGAAGCCTCGGGCGCGTTCACCGGCGAGGTCAGCCCGGGCATGGTTCTCGACGCCGGGGCGGATTCGGTGATCATCGGCCACAGCGAACGGCGGCACATCTTCGGCGAGACCGACGAGCAGGTCAACAAGAAGGTTCGCTCTGCGCTGGCGGCGGGGCTGAATGTCATTCTTTGCATCGGCGAGACGCTCGACGAACGCGAGGCCAACAAGACCGAGAGCGTTTGCGAGCGGCACACCCGCGAGGGTCTCAAGGGCGTCGCGGCGGAGCAGATGGCCAAGGTCGTCGTGGCCTACGAGCCGGTGTGGGCTATCGGGACCGGGAAGACGGCGACGCCGGGTCAGGCCCAGGAAGTTCACGCTTTCGTGCGGGGTCTGGTGGCGAAGCTGTACAACAAACAAACGGCCGATGCGCTGCGGATTCAGTACGGCGGCAGCGTCAAGGCCGACAATGCACTGGAGTTGATGAGCCAGGCGGACATCGACGGAGCCCTCGTGGGCGGCGCCAGTCTGAAGGTCGAACCGTTTCTGGCGATTATTGCGGCGGCACAGAAAGCCAAGGGATTGTAAAATCCCGCAAACCTTAGAGAGAGGTGACTTGTGGCCATAGCTCTTCAGATTCTTTTTGTGGTGTGCACAGCGTTGCTGATCCTGCTGATCCTGATCCAGAAGGGACGCGGGGCGGGCCTGGCGGGGGCGTTCGGCGGCGGCGGACAAAGCGCTTTCGGCACCAAGACAGCCGACGTGCTGACGAAGATCACCGCGGGCTTTGCCGCGGCGTTTTTCCTGCTGTCGATCGTCACCGGGATGTACCTGATGCACCAGGTCAGGTCCCAAGGTCAGGCGCCGCAGCAACAGCAGGGGCCGGCCCGGCCGCAGCCGGACAAGGCTCCGGCGCCAAGCGACCAACCGTCGCCGGCAGTGCCCGCCGGAGAAACGCCCGCCGCAACCCCGACCGGCAAGTAACTTTTTTACGGAGCGTCATTGTGGCCACCGACAAGTACCTGGAGACGTTCATCGAGGCCCAGGCCCTCTTGGAAGGGCATTTTATCCTGACCAGCGGGCTGCACAGTCCGCGCTACTTGCAGTGCGCCCTGGTGCTCCAGGACCCCAAGTTGTCCGGCAAGTTGTGCAAGGCCCTGGCCAAGCAACTCAAAGACTTCGAGATTGAAACGGTCATCGGGCCGGCTATGGGCGGCATCGTCGTGGCCTACGAAATGGCCCGGGCCCTCGGCGTGCGCGGCATCTTCGCCGAGCGCAAGGAAAATCTGATGGAGCTGCGCCGCGGCTTCACCATCCGGCCCGGCGAGCGCGTCCTGCTGGTCGAGGACGTGGTCACGACCGGCCGCTCGTCGAAAGAGGTCCGCGAAGTGGTTGAGGCCGCGGGCGGCGTGGTCGTGGCCGTGGCCAGCCTGGTCGACCGCACCAGCGGTCGCGATCCCGGCTTCGGCGTCCCGTTCTTCAGCCTCCTGAAGATCGACGTGCCGACCTACGAGCCGGCCGATTGCCCGCTCTGCCGCGAAGGGTTGCCGCTGGTGAAGCCGGGGAGCAGGAAAGCTTAAGAGAATTAAAAATTAAAAATGCAAAATTAAAAATGTAAAAGAAACAAAAGAAACAACAGCATCCCCCAGCAGTGCTGGGGGCTTCAAAAGAAAAAGAAACAGCAACGGCGAATGGAAACAAAACGATGATTCTGAGCATGACTGGTTATGGGGCGGCGCAGCGGGAAGACGGCGATCTGAGCCTGTCGACCGAAGTGCGCGGCGTCAACCAGCGCTACCTCAAGACGACTTACCGGACGCCGGAATTTCTGGGCGCCCTGGAGTCGGAGTTCGACCGGATCATCCGGGCCAGGATTTCGCGCGGGGCTTTGACCGTGTCGATGCGCTGCCGGCGGCTGGGCGCGAGCACCGATCTGCCGATTTCGATGGCCATGCTGGAGGCCTACGCCACACAGTTGCCGCAGATCGCCAAGCGGATCGGCGTGAAGAGCGAGTTGTCCATGGCCGACCTGGTGGCCCTGCCGGGCGTGGTGGAGGAAAACGCCCAGGCCACGGCGCTGGACCCGATTCGCGAGCGTGTGCTGGCCTCGCTGGAGGCGGCGCTCGGGGATTTTGAGACCATGCGGCGGCAGGAAGGCAAGACGCTGGAGGCCGACCTGCGGCTGCACCTGAAGAGCATCCGCGAACACCTGGCCGAGATCAAAAATTTGGGCCCGGCGGTGATCGAGGAATATCGCGACCGGCTGCTGGCCCGCGTGACCGTGCTGCTCAAAGGCACGCCGCTCGAGATGGCCCGCGAGACGCTGCTGACGGAGGTTTCGCTCTTTGCCGAACGGTCGGACATCAACGAGGAAATCGCCCGGCTCCAATCGCACCTCGGCCAGTTCGACGAGCTTCTGGAATCGGACCAGCCGGCGGGACGGAAGCTGGAGTTCCTGACCCAGGAAATGCTGCGCGAGGCCAACACCATCGGCTCGAAGTCCGGTCACGCCCAGATCAGCCGCCGCATTGTCGAGATCAAGGCGGCCATCGACCGCTTGAAGGAACAGGTGCAAAACGCCGAGTAGGGTGTTTTAACCCCTCTCCCTTGGGAGAGGGTGGCCCGAAGGGCCGGGTGAGGGGTTTAGGCTGCAAACCTCACGAATAGACCAAGTTGCCGTTAAGCCGCATCTAAGCTGCCGTGGAGCGCCGCCGTGCCCATCGAAATGATCAACATCGGCTTCGGCAATTGCCTGGCGACGGCGCGCGTGGTGGCCGTGGCCCGGGCCGACAGCTCGCCGCTGAAGCGGCTGATCGAGAAGGCCTGGGACGAGAACCGCGTGGTCGACGCCACCAGCGGCCGCAAGACGCGCAGCGTGATGATCACCGATTCCAACCACATCATCCTGTCGCACCAGAGTCCGGGGACGATCCGCGACAAACTGATCGGCCGGACCGACGCGACCGATGAGTCGGACGACGAGGATTTGGAGGCGGCGCGTTGAGCGGGCACAAGGATCAGGTCGGCGGGGCCGATCTGGTGGTCATCAGCGGCCCTTCGGGCGTGGGCAAGAGTACGGTGGTTCACGCCGTACTCGAGCGCGAGCCTGGGCTGCGGTTCAGCGTTTCGGCGACGACGCGGGCGCCGCGGCAGGGTGAGCAGGACGGAGTGGATTATCACTTCGTGACCCGCGCGGAGTTTGAGAAACTTCGGGGGCGCGGCGGGCTGATCGAGCACGCCGAGGTCTTCGGCGAACTTTACGGCACGCCGGTGGCGCAGTTGGAAGCGGCGCGGCAGGCGGGCCAGATGCTGCTCCTGGAGATCGACGTGCAGGGCGGCATGCAGATTTGCCGGAAGTTCCCGGCGGCGCTGGAGATTCTGATTGTGCCGCCGTCGCTCGAGGCGTTGCGAGAGCGGTTGGCCGGTCGGGGCACGGAAACGGCCGCGGCGGTGGCCCGGCGGTTTGCCGAGGCCGAGACGGAACTGACCGTGGCCCGCCGGAGCGGGGTCTATACTTCGGAAGTGGTAAACGATAAACTGGAGCGGGCCGTCGAGGACGTGGTGCGGCTCATTGAAAACCATCGGAGAAAGAGATGATTGAAGCCCTGAAGAGTGATGTGATCGTCCGCAAGGTCGGCGGGCGGTTCAAGCTGTCCGTCCTGATGCAGAAACGGATGGTCGACGTGGCGTTCGGCGCGCCGCTGCTGGTGGACGGCATGGGCAAGACCCTGGCCGAGGCGGTGGTCGAGGAGATTCTCACAGACAAGATTTGCCTCGATCTGAGCGGCGGCCTGTCGCACGTCAAGGCCGAAGGCCCGACGGCCGCGCCGAGCGGACGGCGGTCGCGGCGCGATGAGGACGACGAATAGTTGTCGTTTTTCTTTATTTTGTAAGTTCAACGGAAACGGCGAACCGCAGAATATCGAATAACGAATATCGAATCATGAAGTCAGAGCAGCAGTCGGAAGCGGAATCTGACTTCGTGATTCTGCGGTTCCGTGTTCGATATTCGATATTCGCTGTTTATTGAGTCGGTTGACTTAGGGCGCGTGCTTGCATCCACGTAGAAGAACTCATGGCAAAACAAAAGGACATCTTGGTCGGGCGGAAGATCATCGTCGGCGTCACGGGCGGCATCGCCGCCTATAAGACGGCGATGGTCGTCAGCACGCTCGTGCAGCGCGGGGCCGAGGTTCGCGTCGTCATGACCGAATCAGCCACGCGGTTCGTCACTCCCCTCACCTTCCAGACCCTGACGCGGCAAATGGTTTACACCGACATGTGGCAACCGGCGGAGAAGTTCCAGTCGGCCCACATCAGCCTAGCCGATTGGGGCGAAGCGTGCCTCGTGGCTCCAGCCACGGCCAACCTGATCGGCAAACTGGCCGGCGGTCTGGCCGACGACCTGCTTTCGACCACGCTCCTGGCCATTGATCTGCCGGTCATCATCGCCCCGGCCATGAACACCCGGATGTGGAACAAACTGGTGGTGCAGAACAACGTGGCGCTGCTGGTGGACCTGGGCTACCGCTTCGTCGGCCCGGAGGCCGGACGGCTGGCCTGCGGCACCGTGGGCGAAGGCCGCATGAGCGAGCCGGAAGAACTGGTCGCCGCCGTCGAAAACCTGCTCGAAGACGCCGACGCCGGCAAATGCCTGCCGGCCGGCCGCGCCCCGAGCGATAAACCACCCCCCCTTTCCAAACGCGGACGATTAGCGTGAGAATCCTGATCACGGCCGGTCCGACCCGAGAGTACCTGGACGACGTGCGTTATCTGTCCAACGCCTCGACGGGGCGGATGGGCTACGCCCTGGCGGTGGCGGCGAAGGCGGCGGGGCATGAGGTGACGCTGGTTCACGGCCCGACGACGCACGAAATGCCGGCGGTTGATAAGGTTGTGGCCGTAACAAGCGCCCAGGAAATGTTCGATGCCGTCACTGCCGAGTTCCCCCGATGCGACGCCCTGATCGCCTGCGCCGCCGTGAGCGACTATCGCCCGAAGCAGCGCTCGAGCGGCAAGATCAAACGCGAGGCGGCCGAAACGCTGACGCTGGAACTGGTGCAAAATCCCGACATCGTCCGCGAGATGGCGGCGCGGCGGCGGCCGGGGCAGATCGTGATCGGGTTCGCTCTGGAATCGGCCGAGGGCGAGAAGGCGGCGCAAGAGAAGTTGGTGCGCAAGGGTCTCGACGCGATAGTCCTCAACGCCCCGTCGGTTATCGGGGCTGCCGAAACCGAGATTACGATTTTCCGGGCCGGGCAAAAGAGCGGCGAGACGGTTCGCGGATCGAAAGACGAAGCGGCAAGAAGAATTGTGACGCTGGCGGAGGAATTGGCGAAACACTAGAGGCCACCAGCCTCTTGCAACCCTGCCAATCGCCTGGATATGATGGTGTTTCACTTCAACACGGAACCTTTCGGGAGTAGCGTGGAATGACGACCGAAGAACGATTGGAGAAGTTGGAGCGGGAACTAACCGAGTTACGTACGTCCTTGCGAACACGGCAACTCATCGTTGAGGACGATGAAGGCAGACCCCGCATCGGACTTTCTGTGGCCAAGGATGGACCGGCAATACTCCTTATAGATGAGCGATGCACGGCCCGTGCCGAACTAAGCATGACCGAGGGCGGGGTGGAACTGCGCCTGTATGACGATGGCGGCGAGACCCGTGCATTGCTTTGCCTAGACGGGAATGGGCCAGCGCTGCAATTGTCCGACGAAGGGGGCAATATCCGCGCTGCTCTTGCCGTAGATAAGGTCGGACCGGGGATGGCCCTGGTTGACGGAAATGGCAAGACCCGAATTGGCTTGGCCGTGAACAGTGAAGGTTCGGGGCTTAGCATTTTTGACGATGGGGACAGAACCCGCGCGGCGCTTGCCGTAGGTACGGAAGGACCGAGCCTGGGCCTGCGTGACGAAAATGGCGTGACCCGCGTGTTAGTTCAGGTCGATAGTAACGGGTCGCGGCTAAGTCTGAATGACGAAAACTACAAGGACTTTGTGTTAGTTAGTGTAAATAAGGACGGACCTGGGGTGGCGCTGACTGAAGTGAATGGCAAGGCACGAGTTGGATTGGTCGTGACCGGGTCGAATCTCAGCATATTTGACGAGGGGGGCAAAACCCGCGCGGCACTTACCGTAGATAAGGAGGGATCGAGTCTAGGCTTGCATGACGAAAACGGCGAGACCCGCGCAGTACTGGCAGTCGGCAAGGTTGGACCGGTTTTGAACCTGAACGACGAGACCGGTAAAACGGTCAATTCGCTCCACGAACCGATTAAAAGCATGTAACAGAAGAGGAGATGAGCGTCCTCATGCCGCTGGAACGACGTTGACGTTTTGCTATGCACGATCTCTTGAAAGGAGCCCAGTAATGACTGGTTCTAGATCCCCGGAAAACTGGAGAATCGGCCCCAAACGGAATTCGGACACAAACAAGATGTGGTTGCAGAGATATGTCGCCGCCGTTAGCACCACGCGCTTCCTGAAGTCCATGGGGCTGTTCCACGGCACTCGCGCACTTATGGCTATTCATATTGGATCGGATAAGCTATTAGAGAAAAGTGGATTGAAATTCAAGACAATCATGGAAGAGCTAGCACTGGACATCGAAGGCAATGACGACAAAGTCAAGGAAATCTGGGAAATCTGGGGAGAGAATGAAGGTTTAAGCCCGACGTCATGCCTGCCCCGCCGGCAAGACGATTGTTGGTCACTCGCCGATCACGACTACTTGGCGATAGCGTGAGCCAGCCGGTGCCATGCCAACCCGGTCGGGCTGATCGCACGGCGCAAACGGAAGTAAATTTGCCCCCACTCTCGCTGGGGACAACGAGCGAGGCAAAGAACACACTTTGGCCCCGATACAGCCGGGGCTTCAAAGTGTGGCACCCGGACTCATGGCCGGTCGGCGCGAGATCCGGCAAACTGGCATTCGATCACCCCTACAGGGCAGGAAAGAAAAACAAGCCTCATTCCACTACTGGCAAGCGGCAAAAGAGTTAAGGAAAGGTCCGATAAAATGCCGATAACGGTCAGGATTCGCCGCAAGGACGGTTGCGAGGACGTGCCCCTGCCGCGCTATATGAGCGAGGCGGCGGCCGGAATGGATATTTGTGCGGCCAACGCGGAGCCGCTGGTCATCGAGCCGGGGCAGATTCGCCTTGTGCCGACCGGACTGTATCTGGAAATTCCGCCGGGCTATGAGGGCCAGGTGCGCCCCAGGAGCGGGCTGGCCCTGAAGCACGGCCTGACGATTGTCAACTCGCCGGGCACCATCGACTCCGATTATCGCGGCGAAGTGGGCATCATTGTCGGCAACATCGGCGAGCAACCGTACACCGTGGAGCGCGGCAGCCGAATCGCTCAACTGGTCATTGCCCCGGTGGTCCGGGCGGCAACGGAAATCGTCGCGCAGCTCGACGAAACCACGCGCGGCAGCGGCGGATTTGGACATACTGGAACCAAGTAGTGCCCAGTGGCATGGGCGTCTCGCCCATGAGTGCCACGGGCGTCCCGCCCGTGGAAAAAAAAGAAAAAGAAGAAACACCAGGGGCAAGATGCCCCTGGGACTCACGGGCAAGATGCCCGTGCCACTAGAAAAGTGGCGGCGGAGGAATTCGGATGACTCCCGAAAAGAAAGCTTTGGTTCTGCGTTTCCTCGTGCCGCTGGCCGTCGCGGGGCTGCTGCTGTTCGTCCTGGCCAGCCTGCTCACGCACACTGCCGGCGATCCGCCGCGCGGCCATCCCGAGATAATCAGCAACGTCGGCGGCACGGTCGGGGCCTACATGTCACACGGCCTGCTGGCTTTCGCCGGCGTGGGCAACTATCTCCTCATCGCCCTCATCACGGTCCTGGGCGGCACTTGGCTGATGCGCAAGGAACTCCCGCAGCGCGTGATCGTGATTGCGGCGGTGGCGACGGCGCTCCTCTTTCTGGCCCCGGCGCTCTGGACGTTCGACGCAGCCTCTGACCCGCATCGCGGCTATCAGGCCCATGCGGCGACGCACAACGCCTGCGGCTGGCTGGGGGCCGAGGTCGGGTACTTCATTCTGGCCTACGTCGGCTGGGGCGTCTGGCCGCTGCTGGTGGCCGGCTTCGCCCTGCTGGCGGCGTATATTGCTAAATATGAAATTAAGGACAAGTGGCTGCGGCTGGCCGGGGCGGCGCTGGTGGTGCTGTTCGCTTCGGGCCTCGCGACGGCGTCCTACGACCGGCGGCTGTTCAGTTTCGACGAGAGCCGGTACCTGACCGAAGGACCGGGCGGGCTGCTGGGCCAGTTCATTGCTGCGACGTTCGGCTCGCTGGTCGGCAGTTTCGGCACTTATCTGGTTCTGGCGGCCATGGCCGTGGTCGGGATGCTGCTGGCGACCGATAGCCTGGTGCTGCTGGGACCGGTGGCGCTGTGGAAATGGGTACGGGAGCGGCGCGAGTCGCGGCTGGCGATTCTGCGCGGGGCGACCAGGAAGGTCCGCGCTGCCAAGACGACCGACGGCGAAGAGAAAGCTGACGAGAAGGCGACCGTTGTGACCGAAGCCGTGAGCGCAGCCGAAGTGGCCAAAGCCCGGCCGGTGCCGAAGATCCGCAGCGGCGGACGCGACGCCGAAACCGGCGAACTGTTCAAGCACGAGGAAGAGGCCCCGGCTGCGGCCGCGAAGCGCAAGCCCGCTGAGGCCGAGGTCAAACCCGCCACCGCCGAGAAGGACGCGAAAGTCGAAAAGGCCGCACCCGCCGGCGAGGAAAAGTCGAAGGAAAAAATCGAGCCGGCGATTCGCGTGCCGCGCGAAAAGAAGCCCGTGGCGGCGGTTCAGACCGAGCGGCAGGAACCCTCCGGTCGGCTGGTCGATTCCTCCGAATGTCCGGTCGATCAGGCCCCGGCCTACCCCTTCCCGTCGCTCGACCTCCTCGATCCGCCCGAACCGTTCGACATCTCGAAGGAAGAGGAGAAAATTCGGGAGAACTCGGCCAACCTGGAGGCGACGCTCAAGGAGTTCGGCGTCGAGGCCCAGGTGGTCGGCATCGACACCGGGCCGGTGATTACGCAATACGAAGTTTCGCTGGCCGCCGGGATCAAGGTCGGCAAGGTCATCGGCCTGTCGGACGACCTGGCCATCGGCCTCAAAACTTCCAGCGTCCGCATTGTCGCCCCCCTGCCCGGCCGTGGCACTATCGGCATCGAAGTGCCCAACCTGCATCGCAAAACCGTCCGCCTGCGCGAATCGATTGAGGACGGACTGCCGGTGTCGAAGCGCCACAATCTGCCGCTCTTCCTGGGAAAGGACTCGGCCGGAAATCCATTGGTCCGCGACCTCAGCACCATGCCGCACCTTTTGATCGGCGGCACGACCGGCTCGGGCAAGAGCGTCTGCCTGAACTCGATCATCATGAGCATCCTCTACGCCCGCAGCCCGCGCGACGTGAAGTTCATCCTGGTCGATCCAAAGATGGTGGAAATGACCATGTTCGCGGCGATTCCGCACCTGATGTGCCCGGTGGTGAGCGACATGGCCCGCGTCCAGAGCATCCTGGAATGGCTGATCGGGAAGATGGAAGAACGGTACGGCCTGCTGGCCGAGGCAGGCGTCAAGAACATCGTCGGCTTCAACAATTTGTCGCGCGAAAAAATCGTCGAGCGGTTCAAGCCGGCCACGCCCGAGGACGAGATGCGGCTCACGTACCACATGCCCTACATCGTCCTCATTGTCGACGAGTTGGCCGACCTGATGATGACCTGCTCGAAGGAAGCCGAGGCGGCGATCACGCGGCTGGCGCAGAAGTCCCGCGCCGTCGGCATTCACCTGATCCTGGCCACGCAGCGGCCGAGCGTCGACGTTGTCACCGGCCTGATCAAGTCGAACCATCCGTGCCGCGTGGCTTTCCAGGTGGCCTCGGGCGTCGATTCCCGCACCATCATCGACGGCAAGGGCGCCGAAAAACTGCTCGGCAAGGGCGACATGCTGCTCATGCAGCCCGGGGCGTCGAAGCTGCTGCGGGCCCAGTGTACGTTTGTCTCGGATGAGGAAGTAAACAAGGTGGTCGAGTTCGTCGCGAAGAACGCCCCGCGCGAGTTCAACCGCGAACTGGTTCAGATCAAACCCAAGGCCCCCGCGCCGAAGCGCGGCAGCGGTGGCGGCAGTTCCGGCGGCGGCGGCGGTGGCGGCGACGATTACGACGGCGACGGGGCCGACTTTGCCCAGCGCGACGACCTTTATTACGATGCCGTGCGCTACGTCCTCCAGTACCAGCGCGGCAGCGTGTCACTGCTCCAGCGGAAGCTCAACATCGGCTACGGCCGCGCCAGCCGCCTGATCGACTTCATGGCCGAAGATCACGTGGTCGGCGAATATTCCGGCAGCCAGGCCCGCGAAGTGCTGATGACCCTCGACGAATGGGAAGCCCGCCGCGGCCAAGGCGTCGGCGGATACAAAGACTCCGTCGGCGACGAGGAAGAGCCGGAAATTCAGGATGACGAGTTGGTCGAAAACGAAAAGTAGTCCGAATCTATTTGGAAAATGGTCAGACCTTACACGGTGAAGCGTGGAACTGATTCTCATCGGCTATTTTCCGAAACTTGTCTTTCCGAAGCCTCCTGCATTGCTCCCAGAAATGACTTCCGTGAAGGACATCTATAGCGTCAGCAATTGCCTTTCAGAAGGCCCGCCGGGCTGGATCGATAAGTGGTTGCACAATGAGATGTTTGTCTACGATTCGCCCGAGTTGGCGTTGTCGGTGGTTCCAGAGGACAACAAGGAAAAGTACACACTCTTCGCATTCAAAGTAGCCCCACTTATTTTCGACACAAAGGGTGAAGAGATTTGGTGTCCGCCTAAACTCAAGGTCTCACCTCTTCCGGCCAACTTCACTCTTCAAGGATACGAAGCAGTCAACCACCCTTGGACCCCATATTTCGAGTGCTCTCCGCTCTCTTGCAACTCCATGGCAGTTGAGTATCCTGTCAATGAACACTGCCTCGTTGACGAACTTGATATTGCCCTGAACATGGCCCGAAAATTCGCCAATAGCGAGCCTGAACCGGGACCGTATTTTGTGGTTGAGGTCTGGAAAGGCGAATAACATGTCCGAAATCGTCCGCGTCAGCGTCTCGATCCCCAAAGCGTTGTTCAAGCGGCTGGAAAAGCTGGTGGCCGGGAGCCGCTACGGCAACCGCTCGGAGTTTATCCGCGATCTGGTGCGCGACCACCTGGTCGGGGAGGAGTGGGAGAGCGACGCCGTGCTGCTGGGCACGATTTCGCTTGTCTACGACCATCACGCCCGTGGCCTGAGCGAACGGATGATTCACCAGCAGCACCATTTCAGCGGCAAGGTTCTGGCCGCCACGCACGTCCACCTGGACGAGCACCTGTGCGCCGAGATGATCATGGTGCGCGGCAAAGGCGGCGACATTCGCGCCCTGGCCGACCGGCTCCAGCGGGAAAAGGGCGTGCTGCACGCGCGGCTGGCGACGAGTACGACGGGGCGGAAGCTGCGCTAGCCCGAAAAACTCACACATCAAATCTCGGAATCTCAACCGTCTCTCCGCCCTGCATGGCGGACTGGTGAGCGCAGATTCCTGCGGCAGTCCAGTTGGCGGCCGTCACGGCGTCGCTCCAGGGCTTGCGCCCTTCGACGATGCTGCGCACAAACTCGTGAACCATGTGGGGATGCGAGCCATGATGGCCGCCGCCCTGGTCGAAAGAGATGTGCTTGTGTTTGCTCGTGGCCTTGAAGACCTGCGTGTGCCGAGCGATTTCCGGCGGCAGCAGATCCTGCCGGTCCGGAGGCACCGGCTGACTCGTCGTCACCTGGCGAATCTCGCCCGGCTTGACCGACGTGGCCTCGAAAAGCATGGGCGCCTGGTCTTCCATCTGCCATTCGTAGCAGGCGTTCTCTCCGTAGATGACGAAGCTTTCCATGTACGGCCGCGCGCTGTGGAAGAGCGACCGCGTCACTTCGGCCGCCAGACCCGGCGTCTCCAACTGGAAGATGGCCGTCTCGATGGGGAACGGGTTGCCGTACTGCTTCTGAAGTTCCGTCCGCAGGTGGCCGGAGCCGAAACAGTGGACCCGCGCGGCCCGCGTCTCGGCGACGGCCAGGAGCGGCGCTACAGCGTGGGTGGCGTACCACATGGGCGGCAGGCCGGCCCAGTAGGGCGGCCATTTTTCCATGCACTGATAGTGAGCCCCGCGCAGGAACTGAAGCGGCCCGAACCGGCCCTGGCGTTTGAGTTCCTGGGCATAGAGAAACTGCCGCGTGTAGACGGTCGTCTCCATCATCATGTAATTTTTACCGGAGCGGCGCTGGGCGGCGACGATGGCCCGCAAATCTTCAATGCTGGTCGCCATCGGGACCGTGCAGGCGCAATGCTTGCCGGCGTTAAGTACCGCCAGCGTCTGCCGGGCGTGGTCGGGAATGCCCGAGACCAGGTGAATGGCGTCGTAGTCGCTGGCCAGGGCTTCGTCGAGGTCGTGAAACACGTCCGCGAAATCGAACGCCTCGGACAGGGTGCGCAGCCTCGCCTCGTCCTTCTCGCAGACCGCGACCCGCCCCACGTCCGGGTGATCGAGGTAAATGTGCGGAAAAGAGCCGCCGAAATGCAAGCCCACGACCACCACGCTCAATTTGCCGCCGGCCATCCGGTTCTCCTTGTTCATTTCCCCACGCCTTCGCCATTGCTGCCATCCGGCCGATGAGTATAATCACGGGAAGAGGGAGCGACAATGGGCATATCAAATTTGCGTAGGGGTTGGTTCATTTGTGCCGCGCTGGCGCTGGTCGCCCTGGCGGCAAGTGTGGGTTGCCGTTCTGACGAGGCCAAAGGAGGAGCAACCGCCGTGAATCAGAGCAACTCGAATCAGCCGGCCTCGAATAAGGCCGCGGCCAAGGCCGAAAAACTTCCGACGACAATGCCGCCGCTCACGGCCGAGGAACGCCACGTCATCAAGGACAAGGGCACCGAGTCGCCCTTCACCGGAAAGTATTGGGACAAGTTTACGCCCGGCGTTTACATCTGCCGCAACTGCGGCCAGCCGTTGTATCTGTCGAGCGGGAAGTTCAAGTCCGATTGCGGCTGGCCGAGCTTCGATGAGGAAATCCCCGGCGCGGTCAAGCGTCAGCCGGACGCCGACGGGCGACGGACGGAAATCGTCTGTGCCCATTGCGGCGCTCACCTCGGCCATGTCTTCACCGGCGAGCAACTCACCGCCAAAGACACCCGCCACTGCGTCAACTCGATTTCGATCAGCCTGGTGCAGACCACGGCGGCGCCGGAGGAAGCCATCTTCGCCGGCGGCTGTTTCTGGGGCGTGGAACATTATTTCCGCGAGGTCCCCGGCGTCTTGGGCGTGGCCTCCGGCTACATCGGCGGCACGGTCGCTTATCCGACCTACGAGCAGGTCTGCTCCGGCAAAACCGGCCACGCCGAAGCCGTGCGGGTGATCTACGATCCGGCCCTGGTGACCTACGAAAAGCTGGCCCGCGTCTTTTTCGAGACGCACGATCCGACTCAGCTCAACGGCCAGGGCCCGGACATCGGCACGAACTATCGCTCGGCTGTTTTTTACCTGAACGACGACCAGAAAAAGACGACCGAAAAATTGATCGGCATCCTGAAGGCCAAAGGCTTCAACGTCGTGACCCAGGTCGTGGCGGCCAAGCCATTCTATCTGGCCGAGGACTATCATCAGGACTACCTGACCAGGCATCCCGAGCGCCACGCCTGCCAGGTTCGCGTGCCGCGATTTGATGAGAAGAAATAACCCACTTTTCAGGAGACCCGCAGTGACCCGACGAACTCTCGCCTGTGCCTTGGTCGTGTCCCTTTTCCTGGCCGCCACCCTGGCCGCCGCCGATTGGCCGCAGTTCCGCGGCCCCAACCACGACAACAAGTCGACCGAAACGGGCCTCCTGAAAACCTGGCCCGCCGGCGGACCGAAGCTCCTCTGGACCGCGACGGGTTGCGGGGCCGGTTACGGCAGTCCGGCCGTTTCCGGCAGCACGATTTACCTCACCGGCGACGTTGACGGCAAGGCCTGCCTGCTGACCTTCGACCTCAACGGCAAACCGAAGAACCACGCGGCCTTCGGCAAAGAGAATACGGTCGATCCGAGCAAATTTTTCGGCGGGCGCAGCACCCCGACGGTTGAGGGCGGCTTCGTCTACGTCGCCGGGGCGTTCGGCGAACTGGCCTGTCTGGACGCCAAAACGCTCGCCCCGAAATGGCAAATCAATATCAGCGAGAAGTTCCATGGAAAACTGCCGCAGTGGGAATACGCCGATTCGCCGCTCATCGACGGGGACAATCTGATCTGCACGCCGGGCGGCCCGAACGCCACCATCGTGGCCCTGAACAAGAAAACCGGCGAGACGGTCTGGACCTCCAAGGGCCTCTCGGATTCGGCCGCCTATGCCACCTGCGCCAGGATGACCCTCGACAAAATGCCGACGATCGTCACCATGACGGCCAAGGGCCTGGTCGGCGTCAGCGCCAAAACCGGCCAGTTTCTCTGGCGCTTTGATAAGCTGGTCAACCCCTATGCCAACTGCCCGTCGCCGGTTTTCCTGGGCAACCGCATCTTCTGCGCCAGCGCCTTCGCCGCCGGGGCCGTCGATCTCCGCGTCACCGAAAGCGGCGTCGTCGCCACCGAGGCCTGGATGAGCAAAGATCTGCACAGCCGTACCGGCGGTTATGTGCTGGTCGATGGCTATATTTACGGCAACAACGAAGTTGGCCCGATTTGCCTCGACTGGAAGACCGGCGAGAAAAAATGGTCCGCCGAGCGCAAGGAGATGGGTTGCGTGACCTACGCCGATGGTATGCTCTACATCCTGGGAGAAACGACCCGCAAGGTCGCGCTGGCCCAGGCTTCACCTGACGGTTTCACGGTCGCCGGCGAATTCACGTTGCCCGGCGGCGGCAAGGATCCGTTCTGGGCCTATCCGGCCCTCGCCAACGGCCGGCTCTACGTCCGCCATTGGGACTCGCTCTTCTGCTACGACATTAAGGCCGAGGCCAAGTAACGGGGAATCCCTTCTTTTTTTTGGAGACTAGCTGTGAATCAACGAATCTTCGCCGCCGCTGTTGCCGCGTTTCTGCTCCTGGAAGCTACCGTTTCCGCCGCCGATTGGCCGCAGTTCCGCGGCCCGGCCCGCGACGGACAATCACCGGAAACCGGCCTGCTCAAGAGCTGGCCCGCCGACGGACCGAAACTGCTCTGGACCGCCACGGGTTGCGGCCAGGGCTACAGCAGCCCGGTCATCGTCGGCGACACCGTCTACACTCTCGGCGACGTGGAAGGCAAGGGTTGCCTCATCACCTTTACGCTCGACGGCAAGCCCGGCAAAACCGTCCCCGTCTGCAAGGCCAACTCCGGCGAATTCGCCGGTCCCCACAGCACGCCCACCGTCGAGGGCGGGATGGTCTACTGCTTCGGCCCGCAAGGCGACCTGGAAGGCCTCAACGCCAAGACGCTCGAAAAAGTCTGGGCCGTCAACGTCTGCGAAAAGTTTCAGGGCAAAGTCCCCGGCTGGCGATATTCCGAATCGCCGCTGGTGGACGGCGACCACGTGATTTGCTCGCCCGGCGGACCTGATGCCGCCCTCGTCGCGCTCAACAGAAAGACCGGCGAAACCGTCTGGACCTCCAAGGGCCTCTCCGACCCTGCCGCCTACGCTTCGACGGTGAAGATGACCGTGGACAAGCTGCCCATGATCGTGGCCCAGACGGCCAAGAGCCTGGTCGGCGTCAACGCCGCGACCGGCGCGCCGCTCTGGCATTACAAACGCCCGGCCAACGGAACCGCCAATGCCCCTTCGCCCGTCTTTTCCGGCAACCAGGTGTTCGAGGCCACAGGCTACGGCAAAGGCGGCGGCGCGGTCGATCTGACGGTTTCCGGCGGCGCCGTCACGGCCACGCAGGCCTGGGAAACCAAGGACATGGATTGCCATCACGGCGGGTATGTGCTGGTCAACGGCCACCTCTACGGCAACAACGGCGGCGGCTGGACCTGTCTGGATTTCAAGACCGGCGAAACAAAATGGAAGGCCGGCGGCGTCGGCAAGGGCTGCGTGATTTATGCCGACGGAATGCTTTATACCCAGGGCGAGAGCAGCCACGAAATCGGCCTGGTGAAAGCCGCCCCGGACGCGTTCACGCTGGTCAGCAAGTTCAAGCTGCCCAGCGCCGAAAAGACCTCGCTCTGGGCTCATCCGGCCATCGCCAATGGGCGGCTCTATATCCGCTACGGCGATTCGTTGTATTGTTATGACATTAAACAATAGGCGGAAACTCGCTTTTCCGTTGTCAAATCGGCCCGGCGAGGCTAAAATCATATGACTCGGCACGCGCGACTGTCGTCGGGTAAGGCAGCCCGGCCGCGCGGCTCGATTCGATAATCAGTGTATTGAGGATTCGCAGACGATGAGTACGGTTAAGGCGATTGACTTGCGGCGCGGCATGGCGATCCGGTTCAAGGACGGCATCTGGGTTTGCGTCGAAAACGAAAAGGTGGCCAAGGGCAACTGGCGCAGCTCCCAGGTCATCCAGATCAAGAACATCAAAACCGGCCAGCTCCTCAAGGACCGCTTCCGCACCGACGAGGATTTCGAGGAAGCCTATCTCGACCACAAGGACATGGAGTTCCTCTACGCCCAGTCCGGCAAGCTGGTCTTCATGGACCCGGAGAGCTACGAGCAGGTCGAACTGCCCGCCGACTTCATCGGCGACATGTCCGTTTACCTCACCCCCAACCTGCACGTCCAGGTCTCCTTCGTCGAAGGCAAACCGATCATCTTCCAGTTGCCCAACGTCGTCGAACTGAAAATCATCGAAACCGCGCCGCACCTCCAGGGCGCCACCGCCACCAACCAGATGAAGGAAGCCGTCTGCGAAGGCGGGGCCAAGGTCCGCGTGCCCCCCTTCGTCGAGACCGGCACGATCGTCAAAATCGATACCCGCACCGGCGAATACCTCTCCCGGGCCTGAGTCGCCGGCCAGCCGCCAACGGTCCGGTGCAGACCGGCGGCCTTTTCGTGTTCTCCTATTATGGAAAGCAGTCCGATGCCAACAAGATTGGTGGCGGCGGCTATTGTGCTGGCGACGCTGGCGACGGCGGCCCGGGCCGAGGTCAAACTGCCCTCGCTCCTGAGCGACAACATGGTGGTTCAACAAGGACGGGCGGCGATGTTCTGGGGCACGGCGGCGCCGGGAGAGAAGGTGACGGTAACCTTCGCCGCCGAGACGGCCTCGACCACGGCCGGCCAGGACGGACGGTGGCGGGTGGCACTCCAGCCGCCGGCGTCGGGCGGACCATATCAGGTCCAGGTGGCGGGGGCGAACACGATCACCATCCGGAACGTGCTGGTCGGCGAAGTCTGGCTGTGCGGTGGGCAGTCAAATATGGAGTTGTCTCTGAACCAGGCGGTCAACGGGACGGCCGAGGCGGCGGCCGCGGACTTTCCGCAAATCCGGCAGTTCCGCATCCCGATGACGCCCTCCGGCGAGCCGCAGACCGATTGCCCCGGTTCCTGGGTCGTCTGTTCGCCGGCGACGGCCGGCCGGTTCACGGCGGTGGGCTACTTCTTCGGCCGTGCGATCCACAAGGACCTTAAGGCTCCGGTGGGCCTGATCAACAACAGCGTGGGCGCCACGTTCATCGGAACGTGGCTGGATCCCGCCATCGTCGCCGGCGAAAGCGAATTCAAAGTCGCGATCACACGCTACCAGCAGGCGAAGGCCGAGTATGGGCAGGCCCGCTCCGACTACGGGGCGGCCCTGGCCAGTTACGAGGCGGCCCGGGCCGGCCTGACGGACCAGGCGGCGCTGCGGAAACCGGAGGTTCCGACTGATCCCTTGCTCTATATGCCGGGGGTATTCTACAACGGCATGGTCGTCCCCTTGCGGCCTTTTCCGATCGCCGGCGTGGTCTGGTACCAGGGCGAGAGCAACGCCGTCAATGCCGGCTACCAGGTCTACGGGCGGCTGCTGACCGCGCTGATCCGGAACTATCGCCGGGACTGGGGGCGGGAGGATCTCCCGTTCCTGGTGGTGCAGTTGCCGGGCTGCGGGCCGGCCACGACCGACCCGAATGGGTGGGGCGGCTGGATGGCCGTTCAGGAAGGACAGTTGTACGCGGCGAGCCTGCCGAAGGTGGGCCTGGCGGTGACCATCGACCTGGGCGACGGGGAGAATATCCATCCACAGCGAAAGAAAGAAGTGGGTGAGCGGCTGGCCCTGGCGGCACTGGCCATCGCTTATGATAAGAAGGTTTCCTTCAGCGGCCCCATCTTCCAATCGGCGACGGTGGAAGGGAACAAGGTCCGGCTGAAGTTCAATCACGCCGAGAGCGGGCTGGAAGCCAGAGGGGGCGAACTGAAGGGCTATGCCATCGCCGGGGCGGACCGGAAGTTTGTCTGGGCTCAGGCCGGGATCGATGGCCGGGACGTGATCGTGACCAGCAGCCTGGTCGCCGCGCCGCTGGCGGTGCGGTACGGCTGCTCGATGTTGCCGGAGTGCAATCTCTATAACCAAGACGGGCTGCCGGCCGCGCCGTTTCGCACGGACGGCTGGTCGACTCAGGCGCCCAGGAAGTCCCACCATCTTCGGACAACGCTGCTGGCCTCAGGCGCCACCGCCATCTTCATCGCGTTTATCATCGCCCTCAAGGTCCGCTCAAATCGCCGCGCCGCCGGAAAACGGACGTGACTCCGACTTCAGCCGCCCTTGCCGTACTTGTCCGACTCCAGGGTCTGAAGCTGCTCCGCCGTCAGCACCGGCTTGACGGCGTCCAGGTATTGTTTGTCGAGTTCCCCTCTCATCTGCACGGCCCTGCCCTGCTCCGCCGTCAGTTCCGTCGTGGCGGCATCGATGATCCTCTGGTCGCCGCTTGCTATCGCTGCTCGCAACTTCTCCTGGAGGCTCTTGAGTTGCGACTGAGATTCCTGTTGCTGCACCAGCGGCCGGAACCGGGCGTCGATGATATCGATCGCGGCCTGTTGCGGCGGAGTCAGGTTGAGACACCGAATGCTGAAGTGTATCTGCGGCAGCGAAGGGTCAATCGCCACCCTTCTGCCGTTGACGGTGACGTAAAGGAGGCGGGGGCTGCTCTCCCCGGTCTTGACGCTCACCGCCGGCGCCGCCGATGTCGCTGACGGCGACGGCTGAGCCGAGACCTCCGGAGTCAGAACGTTCTCAACCACGGTATCCGTAATCGCCGCGGCTTGCGGCCTGGCGGGCTTTGTTCGGTTGAGGCGAACCTTCGGCGGCTCGGAGGCCTCGGGCGTCGAAATGGCCGGCTGCGGCGCGGCGGCGGTTTTGGCGCCGCTTTCGCGGGAACTCTTAACCACGATAACGCCGACGGCCATCAGGGCCGCCAAAACCGCCACAATGACCAGCACCAGAATCACCTTGATCGGTCTGGACATACAACACCTCCCATCATTACTTGATCGCGTCCGGCAATTCTTCCCAATCCGCCTGCACCGGCACGCGCGGCTGGGCCGTGGCCTCGTTGCCCTCGCGGCGGATGACCAGGTACTTCCGCCACTCGGGGTCCTGCTTGGGCAGCGGCTTGCGGGCCTGCTGGTTCTCAAAATAAAGGTGCGGGCCGCGGCTCTCCGGCCGCGCGGACATGGCCACCAGCACCAGTTCCGCCACCGAAACGATGTTCCGCGTTTCCTGCACCTGCCGCTCGTCGGCCCCGGCCCCGTCCCACCGCGCCGCCGCCAATTGCCGCAATTCCGCCAGCGCCGTTTCGGTGCCGGAGGCGCTCCGCTTGATGCTCGCGTACTTGCTCATCAGGTCGCGGACCTTCGCGGCCACCTCGGCCACCTTGATCCCGCCGCCGGTGGCCGCCGCGCCGCCCGCCGGCGCTTTGCCGCGCAGAAATTTCGCCCCAGCGGCAAAGCCCGCCGCTTCGACGCCGGCGATCATGCCCATGACCTGGCTGTCCATCAGGGCGTTGCCGCCCGGACGGTTGGCCCCGTGCTGCCCGCCCGCGCACTCGCCCGCGGCATAGAGACCTTTGAGGCTCGTCTCGGCCCGCGGATTGATCTTGATGCCGCCCTGAAAATGTTGAATGGCCGGGGCCAGTTCGATCCGGTCGCCCTTCTCCAGGTCCACGCCGCGCTCCTTCAGCCAGGCGATGCTCGGCATGTTGATCGCCTTCAGCCGCTCCAGCGGACTGGTCGCCAGCGGCGGATCGGTCAGGTTGAGCTTGGCCATATTCGCATATCTGGCCCAGACGTTGGGATTCATCTTCCGCAGGTCAAAGCCGGTCGGGTTCTTCGAGTAATCGAGGTAAACCGTGTGGCCGGCCATCATTTCGGAGTAGACCGCGATGTCGATGACGTGCGAAGCTTCCTCATAGGAAACGGGCCAGGACGCCCCCTTGCGGAACAGGACCGTGTAAATTTCTTCCCACGGCGTGTCGGCGTCGAAATAGTCGCGGAGGAACTCGCGGTCGTTCTCATCGACCAGGCGCGGCCACGACCGCATCATGCTCCCCGAACAGGCCAGCTTGGTCTTGACGCTGGAGAGGCCGATCTGGATGAACTCCATGTTCACCAGTTCCGCCCCGGCCCGGAACGACATGGCGAAACCGTCGCCGGTCATGTCGTTGGGGAAAACGTGGACCTTCCAAGCCGCCCCGGCCCCGCCCGTGGCCAGGATCACCGCCTTGGCCTGAATCGCGGTGCCGTTGACCAGCGCCACGCCGGTGACGACGCCCTGCGAATTTTGCAGCAAATCCGCCGCCACGCTGTTTTCCAGAATCGCGATGTCCATGGTCCGGACTTTCCGCACCAGGGCCTGGTGAATGTGGTTGGCCGTGTAGGGGCCGGTGTAACAGGCCCGGGCGTATTTCGAGCCGTCGGTGACGAACTGGTCGGCCAGACCGTCGGGCCGCTTGGCGAACGGCACGCCGAGCTGGTCGAGGAAATGGTACGCATCGCCGGCGTATTTGGCCAGCGTCACGGCCAGGTCGGCGTCGGAAACGTAGCCGCCGATGCGGTAAATGTCCTCGGCGTGATAGCGCCAGGCTTCCTTCTCGCCGTGCGGCTCCGTGTGCTCCAGCGTGGCATGAAAGGCCATCCGGTCGCTGCAACTGAGCGCCGTCACGCCGGAGGATTCCAGTTTCCCCTTCGTCAACACGGCCACCGCCAGTTCCGGCCGGGCCTCTTTGGCGGCAATCGCCGCGCGCAGCCCAGCCCCGCCCGACCCGACCACCAGCACGTCAAATTTTTTCTGTTCCGCCACGTCCGCCGCTCCTTTTCTCAAAAATCGTTTCCGTCAAACAATGACAGGGTTCGCGAACCCCCTACCCCCTCAATGCTGCCACAGGCAGCGAAAAGACCGTCGGTGGAGATACGGGAGCAATTCCTACGGCTGAATACCAGTAACCCGCGAGATAGCAACTGGGCCATAAACGCGGCTGATGAGGTCTCGTAAGGCAACAAGCCGCCTCTTGTTGTAGGAGAAAGTGAGCAATGCCGTAATACCGCACAGGACCGCGAAACCCGAACAGCCTGCCCCGATCTGTCCCGCCAACCCACCGACATATTCTGCCAAACCGTCGATATCTTGATTGCGGTCCTGGTGACGGTACACAAGAACGACCCTGTCCCGCTCTTCTGGACCAACACGGCCGCCGATCAGAAGCGTGTTAATCTCGGCACATTTTACGTAATTGGCCGGATGGCCGTTCGGCCTGCCAACACAAGGCCCGGCATTGGGGTCAACAAATACGTCGCTCCACCGCGGCAGAGGGCGGGCGGCATCATCAAAATACTGGTTGCGCTGCGCATTCGTAAATGGTCTGTCGGCAAGGAGAATATGTTCCACTGGAACTCCAAGCATGTTAGCGTACACAGCAACATGGCCTGGGTTCCAATCGGCCGCGTCGGTGAGCATGGGAACCACGTACAGAGGCCGAAGTTCGGCCTGCGCCTCCCCAAACATCGCTCCCTTCCAACTGTCCAGCGCATCTCCTAGCTTTGAGAGTTCCATGTTTCAACTCCTTTAGATTCTGGCTAAATTTCCAATTCAACCCCGCAAACGAGCTCATTCGTTCAGGGACGGCTTAATTGTCAGTTCAATGCGGTCTCCTTGATAGCGGGTGGTTGCACCTATTCCCACCCGCCCCTTACCTCCCAAATCAATGTCGCCGATCGACTTGCCATTACATAAAACCCCAAGTTTTCCATCTTCTAACTTGAAACTTACGTTGTAAGTCGTGTTCTGTTGGAAACCCAGCGTAATGTACTTCGGCGGCGGGACTCCACCCTTAGCATCCGCATCACCTTTGATGCCCACAACGTAAAGATTCGCGTCGTTGGGCACCTGGTCGTCCTTTGTGACCACCGTGAAGGCAAGCGCCGCTAGCGCTGAAGGAGGCCGACAATTCTTCAACACCACCAATTTGCCAATATGGGCGTATTCCGTGCCATTAAATTTGACAATTCCATGCTTGTTGGTGCCCCATATTACAAATTCTGATTGGAGCCTCTTTACTTCCAGTTCGTCCGCCACATTTGGGCCAGGCGGTGGGAAGAAACCGGAGTAGGCAATTGCACCAAAATTCAGACCCTCGAAATCAATGGTGAGATCCTTGGAGAACTGCGATCTTAGCTCGGACAGGGTTTGTCTGTTTTCGATCTTCGCTTCGAGTGCCGTGTCGGCGATATGTTTTTCAGCCTTGGCTTTCACGATCCCTGAAAGAGTGGGCATCGCCTTCTCGTACAAGCCGGCAGCATGCTGATGGACGTGGCGCTGTGCCAGGCCCTTTTCCCTTGCCGCCGCATCCCACCAGCCGTCGGCAAGTTCGGCCTGCTTCTCGGGGACCGATGGCACGACCGCCTCCTTCTCAGCCAGTCCCCTTAACAACGAATCGCAGCCCAGAGCCAGCATCGGCAGCCCCTTCCGCCAATCGCCCTTCATAAAACAGGTGAACCTGCCAGCGGCCAAGTTGGCTTCGGGATCCTGTGGCTTTGCAGCAAGAGTCTCAAAAGCTTTCTTTGCCTGGGTATACGCGTCCTGCGTGTCCCGAACCTCCCGGGAACGAGCAGCTCCCGCCTTTATTACCTCCGGGTCTTTCGCCGCCTTGCCAACGGCCGAAACCAGTGTGGCAAGTTGGACCGCCATGTCATATCTGTCCCCACCAATGGCCTCGTCGATGATGGGGTTCACCTGCCCAAGGAACGCCTTGGCGTCCTGTGCCGCGCGGGCGGATTTAGAGGCGGAGGTCAAGGCTTCCAACTTCACCTTCAAGCCGTCTACGTCGTACTGCTCCAATTGGGCAATCGCGGCGAAAGCCCCGTCGATGTCGCACGCCCCGGAAGCTAGGTCGCGGGAATTGCAAAGAAGGGCGTACTGCCCGGCGGGGTCGTTTTTGGTTTGGGTGGCCGTCTGAAGGAGCTTCTTCGCCAGAGCGATTTTTTCCTCAGGCGTTTTCGCTTTTGCAATGTCTGCGCCGTACACGTCGTTAATCAGCTTTTGGGCGTTCTTGAGGGCTGGCGCGTCAGGAATGGGCATCTTTTTGGCTTCGGCTTGCGACGCGGATGTTTGGCCGTTGGCAAACTGGACGAAGGGTTTGTTCGCCACGAGTGTCAACATGAGGGCCAGGGCCGCGATTGCGGCCATTCTGGTAGCTTGACGGGGCGGCATGTCCTAGCCTCCTTCGTAAATGTGGACCGCTAAAGGGACCGGCAACCGACGCACAAATCATAACACCAGCGCAAGGTGACAACAAGTATCTTGGCTACGACCACGCCCGACCAGGGCCTACGATCGCGCGATGGCCTTGCGAAACGCGGCGGCTGTGGCCGTGTTGAGCACGTCGGACTTGGAGAGCCAGCCGCGGCGGGCGACCCAGACGCCGTGTTCGATCAGGCCGAGGTCCAAGGTCCGATGGGCGTCGGTCGAAATCACCATCTTGAGGCCCATCTCCTTCGCCCGCTGGCAATAAACGTCCGGCAGGTCGAGACGGTCCGGATGCGAATTAATTTCCAGAGCAACCGAATGTTTTTTGCACGCCGCGAACACCTTGTCAACGTCGAAGACCAGCGGATCGCGCTGGCCGATCAGCCGCCCGAAGGGGTGGCCCAGGCAATGGACCGCGCCGGAAGAGACCGCCCGGACGATCCGCTCGGTCATCGCCGCCTCGGACTGCTCGAAATAGCTGTGCACGCTGGCGATCACCCAATCGAGTTCCTTAAGGGCCGACTCGGCCAAGTCAAGCCGCCCGTCTTTGAGGATGTCCACCTCGATGCCGGCCAGGAGCATGAAATCCTTCAGCCCCGCCCCGACTTTGCGCACCGCCTCGGCATGTTTGTCCAGACGCTTTTCGTCCATGCCGCGCGCCACAGTCAGGGACTGGGAATGGTCGGTGATGGCCAGGTACTGGTAGCCGCGCTGCCGGGCGGCTTCGGCCATGGCGGCAATGGTGTCGTGACCGTCGGTCTCTTTGGTGTGGGCGTGCAGGTCGCCGCGAATGTCGGCGAGTTCAATCAGCTCGGGCAACTTCCCGGCGGCCGCCGCTTCGACCTCGCCGCGATCTTCCCGCAACTCCGGCGGCACGAACTCCAGCCCGAGCTTTTCGTAAATCTCTTCCTCGTTTCTGCCGGCCACAGACTTTTCGCCGCGGAACAGGCCGTACTCGTTGAGCTTCAGTTTCTTTTGCTGCGCGATTTTGCGGCAGGCGATGCCATGAGCCTTCGACCCAGTGAAATATTGCAGCGCCGCCCCGAAATTCTCGGCCTCGAAAAATCGGAAATCGACCTGGAACCCGCCCTTAAGGGCCGCTTCCAGTTTTTCCGGCCCGCGCTCGGTGATTTCCGCCAGGCCCGCAAACCCGCCGATGGCCTCGGTCGCCGCCGCACGGTCCGCCGCCTCGATCAGCACGTCCAAATCGCCCACCGTCTCGACGCGCCGGCGGAAACTCCCCGCCACGGTCCAGCGCTTGATAATTTTTTTCTGCAAATCGAGGTACCGACCAAGTTCGCCAACAATTTCGACGGCTTCGTGAATGCTGATTCGCCCGGCCTGCGCCGCCACGGTTTTGAGGGACTTCAGAATATGCTCTTCGGTCTTTTCGCCCATGCCGGGCAGGCCGCGAATCTTCCCGGCCTCGGCGGCCGCCTTGAGCTGCTCCAGAGTGGAAATCTTCAGCCGCTCCCAGAGCACCTTCACCTTCTTCGGCCCGACACCCTTGAGGCGCAGCAACTCGGTGATGCCCGGCGGCAAGGCTTTGCGCAACTCTTCGAGCCGCGCACACGTCCCGGTTTTCAGAATCTCTTCGATCTTCTCGGCGTGGCTTTTTCCGATCCCCGGCAGGTCGGTCAACTTCTTCCCTTCGCCCGCCAGGAGAGCCACCTGCTCGGTCATCTCCTCCAGCGTCCGGGCCGCCTGCTCGTAGGAGCGAATGCGAAAGGCGTCCCCGCCCTGGATTTCCAGGAGGTTGGCCATCTCGCGAAAGAGCGCCGCAATTTCCGAGTTTCGCATCGTCCCCCCTGCGCTTCACCGTGGCACGGGCGTCCCGCCCGTGAGTGCCAGGGGCATCTTGCCCCTGGTTTTTCTTCTTCTTTTTCCACGGGCGGGACGCCCGTGGGACTCATGGGCAAGATGCCCATGCTACTCTACAATCGCCTGATACGCCGTCTGTTTGAACAGGTCCATCACCGTGAACCTCTCTCCCGCCGGCAGGTTCGGCAGAATTTGGAGCATAATCAGGGAAACCATTTCTTCGGCCGGGTCGATCCAGACCTGGCAGCCGGCGGCGCTGCCCCAGCCGTACAACCCGACCGAGCCGTGCTGCTTGTACTCGCCCAGCCGCCGCACCACCGCCACGCCCAGGCCAAAACCGAAGCTCCAGTAGAGCGGATTGATCGGTCCGTGGCCGGGCGGCAGACCATCTTCGGTCATCAGTTCGATGGTCTTGGGACTCAGCAGCCGCACGCCGTTAAGCTCGCCGTCATTGAGCAGCATGAGGGCGAAGCGGAGGTAATCGGATGTGGTGGAAACCAGCCCGCTGCCGCCGCACGGAAACTTCGGCGGAACATAATACGGTCGCCCTGGCCACAGGCCTGGCGGCACGAAATCGTCCTCCGGCTTCAGCCGGAACGGCCCCACTCCGCCCTCGCAGTTGTCCTTGTACATCGTGGCCAGCCGTGCCGCCTTCTCCGGCGGCGCCCAGAAGCCCGTGTCGGTCATGCCCAGCGGCTCGAACAGCCGTTCCTTGAGAAACACGTCGAACGGCCGGCCCGAAACCACCTCGATCAGCCGCCCCAGCACGTCCACCGCAAAACTGTAGTTCCACGTCTCGCCCGGCTGGCACATAAGGGGCTTGCGGCAAAGGTTGGCAACGAACTCCTGAAGCGTCGAGCAGGCCGCCAGATCGCCAAAGTCGTAGCCCAACCCGGCCATGTGCGTGAACAAGTCATGCACGACAATTTCCCGCTTCGGCCGGACCAGTTCCGTCGTGCCGTCTTCCTTCTTGACGCCGACCTGCACGTCCTTGAACTCCGGGATGAACTCCGCCACCGGCGAAGTGAGCAGGAATTTCCCTTCCTCGGCCAGCATCAGGGCGGCCACGCTGGTCACGATCTTGCTCATGGAGTAGATGCGAAAGATCGTATCTTCGGCCATCGGCCGCCGCGTCTGGAGGTCGGCCGCGCCGAAACATTCCAGGTGGGCGATCCGACCGCGGCGGGCGATCACCGTAATCGCCCCCGACACCCGGCCCACATCCACGAACCCACCGACCGTCGCCTTCAGCCGCTCCAGGCGTTTCGAGCAAAGCTCCACCGCCTCCGGCTTGATCCGTTTCACCGGCCAGTTCACTTTCGCCGCCGAAGTTGCCGCTGACTTTGTTCTCGCCTGCCTCGTCGCCTTCTTCATCACCTTCTCCTTCAAAAACAAACATTTTCGTTCGGATACGCCGGGCCTCATTATAGGCATTCCTGAAGGTCCGCGAAAGAATGCCGGAGAACCTAAAAAAACGGGCGCCGAAACTTGGCACCCGCGTCTCTCAAAATTGCAAAAACGTCAGTTGCTATGGGGCGCCCCCGCCGCCCGAGGGCTGCCCACCGCCCCCGCCGCGACGACCGCCACCGCCGCCCTGAACGCCAAGACCGGGCGGACCACCGTTGCCGCCAGGTCCGCCAAAGCCAAAGCCGCGGCCGGTGTCCGCCGGCATATTGTTTATCGCCTGAACCTGATCCGGCGTCAGGTAGGGCGTCATGGCCGCCATGACCTGCTGGTTAAAGGCGTCCTGCTGCGGCTGAATCTGGGTATTGAGCGCCTCCATCTGCTGACGGAGCGGCTCGATCTGCTGGCGGGCCTGTTCGCGGTCGGCCCCCCCGCTGAAGACCTGGGCGATCTGGCCGCGAAGTTGGTCCTGCTGCGCCCAGACGTCCTTGAACGCCGTGTCCATCTGGGGCTTCAGGCCCTGCATCACGGAATCAAGCTGGGTCTGTTGGGCGGCGGACAGGGCCAGCTTGGGATCAACCCGGTCGAGTCGGCTCATCTTACCGGTGGCCGGCAACTGGTAGCGCCGGTCCTGAATCCGCTTCTGCATGAACCTGGAGATCATGGCCGCCTGAAGGGCTTTTTCCTCCTCCGGCGTCAGGCCGTCGAGGAAAGAGGCGACATCGAGCGATTTCGTGACCGCGACCGTCGGTTTGACGGCGGACGAGTCCGACGCCGCCATGTCGGGCGCGGACTCGTCGGCAACCCGTGTGTTCTGCGCGACACGGGTCCGGGGGGCCCGCGCCGCCGGTTTGGCCGGCGCGCCCACGGTCGCGGTATCGTCCGCCATAGGAGCCGCGGCGGGCGGTTGGCTCGGCCTGGCCCTATAAACCATATACCCGACGGCACTCAAAGTTAAGACGCCCACGACAATGGCCAAGGCGATCAGAAATCTGTGCATAATTGCCATCCTCCAGAAAAAAGTCTGCCACCGTGACCGGTCCGGCCGCTACCGGCGTCAATACCTCAAACCCCATCTTACTTCAAACGGCTCGTGAAATACGAATATTTCCCGAAAAAAACTCTTTCTTCTCTTCAGCAGCCTTCTCCGTAAGTCTTGAAACATCCTCTACTTCCGGCTACCTAACAACTCCCGCCGCGAAATTCACTAACGGCGCCGCCTTCCTCTGGCCGAGATACCACATGTAGCGGCGAACGGCCGGCGTGGTCTCAATATGGCTGCCTACTCCAAGTTAGGGTTGTGGAAGATAAAATTACCGTACTTAAGCCAAAATTACTGTTGACACGATCCGACTCTGCCGATAAAGTAAGGTAAGAAGTTCGGCGTTTGTTGGCGCACTATGACCGACAGTTGGCACAGCGACGCTGACTTTGGTAACTCGTGGCGGAGCCGCGCGGCGCGAAATTGAAAATCTTGACCTCCGGAATGTTCAAGGCTGACCTCCGGAGGCTGGGAGAAAATCAATGAACACGGTTCCTATGATCGACGGCTGCGTGGTCGCCCTGTCCGCTCCGGGGTCTCTCGCGGCGGCACTTCTGGCAATTATTCCCATCGGCCTCGGCCTGTGGCTGCTGCGCAAGAGTTCCCGGTCCGACTCGGCTTCGTCGGCTCCGGCCCTGGCGGCGGCCGATCTGGGCGGGTTGCGGGCGGAACTGGTCGAGAACTACGAACGATTGCGCTCATCCCTGGAGGCCGTGCCGCTGGCCGACGAGGCTTGGCGGCGCGTCAAGGTCCGGGCCGAGACGACCCCCGTGGTCGTCCACCGCGAGGTCCGTCTGGCCTACCACGCCATCGAAGTCTCCAACCGTCTGCTCGATGCCGCCGTGGCTTACGATTCGCGCGGCCACCTGTCCCTGCGCCAGCGGCGCATCGCCCTGTGGCCCACGCTGGAAACGGCCGTCCGCGAAGCGCTCGCGGCCCTCGGAGAAGCGGTCACGCCCGCCGTTCAGGTTCACAGCGCCGCCCTGGCCCCGGCCGAAGCCGCACGCTGGTCGACGGCCAAGCCCGCCGGCGCAAGGCCACGGCTGCATGTTGAACGCCCGGAACTCACCGTTTCACGCAGCCCCGAACCGGTCGCGGTTTTCCGGCTCGCGGCCGAGGCCGAGGAGCCAAAGACGATTGTCTCGCTGGCCGCAGCACGTCGCAAGCAGTTTGCGGTCCGCCCGCGCCGCAAAGTCGCCGGCCAGATGCCCTTGTGGGAATCCGTAGCGTAGTTTGAGGTAAGGAAGACTTATGAAACTCACGCCGAAACAGTTTCAGATTACCCAGTTCGTACACCGTTATGACCAGGAACACGGTTTTTCGCCCACGCTGGACGAAATCGCCGCCGAACTCGGCGTCTCCAAGGTGACGATCTTCGAACACATGAAGGCCATGGAGAAAAAGGGCGCCGTGGTCCGGGTCTTCCATAAGGCCCGGTCGGTCGAGTTGGCCCCCGAACTGCTGCGCGATTTCGCCGATGCCAGCGCGTTGCCCCTGGTGGGCACCATCGCCGCCGGCAAGCCGATCGAGGCCGTCGAGACGCCCGATTCCATCGACATCGCCGCCCTCTTCGCCGCGCCCCAGCAGACCTATGTCCTGAAGGTGCGCGGAAATTCGATGATCGACGAACAGATTCGCGACGGCGACTACGTCATCGTCGAAAAACGCAACACCGCCCTCAACGGCGAAACGGTCGTCGCCCTGCTCCCCGACGGCGAAGCCACGCTCAAAAAGTTCTATCGCGAAGAGGGCCGCATTCGCCTCCAGCCCGCCAATCCGGACATGGCCCCCATCTATGTCGCCCGCTGCGAAATCCAGGGCGTCGTCGTCGGCGTGATGCGACGCTACTAAACTCTCCTTTCAATTCTGCCAGTCCCAAAACTCAAGACATAAAAACGGCCGCCCGGAGTTTCCGAGCGGCCGTTCTATAGCTTGGTATGGCAGCGCTGTTTCAGTCGCCGGCCGAGCCGGTCAGCGTCGCCAGGTAAGCGGCGCCGAGCTTGGCCACGTGTTCCTGGATGTTCTGGAACTCGTCGAGGTGCTCGGTTTCTTCGTTGGCCAGTCCGTCAAAAATCTGCTTGGAGACCATGTCCTGTTCCGCGGCGCACAGGGCCGAAGACGTGTTGTAAAGTTCGACGGCCTGCTCCTCCAGGGCGATGTTGGTCGCGATCATGCCGGCCACGTCCTGGCCCTTTTTGGCCTCGGCATCGGGCTTGCTGGTCGGCACGCCGCCCAGAAACAGGATGCGTTCGGCCAGCCGCTCGGCGTGCTTCATTTCGACGATGGCCGTGACCTTGATCGCCTTGGCCAGTTTGCCATAATCACTATTTTCCAGTTCAAAATGCTGGGCCATGTACTGCAAAATAGCGCTGAGTTCACGGCTGCGAGCTTTGTTCAGTGCATCGATCACCTTCTTGTTCATGTTCTCTCTCCTTCGGGGGCAAAGACGTTGGGTTCCTGGAGACAAAGAGCGGCGTCGCTCTCTCCGAACAACACACTTTGGAGACTAGCACAAGGGCCGTATGGCGTCAATAGACAATCAGTCGCCACGCTGCTATCATGAGCGTCTGCATCCCGGGAGGGGGAGTTGATGAAAGTTTTGATCATCCAGCCCGCGCCGCCCAAACCGTGGCCCGAGGGCGTTTACGCCGACGAAGTGGCCCGGCTCGGCGCCCGCTTGCGCGAAGCCGGCCACGAGCCGAGCCTCCTGGTACTCGCCGATCTCGACGAGGAGACCCTGCGTCTCAAGATCGCCGACGTGCGGCCCGAACACGTCGTCATTTTCCTCGAAAGCTATCACGTCGCCCTGGCCCGCCGCATCGCCGAACTGGTCGCCAACCGTTATTATCTGCCGATCATCATCGGCGGACCGCACGCCACCGTGGCCCCGCTCGAAACCCTGAGCCTCATCGGCGTCGAGGGCGTGGTCCTGGGCGAATGGGACCGGGCTGTACCGCGCTACCTGGAGGCCCGGTCGCGCGGCTCGGACTATTCCGCCACCGAAGGCTTCTGGTTCAAAACCGAGTCCGGCACGGTCCGCAATCCCATCGCCGCGCCCGAGTCGCCCGACGAAATGGTCGCCGTCCCCGACCGCCGCCTCTACAGTGCCGACCAGGTCGTCGACGCCGCCGGCCGGGCCACGCTCCATCCCGGGCGCGGCTGCCGCTCTTACTGCGCCCATTGCCAGATGGACCTGGCCGCTGGACTCTACGAGGAACGGCAGATGATCTTCGAGCGTCGCCGACCGCTGGCCCACCTCGTCCAGGAAATCGCCTGGCTGCGAACCACCTATCCCGCCCTGCGCCGCCTGCGCTTCAGCGGTTGCGGCTTTCCGCTCGACGAGGCTTATCTGAAGGAATTCGCCGTCGCGTTCGCCGCCGCGCCCCTGCCCTTTTCTGCGCGGGTCAAGCCCGCCGACCTCGACGCCCGCGCCGCCGCACAGTTGCGGCAGGCCGGGTGCGACGAGTTGGAACTGGAAGTGTTGAGCGGGTCGAACTTCATCCGCAACGAAATCTTCAATCTCGACCTGTCGGAAGAGGCGATTGTCCGGGCCTTCGCGGCGGCGCGCGGGGCCGGGCTGCGGACCACCGCCCTGGTCCAGGTCGGCCTACCCTACGAAACCGTGGTCACGGTCGAGCAGACGGCCAACCTCCTGCGCCGCCTCGTGCCGGATCAGACGGAAGTGCGGGTCTATTATCCGCTGCCGGGAACCAAGGCCTACGAACTGTGCCGCGAGAACGGCTGGCTGAGCGGTCGCGGCGAGGCCGATTATTTCACCGGCCAGAGCACGCTCGATTTGCCGGGGCTGGACGCCGGCGCCATTCGGCGGTACGCTACCCTTATTCCGCGAATGGTGCAGCGCCCGAAGGGTTGGCCGCTGCTGGGTTGGCTCTGGGGGAGGAGTTCGTAACGTGAGGGGCAGTTTGGCTCTGGTATATCCGCGGGTCATGGCCACCCGGCCGCGACTCACTTCGCCTCGCAAAAAGCTCGGACTGTTCCGCTCCTGGGTCAGCGGCCATCCCATGTGGCTCTCGTGGCAGGTGACTTACCGCTGCAACCTCCGCTGCCGCTTCTGCAACTATTGGCAGCACCCGAGCCGGCCGGAGGACGAACTCTCGCTCGAAGGTTTTCGCGAAGGCTCGAAGCGGCTGGCCGAACTGGGGGCGATTCTGATCAGCCTGGCCGGCGGCGAACCGCTCGTCCGCCCGGACATCGTCGATATCGTCGAGGCCGTCGGACAATACCATTTCCCCTTCATCACCACCAACGGCTGGGCGGCGGACGAAAAGTTAGCCCGCGAAATTTACCGCGCCGGCTGCTGGGGCGTGAGCGTCAGCCTCGATTACACCGAGGCAGCGCAGCACGATGCGGCTCGCGGCCGCGCGGGCGTTTTCGACCGGGCTATGGCCGCCATCGAAGCCTTCGGCCGAGCGCCGAAACAGCCGTGGCAACGAATCAACGTCTTAGCCGTCCTGATGGATGACAATCTCGGCGAGATCGAAAAGCTCCTCCAACTGGCCTCGCGGCTGGACGCCTTTTTCATGGTTCAACCCTACTCCTCCCTCAAGACCGGCGAGGGCCGATTCGCCGCCCCGAAGGACGTGAGCCGCCACTTGCTCCGCCTCAAGGAACGCTATCCTAATTTTCTGAGCAACGCCCATTTCCTCTCCCAGTTCGACCGCTATCTGAACCAGGGCGAGGTTCCCGGCTGCCGCGCCGGCCGGGCCTTCTGCAACATCGACGAGCGCGGCGGCGTCGCCATCTGCGTCGAAAAACGCGACGAGCCGGTCGGCCATTTGCTCACCGACGCGCCGGGCCAAATCGTCCGCCGCCTCCACGCCGCCTCGCGCAACAACCGCTGCAACCGCTGCTGGTACAATTGCCGCGGCGAAACCGAGCAGCTTTACCACCCCATCGGCCTGCTCAAAAGCCTGCCGACTTACCTCTTCAATCGCGGCCGGCCGAGCATGATTGGGAAAAAGTAGGACTACTGAAGGGGTGCCACACCTTGGCCCCCGGCTGTTTGGGGGCAAAGTGTGTGGAAACGGGGCCGGCGTTCGACACACTTTTGCCCGGCGATACAGCCCGCCGGTCCAAAGTGTGGCACCCCCCGAGAAGGCAAACCAAAAATCGAAGTTTCATTTCAGACTTGCTACTCCCGCCGTTTGCTGCTATATATAGCATCCCAACAGTCGGCGGGACGATTCATGCCAGAAATCCTGAGTGCAAAAGAGATCAGTGCCGCCATCGACCGGATGGCGGACCAATTGGCGGCCGGCTGCCCGGCGGGCCAACCCGTGGCCATCGTCGGCATCCGGACGCGCGGCGTGGCCCTGGCCGAGCGGCTCAAAACGCGCCTCGAAAAACGCCTCGGCCGCGAAATCCCCCTCGGCTGGCTCGACATCACCCTCTATCGCGACGACCTGCACGAACTCTCCGCCAGCCCGGTCGTCCGCCAGACCAAACTCGATTTCGATCCCACGGACCTCTGCATCATCCTCGTGGACGACGTACTCTTCACCGGCCGCACGGTCCGCGCCGCCCTGAACGCCCTCTACGATTACGGACGGCCGAAGGCCGTGCGCCTGGCCGTGCTGATTGATCGCGGCCACCGCGAGTTGCCCATCGCCGCCGACGTGGCCGGACTGCGGGTCGAGACCGCACGCAATCAGATCGTCGATGTGCTGCTCGCCGAAACGGACCACGAGGACCGCGTGGTACTGCGGGACTAACCGTAACGGGGGCGTGCCGTTATGTAGGGCGGTTGCGCCGTTTGCAGCCGCCGCAGTCAAAGGTTCTTCTTCCGCTTGCCGTTGCCGTTTTTTCTGCTGTTCCTGAAGTCTGAAGCCTGAGGCCTTTAGCCTGCTGTTCAGGAGCTCCGTATGGCACCAGCTAAACCCGAGTTCCAATGGACGCGCCGCCACCTCCTGGGCCTGGAGGAACTGAGCAAGGACGAAATCGTCCACATCCTCGACCTGGCCCAGGGCTTCAAACAGATTTCCACGCGGAGCATCAAGAAGGCCCCGGCCCTGCGCGGCAAAGTCGTCGTCCTGCTCTTCTTCGAGCCGTCCACGCGAACGAGCATGAGTTTCAGCCTGGCCGCCCAGCGCCTCAGCGCCGACGTGCTGGAATTTCACAGCGAATCCAGCAGCATCCGCAAGGGCGAAACCCTGGTCGACACCGCCCGCAACATCGAAGCCATGGGCGTCGATATCTTCATCCTCCGCCACCCCGCCACCGGCGCCCCGCAACTCCTGTCCCGCAGCGTCAACGCCTCCGTCGTCAACGCCGGCGACGGCGAACACGAACATCCCACCCAGGGCCTCCTGGACCTCTACACCATGCGCGAAGCCAAGGGGCGGATCGAAGGGCTGAAAGTCGCCATCGTCGGCGACATCGCCCATAGCCGCGTGGCCCGCAGCAACCTCTGGGCCCTCACGAAGCTCGGGGCCGAGGTGACTTTCGTCGGCCCGCCGACGCAATTGCCCGCCGGCCTGGCCGAGTGCGGGGCCAAGCTGGCCTGGGACCTCGACGCCGTCCTGCCCGAAATGGATGTCGTCAACCTCCTCCGCATCCAGGCCGAACGCCAGGGCAAAAATTCTTTCCCGACCATCCGCGAGTACAGCCGCCTGTTCGGCATGAACGCCGAGCGGCTGGCGCGCTGTAAAAAAGATGTCCTCGTCATGCACCCCGGCCCGATCAATCGCGGCGTCGAAATCACGAGCGAAGTGGCCGACGGGCCCAATAGCGCCATTCTCCAGCAGGTCGCCAACGGCGTGGCCATCCGCATGGCCGTCATGTACCTGGTGGCCGGAGCGAGGGGCAAATAGGGTGGCATGGCGGCCGCTGTTTGCCGCCATGAACCCGCGAACATGGCGGCAAACGACGCCGCCATGCCACCCGGCCGGAACTCTGTGAAATTAGGATAGGAAACCGACCGATGATCGAAATTCTGATTAAAGGCGGACGGGTGATCGATCCGGCCAACGGCCTCGACGGCGTGGCCGACGTGCTCCTGACCAACGGCCGCATCGCCGCCGTAAAGCCGAAACTGGAACCGCCCGCCGGAGCCGAGGTCATCGACGCCACGGGCCTGATCGTTTCGCCGGGCCTGATCGACATGCACGTCCACCTGCGCGAACCCGGCTCCGAATTGGAAGAAACCATCGCCTCCGGCAGCCGCGCCGCCGTGGCCGGGGGATTCACCACCGTCTGCGCCATGCCCAACACCGATCCCTGCACCGACAACGAGGGGGCCGTCGAATTCGTCGTCAGCCGCGCCCGCGCCGCCGATCTGGCCAACGTCCTGCCCATCGGCGCCATCACCGTCGGCCGCAAAGGCGAACAGATGGCCGAACTCGGCCAGATGGTCCGGGCCGGGGCCGTGGCCTTTTCCGACGACGGCGACAGCGTCCGCAACAGCGGCCTCCTGCGCCAGTGCCTGACCTACGGCAAAATGTTCGGCAAACCGTTCATCTCGCACGCCGAGGACAAAGACCTCTCCGGCAGCGGCGTCATGCACGCCGGCCCGCTCTCGGCGCGGCTCGGCCTGTCGGGCATCCCCGCCGCCGCCGAAGAAATCATCGTCGCCCGCGACATCATGCTCGCCCGCATGACCGGGGCCAAGTTGCACATCGCCCACCTCTCGACCGCCGGAAGCTGCGACCTCGTGCGCCGGGCCAAGGCCGCCGGCCTCTCCGTCTCGGCCGAAGTCACGCCGCACCACCTGGCCCTGACCGAAGAATCCGTCGCCGGCTTCGACCCGAATTTCAAGATGAGCCCGCCGCTCAGGACTGCGGCCGACGTGGCGGCGCTCAAGGCGGGGCTTAAGGACGGCACCATCGACTGTCTGGCCAGCGACCACGCGCCGCACGAACAGGAAGAAAAGGACCTCGAATTCGCCTTCGCCCCGTTCGGCGTCATCGGCTTGGAATCGAGTTTAGGGATTCTGATCCGCGAGCTGATCGACAGCAAAATTCTCTCCTGGCCGGAACTTCTGGCCAAGCTCACGGCGAACCCCGCCCGCGTCCTGGGCCTAGATCGCGGCACCCTCTCCGTCGGCGTCCCCGCCGACCTGACCCTCATCAATCCCACCCTGGAATGGACCATCGACGCCCGCCGGTTCGAATCCAAGAGCCGCAACTGCCCGTTCCACGGGCAGAAGGTGCGCGGCAAAGCGGTGGTCACGATTGTCGGGGGGAAGGTGAAATATCGGGCGAGCTAGCCGTGGCTTTGCCGTTAGCCCGCCGCAGCGGGCGTCTGCTGATAGCCACGGGTGAAGGACGCGGCTCTGCCGCGGCCGGAACCCGTGGTAGCCAAGACATCCAAAACAATCTTTTTTTCTTTGTCTTTGGAGTCCCCGGAGGGGGCGATTGAACATAACGGAGAACCAATATGAGCAATGAAATGCAGATTAACGAAGGGAAGCAAGACTCTGGAAAATCAACAGCGGAGATCCTGCTTGGCTACGCGATAAGAGGAGCCGGACTGTATATGTTCGTACGCGCGCTGGCGTGTCTTCCGACACTGTTTATGGACCTGTACATATTCTATGTGCGCGCCACGGGAGGTGTAAGTCCAGCTTTTGACACCCATAAACCTGAAGCCACCTTATATGCTGCTGCATCCGCTGGCGCGATCAACGAGTCTTTGCAGTTCATCTTGTGGTGCGTCGCAGGAAGCTACCTGCTTTGGAAGGGACAATGGGTATACGGATTGCTGAAGCTACCGTTTAATGGTGCTTCTACCCATTCAGGATCGTAGTTAATAGTCCCGCCCTATTTGAAAAACTCCTTAATCACCCTCTCCAAATCCTCCCGCGACTTCGCCAGCCCGAAGGCCAGCCGCGCCACCCTTGCCCGCCCGATGCGGCGCGAGTAGAACATCCCGAAGCGGCGCATCACAAGAAAACAACCTTCGAGGAGGAGTTCCTGGCCTTCCTGAAAAAGCACGATATCGAATACGATCCGCAACACGTTTTTGATTGACCGCCGGAATCAATCGCCCCCATTCGGGGGCTCTATGTTTTTCTCACCTCGATTCCACGGGTTCCGGCCGCGATGAAGCTGCGGCAATCGCCGCGATGCGGCTCAATAAAAGCAACGGCCATAACCCGTGAGAGGTAGAAACAAAAAAACAGACGCCCATCTTCCGATGGGCGTCCGATTCATTTCTCAGTTTTTCAAAATACAGAAATCCTACCGCATCCCCAAATCCAGCCGCGGATGAAACGCCAGGGCCATCAGGTGCCCGTCGCCGTCGCCGGGGATTTCAAAGCGGATAACGCGGCCATCGGCCTCAATGCTTTCGAGGAAATAGGTGTTCGGCGTTTCGCGCGGCAAATTGATCCGCAGCCGGACAAAGTCGCCCACTTGCCAAGGCACCTCGTCCTCTTTGATGCGGCAGAGAATCCCGCCGTCGCAGATGTTCACCGTCCGGGCCTTGATCTCATCGGCCTTCTCGTCAGTCTGCTCGCCCACGAACCAGAGGGGGCACTGCTTGCCGATGCGGTCGAACTGCCGACGCTCCGACGCTTTTACGGTAGTGTTCATAGCAGATCCCCTGAACTGTAGAGCGGTTCCAGCCCAACTATCGGAGCGGCGAAATGCTCTATCTATACTTTACCACATTCTGTGTTTGCCGTCAACAAGATGTCAATAGCAAAATTAACTTTTAAGCTCGAATGTGCCGCAAAGCCTTGTCGGAGATGTCGGTGCGGTAGTGCATGCCCTCGAAACGGATCAATTCCGCCGCCTCATAGGCCCGTGTCTTGGCTTCGGGAATGGTGTCACCGATGGCCGTGACGCAGAGCACCCGTCCGCCGGAAGTGACCACCTGGTCGCCTTTCTGGGCGGTTCCGGCGTGGAAAACCTGGACGTCGGGCAACCGGGCCACGGCCGCAAGGCCCGAAATCGGTTTGCCCTTTTCGTACTCGCCGGGATAGCCGCCGGCGGAGATGACCACGCCCACGGCCGGTCGCTTGTCCCATTCCAGCTCCAGTTCGTCGAGCTTGCCGTCGATCGTCGCCTCGAACACCTCGACCAGGTCGGTCTTCAGTCGCATCACCAGCGGCTGTGTCTCCGGGTCGCCGAACCGGACGTTGTATTCCAGAACCTTCGGCCCGCCCGGCGTAATCATGATCCCGGCGTAGAGCAGGCCGTTGTAGGGGCAGCGCTCGTGGTTCAGGGCGTGGACCGTCGGCACCAGGATGTCGCGTTCGATCAGGGCCATCAGGTTGCCCGTCACGGCCGGAGCAGGACTGTAGGCCCCCATGCCGCCGGTGTTGGGTCCCCGGTCGCCGTCCAGGATCGCCTTGTGATCCTGCGCCGATTCCATCGGATAAATGTTGCGGCCATCGACCAGGGCCAGAATCGAAGCTTCCTCGCCGGCCAGCCGTTCCTCGATCACGACCTGGTCGCCGGCAGCGCCGAAGGCCCGGTCGATCATGATCGTCTTGATCGCCGCAAGGGCGTCTTCCTGCGTGTCGCAGACAAAAACGCCCTTGCCCTGAGCCTCGCCCGAGGCCTTGACCACCAGCGGCTCTTCGCGGGTAATGACATATTTACGAGCGTCATCGATCCGGGAAAAGGTGCGATGCTCGGCCGTCGGAATGGCGTGGTGGCGGAGCAGTTGTTTGCAGAACGCCTTCGACCCTTCCAGTTGCGCCGCCGCCGCCGTCGGGCCGAAGATGCGCAGCCCCTGGGCCTGGAAGGCATCGACAATCCCGGCCACCAGCGGCCGCTCCGGGCCGACCACCGTCAGGTCGATCTTTTCTTTTTTGGCGAAGGCCGCCAGGCCCGCGATGTCGTCCACCGCCAGCGGCACGTTCTGCCCAAGCAGGGCCGTGCCGGGATTGCCCGGAGCCGTGAAGATTTTTTTGACGTGCGAGGACTGGGCCAGTTTCCAGGCCAGGGCGTGCTCGCGACCGCCCGAGCCGATAACCAGAATTTTCATTTCAACTCCGTGCGGCGATGGGGAAAAGATAACGCCTACAGCGGCGTGGATTGTACGGACTCGGCCGCCGTCTTGCAAGGAACAAGGGTCTCGGGCTACGGCTTCTCCTTCTCCATCCCCTTTGCCGCCGGCAGATCGGTGGCCGGCTCGGCGGGCACGTCCGAGGCCGGCTCCGGCGCCATGGCCGAACCAGTCGTCGTGTCGGGCTCGGGTTCCGGGGGCGGCGCTACCACCGGCACCACCGGCGGCGGAGGCGGCTTGGGAAGTTCGATCCCAAAGCCCGCCAGAATCTCCCGATTCGTATGGCTGAGGATGGCCGCATCGGCCGGCGGATACGCAAAACGCCGAGATTCGTCGAGAATCTGTTCGGCCCCCTGGAAATCCGCCAGTCGTCCGGCGGCCCGGGCCGCGCCAAGAAAGGCCTCGGCACTGTGCTGCGCACGGGCCACCGTCAGGTAGACGGCCTCCCCCTCGGGCAGCCGGCCGGCCTCGACGAGCAGCGCCGCATAAAGCAGGGCATTGTCCGCAAATTCGGGATGACTGCGGTATACATATTCAGCCATCGACAATGCTTCCGCTATCCGGCCCTGGGCGTCCAGGGCGCGGGCCAACTGATAGTTCACCTCCGGGGCGTCCGGAAAGACGGTGTAGGCCTTGCGGAGGAATGAAATCGCCTTGTCCAACTGATTGGTTTTGGCGTAGCACAGACCCAGCGCCGCCGCATAGAACGAGTCTTTCAGGCCGGCCTGCATCGACGCGAGCAGATAGGGCGTCGCCTCCGCGAACCGTCCGAGTCGGACCAGGCACAAACCGGCCTGGCCGTTGGCTTCCGGCGAATCCTGTTTCGCTTCGGCGGCCTGTTTGTACAAACCGGAGGCGCCAAAGTAGTCGGACCGAGCGTAAGCCTCGCCCGCGAGTTGCATGAGAACGTCAAAATCTCCGAGGTTGACCCTCTGACCGCGATTCCGCTCGACCACCACGGCCGCAATCACCGCCGCCACCGCCACCAGAACGAGGACCGAAATGAAAATCACCTTCCGCCCCGCCGTAACCTCCGCCGGCGGCCGCACCGCCGCCGACCGGCCGCTCTGTTCCACGCCCTGAATCGACATCGGTCCCGACGGCACCGCCGTGTCCGAAATGTCGAGCCGGTCATAAGCGCCTGACAGCAGCAGGTGCCAGTCCTCGACCCCGGGAATGCCTCCGCGCGTGAACTTGGCGTAGAACACCAGACTGGCCCGCAACTCCCGGGCCTCCGTCTCGCTCTTCATGTGGAATTCAAAGGGTTTGGGGCGGCCATGCACCAGGACGGCCACCGTCGTCGGATCGGCCAGCCGCACGCTGTCCACGTCGGCCATCGACAGCTCGCGGCCCTCGCCCATCCAGAGATGGTGAATGGCGACAATCAGGTCGGTCTTGCGGCCCTTGGGGTCGGCTTCGCCCGGCCCGACGACCACGCCTTTGGACTTGAGGACGACCTGCGTTCCTTGCGGTTTGGCCATGCCTGCCCCTGTCACAAAATAACGCCAGTACGCAAGCTGAAATGAATCGCTCCGTGTCCTTTTACCACAATTCGCCCCACAAAACTATAGGCAACCGCGCCGCCCCGCGTCAAGCAAATTGGTCGGTCCATAATTTTAAGTGACCTGTGCTACGGTCGGCTTGTCCGACCGTGCTTCCGGTGGCTGCCCGTCTGCGATACAATAGCCAACCATGAACCGACATTGCCTCGAGCTGCTCGAATTCGCCAAAGTTCGCCAGATGCTCTCCGGCCTGACCGTCCTGGAGGCGGCGCGCGCCGCCCTGCCCGACCTGGTCGCTCCGGGCACCGACGCCGCCGAGATCGCCCTCCGCCGCGATCAGACCAGCGAACTGGTCGCCCTGCTGGGCGGCGGCCACGCGGTCGAGATCATGCCGCTCGTAGATCCGCGCCCGCCGCTGGACCGCTCGCGCATCGCCGGCAGCCATCTCGATCCGTCGGAACTCCTGCAGGTCGGCCTGCTCCTGCGCAACGCCGCACAGGTCCGACAATTTTTCAAGACCCACGCCGAGGCCGCGCCGCTGGTGAACCGCCTGTCCGGCGGACTGCTCGTCCTCGCCGACCTGGAGCAGGCCCTCGCCCGCGCCATCGGCGACGACGGCACGGTCCGCGACTCCGCCTCGTCCGAACTCCAGCGCCTCCGCCGCAGCCTCGGCGAAGCGCGCCGCCGGATCGAGCGCAAACTCGAAAGCATGTTGCACAATCCCGACCTGGCCGACGCCTTCGCCGGCGACCGGCCAACGCAGCGCGGCGGACGCCTCGTCCTGCCGGTCAAGGCCAGCAAGTGGACCACCCTGGGCGGCCTGGTTCACGACCGCTCCCAGACCGGCCAGACCTTTTTCGTCGAGCCGCCGGAAGTGGTTGAGCTGGGCAACGACCTCCAGAACCTGGCCGCCGAGGAAGAGGCCGAGGTGCGGCGCATTCTCCTGGCCCTGACCGAGCGCTTGCGGCCGCACCTGGACACGCTCCGCTTTTCCTTCCAGGTGCTGATCCAGATCGACGTCACCCTGGCCGCGGCCCGGCTGTCGCGCCGCTACGACATGACGCCGGCCCTCATCGCCGCCCCGGGCGAACCGACCGAACTGGTCGACGCCCGCCACCCCATTCTCCAGGCCGCTCTTGACGCCGACCGCCGCGCCGACCAGTTGGTCCCCCTCACCCTGCGCCTCGACCGCAAACTCCGCACCATCGCCATCACCGGCAGCAACACCGGCGGCAAGACCGTGGCCCTCAAGACCATCGGCCTCCTGGCCCTGATGGCCCAGTCCGGCCTCCACCTGCCGGTCCGCCGGGCCACGCTCCCGATCTTCGACGACGTCTTGGTTGACATCGGCGACGAGCAGTCCATCGAGCAATCCCTCTCGACCTTCTCCGGCCACATGACCCAGATCGTCAGCGTTCTCAGAAATGCCACCGCCCGGTCGCTCGTCCTCCTCGACGAACTCGGCTCCGGCACCGATCCGGCCGAGGGCGGCGCCCTGGCCTGCTCCATCCTTCAGAGCCTGGCCGACCGCGGGGCCACGACCGTCGCCACCACGCACCTGCGTGAAGTCAAAATATATTGCGACGAGCATCCCGGCATGCAGAACGCCGCCATGGAATTCGACCTGGCCTCGCTCCGCCCCACCTTTCGGCTGATCCAGGGCCAGCCCGGCCAGAGCCACGCCCTGACCATCGCCCGCCGCCTCGGCCTGCCCGACCAGGTCTTCGAGCGGGCCCGCAGCCTGATGTCCGACGAACACCTCAACCTCGAACAACTTCTGGCCCGGGCCACCGAGGACCGCCGCCGGCTCACCGTGGAACTGGAAACGGCCGGCCGCGAACGCGAGACCGCCACCGCCGAGCGGCAGCAACTCCAGACCGAGTTGGCCGAGTTGAAACACAATCGTAAAGCCTTATTGCAGGAGGCCTATCGCGAAGCCTCCGGCATCGTCGACAACACCAAACGCGAGATGCAGCAAGTCCTGCGCGAGGCCCAGGAAAAGGTCGTTGGCGGAGCTGCGGCCGTCGAGCCGCTGCGCGAAAAAGTTCGCCAGCGCAAAGAGGCCATGACCAAAGGCGCTGCCGCCGCCGAAGAACGCCATCGCCCGCGCGTGCGCTCGGACGAACTCCGCCCGGGCCAGACCGTCTACCTCGAAACCTTCCGCGCCAACGGCGTCGTGCAGGAGGTCAACCTGCGCAAGGGCCGGGCCACGGTCCTGGTGCGCGGGCTGGCCGTCGAGGTCAAGATTTCCGACCTCTCCCTGCCCGAAGATTCGCCGGTCGAGAAAGGCGCCGCCACGCCGACCCAGGTCCGCCGCGAAGCCCAGGCGGCGCCGCTGGAGATCAACCTCATCGGCCAGCGCGTCGCCGAGGCCGTCGAACAGTTGGACCGCTTCCTCGATCAGGCCTGCCTGGCCGACTATGACCAGGTCTCCGTGATTCACGGGCGCGGCACCGGCGCCCTGATGCGCGGCTTGCACGAGCACCTGCGCGGCCACCGCCTGGTCGCATCGTTCCGTTCCGGCAACCAGGCCGAGGGCGGCGTCGCAGTCACCGTCGTCAAGCTCAAGGAGTGAGGCAACGTGACCGACCAGAACAACCCTCTCCCCGCCCCCCTGCCCCCAGGTCCGACCATGTCGGCCGCCGCCCGTGAGGTGTTGCTTATCGCCTCCGACGAGGAACTCCTTCGCCACGTCGAAATCGAGCACACCCGCACCGGCGGCCCCGGCGGCCAGCATCGCAACAAGGTCGAGTCCGGCGTCCGCATGAAACATCCTCCAACCGGAATCACCGTCACGGCCACCGAGCGCCGCAGCCAGCACCAGAACAAGGCCGAGGCCGTGGGCCGGATGCGCGCCGCCCTGGCCCTGGGCGTCCGGTCGCCCGCCGTCGAACGCGACGCCCTGCCCGCCGACCTGGCCGCCCAGCTTGGGCTGCTCCATTGGCACCGCCTCTCGCCGCACAATCCGCTCTTCTGGCGGCTGGCGGCGCGAATCCTCGACCGCCTGACGGCCGACCAGGCCCGGCTCTCCGACACCGCCCGGTTCTTGGGCGTTTCGACCGGGACGCTGGCGAAATTTCTCTCGGACGACCCGGCTTTATGGCAGGCGGCCAACCGGCTCCGGGCCGTTTTCGGTCATGGACCGCTGCGGGCGAGCTGAAAAACCGGAAAAATTGCCTATTGCCCCCGCTCGGTCCGGGATATAATGACTTGGGTTGCTGGAATCTGCCCTGTCGCTCGGATTTTTCGTGTTGGTTTTGACGCGATTCCGAGGATTAGATGGGCGAGGTCTGTGCTGCGATGCATAGCCGCGATAATCGGTTTTATTACGAAAGGGGAACCCCATGAATCAGCGCACATTGGTTGTCTGTCTGGTGGCGGCCTTGGCCGTGTTTGCCTTTGGTGGATCCGCCTGGGCTATGGGTTGTGGTGGAGGTTACAGCGGAGGTAGCGGTGCGCCGAAGATGTCGGCCGACGAAATGAAGACGAAGATCGCCGCCGCCACGACTCTGTTCACCGACGCCAAGACCCTGACCAAGGAAGCCATCGATGGCAAGGCCGTCGACAAGACGCAGACCGTCGCGGCAGGCGAGAAGCCCCAACTCAAGGATCTGACCGACTACGACCGCAAGGCCCGCTTCCAGAGCGCCGACAAAAAGTTTACCGAGGCCTCGGCGGACTGTGACGCCGTTGTCATGAGCATGAAAAGTGGCAGCAACGGCCTCGCCAGTCCGGCCCCACTGAAGACTCAGATCGATAAGGCCCATGGCGCGGAACTGGTCATCAATGTTAAGTTCCTCGTCCAGAAAAAACTCTCTTCGCTGGATCTGTGTCTCACCTTGATCCAGGGCGTGACCAAGATCGATCCCAACAATACCGAGGCCCGGCAAATCGAGAAAGATCTCGCCAACCAGATCGCCGCAGAAAAGGCGGCCAAGACGACGGCGTCGACCAACTGATCGTCGCCTGGCACGGCTTACCCTCAGTCCAATCACTCCGGGCCGTCGAACGCGAAGAAGCGTGCGGCGGCCTGGTTTTTTTGGTTCTTCAGAACTGTCCGATCTGGGTGGCGTGGCCCACGCTTGCGTGGCCACGATTATCTCCGGAGGCTCATGGTCACGCTTCGCGTGAACCATGCCACCCTCTCTTCCTGGTTAGTTAATGTTTTGAGGCCGCGGGAACAACGGCCGGCTGGGCCGACGTCGGAGTACCGACCGGCGGTTTCTTCTCCTCCGGTCGAAGCGGCGGCGTTTTTTCCACCGGCAGATTGAGGTAAACCGGATTAGCGTACGATCTGGTCCCCACCTCCAGACGCACCCAGTGAAACGTACCCTGGTCGAACTTGAATTCCACGGGGCTGCGGGCGTCGGCCTGAAGCTTGCCGTCGATAAACAGCCGGCCCTCGGACCCGATCCAGGAAATGTTCGCGTGATCTCTGGCGTCCAGGGCCTCGCCGGGGCCGGCCGAGACCGCCTTGCCCGCGGAATCATGCCGGTCGATCGTCACCGCCAGCGTCCCCGCCGAAGCCTCCCCGCCGACCACCACCCGGCCGCCCTTCAGGGCCTCGCGCAGCTTGTCGCGAGTCAGGTCGCCCTCGATCCAGACCCAGGTTGTGCGGTAGAGTACGCCGACGTGGTCGTCCGTCGAGCCGACGCCGATGACGCGGCGCTGCTCGCGGCCGATCCACTGATCCCAGCGCTCGGTCGCCTGTGACGCCGGACTCATCGGGTGGCGGATTTCCAGCCCCGAAAGCCACGGGGCGAACTCCTGCCCGCCACGCTGCGGCTCCGTCCACGGCCGCCAACTCCGGTTGTTGCGGTCAAACAGGTTCGGCAGGTCGTAGGGATGGGCCACGATCGCCAGGCCGCCCTGCCCGCGAATCTTCTCCAGCATTTTCCCGACCGGCAGTTTCACCACTGTCGCCAGGTCGCAGAAACTGACCGTGATGTGGCCCGGCCACTCGGCCGTGCATTCCCAGCCCAGCACCACCAGCGGATCGTCCGCCTTGGCCTCGCGCTTGGCCAGACGTTCATTCATTTCCACCGCCCACAGCCGGCCGGTCTTCTCATCATTCTGATCCATGGCGTGCGGCGTGACGACCAGCCACTTCAGCCCGGAGGCCCGGGCCGCAGCGATGGCACCTTCCAGATTGTTTGTCGCGTGTTTGTAGGTTGGTGGCACGTCGGGCGGACTGATGTGACTGTGCATGTCGCCGGGCAGCCACTGGCCGGCCACGGCCGGTCCGGCCAAGACCGCTGCGCACAGCGCCGCCCACACCAGCGCCGCCAGAGCAATCCTGCGCCACCCGAACAGATCAGCCATCCTGACGCTTCCAGTCGTAGGGTATCGAATTGTCGTGCGGCGGCAGGCGGTACTCGTCCGGTTCTTTATAGTTATAGCTTTCAGTCGGCACGTTGATGACCATGGCCTCACGGTCGCTGACGCACATGAAGCCGTGGTAGACGCCCTTGGGGATAAGCAGGCGAACCGGATTCCACTCGCCGAGGTAGAAGACGTTGACCTCGCCGTGCGTCGGGCTGCCTTTGCGGTCGTCGTAGAGTACGATTTTCATCATCCCCGAGACGCAGAAAAAATTGTCGTCCTGAATCTTATGATAATGCCAGGCCTTGACCACGCCGGGATAGGCCGTCGTGGCGTAGACCTGCCCGAACTTCACGAAGTCCGGCTCGTCGCTGCGGAAAATTTCCACCAGCCGCCCGCGCTCGTCGGGCATCACCTTGCGCGGAGTCACTTTCACGCCGTCGATCAACTTCTGTGCCATCGTTATTACTCCTGTTTTGTAATATCCACGCCCTGCATCAAGTTATTAGCCACCAGCAGCGAGTCAAACGTCCCGGCGTCGGTCCAGTTGCCCTTCAGCAGGTCCCAGGTCATCGCGCCCTGGGCGATGTAGTAGTTGTTGACGTCGGTGATTTCCAACTCGCCGCGGCCCGACGGCTTCAGCGTCCGAGCGATCTCGAAGACCTGGGCGTCGTAGAAATAAATCCCCGTCACGGCCAGGTTCGTCTTCGGCTTGGCCGGCTTTTCTTCGATCCCGACCACCTTCTTGCCGTCCTGCGAAAGTTCGGCCACGCCGAATCGCGGAGCGTCCTCGACTTCTTTCAACAGAATCTTCGACCCCGTCTTCTGGGCCAGGTAATTCTTCACAAACGGCGCGATCGAGTCCTCGAACACCTGGTCGCCCAGGATCACGCAGCAATGGTCGTCGCCGACGAAGGCCCGCCCCAGATTCAGGGCCTGGGCGATGCCACCCGCCTGGTCCTGCACCTTATAAGTGAAGCTGCATTTGAACGTCGATCCCGAGCCGAGCAGGCTGACGACCGCCCCCATGTGCTCGCGCCCGGTGACGATCAGAATCTCCGTTATCCCGGCCCCGAGGAACTTGTAGATCGGATGATAGATCATCGGATACCGGCCGACCGGCAGCAGATGCTTGTTCGTCACGTTCGTCAGCGGCGCCAGGCGGCTGCCCGTGCCTCCAGCCAGAATTATGCCCTTCATCGACTTTCCCCTTTCGTTCCAGCGGCGACCTTTGAGACTCGTCGGAAATGCTCCCGCCGCCGCAGTATACCGTCGCCGGGTCGCCGATGCAATCGTGAGGCCGTATTTTGCCGGACTATGGCCGAACAGTTTGGCCTGATTTTTTTCAGAAAAATTTGCTTTTTGCGGAATTAGGTGGTATACTTGTTCCGTAGTGACATAGCGGTAGTTTTGCCTCTGTCCTCAGGCTTGAAGCACCTGAAGACATCCGCGGGGCGGCTACTGATAGTCGAGAGGGCGCATAGCAGCCAAGATGCGGACTGGAACCCTGAGGGGGACCAGCCGCTTTTTTTTTTGGCCGCTGGCGCTCGGTCGAGAGGGCGCGTAGTCTCATCATGCGGACCGGATCCCCCGGCGGGGTCGCGGTCCGCTTTTTTTTCGCTTTTGTTTTTTGCCGGAAAGCCCCCGGCCAGAAAGGAAGTGCCCCTTGTCATCTTTCACTCGCCGAACCGCCGTATCTTTCACCATCTCTCTGGTTTTGACGGCTCTGCTCGCGTCAGGAGTTCTTGCCGGCTATGCGCCGGCCATTGCCTACGACAGCGGCACGGACGCTTTCACCTTCGGTACCCCGGTCGCTACGTTCGTCGCGAACGGCAGTTCCTACCAGGGTATCGCGACACAGGTCGTGGGCGCCAATACCGGCGGCAGCTTCATTCCTTCGAGCGCCATCATTCTGGCCGGCGCCAACACCAGCGGAGGCACGACCGTGTCCATGGCCTGGCGCACCCGCACCCCGCTGGAGACCGACGGGATGGCACAGGGCGGCGTCTATATTCCCAGCGTCGGCTTCGCTCAATATGCCGTTCCGACCGGCGGCACGAACGGTCGAGGACTGGCTCTGGCCCTGGATTGCTACGCCCTCCGCAGCAACGTCCTCAGCCTTCAGGGCATCACCGGCGCCTATGTCTTGCAGATGCAATACAACCCTGTGGTCGAGGATCTGGCCGACGTCACGAACCCGGTTTCGAAGGATACCGCCTACTGC
>CAIYVX010000084.1 GCA_903929765.1 uncultured Planctomycetia bacterium
GTCGCCGCTTCCAGGTTCTTGATGAAATCATCGGACCCAACGGGCCGGCCCGTCCGTTCGTGACGCCGGAAGCGAGCCATCCGTATCTGGTGACAGTAAACCGATTTTAGCTCTTCGCTGACTTTCTTGGTCGGCCGGGAAGGCCGGGCGTCAGGGCGCGGCCCGTCGCCGCTTCCAGGTTCTTGATGAAATCATCGGACCCAACGGGCCGGCCCGTCCGTTCGTGACGCCGGAAGCGAGCCAAATCCTCTTCGCGGTCGGTCAGGGACAGGTACCGCCGCCAATCGCCGAACTGCTCCAGCGCCGCCGAACGGCTGACCAACGGTTCGTCGGCCAGTCCCAAATGAAACCGGGCGCTCGACCACGGCCACTCCTCGGCTCGCTCGACCAACCCGGCCCGCACCGGATTGCGTTCCACGTAGCGCACGGCGGCCCACAGATGGGCCTCGTCCAGAACAAACGAGCCGAAACGTTCCTGCCACAGGTGCCCGCGCCAACCCTCCCGGAAATTCACCCGCCGCGCATAGCGCCGGTGGCTCTCCGCCAGACCCCCGCGCAGAGCGTCGGCCTCGTGGGGCAACGCTATCACATGCACATGATTAGGCATCAGGCAGTACGCCCAGACCTCCAACCCGGCCTTCGGACAGAGTTGTCGCATCAGGCCCAGATAGGCGAGGTAATCCTCGTCATTGAAAAAAGTCTGTTGCCGCCGGCTGCCGCGCTGGGTCACATGATGCGGGTACCCGACCGCCACCACTCGTGCCATTCTGGCCATAACGTGATTTTGGACAACCTGAGGCAATTAATCAAGAGAAAAACAGTATACTGTCCCCAATAAATGTCCCCAATAAAAAGCCGGTTTGGTCAGGCGTCTTTTGGGCGGGCCGGCGTGACGTCGGTGGAGACGCAGAGGACGCCGGTGATGCGGCTGAAGGTGTCGCGAATCGGGGAACAATGGCTGGAGTAAAGGCGGTCGCCGAAAGCGACTTCGACTAAAAACTCTTCGCCCTGTAAGGCCCGACGGAAAGAGTCCATGATGTCGTCGCGGCCGGGGAGAACCTCGGCCAGCGGTTTGCCGACGAGGCTGTCGCCGGTCAGTCCTGCGGGCCGCAGGCGTCCGTCGAAGAGGGTGAGGACGCCGTGGGTGTCGGTGGCCCAGATCAGCAGCGGCGCGCCGCGAACGAGGGCGCCCAGGCGGTCCTGCTGCTCGGCCAGGGCTTCGACTACCATGTCGCGTTCAAACCTGGTGCGCAAGGCATTGACGCCGAAGGAGAGGTCGTTGGCGAGGCGCTGGAGAAGTTCGACGTCATCGGGGCCAAAGGCCTCGGGGGCCGAGGAATAGACCATGAGGGCACCGAAGGCCAGGCCGGCGTTTGAGAGCGGGACGGCCAGGGAAGAGCGGTAGCCGCGGCGCAAAGCCTCTTCGCGCCAGGGGGCCAGGGCGGGGTCGTTATCGAAATCGCGGCCGATCTGGACCGCGCCGGTGCGAATGGCCAGTCCGGTCGGGCCGTTGCCCTGCGGCCCCTCGGCCCAGGTGATCCCGGCCGCTTCGAGGTAGCCGTCCTCGAAGCCGACGTAGGCCACCGGGCGAACGGAGCGGGCCGCGTCGTTTTCGGCGTAACCGACCCAGGCCAGGCGATAGCCGCCGCTCTCGACGATGAGGCGGCAGATGTCCTGAAGCAGGGTGTTTTCGTCGTTGGCGTGGATAATGGACTCGCCGCAGGCACCGAGCATGCGGAGGGCCTGGTTGGCGTGGCGAAGTTCGCTCGTGCGCAGGCGGACTTTGAGGTCGAGGTCGTCACGGGCCTGACGCAAAGCCCGTTCGGCGCGTTTGCGGTCGATGGCGTAGCGGATGGCCCGGGCCAGGCTGCGGGCGGTGGCGCTGCCCTTGACGAGGTAATCCTGGGCGCCGTGCTGCACGGCTTCCATGGAGACCTGCTCGTCGGAGAGGCCGCTGAGGACGACGATGGGGGTGGCGGGGACGGCGGCATGGAGCTTCTGGATGGTCTCCAGGCCCTGAGAATCGGGCAGGGAAAGGTCCAGGAGGACGATGTCGAAGTGTTGGCGCAGGGCGACGTTCACGGCCTGGCCGGCGGTGGTGACGCAAAGCGTCTCGTACTGCTCGGAGCGGACCTCTTCGAGCATGGCCCGCAGCAGCGCGGCATCGGACGGGTTGTCCTCGACCAGCAGGAGGCGATGCGTGATTTTATCGGCGACGTTGGAGCGTTCGTCCATCCCAGAGCTTTCCGGCAAGTTCAGAAGCGGCGGCGCGCCGCAAAAAAGCCTATAGTCCATCGTCAATCAGGCGCTGCGGTCTTGCCGAAATCCCGGTCCCGGCAGCGACCGCCCGGCCAGGACCACCCCGGCACGCTATGGTTAAGGCTCCATTAACCTTATACCACGCGGAGCGCGCAGCGCAGGGGCGAAAATAAATCGCGGTCCGGCGGAGAAAAAAATATTATTTTTCCACTAACTTCTTCCCGGATGGAGCGTACCTGTAGTCAGCGACGGGTTCCCAGAGGTGGCGCGCACGGGCCAAAAGACGGGAAAAACGGCCGATAGGAGTCCAAAAATGGCACTCAGGTTCAGATGCGAACATTGTGGCAAGCGGCTTCAGGTGGAAATGGAGCCGGGGGCCAGCGCCATGTGTCCTTACTGCCGCAACGTCGTGGTCGTTCCGGCGGATGCCCAGGCGGTGGCGGCCAAGCCCGCCGGGCAGCCGGGCCGCGGGGCCGAGGACGGCCAGGCGCCGGAAGAGCCGGTGGTGGAGTCGAGTGCGGCCGTGGCCTTTGTCGCCGCCTATCTGCCGAGCTGGGGTACGAGCGTGGCCTTGCACCTGGCGATCCTTCTGGTGGCCTTGACGCTGGGGGCGGCGCATGTCCCGCCGCCGGTGAAGGTCGAGTACCAGACCGAGACCGTGACCAAGGACGTCAAGAAGTTCCTGAAAGAGGAAATTCGGACGGCCGAGAAGAGCCGGACGACTCGCAAGGCCGTGAGTACGCAGGTCTCGCAGTTTGCCATGAAGCTGACGGAAAATCCGGTGCCGGACGTGGCCAATAACGGGCTGAAGACGGTTGAAATTATCGGCATCGGCGGCGGCGGGAACGTCTTTGGCGGCATGCCGGGTACGGGGACGGGTCGCGGCGGCGGGGCGGGCGAAGGGGTGAATTTCTTCGGCACCGGCGGCGTGGCCAAAAAAGTGGTGTTCGTGGTCGATCACTCGGGGTCGATGACCGACTCGATTGTTTACGTCAAGCACGAGTTGAAGCGGTCGATCCGTTCGCTGCGGCCGAATCAGAGTTTCTGGCTGACCTTCTACTCATCCGGTCCGACGCTCGATCTGCCGACGGCGGGACACAAGCTGGTTCCGGCGACGGAGCCGAACAAGGCTCAGGCCTTCGACTTCATCGACACGATCATCGCCATCGGCCAGACCTTCCCGGAGGATTCGCTGAAGAAGGCCTTCGAGTGCCAGCCGGAACTGATCTACATTCTGACCGACGGCGAGTTCGACCCGGCCATCCAGGGGCTGATCAAGACCCTCAATGCGAAGAAGGAAGTGACCGTCAACACGATCTGCTTCATCTATTCGGAAGGCGAACCGCTGCTGAAGAAGATCGCGGCCGACAACAACGGGGTGTACAAGTTCGTCGGCGAGGAAGATGTCCGTAGTATGAAGCAATAACCGGACCGAGGCATTAGACCATGAAAACGGGCGTGATAAAGATTCTGTGGTCGGTCGGGGCGTTGTTGGCCCTGACGGCAGGGGCGTGGGCCGACTCGGCGTGGATCGCGGGCGCCGACAGCAAAGCCACCGACAAGGGCCTGTCTTACAACGGCAAGATCGAGGAGATCAAGGTCGTGGGCGGGCAGGCGTCGCTGGTGCTGATCTGGGAAACGAGCGGCCAGCCGAAGGCGTTTCCGATGAACCGGGTTCGCCGCGTGGCGGTGGACGACGTGCCGGAACTGGGCACGGCGGACGAAGCCTATGCCGGCGGCGATTACAAGAAGGCGATTTCACTCTACGGGGCGCTGCAGAGCAAGAGCCCGAAACCGTGGATCGCGCCGTATGTGAATTTCCGGCTGGTGGACTGTTTCGCGCAGACGAAGCAGTTTGCCCGGTCGGTGAAAGCCCTGATCGACCTGTGCCGGGCGGGTTCGCCGCTGGCGGAAGCGGTCAAGTTGCCGGCGGTGATGGCCAGGAAGAGTCCGGACAACGCGACCGCGGCCGCGGCCCTGGACGAAGTTCTGGCGGCCAAGCCGCCGGTCGCCTCCATCGAGAAGCTCAAGCGGCTCAGGATGAACATTCTGCTGGTCGAGGGCAATCCGGAAGATGTTATTCCGGTGGTCGAAGCCGAGTTGAAGAACCCGAACGAGGAATTGCGGTCGCTGGCCCGGATCAAGCAGATCGAACTGCTGCTCGTGTTGGGCAAACTGGACGAGATGGACAAGGCCATTGTCCTGGGCCGCAAGGAGTTGGACGCAGAGTACAGCCCGTCGCTCTTTTACTACGAGGGCCGGATGTTGTACGAGAAGAAGGATTTCCTCCATGCGGCGCTGGCCTTCATGCGGACGCCGATTCTCTACAGCATGAGCAACAAGCCCCTGGCGGCGGAGTGTCTGGTCTGGGCGGCTCGGTCGATGAAGGCCGAAGGTCAGGTGCCGAAATCGGAATTGCTGATCCCGCTGCGCGAGGCGCTGGATGAGAAATATAAGGGAACCGAAGGAGCGGCGCAGGCGGAGAAGATGCTCAAGGAGCTAGGGTCGTAAGAGAATTAAAAGTTAAAAATTTAAAATTAAAAATTGAAAAGGCAAAAGCAAAAAAGTAACGGCAAAGAAACAGCGTCCCCCGGCAGTGCTGGGGGCTTTAACGGAAACGGCAGTTAGGCCCTTTTTCTTTAGGATGGAGGCTTGAAAGACAATGGCACGGAAATGGCTGGTGGCAGTTCTGGTGGCAGTGGCGGTGGGCTTTTTGTGTTCAGGGGCGATGGCCGCTGAGAAGGAGCTGGCCCACCCGACGATGGAGGGCTTCAGTTGGTTGTTCATCATCCAGAGCGCCTTCCTCAGTTCGGGGACCATCGGGTTCCTCGACATTACTTTGCTGATTCTCTGCTCGATCACGATCGTGGCCTTGATCATCCAGTTCGCCCTGGAAATCCGGCGGACGACGATGCTGCCGGAATTGACCGTGGCCCAGGTCAAGACGATGTTCGATGAGCGGCGGTTCCGCGAAGCCCTGGAGTTCTGCCAGAACGATCCGTCGTTTGTGGCGGGAGTGATCCGGGCCGGTCTGATGGAAGCGGCCAACGGCTATGCGGCCATGGAAAAGTCGATGATCGAAGCGGCCGAAGAGCGGGCCTCGCGGCTGTTCCGCAAGGTGGAACTCTTGAACCTGCTGGGCAACATCACCCCGATGCTTGGGCTGTTCGGCACGGTGTACGGCATGATGATCGTCTTCTCGATGATCGCCCACAAGGGCGGCATGGCCCAGGCCTCCGACCTCGGGGCCGGGATCATGGTCAAGCTCTTTTGTACGTTCATGGGTCTGGTCGGCGCGATTCCGGCCCTGACGGCCTATTCGCTGCTCAAGAGCCGCGTGGACGCCCTGGCGGTCGAGTCAACGGCCGTGGCCGCGGAACTGCTGTCGAACTTCAAGCCCAATAAGGCGAAGGCTCAGGCGTAAGAGAAGTAAAAGGTAAAAGGTAAAAAGTAAAAGAAACGGCAACACCCTCACCCTACCCTCTCCCGTCAAGGGAGAGGGGTGAAAAAGCAACGGCGCCCCCGGCAATTTTGGGCGGGGGTATAACAGGCCAGGACGGAGACGTGTGGTATGGGCATGAAATCGAAAGTGAAAGGCTCCGGTACCGTCGGCTTCAACATGACGCCGATGATCGACTGCGTCTTTCAGTTGCTCCTCTTTCTGCTGGTGTCGCGGCACTTCTACGAGTTGCGGACGGTGGAAGTGCAGTTGCCGCCGGCCAGCAAGGCCGAGTCGATGATGGAAGAGCTGCCGAAGTTCACGCAAGTCGTGATTAACATCGTGGCCCCCAAAGACTCGGGCGACAAAACGACCAAGGTCATTATCGACGGGGCAACGATTGTCGAGAGCAAGGAAGGCGGCGACATCCCGAACTGGGATCCGCTGGTCCGCTATCTGAAGCAGCGCGTGGCCGACGCGAAGGCCAGCCCCGAGAAGAAGCCGGTGAACGTGATTCTGCGGGCCTCGGAGAACGTGCCCTATGAAACCATCGGGTCGGTCATGCTGAGCACCACCATTTCGGGTATCGGCTACTGGTGGGTGCAGACCTGGCGGGCGGTGTCGCCGCGCGACGATGTGAAGTTGCAGTTCCTGGGCGTGCGGACTGAGGAGAACTGACCATGGCCAAAAAACAGAAACGTTTCGTATCGCACCTTGAGTTGAACATGGTGCCGATGATCGACGTCGTCTTCTCGCTGCTGATCTTCCTGCTGATCATGCCCTCGTCGAGCGACACCGAAGGGTATCTGCCGACGAATCTGCCGACCGGGCTGGGCCAGCAGGCGGCCCCGATGATCGAACCGCCGAAGAACAATATCAGGATTGATTTGTATCACCTGGAGCCGTACGACGAGCAGCATCCCGACAACAAGGCCGGGGTGTCGATCCACCTGAACAACGAGATCTTGCCGGACAACAGGACGTTGCGGGCGCAACTGAAGGCAACCCATGCGGCCCTGGCCAACAGCGGCGTGAACATCGACAAGATTCCGGTCCTGATCTCGCCGGACATGGGCGTCTGGCACAAGCACGTGGTGGCGGCCTTTGACGCCACGGTCGATGCGGGCTTCAAGAACATCCAGTTCACGGTTCCGAAGTAACCGAAGCGGCGAGTGAAGGAGATCGACGTGAACGATTGGAAAGGTCTACTGGCGAGTCTGAGCGTGGCCGTTGCGGCTCTGCTCGTGGCGGCGCTGCCGGCCGTGGCACAGATCAGCGGCGCGGATCAGAGGTTTGTCGACGGTCTGGAAAAGCGCGGCCTGCTGCGGTTGCAGCAGCAGTTCCTCGACGACGTGTCCAAAGGCTCCGGGGCCAACGGGTCGGACCTGGTCAAGGAACAGCAGGCCAAGTTGTACGAGAACCAGGGGGCGCGTTCCGGCGATGAAATGGAACGCGACAAACTCTTCAAACAGTCCAAGGACTTGTACCGCGAGTTGCTGGATCAGATGACCAAGGCCCTGGCCGCGGCGACCGACGTCCGGGCCCAGGACGATCTGAAGTTGCGTTTGCTGACGATGAAGATGCACCTGGCCGCCATGATCTGGCAGCGCGAGGCCGACAATCAAAGGATGAACCTGGAACTGACCGACCGGCAGTCGGGCGACCGGAAGAAGGTGGAGCGCTTGCTGCGCGAGGCGACGACGCTGTACCTTGAGATTAACAAGGCGGCGACGGAGTGGTCGGCCCAGTTGCAGACGGACGATAAGCGGCTGTCGTTCTTCGATCGTTCGGAAGAGATCAAGGAATACTCTAACTACTGGGTGGGGTGGACGTCGTATTACCTGGCCTATGTGCTGCCGGCGGGGGACAAGGACCGGGACAAGCTGCTGGCGGACGCCACAGGTCGGTTCACGCCGCTGACGGTCAGCGAGGACGATTCTCCGGCGCGCTGGGAATCGTTCAAGGGTCTGGGGCTGTGCTATCGCGAGCAGGGCAAATTTGAAGAAGCGGTGAAGAGTCTGCGGCGAGCCGTGGCCGACGACGCCAAGACGCCGTCCAACGAATTTCGCATTTCGGTCTATTACGAAATATGCCAGACCTACATCAAGGCCAAGCAGTACGTCGAGGCCCGCCAGGCCATCGACGAGATGCGGGCCAAGAAGTACCCGAAGATGGATGAGACCCTGTACGGCGGGATGATCCTGCCGTTCGTCGAGGCCAAGATTCTCCTGTCCGAGGGGCAGACCGACAGCGCCAAGAAAGACCAGGGCCTGGCGGCGATGCGGCAACTGTGGGATCGCGGCCCGTTCTGGCATCTGCTGGTGGCGCCGGAGGTCAGCAAGTACCTCGACAAGACGCAGCCGGTGGAGAAGTTGAATCCGTTCGAGATCTGGATTCTGGCCGATGCGGCCTTCGGCAAGGCCGACTATAAGGAAGCGGCCCGGTTCTTCGAACAGTACGTCAAAATTACGCCGCCGACAGACGTCGGCCACCCGCAGGCCCAGTACGACCTGGCGGCCTGTTACTTCAAGCTGGGCACGGCGGACACGGCCAAGGGCGCCGAGAAGGCCAACAATTTGCGGATGGCGGCCAACGGCTTCGAGGCCGTGGCGGCCGATTTCCCGACCTTCGAGGGGGCCAGCCGGGCCGCCAAGTATGCTGTGGTACTCAAGGGCATGTTGGCCGAAGCGGACCAGGGCGTCGCCGCGGTCGAAGACGTGGCCAAGAGCTGGGAAACCATGATCCAGAAGCGCCCCGAAGACGCCAAGAAGAATGACGCCGAGTGGTACCTGGCTCAGGTGCGGCTGAAGCAGAATCGTTTCCGTGAGGCGGCGGATCACTTCGCCCGCGTGCCGACCGACAGCCCGGGCGACCATTACTACGACGCCCTGTTTGAGGAAATTCAGTCCTATCGCCTCGACCTGATCCAGGTTCAGTGGACCAAGGATTCGGCCGAGGAGTTGAAGCGCGCCGCCGGGACGGTGGTGGGCAAAATGGAAGAGTATGTCAAGAAAGCCCAGGCGGTGACGCAGCCGCCGACCCCGGAGTTGAAGACGAAGCTGCGCGAGAATGCGGCCCAGGCCTTGATCTGGGCGGGTGAAATTCTGGGCAACGACCGGATTCAGGAATACCAGCGGGCCCTCGTCTTGCTGGAGCGCTGCGAAAAGGAATACGCCGACGTGGCCTCCAAGGGCGACATCCTGAAGGTCAAGATCGATTGCCACCGCGGCCAGGGCCAGTTGGACCTGGCCCGCAAGGACCTGGAAAGCCTCTTGAAGACCGATCCCAAGGGCCTCCAGGGGATTTTCGAGGGCCTGTTCGCCAGTTTCACCAACGAAGTGGCCCGGCTGATCGGTAACGGCCAACTGGACGACGCCCGCAAGAAGGTGGCCATGGCCGATGACATCGGCAAGATGTTCACCGATTACCTGGCCCGGTCGACCAACAAGAACGCCGGCGCCCAGATCGAGACGGTGCGGGCCCAACTCGCCGAACTCCATCTCGAGGCCGAGGACCTGGACGGGCCGACGGGGGCGCTCGAGCGCTTCAAGGCCCTGCTGGGCTTCGATCCTTACACCAACCAGAACGTCAAGGAAATCACCATGAAATACCTGGTGGGTCTGGCCAAGGCGGCCACCGCCCTGGGCCGCCAGCAGGTCGAGTCCAAGGACGCCGCCAAGGCGCCCGAGGCCTACGAAAACTTCAAGCACGCCGTGTTCTACTGGACGCAGGTCTATTCCGGCTACGGGCAGCAAGTGAGCGACAAAGATCCGCAGGTCCGGGCCGAAGCCGAGGCCAAATTCTGGGAGGCCAGGCTGGCCCAGAGTCAGGCCATGGTCGATTTCCTCAACGACCTGGAACAGAAGTACGGCAAGGACCCCAAGACCGACTATCTGAAACTGGCCAAGGAGTTCATCTCGCTCAACGTGGCGACCAACTCCTCGTTTGGCGGGCCGGCCCTGAAGGTTCAGTGGAAGCGCCTGGGCGACAAGGTGGGTGTGGCGATTCCGTAACCGTCGCGGGCGGGGAACAATGGTGACTAAAGCCGCGCGGCTCTTTCGGGGGCCGCGCGGCGTTTCGTAGGATGACCAGAATGACGCCGGCTTCCTTTTATATCGAAACCTACGGCTGCCAGATGAACAAGCTCGACGGCCATCTGGTCGCCGACCGGCTGCGGGCTATGGGGCTGGCGGCAGCGCCCGAGGCGGACCAGGCTGAACTGATTTTGTACGTCACCTGTAGCGTGCGCCGCCATGCCGAAGAGCGGGTCTATTCCAACGTCGGCAAGCTCCAGGCCCGCAAGCGCCGCCAGCCCGGCCTGGTGATCGGAATTCTCGGCTGCATGGCCGAAAAGGACCGGGAGGAGATTTTCCGGCGATTGCCGCACGTCGATTTTATCTGCGGGCCGGGCCAACTGGATCGGATCGAGGAACTGGTGCGGGGGGCCGGGGCGCATCGGGCGGCGCTGGGCGCGCCGCGGATTAATAGTAGCATGGGCATCTTGCCCATGAGTCCCACGGGCGTCCCGCCCGTGGAAGAAGAAGAAAACCAGGGGCAAGATGCCCCTGGAACTCACGGGCGGGACGCCCGTGCCACTGTAATCGACGATCATCTCGAACCGTTCGAGGAAGGACGGCTGACGCCGGTCGGCGAGCATCCGCTGCACGCTTATGTCCGGGTGATGCGCGGTTGCGACAATTTTTGTGCCTACTGCGTGGTGCCGTTTGTGCGCGGGCCGCAGGCCAGCCGACCGCCGGCGGCGGTGCTGGCGGAGGTGCGCCGGCTCGTTGCCGCCGGCGTCCGCCACGTCACGCTCCTGGGCCAGAGCATCGGCTCCTACCAGCGGGAAGAAGCGGGTCGCGTGTGGCGTCTGGACGACCTGGTGCGGGCGGCGGCGCGGGAAGCCGGGCTGGTGCGGCTCGACTTTGTGACCACACATCCGAAGGACCTGGACTCCGCCGTCTCTGCCGCTCTGGCGGCCGGGCCGCCGGTGGCGCCGTACCTGCACGTTCCCGCCCAGAGCGGCTCCGATAAAATTTTGCAGGCCATGAATCGCGGCTATACGGCGGAGGAGTACCGCGAGCGTGTGGCCCGGGCGCGGGCGGCGGTGGCCGACCTGGCCGTAGCCTCAGATTTCATCGTCGGCTTCCCCGGCGAAACCGATCAGGATTTCGAGCAAACTTTAGAACTGGTCCGCGAGATGGAATATTCGCAGCTTTTCGCCTTCAAGTATTCCGAGCGTCCCGGCACGGCCGCAGCGAAGCTCAAGGACGACGTGCCGGAGGACATAAAAAAATCACGGCTCAAGATTCTTCTCGACGCCCACGCCGTCGTGGCCGCCGCGCGGAACCGCCGCCTGATCGGCCGCACGCTGGCCTGCCTCGTCACCGGGGCGGGCAAGAAGCCGCATTTGGATGCTGTTGTTTACCCCTCTCCCTTGGGAGAGGGTGGCCCTTCAGGGCCGGGTGAGGGGTTGAGGCCAATTACCACTCCATCGCCGGAAGATGTCATTCAACTCTCTTCTCGCAGTCCCGGCAACCAGATCGTGTTCTTCCGTGGCCCGCGCCGGCTGATCGGCTCGCTGGTTCCCGTGCGTATCGTCCGAACCTCGGCGCTGACCTTGTTCGGCGAGATTCGCTGAGACGCCGCGCGGCGTAAGGAGGCGTTATGCCTGGTCCATACACTCTGGAAAAAATCGAAAACTGGGCGAGCGACTTCTGTCTCTCGGACGGGTTGCGACCGTTTTCGCCGGCGCTCAGGGAAGCGGCGGGGCCGCTGCTGGTGGCGTTTCTGACGGCGGCGTGCGATGCACGCGGCGTGGAGCCGGATGAGATCGAAGAGGCGGACGTGAGGGCGGCGCTCGTGGGCAAGGTGGCGCGGCTGGCGGTGCCGGAGGCGGCGCGGCGGGAAGTGCCGGCGGTCTGCGGCGCGTTCCTGGCCTATCTGGAAGCCGAGGGGCGGCTGGGCGGTGGCCGGATACTCGGAGCGTTTGCCCAGGCCCTGGCGGGCAGCTACCAGGAAGCGGCCTCCGGCAAGCCGAAGCCGATTGTCCGCCCCGGCAGCAAACTCGGCCGTAACGATCCGTGCCCCTGCGGCAGCGGAAAGAAGTACAAAAACTGTTGCCTGGGGAAGTAGCCTCGCGGAATTCCCGCCGATTCGCTCTTGGCTTTTCGCGGGGATTTTTCTACACTGGCGTAGCACGTCGCCGGGTGGCGGCGGCTTTTTCTAATAATGAAAGTTGCTCCCCGCAAAACTCCGATAAGTGGGATTGGAGACCTTCTCGCGGGCGAGCGCAAAACAGCACTTTCCCACAGACTATAGGAAAGGAAGCACCATGTCGGCAAGGATTTCTGCGGTACACGCACGTGAGGTTCTGGATTCGCGCGGCAACCCGACCGTCGAGGTCGAAGTTTATCTCGAAGGCGGCGAACTGGGCCGGGCGATTGTGCCCTCGGGCGCTTCGACCGGGGCCCACGAGGCGGTCGAGCTGCGCGACGGCGACGAAAAACGCTTCGGCGGCAAGGGCGTGCTCAAGGCCGTCAAGAACGTCAACAAGGTCATCGCCGAACACGTCATCGGCATGGACGCCCGCGACCAGGTCGGCCTCGACAACGCCATGATCGCCCTCGACGGCACGAAGAACAAGGCCAAGCTCGGGGCCAACGCCATCCTCGGCGTCAGTCTGGCCACGGCCAAGGCGGCGGCGACCTACAGCGCCCTGCCGCTCTACCGCTACATCGGCGGCACGCAGGCCCGCGTCCTGCCGGTGCCGATGTGCAACATCCTCAATGGCGGCAAGCACGCCGACAACAACGTCGATCTTCAGGAATTCATGGTCATGCCCTGGGGCGCGCCGAGTTTCCGCGAAGGCCTGCGGATGGTGACCGAAACCTTCCACGCCCTGAAGAAAGTTCTGAAGGGCAAGGGTTACAACACCTCCGTCGGCGACGAGGGCGGTTTCGCCCCGGACCTCAAGAGCAACGCCGAGGCGATTGAAGTGATCATGGAAGCGATCAAGAAGGCCGGCTACAAGGCGGGCAAGGAAATCTTCATCGCCCTCGATCCGGCCTCGACCGAACTCTACAAGGGCGGCAAGTACGACCTGGCCTCGGAGAAGCGGAAGCTTTCGTCCGCCGAGATGGTCGCCTTCTACGCCGATTGGGTGAAGAAGTATCCGATCTGCTCAATCGAAGACGGCATGGCCGAAGACGATTGGAAGGGCTGGAAGGCCCTGACCGACGCGGTCGGCAAGAAGGTCCAGATCGTCGGCGACGACCTGTTCGTGACCAACACCGAGCGGCTCTCGCGCGGCATCGCGGAAGGCTCGGCCAACTCGGTCCTGATCAAGCTGAACCAGATCGGCACGCTGACCGAGACGCTGGCCTGCATTGAGATGGCTCACAAGGCCGGCTTCACCGCCGTCGTGAGTCACCGCTCCGGCGAGACTGAAGATACGACCATCGCCGACATCGTCGTGGCCACCAACGCCGGCCAGATCAAGACCGGGTCGCTCTGTCGCACCGACCGCGTCTGCAAATACAACCAACTCCTGCGGATCGAGGAAGACCTCGGCTCGGAAGCCATTTACGGGGGCACGCTGTGCAGGAAGTAATCGCGAATCGTTCGCTGGCGGCGCGAGTGGCGGCGCTGGTGGGGTTCTGGACGCTGGCTCTGGCGGGCGTGGGGCTGTTCGCCCTGGCGGTCTGGGCCCCGGCCCTGGCCGAGCGCCAGGACATGCGCCAGCGTGTGGCCCTGGAGCAGGCCAAGGCCGAGCAGCTCAAGGACTTCGCCGCGCAGTGGACGATCACGCGTGACGCCTTGAAGGACGAGCCGAAGTTCATCGCCCGGCAGGTCCGCGAGGACATGGGCTACCAGCACGAGGGCGACGAGATGCTGCCGTTTGCCGTCCGCACCGGCGGGCCGCACCTGAATCCGCTCGCGGTCCAACCGTTGGCCCAATCGCGGCTCGAAAAGGTTTGCCACCTGTTTGCGGCCTCCGGCGTCCGCTGGACGGCCCTGATGACCAGCGTCATGTTGCTGGCGGTGGCGGTGATCGCGTTCGAGATTCCGACGGAGCGAAGGATCAAGCCCGCGGTGGCGTAAGTTCTGATGGTTTGGTTGAGAACGAAACGGGCGGTTCCGAGTGATTCGGAGCCGTCCGATTTTTTACGGCGAGATACAACTTGCGCCGTCCGGCCACTAGCCGAGGCGAGCTTTGCTGAAGCCTGCGGTGGGGGCGGACCGATAAAGGAATGGTTCGCCACAGTATTTTACGAAGGAGCGCCGGCATGGCCGACGACCTGACGGAATCGATGGACGAAGTTTTCTCCGCGCCGGGGCCGCAACACCAGCGCCGGGAACGGCGCGACGACAACGACCGCCGGACCGTGGTGGACCGCCGCCAGGAAGCGCCGGCGGACTATTGCGAAACCGAACGCCGGCAGGGCGACCGGCGGATTCACGCCGAGCGCCGCCTGGGCGGCATCGCCGGACGCCGCGCGGAAGATCGCAAAGTCTTCGAGGATCGGATCGAGAAGGGGGAACTGACGCTCGAGGAAGTGGAGTTCGTCCGGGCCATCGACCGCTACAAACGCAAATACAACCGGCCGTTTCCGACCTGGTCGGAAGTGCTGCTGATCGCCAAGGAATTGGGGTACACCAAGGACGCGCTGTAAGAACGGCAGGCTTAAGGCTTAAGGAACGGCAACGGCACCCTCACCCTGCCCTCTCTCAGGGGAGAGGGGCGAAACAACGACACCCAACCACATTTCAAATTACGGCTGAGCCGGCGGCGCGGACGGGGCGGCGGCCGGCGGCGAGGTCTTTTTCTTTTTCGACATGAAGCCGGAGGGCTTGTTTTTTTCGTCGTCGGGGACGATCTGTCCGCCGGCCTCGGCAGCGCGACGTTCTAATCGCTTCAGCGGCGGCTCGTAGTCGTTGAGCAGGCTGGCGCACAGGCGGGCATCCTCGTTGGCACGGATGCGGCCGGTCAGGGAGGTGGTCGATTGGTCGGTCGAAATCGGCCAGACGCGTTTCATCGAAACGTCGAAACTGGTATGGATGCGGTTGTCGTTTAAGTACAGGCGGCGCGAGGCGACCGTACCGGCGACGCCCTGGTAAAGCGTTTCCTGGCCGTCTTTGCTGACCAGACGGTAGACGGTGGCGCCCGTAGGGCCGACTTGGTAGGTGCCGTCGTCCTCGGGCAGGAGGATGTAAAGGTATTCATAATCGGGGGCCGGTTCGCCGTCCGGGGCGGCCCAGACCTTGGCCGTGAGGATTTCCATTTTGATGCCGGGGGTATCTTTGGTTCGCGGCCTGACCAACTCGAAGGCCGTCTGTTTGGTCTCGACCTTGACCTGGCCCAGCGCCGGATGAATGTAGCTGAGCGAGGCGAAGGGATGGCTGGTGCAACCGGCCAGGGCGGCCAGGACGACGAGGGAAAAGGCGGACAGGAGCGGGCGTTTCATGGGTCGGTCCTTAACAGTATCCTTCCAAGTTACCGCGTTGGCCGCCGGACGTCAATCTTGAACCGGCGAGGGAAAATCCGTTTGGCGATTATTCCGCGCGGTGATATCCTTGTGGTTTCAAGGTTGCTTTCTGGTCATCCAATGGAGGAGAGGCTATGCGGCTGGTGACGATTGACGATCGCGGCGGACGCCGCGCGGGAATTATGACGGAACGGGGCATCGTGGACCTGAGCCTGGCCTGGCCGGCCGGGCCGCGCTCGGTGCTGGAGATTTTGCAGCAAGGCCGGCTCGGCGAACTGGCCAAGCTCGACCTGTCGCGCCTGCCGCCCAAGGCGCTGCTGGCGGCCGACGCGCCGCTCTGGGCGCCGGTGGCGCGGCCGGGGAAGATCGTCTGCCTGGGCCTCAATTACCGCAGCCACGCCAGCGAGAACAACCTGCCGCTGCCGCAGTCGCCGATCCTCTTCTCCAAGCCCCTGACGGCCTTGAACGGCCCGCGCGGCACCATCGAAATTCCGCCGGGCTCGCAGCAGGTGGACTGGGAAGTGGAACTTTGCGTGGTCATCGGCCGCGCGGCCAAGCAGGTGACGGCCGAGGCGGCCATGGATTATGTGGCCGGCTACACGATCATGAACGACGTTTCGGCCCGCGACTGGCAGTTCTCGTCCAGCCAATGGTACCGCGGCAAAAGCCCGGACACCTTCGCCCCGCTGGGCCCAGCCCTGGTCACGTTGGACGAGGCGGGCGATTGGCACGACCTCGATCTGGCCTGCCGCGTCAACGGCGAGACGGTGCAATCGTGCCGGGCCGAGGACATGATTTTCGGCGTGCCGGAGATTGTCAGTTTCGCGAGCCAGGGGATGACGCTGGAGCCGGGCGACCTGATCTCGACCGGCACGCCCTCGGGCGTGGGGGCCTGTCTGAAACCGCCGCGCTTCCTCAAGCCCGGCGACGTGGTGGAATGCGAGATTTCCAGGCTCGGCTGCCTGCGCAACACTGTGGCCGCGGGGTAAGGTTGTCTTTTCTATAGTCTGAAAAAAAGACGGCCTCTGGAGTTCTCTCCCGAGGCCGTCTTGCTGCAATTAAATCATTCGCTGCTTAGGCTTTCTTCTTTCGGCGGGCGATCAGGCCGACCAGCCCCAGGCCCAGCAGGCTCAGCGTCGCCGGCTCGGGCACGGCATTAATCGAGTCCATCAGGACGTTGTCCGAGTTGAACGCGGACAAACCGCGTGGGTGGGTGGTCAAGGTGTAGTATTTATAGGTGCCCCAGTTGGGCAGGTTGACAAAGCCGTTGTCCGTGGTGTTGGCCGTGATCACGATGGACCCGACGGTGCCCAGGGTGTTAGAGCCGTAGACGTCGTACGACTCGCCTTGGGCGACAGTCACGCTCTGGGCGCGGATCTGCCCGCTGGAAAACACGTGGTAGATAGCGCTGACGTCGGTCTGGATGAAGTTGACATAGGCGGTGTCGGCACTGTTCACCGTAAGTTCGTTGTCCAACGTGTTGACCAGGCCAAGGCCGTGCTCATCGCTTCCGAGCGACTTCCAGTACAAGGTATGCGGCGTATTGGGCGCCCCGACATCGTAGCCATAGGTCGTCAGCGTGTAGCCCCCCAGCGTGACGGCCCATGAGGACGCCCCCACGGACTGATTGAGCGGCGGGTTGCCAAAGTCGAAGAGGATATCGCCATAGACCGAACTTCCCCCCGCCAACACCAGTGCAGCGACTGCCAACATTGTTAGAATTCTCATCTTTCTCTCCCCCTTCTCAGTTAAACGTCCTTCCCTCAGGACTTGCTCTCGAGCCGATCCGCGATCGGCCCATTGATTTTGCGACTGCCCACCTCTTATCGGCACCTCGACAGGGGGCTTGGCCGACGGCCAGGCCTGCGGCGAACCGTAATTTTCGGAAGCCTTTGCTCTGCTGGGATGCCCCCCCCGGGTGTCCTTACCCGAAATATGCCACAAGAACCGTTTACATGGGGGAAAAAATTTCAGACTTTTTTGCGTAGTTGTCGTAACTCCATGTCCCACAAGTAGTTACACTGCAAAAAATCGGCAAATCGCAACATTGCCGGCGAAAATTTTGCTTCTCCTCGGTTGCCAAATTGTTCCGGCAAGGCCGGGAGCGGCTGATTGGTGGTCGCAATTTTCGGCGGCGCAGCAGCTTGCACTGGCGCGGGTTTGGGTTTACTATGGCGATCCGTGCCGTGGACCGCGAAAGGAGAACTGCTTATGGGCTCGGCTCCGAACATTCATCCGGCGTTGGTTCATTTTCCGATAGCCCTGGTGCTGACGGCGGCGCTCCTGGACGCGCTGGCGGCGCTGTGGGGCAAGGATTCGCTCCGGACGGCCGCGGGGGTACTCTGGATTCTGGCCCTGGTCGGCGGCGCAGCGGCTATTGGCACGGGGCTGTGGGCGCAACACACGGTCTTCATTCCCAACGCCCTGGCCGACGATGCGATTGAGGATCACGAAACGGCCGGCTGGATCACGGCCGGACTGGTGGCCGCCATCGCCCTGTGGCGGATCGTCCTGCGCTTCGACTATCCGCACGGCTGGCTGAAGGAGATCTACCTGTTGCTGGCCGCCGGGGCGGTGGTGACGGCGGGCTACACGGGCTACCTGGGCGGGGAACTGGTCTACGGTCACGCCATCGGCCAGCCGCACGCGACGACGGCGGCAACGCCGACGCCGGGGCCTCGGTAAATTATAAGGTCGAGCTTATAGGGTCGAGCCTTGACCCATGTTGCCGCCCAGGCGGGAATCGTCGGCAGTTCCGTTCATGCCCTCTTCCGTCCTGCCGCCCAGCGCGGCGTCTTCGTGCAGGCCGGACTCCAGCTTTTTCTTCGCCTTGCGCAGCACTTTGAGCCGCGCCTTCAGCTCGTCGATCCTGGCCTCGCATTTGACAATTTCAGAATCAACGGTGGACAGGTTCATAAACTCTTGCGGCTGATCTGATTCCGGCATGTAAACTCTCCTTAGGGCCATTCCAACCGGCCATAAGCGGATGATAGGGCGGGGACCGTCGGCAGTCAAGGCACTTGGCGGTCCCGGCCGGCCGGAAAGCGGTCGTCTTTTTATTAATTTTTATCGAATCCCGGTCGGACTTCCGGTGTTAGAATATTTTGGTGCGGCGGTGTCGCCGTCAGTGGGCCAGGAAACCTGTTACAAGGAGAAGCCTCATGAAGCGATTGATGCAATTGGTGGCGGTGGTGGCGGTTCTCGTGTACGTGGGCGCGGCTCTGGCTGAGGAGAAAATTCCGAAACACCTGCAAGGTGCGCTGGTCAGCATCACTATCGACCCCGTCGATTCGACCAAGGCCACCCTGGTCGTCGGCAAGGAAAAGAAGGTCGAGATCACCGCCGACTCCTCGACCAAGATCACCCTGGACGGGAAGGCCGCTAAGCTGGACGACCTCAAGGTGGGCGACCTGCTGTCCGTCACCCCGGCCACCGGCCTGGCGAAGAAGATCGAGGCCAAGACGGGTAAGACCCCGGCCGCCGGCAACGTCGAGAGCGGCAAGAAGGCCGAGACGCCCGCGGCGAACGAACCGTTCAAGGGCGCTCTGGTCAGCATCACCTTCGACCCCGCCGACGCGACCAAGGCCACCTTGGTCGTCGGCAAGGAGAAGAAGGAAAAGATCAACGTTGACTCCACGACCAGGATTCGCAAGGACGAGGCTGATGCCAAGCTCGCCGACCTCAAGGTGGGCGAGCTGCTGATCGTCACCCCGGGCGACAAAGTGGCGAAGCTGATTGTCGTCGCCAAGACGGCCAAGGCCCCAGCGGCGACACCGAAGTCCTGATCTCCGTCGTTCGGCTCTAGCCGGTAGTTTTCTCTGTTATTGCAACCGAGGCGCGACCAGTTTCCCGGTCGCGCCTCGGTTCTTGCCGGCTCCTGCCGGCTCCTGTAGGGTGGCTGCTTGCAGCCACCCTACATTTCGACGATGCTCTGCGCCGCCAGCCGCCCCGTGGAAAGCGCCGCATGGAGGTTGTACCCCCCGGTCGGGCCGGCTAGGTCGAGCAATTCGCCGACGACGTAAAGTCCGGCGACCTTGCGGCTCTCCAGAGTTTGCGGCTTGATTTCGCCCAGCGCGCAGCCGCCGACGATGACCATCGCTTCGTCCCAACCCCCGACGCGGGTGACGCGGACCGGCATGGCCGTCAGGGCCACGGCAGCGGCGCGGCGCCAGTCCTTCTTGAGTTGCCCGAGCCAGACTTCCTCCGGAATGCCCACGGCAGCGAGGACCGCCTGGGCCACACGTTGCGGCAACACGCTCTTCAGCAGCAGATCAAGCCGCCGCTGGCCGTGCTGCGCCGCCACGGCGATCAACTGCTCCTCCAGCGACTCGGTCGTGTAACTCGGCAGGAGCGAAACGGTGATTTCCGCCGGTGTCTCGGCCAGGTGCAGGCTGAGGTCGAGCGCCGCCGGGCCGGAGAACCCGAAATGGGTGAAAAGGATGGGGCCTTCGACTGATGTCGAGCCACGGCCTGACTTACACATGAGCCGCGCGCGCGGCAAGGAAACACCCTGGAGATTGCGAATCCAGGCCGCGTCGGCGTGGAGCGGCGCGAGGCCGGGGCGCGGCGGGATGACGGTGTGGCCGAGGGCTTCGAGCATCGTGAACCCGTCCCCCGTGGCCCCGGCGGTCGGCCAGGCGGGACCGCCGGCGGCGAGGATCACGGCCGAGGCGGCGATGCGGCCGGCGGAAGTTTCGACGCCGGTGACGCGGCCCTCGGCGGCGATGATGGCGCTCGCTGCGGTGCTGGTGCGGAATTCGGCAGTGGTGGCAGCTCCCAAAAGAGCGTCGCGAACGTCGCCGGCGCGGCCGGTTTGCGGGAAGACGCAGCCGTCAGGCTCGACGACGCTTTCCATGCGGTGAGCCGCGAACCAGCGGCGCATCTCGGCCGGGGGAAATTCGTAGAAGGCGGACTTGAGGAACCGGGCGGCGCGCTGCGGAAAGCGGGCCAGCAGCGCCGCCGCATCGCCGTCGTGGGTGAAGTTGCACCGCCCGCCGCCGGAGATGAGAATTTTCCGCCCGGCCCGGTCACCGCGCTCCAGGACGACCGTCCGGCGGCCTGCGGCAGCGAGTTCGGCGGCGGCCATCAGTCCGGCCGCGCCGGCGCCGATGATGACAATGGGGTTGGCGGAGGGTTTCATGTCGGATTCCCGCCGAAGGCTGCGAGTTCTTCCGGCGAAAACGGCCGCGCGGACCCGTCTGGCGTGATCGGAGCGACGACGGCGGTAGCCTCGGCGACCGGCATGGGCGGGGTGGCAACGCGAACCAGTCGTCCCTTGAAGACAATTTCCCCCTCGCCGACCTCTTCGACCCGTGTCCTCAATTCCAGCAAATCGTCGTAGCGAGCCGGGGCGAGGTACCGGACGGCGATGTTCTTGAGCGTCAGCGCCTGGCCGCGCTCTTCCTGCCCCAGAGGCGGCAAGCCCGCCGCCCGCATCAATTCCAGCCGTCCCAGCTCGAAAAAGGCCAGGTACCGGCTGTGATGGACCACGCCCATCTGGTCGGCTTCGTCGTACCGGACACGAAATTGGATGGTGTTTTCTACGGCCATAGAGACTATCCGAATAATCCCTCGTCGGCCAAAGGTCGAGCGAGAGGGCCGAGGGCGCGGAGGCCGAAGCAGCCGTATGCGGTTGCATACGGCGATGCAGGACGACAAAGCCATCGGCCCTCGCAGCCGACCGACGCCAGAGGGATTGTTCGGATCGGCTCTTAGGGGGCATCATAGCAGCGGGCCGGCGGGGCGGCAAATGGTTTGGCCGGATAATTCCGCGCGGGTGCATTAACGTTTTGGGGAAGGAGCAAGAAATCGGGTAGTCTTCCAGATGGTCAATAAGGAGGACTACCCGATGCACGAAGAACTGCTGGAGCAGATGGTACAACGTTTAGGGGCGGAGATAA
>CAIYVX010000085.1 GCA_903929765.1 uncultured Planctomycetia bacterium
ACTCGGCTCGAAGAAGGCGCAGAGCAGGACGCCCAGCACCTTGTCATCGTGCAGGTCGCGATTGCCGTGCGCGGGCTTGAGGTTCTGATGCACCAGATCGCAGACCTCCTTCACCGCCGCCAGCATGTCCAGTGTCGTGGGTCAGGCTTTTTCGATCTTGGGCCGGGCCTTACGTGCCATACGCGCAGTCATAGCACATCGGCATCAAACGCGCAAATCCTCTTTTGATAGAAACCAAAACAGTATCCCGGACACTATTGGTGAGGACACCGGCGGCACTCAAGCGGAAACTTGCTTCATGGCCAATCGCCCCCGTTGGCGGTACATTTTGGACCGGATTGAAAACCTATGCGAATCGTGAACTACAACATTCTCGACGGCGGCGAAGGCCGGGCGGATCCCGTGGCCGAGGTGATCGAGGCCCAGCGGCCGGACGTCGTGTGCCTGGTGGAGGCCGACAATGCGGATGTACTCGCTCGAATTGCCAAGCGTCTGGACATGGACAGCATTCAGGCGTGGGGCGCCAAGCACGCCGTGGCGCTCCTGAGTCGCTGGCCGATCGCAGCATCCGTCAATCATGCGGCCATTCGCGGCCGGCCGCGCTGCCTGCTGGAAGCGCTGGTGCGCGATCCGGCCGGTGCGGAGTGGCCGATCGGCGTGGTGCATTTCAAAGGTGGCGCGTTCGAGGCCGACGAGGTGGTGCGCGATGGGGAAGTGGCGGCAATGCTGGAGGTGTTTGCGCAGCATCGTGCAGCAACACGACCGCATGTGTTGGCAGGGGACTTCAATGCCAACTCGCCGCTTCAGGCGATCGACCCGGCCGGATGCACCGCGCGAACGGCCGAGGCCTGGGCGGCCAATGGCAATTGCATTCCGCGCCGTGTTGTGCAGCAACTTCTGGATGCGGGCTATGTGGATACGCTCGCGGCCGTCCGCGAGGGTACCCTCACGACACAAAGCCCCGGCCAGCGCGTGGACTACATCTTCACGCACGGCATCGCGCCGGCCCGGGTTGTGCAGGCGCGTGTCGAGCAGGATCGTCTGGCGAAATACGCCAGCGATCATTTTCCGGTGATGGTGGAGATTCGGTAAGGAACGTGCAATGAACAACGGTCGGGTTTCCCGCCTCGGGTGCTTGTTCGTAGTACCGCCTTCAGGCGGTCTGAAGAGCCGCCTGAAGGCGGTACTCCGAACAAGCCGTGGCACCCAGGTCCAGACGGTGGTTCGTACGCGGATACTGGGCGGTTATCGAAGGAGACAGAACATGGTGAAGTGGCTTTCCGTAATCGTGTTGTTGTGCCTGGCGTCAACACTCGCAGCCCAGGAACCGGCGAAGTTAAACCCGGCCCAGAGCCTGCTCGGCATGAACCTCAACGGCATCGCCGACTGGAACTCCGAGCTTCCCTTCGTCGATGTTTTCAAGATCTCCCGGCCATGGATCAGCCAGAAGAAGGGCGAGGGCTGGGGCAAAGGCCCCGCGCTCGAGATCGACGAGCATGGCTGGGTGAAGAAGCTTGACGCCGACTGCTTCGCCGAGACGCCCATGTGTACGGGCATGGAAGGGCACTATCCCAAAGGCAAGTGGGTCGTGCTGTATGACGGCGAGGGCAAACTGGACCTGTCGGGCGGCGGCCACAAGGTCGTGTCGAGCGATCCGGGCCGGCTGGTCTTCGAGCCCGATGTCGCCAGGGGCGGCTTCTTCCTGCGGCTGGCGCAGACCAACCCGGCCAACTCGCTTGAGGCCGCGCCGGCCTCCTTGGAGGTGGTGCAGGCGTCCGACGGCACGAGCTGTTTGGTGCTAACTGGCCAGCCGGGCGTTTCGTATATGATCGAGGCCAGGCAAACCGATGGCCAAGAGACATTCTGGGAGCCCTTCTGGGTCGGCACGCTGAAAGAAGAACAGGTCGCTCTCCCCATCAAACCCGCCTCTGGGAGCCGGGTCTATCGAGTGCAGGCAAGATAGCAGCTAAGCCCGGGCAGATGAATGGCCAAAGGCCAGAACGACGCCCAACCGGAGTTTTGTGGCCCGGTTGGGCATTCTCTCAAGTCCTTTTTTGATCCGGTCTGAACGCATAAAAAACC
>CAIYVX010000086.1 GCA_903929765.1 uncultured Planctomycetia bacterium
CCCGACGATGAGTCTTCGCTTCTTTACCCCTCTCAAACGCCAGAGGGTGGCATGGTCGGGCGCAGACCGGCCATGAAGAATGCCGGACAGACTCCCGAAGATGAGTCTTCGCTTCTTCACCCCTCTCCCTTGGGAGAGGGTGGCCCGCAAGGGCCGGGTGAGGGGTTGAGGCCCGAAACCTCCCTCTCGCAAGTTGAACTTCTGTCCACTCTTAACCAACTCGACCCCGCCCTCCCCGCCATCCTCGACTCCGCCGCCGTCGAATTTGAACGCGAATCCCCGCGTCCTTTCGGACCATTCGACGGCGTTCTTTCCGACCCGGCGCACCTCGCCGCCCTGGCCGACTATCCCGGCGACGAAACCCTCTCCGTCACCCGCCTCGAACACTACGCCCAGTGCCCGTTCCTCTTTTTCGCCCGCACCCTTCTCGACCTCGACGCCTGGCAACCACCCCAGGAACTTTTCCTCCCCGCCGACGTCGGCCTCATTTACCACGCCATCCTCCGCGACTTCTTCCGCACCCGCGCCGCTCGCGGCCCCGACGCCACCCGCCTTGACCAAGCCCCCCTCCCCGAACTCCAAGCCGACCTCCTCGCCGCCGTCGATGCTGTTTTTTACCCCTCTCCCTTAGGAGAGGGTGGCCCCGCTTCGGGGCCGGGTGAGGGGATGAGGCCAGGAACCCTCTGGACCATCCAGAAGTCCGAAGTCCGCGACCGCCTCTTCGCTTGGCTCGACGCCGAAATCCTCCGCCTCCGCAACTCCCCCATCCCCATCCGCCCGCGCTATTTCGAATGGGCTTTCGGCGGCCGCGCCGGCCCCGCCGCCGACCCCGCCTCCACGCCCGACCCGCTCCTGGTCTCCTTCCCCGGCGGCGAAAACATTCGCCTCCGCGGCCGCCTCGACCGCCTCGACGAATTGCTCTTCGACGGCCAAGCCCGCGCCTTCGCCGTCGTCGATTACAAGAGCGGCGCCAAACCCGCCGGCCTCACCGCCGACCTCGACGCCGGCCGCCTCCTCCAGCCCCAACTCTACCTCCTCGCCGCCTGCCGCCTGCTTCACCCCTTTCCCGGCGCGGGTGGCATGGCGGCCGCTGTTTGCCGCCATGAATCCCCGGCATCCGATGAGAAGCCGTTTCTTCTTCACCCCTCCCCCTTGGGGGAGGGTGGCCCCGCTTCTGGGCCGGGTGAGGGTTTGTTTCTTCACCCCTCTCCCTTGAGGGGAGAGGGTAGGGTGAGGGTGACGAATGCCCCTGCCCTATCAGAAGGCCAAGCCTTATATTGGTATCTTAAAACCCTCGAAACCGTCACCGCCCTCGATTTCCACGGTTCCGACAAAGCCGCCGCCACTGCCGCCCGCCGTCTCGCCCTCGCCGAGAACTCCGTCCGCGAAACCGTCCGCCAGTGCCGCCGCGGCAACTTCCCGCCCGTCCCCGCCGACCGTTGCTCTGATTATTGCGATTATGTCGATCTTTGCCGCACCGCCGCCTGGCGCGTCGAATTGAAATCCCGCGAGGAATCCCCGTGCCCCTGACCCCCGAACAGGAAATCCTCGTCTCCCGCCTCGACCGCAGCCTCTGCGTCGTCGCCGGCGCCGGCACCGGCAAGACCCGCGTCCTCGTCGAACGCTTCCTCCGCCTTCTCGATTCCGGCGTCCCCCCCGAACGCATCGCTGCTATCACCTTCACCCGCAAAGCCGCCGCCGAAATGCTCGACCGCCTCCGCCAGGCCTGCCGCGACCGCGCCGCCGACCCCGCCTGCGGTGAGCCTGTCGACCCCGCCGCGCGCCGCCTCTGGCTCGACCGCCTCGACTCTCTCGCCGCCGGCTACATCGGCACCATTCACAGCTTTTGCAGCCTCCTCCTCAAACTCCACCCCGTCGAGGCCGCCATCGACCCCCGCTTCGATGTCATTCCCGAAGACCAGGTCGCCCGCCTCCTCTCCGATTCCGTCAACGCCACCGTCGAACGCCTCGCATCCGTTGTTGTTAACCCTTCTCCAGAGCCGGGTGGCATGGCGGCCGCTGTTTGCCGCCATGAATCCACGATGCCAAATGAAGAGTCGTTGCTTCTTCACCCCTCCCCCTTGGGGGAGGGTGGCCCCGCTTCGGGGTCGGGTGAGGGTTTATCGCCAGAGACCGTCCAATTGGCTGCCGATCTTTCATTGCTCACCTCCGCCTACTCCCTCACCACTCTCCTCAACCTCCTCCGCGCCGCCGTCGCCGACCGCACCCGGCTACTCCGTGCCGCTTCTTTTATCCCCTCCCCCTTGGGGGAGGGTGGCCCCGCTTCGGGGCCGGGTGAGGGTTTGAGGCCGGAAGATGCTCTCCTCGCCTTGCACCGCCTCGCCGACGCCACCATCTCCGACACCATCGCCGCCCTCGACCGCGCCCCCGACTTCCACCGCGCCGCCGGACTCCTCGCCGCCACCAAAGGCCCCGCCGACGACGGCCGCGAAATCTCCCGCGAACTCGCCGCCGAGAGCCTCCGCCTCATGGCCGAACCCGACCCCGCCACCCAACTCAACGGCCTCCTCGCCCTCGCCGCCGTTTCCCTCATCAAGCGCGGCTCCGCCAAAAAATGGCCCAGCAAAGAACATTACGATCAAATCTCCGACGCCCTGAAGACCGTCAAAGAATCCGCCGCCCGCGCCGCCAAACAATGCGAAGATTTGTCCGACCGCTCGCTCTGGCCCGCCGATCTTCAACTCGCCCAAGCCCTCTCCCGCGTCGCCCTCCAGGCCGTCGCCGAATTCACGCGACGCAAAACCGACGCCGCCATCCTCAACGAGGAAGACCTCCTCCTCGCCGCCCGCGACCTCCTCCGCGACCACCCCGCCGTCCGCCGCCGCCTCGCCGCCCGCTTCACCCGACTCCTCGTCGACGAACTCCAGGACACCGACTCCCTCCAGATGGAAATCCTCAACCTGCTTCTTTCTTCTAACCCCTCTCCCGGCGCGGGTGGCATGGCGGCCGCTGTTTGCCGCCATGAATCCCAGGCTCCCGACGATGAGTCTTCGCTTCTTCACCCCTCTCCCTTGACGGGAGAGGGTAGGGTGAGGGTGACTGGAATGCCAGAAACTCTCGAATCAGGCACAATCCTCCCTGGCTCCCTCTTCGCCGTCGGCGACCCCAAACAATCCATCTACCGCTTCCGCGGCGCCGAAGTCACCGTCTTCCGCCGCCTCGTCCAAAACCTCGGACCAGAAGGCTCCGGCTGCCTCTCCACCACTTTCCGCTTCCATCAGGGACTCGCCGACTTTTCCAACGCCCTCTTCCAGCCGCTCCTCGGCCAGGACTTCGCCCCGCTCGACGCCCACCGCCAGGACGTGCCGCCCACCAGCGCCGAAATCCTCCTCGCCCAAGTCGGCCCCAACGAAAAAACTTCCGTCGCCGAGCGCCGCCGCCGCGAAGCCGCCCGACTCGCCCATCGCCTCAAAAAATTGAATCACGACGAAGGCGTCCCCTTCGGCCAGATCGCCATCCTGATGTCCAGTTACACCCATCTCCATCATTACGAAGACGCCCTGCGCCGCCTCAACCTCCCCTACTACCTCGCCGGCGGCCGACGCTTCTTCGAACAACGCGAAATCCGCGACGTCATCACCGCCCTCCGCACCATCCAGAATCCCGCCAACCAACTCGCCCTCGCCGCCCTCCTCCGCAGCCCTTTCTTCGGCCTCTCCGACGACGGCCTCCTCACCCTCCGTCGCCACGGCCCCGACCTCCGCGCCGCTCTTTCTGAGGGGTGTGCCACGGCGGGTCTTGCCCGCCGTGCGAATGCCAGCCCCCTCTCCCCCGCCGACGCCCGCAAAGCCGCCCGCGCCACCGCCTGGCTCGACCGCTTCACCAGCCGCGCCGGCCGCATCTCCGTCGCCCAACTCCTCCACGAAATCGTCTTCGACTGCGGTTTCGCCCACGCCCTTCTGCCCCAGTTCCTCGGCGACCGCCGCTACGCCAACCTGCGCCGCCTCATCGACCTGGCCCGACAGTTCGACGCCTCCGGCCGCACCCGACTCGAAGATTTCCTCGCCGAACTCGAAGCCTCCCTCTCCGAAGGCGTCCCCGCCGCCGAAGCCCCCCTCGCCCGCGAAGGCGGCGACGCCATACTCCTCATGACCGTCCACGCCGCCAAGGGCCTCGAATTCCCCTACGTCTTCCTCGCCGGCGCCGACGCCGCTCGCGGCGGCTCACGCCACTCACCAGACCTCCTCTTCCTCGACGCCGTCGGCCCCGCCCCGCGCCGCCCCGACCGCCTCCGCGAAAGCGACGCCGACGACCGCGATCCCGCTCCCTATGCCCTGGCCCGCCTCCGCGACCGCCGCGAAGAAACCGACGAATTCAAACGCCTCCTCTACGTCGCCGCCACCCGCGCCCAGGAACGCCTCATCGTCTGCGGCACCTCCGCCTTCGAACCCGATAGCTGGCTCGACTGGATCGACCAAGTCCTCCGCCTCAACCTCGCCGGATGTGCCACAGCGGGTCTTGCCCGCCGTGCGAATGTCGGTGGCGCCACCCTCCTTATCGACTCCGCCCCCGCCGATCCCCTCCCGCGCCGCGAAGCCGCCCTCGATGGCGTTGCCAAACTTTTCAACTCCGGCCTTGTCCGGGATGTTGTTGTTAACCCCTCTCCAGGCGCGGGTGGCCTGGCGGCCGCTGTTTGCCGCCATGAATCCCAGGTGCCCGAGGAGAAGTCTTCGCTTCTTCACCCCTCTCCCTCGGGAGAGGGTGGCCCCGCTTCGGGGCCGGGTGAGGGGTTGAGGCCTGGAACCTCTCCACTGCAAAATATTCTAGCCGCCCGACTCCGTCCCATCCCCGACGACCTCGCCCATCTCCGCCTCTCCGCCACCGCCCTGGCCGAATACGACCGCTGCCCTGCCCTCTTTCACTACCGCCACGTCCTCGGCCTGCGCGACTATCCCACACCGCCGACCTCAGCCGCCCCCCGCCCCGGACCCTCGGCCGCCGCCGTCGGCACCCTCGTTCACCGCGCCCTGGCCGCCCTCGAACTCCCCGCCCTCACGCTTCCCGACGGTTTCCTCGACCGCGCTCTCGCCGACCTCCCCGACCTGCGCCTGGCCGACCGCCCAGCCGCCAAACGCGCCGTCGCCGCCTGCCTCGACCGCTTTCGCACGATGCCCCTCGCCCGTCAACTTTCCCAGGCCCGCCAAGTCATCCGCGAACTACCCTTCGCCCTCGACCTCCCCGGTGCCACCCTCACCGGCACCCTCGACCTCCTCCTCCAGGACGCCGACGGCCGCTGGACTCTTGTTGACTATAAGACCGATCATGTCACCCCCGACGGCCTGCCCGAAACCGCCTTACACTATCGTGCCCAGATCCTCGTCTACCGCGAAGCGGCCCTAAGAATTCTCGGACAATCCGTAAAATCCTGTTGCCTCGCCTTCTTGTCTTGTAGTATATTGTACGATATGGGGACGCTGCTGGACGCGACGAACCTGACATCTCTTTTAACGAACATCGGCCAGCGCCGTTTTTCGCCGAAAAGTGATTGCCGCCAGCCGTGTTGCTTCGCCGCTCTGTGCCATTTGAAATAGATGCCGGCGGTCTTTTCACAGTGGCACGGGCATCTTGCCCGTGAGTCCCAGGGGTATCTTGCCCCTGGATTTTTTTCTTTGTTGTTGCTGTTCCTGAAGTCTGAAGTCTGCCGTTTGCCGGCTGAGGGGGCAACAATGGTGGGTGCTGCTCCACCACAGAGAGGAGCTTTCCGTCAATGACCTACGACTTTGCCATCATCCGTCATCTTCGCAAACGCCTCGGCCTGACCATCTTTGGCCTCAGCGAAAAGTGCGGCGTCAGCTACGTCGCCCTCTCCAAGCTCGAACGCAACCTCGGCAACCCCGAACTCAAAACCCTCGACAAAATCGCCCGGGCCCTGAGCCTCGAAACGCACAACCTCCTCGCCCTGGCCGAACACGAACGGCCGCAGATCATCGAAACCTCGGAGAACATCAACGACCTCCAGGGCCTCGCCGGACTCGTCGGCCGCCTCGCCGACTTCGACAACATCAAAATCATGCATGGCCGCGCCCCGCGCGGCGCCAAGGCCGTCGCCCTCCATCAGCATCGCGACGAATACGAAATCTGCCTCGTCATCTCCGGACGACTCCAGCTCCATATCCGCGACAGCGTCTACGACATCGGACCAGGACAGGCCGTCCGCTTCGATTGCATCTTCGATCATTTCTACGAAGCCGTCGAGGACGTCGCCTTCATCCACGTCCTCGTCGCCAAACGCGGCTAATTTTGTTCTGGTTGTTTTTTACCCCTCTCCCTTGAGGGAGAGGGTGGCCCTTTAGGGCCGGGTGAGGGTGCACCTGTTGCCTCCAAATCGCCGCGATATGTGGCTGTTGTCTTTTCTCTTGCTGCTTCTAATTTTTCATTTTTAATTTTTAATTTTTAATTCGCTTCACGGCCTCAGCGTCTTCAAATTCCACGACTGCATCTTCCGTCCCGCAAAAATCTGCAGCACCTGCTGCTCGCTCCGGTCGCCCGTCCCGAACACTTCCTGGATCGCCGGATCCTCCGCCAACCGGTCGAATGCCGCCCGCTTCTCGTCGTCCGTCCCCACCGGAACGTATTGCTCTTCCACCGTCGTCGGCGTCACTCGCACCACCTCATAGGCCAGCGGCCAGATGCCGAGCGCCGCCACGCTCGACTGCACCACGCTACCCACCGTCTGGCCCTCGGCGAAGCCGTGGCTCGCGCTCACCACCAGCAGCACGTTGCTGTGTCGCCGCAGCACCTCCAGCACCTCCTCCCGATTATCCACCAGCCGGTCCTGCCAGGCCGCCGTATTATCCAATGGATGAAATGATACTAATGAATGATAACTGAAAATGATCACCGCCTCCCCGGACCGCTCCCCGAGCGTCCGGTCCAGCCAGACCAACTGCGCCGCATCAATGTGCCCCGCCCGGCCCGCTCCCGCCGCCGCCGAATAAAGTCCCACCAGCCCCAGCCCCCCCGACGCCGTCGCCGACCAGTACGGCGCCGGCCCGTTGAACCCATGGCCGCTGAACGTCCAGGTCAGCACCGTCGTGTTCACCGCGCCGGTGCCGTTAAACCCCTCTCCCTTGGGAGAGGGTGACCCTTCAGGGTCGGGTGAGGGGTTGCTGTTCAGCACTTCTCCGCCGCCGGGGGCTGACGTTGTTGTTTCTGTTGCCGTTTCTAATTTTTCATTTTTAATTTTTAATTTTTCATTCTCCGTTTCCGGACCCAGCACCACGTAATACGGTTTCTTCAGTTCCCCCAGGACGCCGCGCAAAGAATCCAACGCCCTCGCCTCGCCCCGGCCCACCAGGTTCCCATCCAGCACCACAAACGCCACGTCTTTCGATTCGTTTATTTCCCGGATCGTCCGCCCCAGCCGCACCAAGGCCGTCCCCGACGCCGCCCTCGGAACTTCGTTTCCGCCGTCCGTCGCCAGGATGTTTGAGATTACTGCGAATGTAACCGGCCCGCGCGCCGCCGGCGGTCCGCAGCCGGCCGCCCCAGCCAGCGCCGCCAGGGTCAGGCCGACCAACCATCGAACCGCCGGAGCTTGGTCGTAGTTTCTATTGCTCACTTGTTCACTTGCTCCGCAGCAGTCGCGCTTCCGCCCAATCCACCCGGTTCTGCACGTCGAAGTGTTCCCCGGTCGCCTCGACCGCCAGTTCCAATTCCTTCGCCCCGGCCACCTTCACGCTCACCTCGCGGGCCGCCGACTTCCACTTCACATGATCCGCACGAAACGCCTCTTTCCCGTCCACCTTGACCACCAGGTTCGCCTCCGCCAGCGCTCCCGCCGACTCGTCCAAACCCGCCAGCGCCAGAAATTTCTCATAACCCCCGTCCAGATGATACACCATCCGGCACGGCCCGTGCACCCCCAGCCCCGCCTCGAACGTCTTCGCCTCTTCTCCGGCCTTTTCCCGCATCCTCAGCGGACCGCCCAACACATTCTTCCCGGACACGATTTCCCATTTCAATATATCCAGGCTCCACTGCTCATACGTCGCCGGCTTCAGCGTCTCCAGCGCCGTCAGCCGCCCGCCCAGCACCTCCAGCCGCACCACCGCCCCCAGCGCCGCCTCCACCTGGGTCGCGCCGCACAACCGCCCGCGCACCTTCCCCCCGCTCGCCTCCAGGCCGCTCACTTCCGCCGTCGCCCCGTCCGCAAACGTCAGACGCACCGCTGGACGACCCGCGACCGGTCGCCCTGCCGCCGGCGCCGCCAACGCAAAACCCGTCACCCGGCCGCGCTCCAGCGTCAGGTCGCCCATCGCCCCGTGAAAATAGAACTTTTCCCCGTCGATTCGATTCAGCGTCCCACGCACCCGGTCGCCGTTCGAGAGCACCAGCAAGTCCTCCGCCGGCTCGCCCTTGCCGTGAGTTGCCGTTGTTGCTGTTTCTTTTGCCGTATCTAATTTTTCATTTTTAATTTTTAATTTTTCATTTTCTTCCACCGCCCGCACGCAAGCCACCGGCAATTTCACCTCCCCAAACTCCTCGCTCGCCACCACCAGATTGTCGCCGTCGAACGTTTTCACCTTGCCCCGCAGCGCGCCGCCCGAAACGTAAACCCACCCCGCCTCGCTCCCCGTCTCCGCCGCCTCGGCTTCACCCAGTTCCACCCGCGCCACGTCCTCCACCGCCCACGAACCTGCCGCCGACCCGTCCGAACCCGTCAGCGTAATTTTCCCCGCCCTCGCCCCGATCTGCTCGCCCCGCACCATCTGGCCGTCCGCCGTGCGCACCGTCACCCCCGCCCAGCACGAACCAGGCCACAGCACCACCAGCGCCGCCATGAAAATCCCTATCCGCATATCCGCCGCTTCTTCTTATTAAGCCCCCAGCACTGCTGGGGGACGCCGTTTCTTCTTCTGTTTCTCGTAGGGACAGGGCTTTGCCCTGTCCGAGTTGCTTCTTCTGTTGCTTCTTCTTTTTCTTCTGCTGCGCCTGAAGCCTTAAGCCTGAAGCCTGAAGCCTATCTTTGCAATATCGGCAAATACCGATTCGGTATCTGTAGAATAATGCAGCCCATGGCCGCATCAAACTCCTGCCCCACGTCCCCGCTCCACGAACCGTCCTTATTCTGCTTCTTCACCAGGTCCGCACTGATGGCCGGCCACCATTTCTTCCAATAGTCGCCCCCGGCGATGAACATGGCCTGGGTCGCGTAGTAATTTCCATAAAAATAATATCCGCCAAACTGGTCCCCTTTCCCGCCCGGTATCGCTTTGAACACGTAGCGCAGACCACGCTCGATCTCCGGCCCGGAATAAATCCCGCAGTTATACAGGCTGCACACCCCCGCCGCCGAGCGCGGAAAAGCCGAAGATCTCGAATCCAGCGTGTAGGAAAAACCACCGTCCGCGTTCTGGCTTTTCTTCACATAGTCGATCGCCCGGTCGATTGTCGCTTTGGGCACCTTGATCCCCGCGTTCCGCGCCGCCCGCAGGGCCATGATCTCGCAAATCGTCACCGACAGGTCCGCGTCCAGCTTTACCGGCTGATACCGCCAGCCCCCCTGGTCGTTCTGCGTCCGCACGATCAGATCCACCGCCCGCGACAACTTGTCCCGCACCTCCGGGCGCGGACTCGTCCCGTACGCCTCCGCCAGAAACAGCGTCGCAAAACCCTGTCCGTACATCGGCCCGTGATCCACCGACTCGCCGATGATCAAGCCGCTCCGACCCGTGTGTTTGACGATGAAATCCAGCGCCAGCGCCAGGTTTTTCCCGTACTTCCCGCGATCCGGCTGGCTCCCCTGGCTCAAAAAGGCAATCCCCGCCAGCGCCGTGATCCCCGCGTGGCTGGTGTAACCTCCCGTCCGGCCGTAGCTCCCGTCCGTGTTCTGCACTCGGGCCAGGTAATCCAGCCCGCGCTCCGCCGCCGCCACCACCTGCGGCGTCAGCTCCGACCCTTCGATCGGATCGTCACCCAGCGGTCCATGCAGCGTCTCCACTTCCCCGGTGCCCGTCCCGCCCGCTCCAACCACAGCCGGCGGAGCATCCGCGCCCAGCACCGTGCCGGTCGAACAGGCCCCGATCAACGCCAGCACCGCCACCGTTATCATTATTCGCATCGTCTCGCCTTTGCTGTTTTTGCTGTTCCTTAAGCCTTAAGCCTTTAGCCTGAAGCCTGCCGTTCTCACTTCCCTCCATCCGCCTCGTCTTTGTGCTGCGCCAGGGCATAGAAATACCGGTTCAACAACTCTCGATATTGCGGCAAGATCATCTCCGACATCGCCTGCTTCGTCTCCTGTGGCGCGTTCTCCGGCAGCAGGCCCCAACGCTCCATATCCCGGTCCGGGTTGTCCCCCTTCAACCCATTCTCATCCGCCGCGCCGTGCGTCGCCTGTTCCTTGCTCGCCGGATTCTTCGACCGGGTCGTCTTCGGCTCGCCCTTGCCCGTGCCCGGCTTCGGCGCACTGCTCCCCGCAGACTTTGAATCCCCCGACGACGGCTTCGGCTTCGGTTTTGGCTTCTTATCCTGTTTCTGCTGTTTCTGCTTCACATACTCCACCAGCGCCGACAGATCCTCGATCACCTTCGTCTCGACCTGGACCGTTTCGTCGCCCGCCACCCGCTGCTGCGACAAAAGCTCCTCCGTCTTTCCCATATTTTCAATAACCTGCTCCAACACCTTCAGCGGATCCATCTGCGGTCCTGCCTCTTCCGTCTTCCCCGCCGCCCAGCAGGCCATCAGCAGCATGTCCTCCGCCTGCGGCAACGCCCCCGGCATGCCGAACGCCGGCGGCTTCTCATCATCCGCCGCCTCATCGGCCGCCTTGGCCTCATCACTCGCCGGTGGCCCAGCCAATGCATCTTTCGGCTGCGGCCCCTCCGGCGTTATCGTCACCGTTCCGTCAGGCTGAGCCGTCGGGGTCGGAGTCTTGGAACCGTCATCCGCCGCCCCCGCCGTCCCGCCCCACGCCGCCAGCGCCGCCAGACTCACCGCTATCGCCAATAGTTTCATTTCGCTCCTCCGCCACCGCCCGATCCGCTATCCGGGTTCTTTAGTTCCTCGGCCAGGCTCTTCACCTTCTCCTGTTCCTGCCCCAGCCGCGCCGCCTCGCTCCGCACCGCCTCGACCGGCTTCTGGCCCGTCGCCGCCGCCGCCCGCGCCGCATCCGTCTCGGCTCGAATGTCGATTTCCATGTTCCGCAGCATCTTCAACTCCGCGATCGTCGGCACCAGCGGCTGTTTCTGGCCTTGGCCACCACCGCCGCCGCCACCGCCGCCACCGCCCTTCTTCTTCCGGTGCGACAGGTCGTCGGCCAGCGCATCCACCAGGTCGCCCAGAATCTTGATCGCCTTCTTCTGCGCCGTCTGCGTCGGCTCGTTCGTCTTTGTCGCGTGCAACCCTTCCTCCGAAATCGTCATCAGGTCCACACCCCGCGTCAGCACGAACGGATAAACCTTCTCGCCGTCCTCCTTCAGCCGCGTCACGATCTCCCCCGACTCGCGCCGCAATTCCGTCTGCTTCGCCTCGGTCAGGATCAGCCGTTCCCGGTCGCTGCGGGCCACGCTCCCGTTCGTTCGCTTGCCCTCGATGTCGCACGTCGCCTCGTTGACCTTCACCTCGCCTTCCCGAATCCGGGCCAGCGCCTCCTTGATCTTCTCCAATTCCTTCTGCGTCACGTCATCCTGCGCATCCTTAATCGCATCGTCCATGGCCTCCTTCGCCTTGCTCAGTTGGTCGAGCGACTGCTGCTGGCTGCTTTGGCCCGGCTTGCTCTCACCTTTCGACAACTCACTCGACGCCTGCGACATGCTCTGGCTCGCCGCCTTCGTCGGCTCGGCCGCCTTCGGCACCTCCGCCTTATCAATCTTCTCCGCCAGCTTCTGCGTCTCCTTGGCCGTCTCGCCCTGCTTCGGCGCCTGCTCCTGCGGCTTCGCCGCCCCGCGCTGACCGGCCTGCTGCGCCGTATTCTCCGCCAGATGCCCTTGTTCCTTCTTCTCCACGCCTTCAAGTTCGGTCTTCAACGCCTTAAGTTGTTCCAGCCGGCTCTTCATGTCCGCCAGTTCGCGGTTCTGGAGGTTCTCGATCATCGCCTTCAGGTCTTCCTCGGCCGACTTCTGATTCGCCCCCGCCGACCCCGACTGGTTCTGCGCTATCTCCTTGGCCGCATTGCTCATCTTCTTCACCGGCTCGCGGTTCGCCGCCTCCTGCGACGCTTCCTTCAGCGCCTTGGCCACCGCCGGATCCTGTTCCGCCAACTTGGCCGCCGTCTCGTCGATACGCTTCACCGTCCCCTTGACGTCCGTCGCCAGCTCTTCCTGCCGCCGCTGGGATCCCTGCTGCGCCTCGCGCTCTTCCGGCGTCAACTCCTCCTGGTTCTTGCCCAGCGTCTTGGCCGCCAGGTCCGACGTCTTGCTCGTCACCCCTTCCTGCTCATGCAGAATCCGCTTCAACTCCTGGGCGATCATCTCCGCGTCCGTGAACTTCTGGAGCTTGCCCAGTGCCCCGCGCAGCAGATCAATCGCCTTTTGCTGCTCCGTCACCGACCGGTTCAGTTGCTCCGTCTGGGCCTCCGGCTTCGCCTCCGCGCTGCGGGCCTGACGCAGGGCGTCCGCCGCTTGCGGCATCGGTTTCCCCGACGCCTCCGCCAATGCCTTCTGCACCTCGCCCGCCCGCGTCACCACGTCGTCCTGCGGGATGCGGTCTAATTGAAATTTCTCCAAAAGTGCCTGGAACGCCTTGTCCAGCGACTCCGCCGTCTTCTTCAACTCCATCTGGCTGCTTTCCTGGCCCGTCGCCTGCTCCCGGCCCTTCACCGCCAGCGGCTCGTTATCCTTCTTCTCCGCCCGCGTGTTCTTCGTCTCCGTCTGCAGGTCTTCCTGCTTCTTCAGCAGGTCGCCCACCTGCATCGCCAGACCGATCAACTCGCGCCGCAACTTGTCCGCCATCTCTTCCATCGACACCACGTGCAACCGATATTCCGCCGTCTGCGCCAGGTGCGGCCCTTTCCCGCGCCACGAAAACCGGTCCGCCGCCTCGCCCTGGTACACCACCTCGTCGCCCACCGCCAGCGCCGGCATCTTCCCCTCGTCCGCCAGATCCCACCGCGCCACCGCTTCCAACATCTCCGGCCATTTTCTCGCGTCGTCATCGCCCGGCACGCGCCTCAGGGCCACCGCGCCGCTCTTGGAAATCAGAACGCCGTTAGCGTCCCTGGTACTCAGTTTCCACCGCGTCGTCACCGTTCCCGGATCAACCCCATAATCATCCCGCGCCTCAATCTTCAGCGGCACCACCGACCGCGGACTCACGTCGATCATCAACTGCGCCGGCTCAACGTACCGCACGCGCGGCGCCTCGTCCTCCACCGCCACCAAATAATAATCCTCGCCCGGCTCGCCCGCGAATCCGTCCGTGCAAGTCAACGAGAAATTAAACGGCGTCGTCTCCGACACCTCGAACTTCGCCTCCAAATGCCGATTGTCATCACTCTTATGTAGGTTGGACCCTGGCCCAACATCGGTAAAAGTCAGCGGAATTTCTTTTTTCCCCATCCGCAGCGCCGCCTTCGGATTGCCCTTCTCATCCGCCGCAATCGCCTTGTTCGTCTTCACCTTCAGCGTCACCATCGAACCTTGCAGCGCCCGCGTACTCCCCTGCCCCTCCACCGTCTGCGCCGTCCGATCTTCCACATATTCCGGCGGCACGATACTCATCGACACCGTTTCCACCTTCGGCCGCGGCCGCGCTTCCACCCGCACGAGCCCCGTCGTGTCATCCCCGCCCTCGACGTAATATTCAAACGATTGCCGCACCCGGCTGAAGGTCCGCGCAAACAAGTGCCCCCCGCCCACGGCCTGGGCTTCCATGATCTCGCGCTCGAACGAATCCGCCCCATGTTCGCGATAGTAAATCGTCACCCGGTCCGGAATGACGTGCTTCTCGTCCGCCGTCACCGTCGCCTTGTAATCCTCGCCGATCGGAATCACCACCAGCGACTCGTCCCCCGCCGTCAGCAGCGTCCGTTTCGGCCACTGGGCGTCCGAGAGCGGATTAAAGAGCCGCGCCAGACCGATGCCCGCCAACGCCGGCTGCGCCACCCCGATCCCCACCACGCCACCGAGTATCACCAAGCCCACCAGGAACACCAGTACCACCGGCCCCGGCCGCAACGCCTGGCCCAACGGCACCCCCGCCGCCGCCTGCATCGTCTCCTCCACCACCGCCTGCCGCATCGCCGCCGACTCGCCGCGCTCTAACCCAGTGGCACGGGCATCTTGCCCGTGGCTTTGCTGTTGCTGTTCTTTTTCAATAAAATTCACCGTACTCGCCAGCCGATCATCAAACTGTCGGAACCGCCCCTCCAACTCCAGCGCCACGTCGCTCACTTTGATCTTCGCCCGCAGCGGCCGCCACAGGTGCCGCACAATCACCACCACCGCCAGTACCACCACGCCCGCCAAAAGCGCCGCCCGCAACCAGTTCGGAAATTTCAGAAAATAATCCAGCAGCACCGCCGCCAGAATCGCCGGCGCCAACGCCACCAGCAACCGCCCCACGCCGTGCAAGGCGAACAATCCGCGAATCCGCCGCCGCACGCCCTGAAGTTGTCC
>CAIYVX010000087.1 GCA_903929765.1 uncultured Planctomycetia bacterium
GCGGACCTGAATGACCGCCAGGCGGTAGTAGAGGTCTTGGCGGAACTGGCCAGCGGAGACCGCCGCTTCCAGGTCTCGGTTCGTCGCGGCCAGGATGCGAACATTCAGCCGCAACGATTCCACCGAGCCTAGCCGCTCGACCGTTTGCGAGTCGAGGAACCGCAGCAGTTTGACCTGGGCCGCAAGAGGCAACTCGCCGACTTCGTCGAAGAACAGCGTGCCGCCATCGGCCAACTCGAACCGTCCGGGCTTCTCCCCGTTAGCGCCCGTGAAAGCGCCACGGGTGTAGCCGAACAACTCGCTCTCCACCAGGTTTTCGGGCAACGCGCCGCAATTGACCACCACGAACGGTCCGGAGCTGCGCCGGCTCTGCCGGTGAATCGTCCGGGCCGCCAGTTCCTTGCCTGTCCCGGTTTCACCCAGAATCATGGCTGAGGAATCGCTGTCGGCGACGCGACAGATGCGTTTGTAGACTTCCTGTATGGCGGCCGAGCGGCCGACAAAGGTGCGCTCGTCAGCCGGTTCCGAGGCGGCCGACGCGGGCGATTCAACTGCGGCCTGGCGCGACGCCAGGGCCTGCTCCACCAGTCCCCCGGCCTGCGGCAGGTCAATCGGTTTCACCAGGTAGTCGAAGGCAGAGCCGCGCAGGGCCTGGCTGACGACTTCCAGCGAACCATGTGCTGTCATTATTATCACGCGAGCCTCCGGATCGCCCGCGCACAACTGCTTGAGTACCTCAAGCCCGCTGGTGTCCGGCAGGCGCACGTCGAGGAATACCACCTCCGCCGGTTGGGCGGCATAGGCGGCCAGTCCGGCGGCGCCCGTCGAAGCGATCTCGACTTGAAAGCCCCGCGCTTCCAGGAATCTGCGGAAGGCGAAGCAGATCGTCTCTTCGTCGTCGATAATCAGGATTTTGGCCCGTCGGTCCATAGCGACTCATAAAAAAGAAGCAGACCAGGGGCAAGATGCCCCTGGGACTCACGGGCAAGATGCCCGTGCCACTGGAACGGCTCAATCGGCGGTCGGAAGTTCAAACCAGAACGTCGTTCCGCTCACCGACGAATCATAACCGATTCGCCCGTGGTGCCGCACGATATTTCGCCGGCAGACGTAAAGCCCCAGCCCGATGCCCGCTGTCTTGGTCGTGACGAAAGCCTCGAACAGATCCTTGTTGTCCGTCACCTGCACGCCTTTGCCGGTGTCGGTGACGGCCAGACGCACGCCGCCGGCCGCGCCGGGACTTGTGGCCACGGTCAGCCGCCCGCCCGCGGGCATGGCGTCGATGGCGTTCAAGACCAGGTTCAAAATCACCTGGCGGAGTTGCGGTTCGCTGGCCCGCACCCAGGCCGCGTCTTTGCTCCACCGGCGCTCGACTTCGATGTGACCGTGCTGGCAACGACGCTCGACCAGGCCGAGCGCTGACTCGGCGACGGACTCCAGCCGGAGGCGCGGCAATTGTGGCAACTCAAGCGGCCGGTCGGGTTTTACCTCGTCGCCGGCGAGTTCCAGCAATTCCTCCAGGTAGACGTTCATCCGTTCGACTTCGCGGATGATGCGATCCAGGCCGCTGTCGGTCACGCCCGACTTGGCCAGTTCTTCGGCCAGAACCTGGGCATTCATCTTGATGCCGCTGAGCGGATTGCGCAGTTCGTGGGCCACGGCGGCGGACAGTTGCCCGACGGTGGCCAGCCGTGTCGAACGGGCTAACCTGTGGCGGGCTTCGGCCAGGCGTTCCACGAGCGTGTCGAACGACCGGGCCAACTGGGCCAACTCCGGTGGACCGGCGCTGCCGGCGCCCTCCGCAGACGCCACTGGATTTTCCTCGGCCGCCTGGCTGGCCAGCAAATCCATCCGTTGCACCAACCGGCCCAGCGGACGCGAGATCGTCCCCGAAAGCCAGAAGGCCAACCCGTTGGCCAGCAAGATAGCGACAAAAGTCACCAGAACGATGGTCTGCTCGGACGCCTTCTGTGCCGCTTGGACCTGCGACTCAGGAACCATGAGATAGAGCGTCATCGAATCGCGTGAGGCGTCGCTCGGAACTGGAGCTTCGCCGACGAGATAGGTTTGCCCGTTCAGGCTGACCCGTCGTGGCAACGGTCCCTTTGGCAGGAGGGCCTGCAAGGCTTCCTCCTCGGGCTTGGGCAGGCTGGAGGCGACCAGGCTGCGGTGGTCCGACCGGCCGGCGGCGACCGGGGCGCCGAGGAGCGCTTGCAGTCGGGACATCATGTCCGGCGAAAACGGCAAGTGCATCGTTCCGAAAATGCCGGCCGCATTTTTCGCTGACTCGTCCACCAGACGATGTTCGATGATGCCGGCGGTGACTTTTACGCCCGCCCAGCCGACGGCCACGCCGACCCCGATCACTAGCAGGTTCATGGCCAGAACGAGTCGGGTCTTTATTGTAAACTTCATCGTCCAGTCCACATCATTAGTTCAAGCGTCACGCGATGGAGCCATTCTACTTCGCGTCGTTGGCGAAGTCCACGATTCGGGGCGCAGCCGCACTGTTCTTGTGCAATCCGACGGCCAAGAGTCGTCAATTGCACAACCCACGGGCAGATCGATTGTGGCTGTGCTGACCAACAATAATATTGAGACGCACGTAACCCTGCTTCCGCAGCCACGTTACGGTAATTGTCGGAATACTGCCCTCTGCGGCACACTTCTTGCTCAAGGAGATTACAGCGCAAAGACTGCGCCAACCCAAAGTGGGTCAGGTTTGTATCAGGAAAGTGAAAGGAGATTCGCATGTCGCCAGTAAATGCTATGGGAGCAAAGCAACGTCGCCGGTCGGAGGGCTTCACGCTCATCGAACTGGTCGTGGTCATAGGCATTCTGGCTCTTTTGGCCGGGATCGTCCTGCCGAGCGTCGACGTTTTCAAACTGCGGGCCAACAAGGCGGTGGCGGCCAGCAACATGGCCGACATGTCCCGCGTGATCCAGCAGTTCTACACCCAGTACGCGGCCTATCCCGACAAATGGGATTCCCTGATGGACCACACGGGCACGGCCTTCTGGGCGGCCAGCTACGACGCCAACAAGAATCTGGTGCCCGGCTTGGACTCTGAGTTGACCGGCGGCCCGATTCCCGGCAGCCCCACGAAGCTGACCATCGACACGATTGCCAACGACGGCGAACTGCGGTCCCTGACGCGAATGGGTATCAGGAACGTCCTGGACGCGGGGGCCGCCTCGGCGGGCGACTTCCCCACCGATTGCTTCATCACCACGCGGGCCCTGGCCACCGGCGGCACCGTGGCCACCATCAACCCGGTCGATGATGACGGCAAGGCCATTATCAATCACCTTTACCCGCAACAAGCCAACTCGGCCGCCCCGGTCGTGCCGACCGGCAAACACCTGGTCGTCGTGGGCATCGGTCCCTTGAACACCATCATGGGCAACGGGGTGCAAGAAATCCCGCTCTATTCCAACCGCGATCCGACCCAGGAATACTGCCGGTTCCTGGCGGTCTTCGAGGCCAGCGAGGACGGCAGCCCGGCGGCCCTCAAGACGGTGCTCGGTTCCGACGGCGACACCATCGGCAGCGAGACCAACGAATACTACAAGCACTAGCCGCTTGACGCTGTCGACCGGGGCAGATGGGTTATGAAAAACAGAGACGCGGCAAACGGCTTCACGCTGATCGAGATGATCGTCGTGATCGCCGTGCTGGTCATCCTGGCTGCGCTGGTGCTGCCGAACCTGGCCGACACGAAAAGCCAGTCGATGAGCACCACGACAAGCGCGAGCCTGACGGCTGTCCGCGACGCGATTACCGACAGCGCCGCCGGGCCGGGGTATTTTGGCGATATGGGACAACTCCCCGCCACGCTCAAAGATTTGTTCGTCATGCCGGCGGGGGCAGTGCCGTTCAACCCGCAGACGGGGCGTGGCTGGCGTGGACCTTACGTGTTGTTGTCGCAGACGGTTTCCTACGCCGTTGACGTATCGGGGAAGTCGGGATTCACCGGTGCCTACGGACAAAGCGGCGATCCTGCCCCGGCGGACGCCTGGATGCGGCCTCTGGTGCTCCAGATTCCGACGGCGGCTACGACCGTAGCGGATCAAAAGAACTTCGCCCGGCTGGTCTCGGCCGGACCTGACGGCTTTATCCAGACGCCGGCCGACGTGCTCTATCCGGCACCGGCCGCTCGGGGCGACGACCTAGTGCTGTTCCTGTACCGACCGGACGTGCCGCCATGAATAATTCAAGGACGTGTCTGAGAATCGCGGGCGGCTTCACGCTTCTGGAACTGGTGATCGTCCTGGCGATTCTGGCGGCCCTGACCACCGTGGCGGTGCGCAGCCTCGACGGCGTGGAAGACCAGAGCCGTTACGACGCCACGCGCCGCAGCCTCGACAACATCCAAGCGGCCGTGCTCGGCACAGCCAACGAACGCGATGCCGACGGTTCGCTACTGGTGACAGGCTTCGTGGCCGACCTCGGCCGGTTGCCGTATGCCGTGGGTAACGACCCGACACGGCAGTTGCAGGAACTCTGGAGAAATCCGAACAACGTGCAGGCGTTCGCCATTGCCGCGGCGCCGGACGACCCGGCCGTGATACTCGGCACGGGATGGCGGGGCAACTATCTGCGGCTCAGTCTCAGCCAATCCTCGCTGGTGGACGGCTGGGGGCAGGCCTATGGTTTGAACACGGACGGGAGCGGCCAGATCGTCACTGTAACCAGCAGCGGAGCCGCCGCATCTGGTTATGGCGCCGGTCTGCTGATGGTCAACCTGGGCGGCAGCGCGGGCCAACCGGCCAGCGCCAGCTACGCCACCACGGTGAGCGGCTGCGTCTATCAACTGGACGCCTCCAGCGGTCAGTTGAAGAACCCCGATCCGAACAATGGGCCGATTATGGTCTGTTACTTCGGACCGAATCCAAACACCGGCGGCATTCTGGAGTTGCCGGCCACTGTGACGGTCTCGTCGTCCGCCACGGTTACGGCTTACAGCGTTCCTGCGACCATCGGGCCGCGCGTCTTGCGGGCCTACCAGTTGCCGCCGGGCACGCCGACGACGCTGACCAACCTGGGCCTGGCCACGCTGAAGAGCGTGCCGGTCCGGATTACTTTGCAGGCCGGCGGCCAGGTCCGCGACCTGGTGATCCGCTAACGTGATGAAAGCTTATGGCTAAACGCCCGACCACAACGCTGCTCATCGTCACCAGCCGATTCGTCGCTCGGGCCGATTTTGGTCCGGGGCCGGAGCAGGCGCGGCTCGGATTCTGGCAGGCTGCGGCCCCACAGGAGAGCGGCTTGCGAGCCGCCGTCGGGACGGCCCTCGGGCTGGGTCCGAGTTGTGCCCGCGATGTCTGGCTCCTGACCGACCAGGTGTGGATGCAGCGCGTGTACTTCGCCGCCCCGGTTATGGCGGGCCTCGGCGGTGAGCAACTCGAACGGGCCATCGGCTTCGAGGTCGAATCTTTTTCGGGCATTGCCGGTCTACAGTCGCGATTGGGTGTCCACCGGCTGGGCGTGGTGCAAGGCTCGGAAGCCTTCTGGGTCACGCAGATCGAAAGCGATCAGGCGGCGGAGGCCGTGGCCTGCGTTGCTGTCGCCGGCGGAAGGCTGCGCGGTATTGTGCATCCCGGTGGACTCCCCGTGCCGCTGGTGTCGCAACAGAAGGCCGGGCCTTTCAGTCGAGTGGAGGTTTGGGGGCGAGCCACCGTTTGTGTAGAAAAGATCGACGGCCAGCCGGCCCAGGTCCGCGTGGTCAACGTGAATCCGTCGCAACCGCAATGGCGCGAGTCGGTCGAGAGTTGGCTGACGCGGCTGACGGCGGCAGACACGGAATGGTTGCCGGGCGGCGATAGTCACGACCTGGCCGCGCGCCATGCCTTGAGCGAAGTTCCGACGCTTGAAGGCGAGGCTCTGTCTGAATTTCTGAAACTCTGGGCGGACGAACTTTCGCGGGCGGAGCCGCGCGTGCCGGTCATCACTCCCCCGCTGCGGCCGGCGCCGGTAAGGCGTCTGGCGGCTGTCTCGGCGATTCTTCTGGCCTTCGTGCTTCTGGGCGGCGCGGTGCATGGCTGGTTATCCAGCCGGGACTTGGATGAGGCTAAAGGCCGGTTGGCCGACCTGGGCCGCGCGCAACAGCAAAGCACTCAACTGGCGACGCAACTTGGGACTCTCAAGAAACAACTCGCCCAAATGGAGTCTGTTCCCGCCGTCGCGGCCGAACGGCCAGACGAGATACGCCGGCAACAGGAACGTTGGCCGGCGCTGTTGTCGGCCATCGCCCAGGCCACGAGAGACGGAGTCGTCCTCGACAGCTTGACGGGCGATTCGGGCGGCGCGGTCCACGTCGAGGGCGTGTGCCTGCGGCCAACTGCGGCGGACGAATTGGCGGCGCGGATGTCAGCGGTGCTGAACACCAAAGGCTGGACCGTGAGCGCCGCCGAGAAGTGGGCCGCCAGTTCGGACGCCGGGGAAGCAGCGTCACCGCTGTGGGGGTATCGGATTCTGGTGTCGCCACAAGTGCCGACGGTTGCCCCGGTCTCGGCCCATCAGACAGGGAGCCATAAGCCATGAAGGATGGCGGAACCATCAGACTCTCGAACCGCGACCGCTGGCTGCTGGCCATCTTGCCGGCACTCGTTGTCCTGATCGGGTACGTGTTTCTGTTCGAGCGGCCCCGCGCGAACGAACTCCGTGACCTTCAGGTCAAAATCGAGGCCGCCCAAAGACAGGCCGTATCCGGCGAGACGGTGCGAGCGCAGCACGAAGAACTGGAGCAACTCCGGGCCAAGGTCGCGTCGCTGCGGGCTTCGGCGACGGCCGCCGCCCAGGCCGAAAAAACCAGGCTGGCGCCGCGGCGGTGGAACAACCCCGCAGAGCGCCCGGCTGCTCTGGCCGCGTTCAGCCGCTTGCTGGAAGACAATAGCGTGGCGGCGGCCAGCACCACCCGACTCGTTGACCCGACAGGCAAAGCCGGAACGGACCCGAAGCTGAAGGACTGGCTGTTGGCGACCGGGGCGACGGACCGGAACCTCCAGCCGGAGACGTGGAAAGTGGAACTGGTCGGCGACTACAGCCGGATTCTGGAAGTGCTGGAGGCCCTGCCGGGGCTGGACCGCGTGGTGGTGCCGTGGCAATTGTCTATGGAACCGGCCGACGACGGGACGGCGCTGCGGCACTGGTCGCTGGTGTTCGTCATTTGATGGGAGGCTGACGTGGCGGAGAGTAACGGTATCTATAGCCTGTTCGAGGAATGCCTGGCCCGCGCGGCCTCCGATCTCCACCTGGCGGTCGGCTCGCCGCCGATGCTGCGGATCGAGGGCACGCTCGAACCCGTGGCCGGTCAGCCGGCGATCACCAGTGAACTGATGGAGGAATACGTCGCCCCGCTGCTGGCCCAGACTTCGGCCGACTGGTCGAAAGGCTCGATTGACGGCGCGATTCGCGGCCCAGGCGGATCACGATTCAGGTTCAACATCTTCCGGCGTCAGGGCGGACTGTCGGTCGCCTTGCGGCGGCTGGAGGACCATTTTCGCTCGCTCGAAGAACTCGGTCTGCCGGAAAACCTTCATGCCCTGTGCGACCTGCGCGATGGCCTGGTGCTCGTCTGCGGGCCGACCGGAGCCGGCAAAAGCACGACGCTGGCCACGCTCATTGACCGCATCAACCGGACGCGGGCCTGCCACATCGTGACCATCGAAGACCCGATTGAGTATCTGCACCAACCGGTCAAGAGTCTGGTCAACCAGCGGCAGGTCGGGCTGGAC
>CAIYVX010000088.1 GCA_903929765.1 uncultured Planctomycetia bacterium
CTCCCTTGGGAGAGGGTGGCCCTTCAGGGCCGGGTGAGGGGTTTCGCTTAAACCCGCCCAACTTCCGGAATGTGCTGTTGTTTCTTTTGCCGTTTCTTCTAATTTTTAATTTTGAATTTTTAACTTTTAATTTTTGCCTTTCGCCCCCGCCCCCTCCCGTCCTATACTACCCGCAGTTTACCCGGAGACTCGCCCCTGCCCCAACGCTCCGAAATCCTCCTCGGCACGCGCGGTTCGCGCCTCGCCCTCGCCCAATCAAACGCCGTCGCTGCCGCGCTCCAGGCCGCCCACCCCGGCCTCGCCGTCCGCCTCGAAATCATCTCCACCGCCGGAGACCGCGACGCCGACACCCCGCTCGCCGCCGCCTCCCAGGTCGGCTTTTTCACCCGCGAACTCCAGGCCGCTCTCCTCGACCGCCGCATCGACCTCGCCGTCCACAGCCTGAAAGACCTCCCCACCGAAACTCCCGCCGGCCTCTGCCTCGCCCCCGTCGTCCCGTTCCGCGAAGACCCGCGCGACGTCCTCATCGCCCGCGACTCGCGCCGCCTCGCCGACCTGCCGCCCGGCGCCCGCGTCGGCACCTCCAGCCTGCGCCGCCGAGTCCAACTCGCCGCGCTCCGCCCCGACCTTCTCTTCGCCGACATTCGCGGCAACATCGACACCCGCCTCCGCCACGTCCGCGACGGCCGCTTCGACGCCGTCGTCCTGGCCCGCGCCGGTCTCGCCCGCGCCGGCCTCCTCCCCGCCGACGCCGAACTCCTCGACTTCCGCCGCTGTCTCCCCGCCCCCGGCCAGGGCGCCCTCGGCCTCGAAATCCGCACCGACGACTCCGCCCTCGCCGACCTCCTCGCCCCACTCGACCACCCGCCCTCCCGCCTCGCCGTCGTCGCCGAACGCGCCCTCCTCGCCCGCCTCAAAGCCGGCTGCCACGCCCCCGTCGCCGCCCTCGCCCAACTCGACGCCTCCAACACCCAACTCCACCTCGTCGCCTTCCTGGCCACGCCCGACGGCCGCCGATCTCTCCGCGACCAGCTCTCCGGCCCCGCCCCCGACGCCGAAGCCCTCGGCCTCCACCTCGCCGACCGCCTCCTCGACCACGGCGCCGCCGAACTCCTAAATAATGGGTAGGTCGGGCCAACAGACCCGACATCCGATTGCCGTTGCTTCTTCTTCACCCCTCTCCCTTGACGGGAGAGGGTGGTCGCTTCAGCGGCCGGGTGAGGGTGCACCTGTTGCCCCAGCATCACCAGCAACTCTGGTTTTGTCGCTTTTTTTTTCTCTGACTTCATGATTCTGCGGTTCCGTGTTCGTTATTCGATATTCGCCGTTTCTCCGTCTTGCGCCGGGAAACCAAAAACTTCCACTGACCACTTTTCCCCTTGAACCCACCCGCTCCGCGCCGTATCCTTTCACCATAACCTAATTTTTTTCCCGGAGGACTCGACCGCAATGTTCCGACGTTTCCTGTTCTGTACCGGCCTCGCCGCCGCCGGCCTCTTCTTCACCCCCGCCCCCGCCCGCGCCGCCGACAACTATCTCGACGAATCCGGCGCCGTCCGCACCGGCAAACTCGACATGCGCCAGCAGTCCGTCGATTGCAACTACTACATGTACATCCCCGCCGCCTACACGCCCAAAAAGAAATGGCCCCTCATCGTCTCCGCCCCCGGCACCTTCCCCTTCGACTCGCCCCCCGGCACCCGCGACGCCTGGATCGAGGCCGCCGACAAATACGGCTTCATCATCTGCTGCCCCGACTTCAAATCCGCCACCGGCCTCTTGAACCCCAAGGGCGACCAGGCCCAACTCGCCTCCGACGACAAGAACGTCATGGCCATCCTCCAGGAACTCCGCGCCCGCTACTCCCTCAACCCCGACGGCGCCGCCATCACCGGCTGGTCCGGCGGCGGCTTCCCCGCTCACTACATCGGACTCCACCACCCCGACCTCTTCCGCGCCATCATCGGCCGCACCGCCTGCTTCTCCGAAGACCTCGTCGACGAAGAAACCGCCCGCAAAGCCCGCCAGATGCACGTCTTCTGCTTCTTCGCCGCCAACGACTTCGCCGGCATCCCCGAACAGAACCGCCGCGCCAACTTCTGGTACACCATGCACGGCTACCTCAACTTTGAAATCCGCGAAGTCCCCGGCGGCCACGCCAAAAATAACGACCTCGCCGGCCAGTGGTTCTCCGACCTCCTCCACACCTGGCCCGTCGTCCACGTCGAAGCCTCGAAAAAATCCGGCCGCGCCCCCCTCGCCATCGACTTCCACGCCGCCGCCGTCGCCCCCGCCCCCGGAAAAATCGTCTCCTACGTCTGGCAGTTCGGCGACGGTGCCGTCTCTGTCCAACCCGCCGTCACCCACACCTTCGACAAACCCAAACTCTACAACGTCTTCCTCACCGTCATCGACCAGACCGGCCACCGCGAATACGCGCAAACAGATATCGAAGTAAAATAGCTTTGTTGCTTCTTCACCCCTCTCCCTTGACGGGAGAGGGTGGCCGCTTCAGCGGCCGGGTGAGGGTGCACCTGTTGCAAACAAATTGCCGGGAGATGTAGTTTCTTTTGCTTTTGCTGTCCGCCCTGAAAGGGCGCGGGGAACGTAGCCGGGGGTGAAACCCCCGGTAGCGAATCCACTAAAGCCCATCTTCTTTTCTTCTGTTGTTGTTTTTGTTTTTGAAGCCCCCAGCACTGCCGGATGTTGATGTGTTTCTTCTGCTGCTGCGTCTGAAGCCTGCCGTTCTGAAGTCTGCCGTTAAAACCTCGCCTCCCCTTCGCTCTTCGCCGCCTACTCCCCCTTCCCCCGCTCCTCCCGCAACTTCGCCACCACTTCCACCACGTCGTCCCACACCTTTTGCCGCGCGTCCGGCGTGTAGTTGCGCAGCAAATACGCCGGATGATACGTCACCCGCACCGGAATCCCCCGATACTCCAGCCACCGCCCGCGCATCATCCCCACCGGCGTCGGATCGTTCAGCAAAAACTGCGACGCCACCGCGCCCAGGCAACAGATCACCCGAGGCCGCACCAACTCGATCTGGGCCTCCAGGTACTCGCGGCAATTCGCCGCCTCGTCCGGCTCGGGCTTCCGGTTCGCCGGCGGCCGACACTTGACAATATTGCAAATATACACATCCTCGCGCCTCATCTTCATCCCGCCCGCGATGATCTTGTTCAGCAGTTGCCCCGCCCGCCCCACAAACGGCACGCCCTGCTTGTCTTCGTCCTCGCCCGGCGCCTCGCCGACGAACATGATCTCCGCGTTCGCCGGCCCGTCCGAAAACGCCGTCTGCCGCCGCGTCTCCGCCAACAGCTTGCACCGCACGCACTTCTTCACCGTCTCCCGCACTGCCGCCAGTTTTTTTTCCACCTCCGCCGTCTCCGCCCCCACCGCCCGCGCCGGCTGCAAACTTTCATCCGTGTTGTTTTTCAAGCCCCCAGCACTGCCGGGGGATGCCGTTGTTGTTTCTTTGCTTCTCGTAGGGGCAGAGCTAGTCTCTGCCCTGCCGTTGCTGTTGTTTTTGAAGCCCCCAGCACTGCTGGGGGATGCCGTTTCTTTTGTTGTTGCCGTTGACGTTGTTCTCGCCGCCCCCGCCTTCTTTTCCAATTCCTGTTTCATCTGATTCGCCACACCCGCCCAGCCCCCCGGCCCCGGCACGCTTCTGCCACTCTGTCCGCTTGGCCTTGGCGCATCCACGCCCGCCCCGCCGCCCGCCGCCGCAGGCACAGGCGCCGCCCCGACCGGCAGCCACCGCACGCCCGCCAGCCGCAGCGACTCGAACTTCCCGTACAGCGCTTTCAGAAACTCGTCCATGCCCCCACTCTATCCAACGCCCCACGCAGTTTCAAGGCCGCAATGACTGGCCGTTTCTGTCGTTGCTTCTTCACCCCTCTCCCTTGGGAGAGGGTGGCCCTTCAGGGCCGGGTGAGGGGTTACGCTCTTAACCTCTCACTCCCGGATGGTCTTTGTTGCCGTTGAAGCCCCCAGCACTGCTGGAGGACGCTGTTTCTTCTGCCGTTCGTAGGGGCAGAGTTTATCTCTGCCCTGCCGTTTCTTCTTCAGTTGCTTCTTCCGCGAGCCACACTCCTCGTCCCGGCCGCCTCCCGCCCTGCCACCCATCTACGCCAAGCCGCAAAGCGGCGAAAGTCCTTAGCCGGAGGTGAAACCCCCGGTACGAAACCACACAAATAATATTCTTCTTTTTTTTCTTCTTCTTCTTCTTCTTCACCCCTCCCCCTTGAGGGGGGAGGGTAGGGTGAGGGTGTCGCTGTTTTTTCTTTTTCTTTTCTCTTTCCCAATTTTTCATTTTTAATTTTTACCTTTTCATTCCCCCACAAACCGCACCCCCTCCCCCGCCGTCTCCGCCGCCCGTTTCTGCTTCTCCCGCGACCCCTCGCGCCGCTGACCGTTTCTCCGGGGCGCCTCCCCGAAAAACCGCGGCGGCAACCGACGCCAGTGAATCTGGTCGGTCGTGACCGAAACCTTCTTTTCCTTAACCAAGCAGTCCATAGTAAACCCCTCTCGCCATCGCTGGTTCCATCACCTGCTCCGGCAGAATCCGCTCCTCGGGATATGCCAGCCGCTTCCCCACCCGCCCGATCACGCCCATAAGACCCAGCCGCCCCACCAGCGAAACCGCCGCCCCGTACTTCCGGTAGAACAGGTTGAACAGCAGGTAACCCGTCCGCCGTCGCGGATCCGCCGGCAGCCGCGCCAGAATCGCCGGCCACGAATAGAACTGGTCGTAGAGCCACAGATACCCCTGCCGCAATTCCCGCGCCGTCATGCCGCGCGGCCGGAAAACCACCTGCGACGTGTTGTAATTCGGGGCCTCCGAATCGATAATCCGACCTTCCTCCAACAGCCGCTGATAGAGCCGCGTCCCCGGATAAGGCGTCAGGATGTGAGCCGTCATCGTCTCGATCCTCTGGGCCACGAGCCACGCAAATGTCCGCTCGAACACGTCCGCCCGGTCGCCGTCGAACCCAAACGCCAGGCTTGCGTTGACCATCATCCCCCGCCGGTGAATCCGCTCAATCGTTCGCTCATATTCCGCCACCCGGTTCTGCCGCTTGTGACACTCCGACAGGTTCTCCTCGTTGATCGTCTCGAAGCCGATAAACAGGCTCTTGCACCCGGTCTCAGCCATCTGGTCGAGAATATCTTCGTACTGGCCGATGTCCGCCGACACGGCGCAATGCCAGGTCAGCCCCAGCGGAGCCATCGCCGAGAGCAGTTTCCGCGTCCGCCCCGGATCGCCCATAAAATTATCGTCGATGAACATGACGTGCCGCGTCTTCAGCGACGCGATTTCGGCCAGGATGTTCGCAATCGGTTTCATCCGGTACCCGCGCGGAATGTTCGGCGAACTGGAATAGCAGAAATCGCATTGCCACGGACAGCCGCGGCTCACGGTCATGGTGTTGGAGAAAAAATAATTCTTTCCGGCCGCCAGTTCCCAGCGCGGAATCGGCGACCGCGCCAGGTCCGGCGGCAAAGCGCTCCGGTAAGTCCGTTTCAGCGTCCCGGCCGCCGCGTCGGCCAGCACGCCGCCCCACAAATCCTCCGCCTCGCCGATCACCACCGCGTCGCCGTGCGGCAAGTTCGCCTCCGGGCAAACGGTGGCATGTATGCCGCCCAACACCACCGGCACGCCGCGCTCCCGATAACTCCGGGCAATCCCCCACGCCCGCGCCGCCGTGTCCACCTTCACCGTAATCCCCACCAGGTCGGGCCGGTCATCGATCCGCAACCGCTCGATGTTCTCATCCTCGACCGTCACCCGATGTTCGCGCGGCGTCAAAGCCCCCAGCACCAGCAGCCCCAGCGGCGGCGCCATGTGCGTCTTAAACGCCGAGTCCATCGGCCGCCTCGACATCCCCGGAGATATCAGTTTAATCCACACCGTCCACCCCCTTTTCCAGTGGCACGGGCGTCTCGCCCGTGAGTCCCAGAGGCTTCTTGCCCCTGGTCTTTGTTCGTTGCTGTTGCCGTTTCCGGGTGCCACACTTTGAAGCCCCGGCCTTGCCGGGGCCAAAGTGTGTTCTTCTTTTGCTTCTTCTTATGAAGCCCCCAGCATTGCTGGGGGACGCTGTTTCTTCTTCTTGCCGTTAGCCGCAGCGCGGCGTTTGATAATAGCCACGCGGCGCAAGCCCGTGGTACAGGCCACCGCGAAAATCTCCGCTTCTTCTTTTTCTTCTTCTTCACCCCTCTCCCTTGGGAGAGGGTGGCCGCTTCAGCGGCCGGGTGAGGGGTTGCTGCTCGTTGCTCCCGATTGCTTTCAACCTCCTCCGGACAGACCGCTAGCGCCATGGCTCGCGCCGTTTTTTTTGCGGGCCATTTTACGGACAACAAATCAATTGTTTCTGAACCGGCCGGACTAATCAGCTTCTTCAGTTTCTTCTTCCGCGAGCCGCACTCCTCGTCCCGGCCGCCTCCCGCCCTTCCACTCATCTACGCAAAGCCGCGAAGCGGCAAAAGTTTTTAGCCGGGGGTGAAACCCCCGGTACGAAACCACACGAATAATATTCTTCTTCTTTTTCTTCTTCACCCCTCCCCCTTGAGGGGGGAGGGTAGGGTGAGGGTGTCGCGGTTTCTTCTTATTCTTTTCTCTTTTCCAATTTTTAATTTTTAATTTTGAATTTTTAATTATTTCCTCCCCCTCTCCGTCAACTTCATGCTGATCTCCGCCGCCGTCTTTTTCATCTCCCCCATCACCTCTTCCGGCCGCGCCGTCAGCGCCGCCGTCGGCACGTAAAGTCCCAGCGCCGCCACCACTTTCTCCCCCTCCCGTAGCGGCAGCGCCAGACTCGCCACCCCGGACGCCGGCTGCGTCAGCGCCGCCCCTTGCTCCTTCATCGTCGCCAGCGCCGCTCCAAAACTCTCATTTGTCGTCGCCTGTGGCCAGGTCTCCGCCGACGGCCGTCCGTTTTCCTTCACGAACTGCCGCACCTCTTTGACCCCCTGGTAGGCCAGCAGCAGCCGGACCGTCGCCGACAGGTACACCCCGCCCCGGCCCGACACCTCGCCCTTAATTCGCGGTCCCGGACCGACTTTCGCCTCGCCCAGGACGACCCGCCGCCCGTCCAAAATCGTCACCACCGTCGCCGTCCCGCCCGTCTTTTCCGCCAGTTGCCGTAGCAGCGGTTCCGCCACCGCCGCAATATCCACCCGCTGCGGCGCCGGTGGGACCGCAACGCTCATCTCCTTCGCCAGCATCTTCCCCAGAAACTCCACATACGCCGCAAACGCCGCGCGGCCTTTGGGGGTCAGGCTGAAAACGGTGAGTGGTTTGCGGTCGCGGAACTCTTTCTCGACCGCCAGGTACCCGGCCTCTTCCAGCACGCGGGCGTGCGTGGAGAGGTTGCCGTCGGTCAGGCCCAGCAGTCCCTTCAAGGCGTTAAACTCCAGAGACTCCACCGGCGCGAGCGAGCTCACAATCGCCAGACGCACCCGCTGGTGAATCACTTCGTCGATTTTGTCGTGCAGCGGTTCATTGGCCACGACCCGCGTTCCTCTTGTTTCTTCTTCTTCTTTTAAAGCCCCCAGCACTGCTGGGGGACGCTGTTTCTGTTGTTGCCGTTATTGCCATTCTCCGTCATCGACTCCAAGCCGCCTCCGGAATCCACAAACACCATTCTCAATGCCCCAACGGGGCAAAAGATCTTAGCCGGGGGTGAAACCCCCGGAATGAAATCGCCAAAAAAACCATCTTCTTTTCTTCTTCTTATCTGTTCTTAGCCGCGTAGCGGCGTTTGATAATAGCCACGCGGCGCAAGCCCGTGGTTCAAGTTCGCCCGAAATAATTGTTTCTTCTTCTTTTTCTTCTTTTTCTTCTTCACCCCTCTCCCTTCAGGGAGAGGGTGGCCGCTTCAGCGGCCGGGTGAGGGGTTGATGCTCTCCGCCTCACTCTTGCCCGACGCCACCTGACTATATGCCTGGCCTACGGCGGCCGAAAGTCACGCAAGGCAACCATAAACCAGACAACCGGATAGACCACCATGCCGACCAGCCCGACGATGTTAATCGCCAGTCCGAGGCAGCGCCACATCGCGTCCTCCTGTTTCCGCCCGACGGCCAAAGCCAGCACAAAGCCCGCCAGCGGCAGGCAGACGCAAACGATCCATGTCGACGGGAAGTAGAACTCGTAATTAAAAAAGATAAGGACCAGCCCGGCCAGAGCCGCCACGCCGCCGAGGCACCCGAGCGTAACCGCTGCTCTTCCCAAAGGCGACGACCGCATCAGGGCCGGCTCGGATGGCTGCGTCTCGGTCACGGCTTGTGCCCCGCGAGCTCGCCACACAGCCAGCAGCGCCGCCAGCGTAGCGACAACTCCAACGGTCACCGCCAAAGTGTTCCAGACCGGGCCACCCGCAATAAACGAATAGCCGAATGGCACCAGGCAGACCACCGCACAAAGACCCGCGTAAGCCACCTCGGCTCGCCGCCCCAGCACCAGACCCAGGTACGTCACGACCAGAAGGAAACTCGTCGCCGCCGCGATCCAGAACGAAACCATCAGGCCGAAATAGCCGATCAGACACACCAGCACCAGGTGAAACGCGATGAAGGCCGCCGCCAGCCAGATGTAATTCCTGGGCCCCAGTGGCAGTCGGCGGACCCGCTGAAGCGTCACCAGCAAGGCAAAGAAAAAGAAAAGGCTGACCGGGCCCAAGAAGGTCATCTTCGTCGCCACTGGGCCGGGCTGCAACGGCGCCGGCATGGCGATTGATATGTCCGCGCCCTGGCCGGCCGCGTGCCAGACCATCGTGTACTGCCCGTCGGCGTTGGGCACAACGGTCCGCTCCGCTGGTGTGGCGAAGGTCGGCGGGACGGTGCCATCGGGCGTGTCGATGCTCGCCGTGACCGTCAGGTCTTCGACCGGGCGTTTGGACGGGAGGAGGTAGGTCCAGCTTCCCATGCCCGTGGTTTGGTAACTGAACTCGACTTCGGCCGACTCGCCCGGCCCGAGCGGTGGCGTCGTGACCGCCTGCGCCCAGGTTCCGAGCACCTTATCTTTAAGCCACCATTGACGCCCAAACGTCGTCGCGGTCGTCTGGGTTCCCTTCACCGGCTCGCCGTTGAGGCGGACCTGTTGCTTCGTGAATTCGGTGTACCACTGCTCGGTGAACCATCCGCCGCCAAAAATCGACTGGTAGCGCGCCCGCGGCGGGTCGAGTTGAACCATGTAGCGGTGAGTTCCGCTCGCGCCGTTATTCCGCACAGTGTATTTGCCGGTGAAGTCGACCGTATAGACCGGGAACCGGCGGAGCTTGTATTCTCTGATTCCCGTCCGCAGGTCTACCATTACGCGGCTGCACACGATGGCCGTTGGGCCAGTGGCCTCAATCGTCGGCGTCTCCGGAGCGGCGGAGTCCTCCGGCGTGGCTATCGGTTCCGCCTGGGCCAGCGGGTAACCACAGAGCTTGCCTTCCCGGCCTGAGTCACAGAACTGGCTGAAATCGCGCGAGGTGCGGCAAGCAACCGTCCCGGCCAGTATGGCCCAGACCCCGGTGCCCAGAATCACTATCGCCAGTATTACCGCCAAACTCTTGCCGTTCATGATTTTCTTCTTACGTAGGGGCGACCCATGGGTCGCCCGTGTTGTTGCTGTTCCTTCTTCTTTTTCTTCTTCTTATGAAGCCCTCAGCACTGCTGGGGGACGCTTTTTTTTCTTCTATTGCCGTTGCCTTGCGTTTAGCCGCGTAGCGGCGTTTGATAATAGCCACGTGGCGCAAGCCCGTGGTTCACGTTCGCCCGAAATAATTGTTTCTTCTTCTTTTTCTTCTTTTTCTTCTTCACCCCTCTCCCTTGAGGGGAGAGGGTAGGGTGAGGGTGATGTTGCTTACTCTTTTGCCGTTTCTTTATCTACTTTCTCCTGCTCACCTGCTCTGTTTTCCTTCATCCTTCAGGTTGAAGAAAAACTATCCTCCGTGCCGCTTCCAGACCACCACGCCGTAAAGCAGATGGAACCCGCCGAAAGTCGCCGCCAAAGCCGCCACCGGCTGAGCCGCGAAATGGAAATGGCAGATCACGCCGGCGACGATAAAGGCAGCGCCGAGAACCTTGACCTCCGCAATGCTGAACATGCCGATGGTCCACGCCGCCAGACCGTAATAAAGCATCCAGGCCCCGGGAATCAGGTACCAGAGGCCGTACCCGGCGAAAATCCAGGTCGAGATGCCGCCCAGAATGAACGCCGGAGCAATCGCCAGCCCCGTCTGCCGCGTCGTCCGTGTCCAGAAAGACCGGCCCAGCTCCCGCGTGCGCCGCCACGAAATCAAGAGGTCCAGCCCCACGGCCAGGACAAACACGCCAAGCCAGACCAGCCCCACCGCCAGCGGCGGCGCGGCGTGGCCATCAAATTCCGACGCGATCGCCCGCGTGGCCGCGCAACCCGCCAAGGCCAGCAGCCCCGCCACAATACCCGACAGCCCTGACCGCGTCGTACTCCTGATCGGCCGCTCCATCAATTCCCGAATGACGCGGAGATGTTCCGCCGCCTGCGTGGGATTCATACCGTTCTCCTCCCGACCTGCGTCCAACTTTTCCGGCGATTGCGACATGCCTTGCTCCTCCGTTATGCTTTCCGTGGCCTCTCGCGCCGCCCGGCCTGCCGCAGCAACCGGACCGCCGCGCCGCACCGCCCATAAATCCGCCACCGCGTCCCGAGCCGCAACTCGTACCCAAGTTCCGGCCAGACCTCCTCTTTGATCTCTTCCCCCGCCCCCTCACCGCCCTTCTCGTCGCCGCCCTTGCCATTAAGGCCGACCGAACTCCAGAGCTGCACGATCCCCGTCCCGCTCTCGCCCAGCGCCTCCAAAGCCATCCGCCATCCCAACCCCGCCCCCGGCCCCGACCCCGGCCCCGGCCCCGACCCCGACCCCGACCCCGACCGTTTCACCTCGCCGCAACAGCCTTTCGCCTCGCTTTGATTTGTCGCCGTTTCGCTCATTTTCTTCTCCTCTCCCCGCTCCAACCATTTTCGCTTTGCCGTACAAAGTACTTTATACAACAATAATCGACTGAAGTCAAAGGGGATTTCAGGAATTTTTAGAATTATTTTTGCGGGGCGGCAGGATTGCTGGAATATGTGATGGCAGAATGAGTTACGAATGGCATCAGGGGGTGATTTTTTCGTCCCAGGTGGCTTGGCCGTCGCCGGTGATGGGGATTTGGGGGCCGAGGTGGTGGGGAGGGAGGTGGAGTTGGACCTCGGCGAAGGCCTTGAGGCGGGCGACGGATTCGCGGACGGCGTGGTACCACAGGTGGGGGTAGAAGTAGCGGTCGGCTTGGAGGCCGACGGCGTCGATTCCGGCGGCGCGGGCGAGGTAGACGGCGCGCGGGAGGTGGAAATCCTGGGTGACGATGACGGCGGAGTCGACGGCGAAGACCTGGCGGGCGCGGGTCATGGTGTTGTAGGTGTCGAAGCCGGCGTGGTCCATGAAGATGTCCTGGGGGGCGACGCGGCGGTCCTGGAGCCAGCGGCGCATGACGTTGACTTCGTCGTAGGCGGTGCGGCCGTGGTCGCCGGAGACGAGGATTTTTTTGACGCGGCCGGATTGGTAAAGTTCGAGGGCGGTCTGGAGGCGATCTTCGAGCATGCCGGAGGGCGTGCCGTTGTCGTAGACGCGAGCGCCGAGGACGATGGCGACGGGGCGGGCGGGCACGTCGGCTAGGCGGGGGTAGCAGTGCGGCGCTGCGGCGTGGCAGACCCAGAGGTTGATCGCGAGGATGAGGAGGGCGAGCAGGGCGGTGGAGAGGAGGAGGAATTTCCAGTGGCGGAGGGGGAAGGAGAAAAGAGAGCGGAGAGTCATGGCGTTTCCTCGATTTTCAGCAAGCGTACGCCGGAGGGTATTCGCACGGCGGGACAAGACCCGCCGTGGCACAATCAGAACCAGCACTCTATGGGGTCAGGCGGCGAAAGAAAGCGGCGATGTCCGGTTTGCCGGCTTGGCCGGAGGCGACGCGGAGCGTCAGGTCAACCAGTGCATCCTCGTCGGCCTCGATCTCCACGCTGTTCAGTTTCAGGAAGATAATTGCCGCAGCGGACCCGGTGCGTTTGTTGCCGTCGATGAAGGGATGGTTTTGAACAAGGTGGAAGAGATAGGCTGCGGCCATTTCGAAAAGGTCGAGGTGCAACAGTTCGCCTCCGAATGAAGCCTGGGGCTGGGCGATGGCCGATTGGAGCAAGCCAATATCGCGGAGGCCCTCCTCGCCGCCGTATCTTTCGATGAGGCTCAGGTGGGTTCGCAGAACATGGTCGAGTTCGAGGAAGAGCGGTGGCATGGCGTTGTCCTACTTGGCGAGTTTTTTCATGGCCCGGCCGAAGCGTTTGTGGACCATCTCCAAGGCCTCCTGAAACTTGCGTTCATCAATGGGTTTGCGGACCGGCGTGACGACCAGGCAACGGCCGTCCGTGACCAGTTCAAAGGGTGTATCAGGCGTGGCGCGCAGAAGTTCCAGGATCGGCTTGTCGATCACGAGGGCGTAACTGTTGCCGTGTTTGGTCAGCGTTTTGGTCATAAGGCACCTCCTATCAGGTTACTACACAGTATACACGGAGTGCTTACGGCGGTCAAGAGGTTTCTTCTGATTCATCGAACAGGCCGCCTTTTGAGGCTCGGGCGGGTGGCTTGCGGGCGGCGTCGGGGACGGGGGGTAATTCGTCGGCTTTGAAGCAGGGGCCTTTGACCACGGCGGCGAGGAGCTTGGCCTGGGCGGGATACTCGGCGAGCGTGGCTTCCAGAACCCAGAGGAGATCTAGTAGCTCGTCGGTGAATTGGCTGGGCCACTCGGTGGTGGTGATGGCGTCTAGGGGCGAGGACTTTTTGCCTTTGGGCTTTTTCATGCGGTAGCCAAGCCAGGATTGGACGACCTTGAGGCCGGAGACTTCAAAGGCGAAGACTTCCGGAGCGACTGGGGAAAATTCGCCGACACCGACGCGTAACGTTTTCGTGGATTCGATGTATTCAAAATCTTTCGGGTAGTTTTCCTCGTCACCCGGAACCGCCTTGACGCAACGGGTCGAACCACGCGGCACTTGACCTTGGCATTTGCCTTTGGGAACGAATCGTTGGGCGTACGTTTGCAGCCAAAGCAATCTTGCTCCCACGTCGCGGACCTGGGCGAACAAGGCGGCATTTTTGGTTATGGGAACGCGAAGTTCCCGCGTACCGAGTTCCTCGGCGTAACGGCAGGTAAATGCCGGTTGGGCGAGAACGCCGTAGACGTAAGCCAGGAAGTCTTCGGGTGTTACCTTCCTGCCGCATACCTTTGACAACTTTTCAAGAGTACCCGGCAGGATGTTGGCATCCTCTCCCATCGCATCTCGATAAAGAGGCATAACCGCCTTCGCCCCTGCAGAACCGCGGAAGTGATCCAGATCGGGAATGTTCGTGCTAGCCGTAACTGCCGGACCATTGCCTAAAGCATAAGAAAAGAGGCTCGTCAGATAAGTTTGGCATTCGCCCCGAACAAACCACAACGCAGGGGCCGACCTGTCCAACATACGGGCGTCCACAATCATGTATTGTCGGTCAAAAGAACGATATGCGTACCATCCAATGTCAGGTGGCGGTTCGTTTTTAGGAAGTTCCACAATTGGCTTTAGTTTTCCGCCAATTGGTGGAAGTTGTTCCGGAGAATCTGTAGCCTTGTGCCCAGTTGGTGAATCCCTGAAAAGTTTACCGCGATTATCCTTTTCGGCATTGCATAGTTTTCGCCAACGGTTTTCTAGCGTTTCTTTGTTTGGATCAATTACCCATTTTCTCCCAGCCTTAACTCCACATTGTTGCCAGGGAAAAATGTCCGTTACTTTCGGCCATTCAAAGTAATCGCCCTTGCCGGCAGGACGGAATGGGGCTTGCCAGTCATCGTGGCATTCTTCCCATTGCAGTGATGCGAAATTTATAATTTCGTTCAGGGACTTGAGCTTCTCGGACCGGGTTCCATCAACAAGTGGCGCATAGTGCACCGTGGCAGGCTTGGACTTGCTTGACTTTCCATAGCGGACGGCAATAGCGATGGCTACGGGCGTTTGTATGGCGAAGACATTTTTGGATTTGCGCGTGCCCCGGCCTTCACCACCGAGATCGATGATCCATATTTCATCGCACAAGCGGCGCATTTGCTCACGCATACCGCAGAAGGCATCCCCTTCCAGGTAGCTTGAAGCGCTGATGAAACTGACCACTCCCGGCCCTGCAGATTCCTTGCCTTCGAAAACCTTCCAAAGTGCCCAACGCCAGAAATAAACGTAAAGATTGTATAGATTGTGAACACGTACGCTGTGGCCGGCGACAATCGCCGGGTCTAAAAAGTCCTTGAAGATCGCATTTGTTCCCTTGCCATCTTCGCCCCAACGTACCCAGCCGCCGGTTTGAGCTTTGTTTGTCTCTACTGAAGCGGCGTGGCGATCATATGGCGGGTTGCCGAGACAGACAATCACGGGCAATTGGGCTTTGACATTAAGGGCACGCTTATGCTGTTCGGCAATTTCTTTGTACCAAAGCCCCATTTGGACCGGTGTGGCGTTGGGACTTTCCAGCGTGTCGGTCAAATAGACGTGGGTGCCGTCTTTCGGAAGTTTCGCGCCCCAGTCCTGAAGGGTGCGGGTGATGCGGAGTTCGGAAACGGCGAACGGTCCGGCCATGATTTCAAAGCCGTAGATGTTCTTGGCCAGGGCCTTGGCTTTGCCTTCCAAGGCTCCCTTGCCCTGGTCCATTCGCACCCTGGCCAGGGCGTAGTCAATTACGGCCAGGAGGTAGGTGCCGGTTCCGGTGGCAGGGTCGAGCGTGGTTACGGTGGAGTCGGCGAAGCCCAAGGGCTTTTTCAGCTTTTTGGTGAGCAGATCGTCGATCAGGCGAACCTGGGCCAGGGCAACTTCAACCGGCGTGTAATATGCGCCCGCGTCCTTGCGAAGATTATTATCGTATTTGGCGAGGAAATTTTCATAAAAGAATAGCCATGGGTCTTCCAGGGCGGCAAAGGGGAGCGAATCCTTGTAACGGAAGAGCCAACGGTTCTTTGGGCTTTTGAGCGCCCCGGGTGGCACCGCTCCAATGACCCGCAACAAGAGATTCAAAGAGGCAAGGATTTCCGCTTTGGCATTTTTATCGGTCAACATTTGGAGCGCCCTGGCGAGCAAGCTATGTTCTGCTGCCAGTGCTTTTTCGGCGGTGTCCAAGTCCAGCGGGTTTGCGCCTTCGCTTTGGGCTAGAAGAAGGGCGAAGGTGACGGTCTGGGCGTAGGCGTCGGCGAATTGTTCGTCACCGGCGTTGGGAAAGAGCAAGTGCCGCCAATCCTTGACCAACAGCAGTAATGGCGATTGGGTGTCCTTAAGGGCTTCGGTAACATCATCGCGCAACAATTTACAGAGCGGGGCCAGCATTTCGGCCAGACCCTTGAGGTCGATCTTGCGTTGGCCGCGCCCTTTGCCGACCAATGTCGGGATGTTCGGCTGCCAGGATAGGAATTCTCGAATCAGGGCCAGGACGGCCTCGGCGTCTTTGGAGGTAACCGCTTTTTGGCCTTCGGCGGCAACGTCGCCTGAAAGCCGGATCATGGGGCGTCCGGATTCGCCGCTATGGTACAGTCCCCACTCATTGCCGTCAGAGTAAATAAGGTTTGGTATGGCTTTGAACCGTTCCCATTGTTCTTTGTTACGGTCCTTGAAGTTGGTTGGATTGGCTCCGGTACCTGGGGCCTTCAACTCGACATAGCCGACCAGCGGACCCGAGGCGTGAACGGCGAAGTCGGGTGTGCCAAGGCGCTCTTTCAATTTCGTTTCATCGGTAGCAACAATGGTGATCGACAGGGCTTGGCCGACTTCCCGCATGAAGTTATCGAAGGGAGCGCGAAGCTGGTATTCGGGACCGCCGGTGGTCAGGGCGGTAGATTTGGCCGTCACGTCGGCGGCGAATTTTTTCAAGGCTTCGAAGACGGCGTTCTCGGTGGCCATGGGGGAAAGGTTACTCGGATTGGGCCGGAGTGTCAATTCAGATTGGACGGTTAAGTGATAGAACAAAAGAAGAAGAAGAAGAAGAAGAAGCAAGCTGGCGCGGGGGTGGGAACCGGGGGCTTACGCCACCCGGCTAGGATCGTGCCGCCCCTGCGGGGCTAAGAAGAAGAAAAAGAAGAAACAAATATTATTCGTGAATCAATTCCACGGGTTGGTTCGACATGCTCACCACAGGTTGCACCCGAGGCTACCAGCAGACGCCGCGATGCGGCTAACGGCAACGGCGAAAACAGCAACCACAGCCGGACAGGGCAGAGCCCTGTCCCTACGAACAGAAACGGCAACAACGGCACGGGCGACCCAGGGGTCGCCCCTACGACAGAAGCAACAACAAAGAACCCTCACCCTGCCCTCCCCCAAGGGGGAGGGGTGAAGAAGCGACACCCTCACCCTACCCTCTCCCGTCAAGGGAGAGGGGTGAAGAAGAAACAGCAAC
>CAIYVX010000089.1 GCA_903929765.1 uncultured Planctomycetia bacterium
CTGCGGGCGGCCCTGGCGGCCCGGCTGAGCGGGGTGAAGTGGCAACGCTGCCAGTTCCACCTCCAGCAGAACGCCCAGCAGTATGTGCCACGGGTGGCCCTGCGGCGCGAGGTGGCCGCCGATCTGCGGGACGTCTTCGAGGCCGGCGACCGGCCGGAGGCCCAGCGGCGGCTGCACCTGATGGCCCAAAAGTATCGCGACTCGGCGCCGAAGCTGGCCACCTGGATCGAGGAAAACGTACCCGATGGGCTGACGGTACTGGAACTGCCGACGGCTCACCGGAAACGGCTGCGGACGACCAACATGCTGGAGAACCTGAACAAGCAGGTCAAACGCCGCACCCGTGTCGCCGGGCTGTTCCCCAACACCGAGTCGGCCCTGCGGCTGGTGACCGCCATCCTGATGGAACAAAGTGAAGAATGGGAAACGGGAAAAGTTTATCTGACCATAACAGAATCGGAGAACGCCTAAGCCACTGTTACGAGAGACGGACCGGAAATGAATTTACAGAAAAAAAGTTGCTTTGCCAATTTCTGCAATCCTCCCAGGCAATTACACCATTACTTATCCGGGGGTTGAGTTGATCGCCGGAAGCACTGCAAATAGTGAATTCACGACCTAACGACAGATCGTAGGCAAAGATGTCATAGTTGCCGGTTCTGTTTTCTGCCCAGACAATAATGTTCCCGCAAACGTCAACTTGGTCCCCCCATGCGGCCGCTCCGGGAATCTGGAAAGAAGGGGGCGTGTCGCTTACCAATCCCGTGATGACGACACGGTCTTCCCCGGAGTCCGCCCGCCCCAGACGACCGTTGGAACTCACGATCACTGTTCGCTCGATGTTCTGGCCTTGCAACAAGTGCGTGTCGATCAGGACGTCAAAGGTCGCAGTACCGCCGGCTGGAATCGTCCAGGGAACCGCCGGCGTAGGCAGCGGAGTTGTCGCGACGGTCGTGTCGGGCGCTGAAGGAGTGAGGCCGGTTACCAACATGCTTTTGCTGCCGATATTGCGTACCGTCACAGTTTTGCGAACATTCTGCGTTGTGCCCGTCACGCCGAAGTTCCACAGTAGCGGGTCTACCATCACCCACGGGTCCGGTTGGACATCAAACAAAGGAAAGCCGTGAATGACCGCCGGCGCTGCAAGGCCGTCATAGGTAATCTCGATGTCGGCCGTTACGGTGCCCGCAAAGCTTGTTGGAATACCGTTCCAAAACGAGATCTGCCCGTATAGCTGTTTCTGTTCGACGTTTTGGATGTCTGGATAGTCAAAATAGCCCGGATTCACCTGTCCGACGTTGGTCGAGAGAATGCGGACCTGGGTATTTCTAGCGAAGGCTCCGCCGCCGATGTTCTGCAGATAGAGGTCGAACTTGGGGCATTCACCGCTTTCAATGATGCCATCTCCGTCTCCATTCGGCAGCGGATCAAACGCAACCGCCCGGCTTGGGCTGACGTTGCTGTCAACGCGAGTGAAATCCTGAGTGAACGTCAAGTCCTGATAGTAAGGGGTCGTGCCAATGTTGTAGGTTACGTGAACAGTGAATGTCGCCGACGCCGGAGACGACATGTTGGCAAACAGTGCATAGTGATTGTGCCCCCAACAGTCTTGCCCGGCTGCGATGTCACCATAGGTCTCGTTCGCATCGGTGATTTGAATTTTGCCGAGTGATGACGCCAGGGTGGCGTAGACGTCGGTCAAGTTGTTGCCGCTCGTGTTGCGCAACTTCAAATCAAGAGTAAGCTGTTCGCCCGGCTCGGGAATGCTATCGTTGTCGCCGCCCGGCAGGGGATCATGCCAGGAACGTGAATTCAGTGACAAAGCAGAGCCGATTGAGCCGCAAGCGGCCCTGTGCTGGATGAGACCGTAAGACGCGGTGATGACGCTGTTATTTGCGGCATATCCAAATCCCCAGCAGAATGGGCCATCCGAGTGGTATGGGAAGGCTCCAGGAAACGGCTGTGCCAGGACCGGCGAGGCCAGAAACACGAAGCAAAAGAGGAGGAATCCCGCAAGTCTCATGTCAGTCCCCTTATGAATCGAGTCTTCCATGTATGATTCGTGACTACAATATACCTTCAAAATTACTGTCTTGCAAATCAATTCCATGCCTCGCACAGGGCTTGGGGGCACCCGTCGCCAGTGTGGTATCCGTAACCCATTGTCCAGCAAGGATTTACTACGACCGCAAAATCAGATGGAACCTCCGGAATTTCGCGCCGCCACACCCGCCGTTGACACGCCCCCCGCACACACCTATAATCAGCCCGCGTTAGCAGTTTGCCGTCCCAGAAATCTGAAGACTTTCTTTAAGGAATTCTCGCTTGCCTCCCCGCTCTCTCGACGCCATTCTCGAAGCCGTCCTCTTTGCCTCCGAGGAAGCCCTCTCGCCCGACCGCCTCGCTGCCGCCCTCGAACGCCAGGACGCCACCCCCGCCGCCATCGCCGAGGCCGTCGCCCGCTTGAACGAAGCCTACCGCCTCGCCGAACGCTCCTTCGAAATCGTCGAGGTCGCCGGCGGCTACAAGCTCGTCACCCTGCCGGAGTTCAACAACTACATCCGCCGCGTCCTGCGCAGCCGCTCGCGCGACAAAATGAGCCAGGCGGCGCTGGAAACCCTGGCCGTCATCGCCTACCGCCAGCCCGTCTCCCGGGCCGACATCGAAAACATTCGCGGCGTCGAGGCCGGCCCGCTCCTGCGCACCCTGGTCGACCGCGGCCTGATTCGCATCGTCGGCCGCGAGGAGAGCCTGGGCCACCCCCTGCTCTACGGCACCACCAAACTCTTTCTGGAACTTTTCGGCCTCCGCGACCTCAGCGCCTTGCCGCGCGTCGAGGAACTGGCCAAGGCCGGCCAGGACGCCGAACGTCTCTTCCCCACACCCTCTCCCTCGGAAGAAGGTGGCCCGCCCGCCCCGAGCGCTGTCGGAGAGGCCGCCCCGGGTGAGGGGTCGCTTCTTCACCCCTCTCCCTCGGGAGAGGGTGGCCCCGTTTCGGGGCCGGGTGAGGGGTTGACGCCGGCAACCGCACCTTCGCCCACAGACCCCGCCGAAACTTCTCCCCAACCCGCTCCCGCCGTCGCCGACGCCCTGGCCGCCCTGGCCATGGAAGAAACCGACTCCGAATCCTCCGACGACGACCTCGCCGAAACCGAATCCGACTCTGACGAAGCATCGCCAAAATCGTAGGGTGCGTGTTTACACGCACCATCATTCTACGGTGGGTGGCATGGTTCACGCTTGCGTGGCCATGCTTCGCTTCTTTACGCCATCAAATACAAAGGGCGCCACCTTTCGGAGACGCCCTTCGCGGTTTTAATGCCGTTATTAAGATTACACCTTGTGCACGTTGACGGCCTTGGGACCCTTGGGACCCTGGGTCATTTCAAACGTCACCGCTTCGCCTTCGGCCAGGCTCTTGAAGCCTTCGCCCTGGATGTCGGTGTGATGGACAAACACGTCCGTCCCATCGTCGCCCGTGATGAACCCGAAGCCCTTGGCATCGTTAAACCATTTCACCTTGCCGGTCGCCATCTCCCTGCTCCTTACAAAAAGCGGGCAACATGGATTTGAAAGGAGCTACAGGACAAGGACTTGGATGAGCGCCCCCGCGTCCGACGATGGCTCTCACACAACGTTCCAGGAAAAAAGTCCTGGTGCAACCTTTGCAAACTAGCCCGGTTGCCCCCCGGGCTACGCCCGCCGCCCGCGAACATTTCGTAGGGCCGCACGAGCCCATCTGACCCAAAAATTATGCCCCGTCGCTCAATACTTGTAAAGTAAAATTTTTCGCCAAGCCCCGCCTAATCATGTGGCACAGCCACCCCCGGCTGTGATAATATTTCAGCCTCGCTCTGATTCTTCTTGAACTTCATTCCCTTTAGCTCGTCTAATATTCTATGAGAATGACGGATGGTGGTTGCGCCACCGCTAATACAGAAAGGCGAAATATGAAACTCGTCCTGGCCGCACTGGTGCTGATCCTAGTCGCCGTCGCCGTAGTCGTCTGGTCGCCGTGGAAGAAATCCCCTCCGGTGTCTTCGCCCGCTGTGCCGGTGGTCGCCGAGACTTCGCCGCCTCTTCCGACCCGCATCAGTCACAACGTCAGGCGTCTTCCGGTCCAGAAAGACGCAGCTCCCGCGACCGCAGATCAGCCCGCCACTGCGGTTACTCCGGAACTGACCGCACCCGCTTCGACCGCCGCTCCGACTGAACCAGCGGAAAAATCCTTCCGCGAACTCTTCGACTCCGACACCACCCAGGCCCTGGCCAAGGTCACTTTGACCGGCGAACAGACCCAGGCTCTCCAGGCCTTTGAGGCCAACATTCTCCCGCTCGTCAGACTGCGACTCGACGAGAGCAAGGCCGCCGCAGCAACTGCCCATATCAAACTGAAAGCGGTCGCTGAGGCCAGAGCCGCCTCGGACCAGGCCGCCGCCCAACGCAACCTGGCCCAATTCGAGGAATACCGCCAGAAGGCTTTCCTGATCCGCCTCGAGATCGAAAAACTCTACTACGACGGCCTCAAGAAGATTCTGACCATCGACCAACTGAACCAGATCCCCGTGCCGGGTTCGGTGCGTCGCCTCGGTTAAGTTGCTGAAGCTCTTCACCGCCGCCCGCCAAAAAACTCCAGCGCCGCTCCGGCCGCCTCGCCCGTCTCGTCGGCAAACTCAATTCGCAAATGCCCGACCCCCGCCGCCACCAGCGCCGGCAACCGACCCTCCGACGATTGTGCCCGCGCACTCAGTACCGTATTGCGGCACCCCACGTCCGTCACCACCGGATGCTCCTGTCCGTTCCGGTCGCGCAGCCGTAGCGTTTGACCCCGACACGGACCGCTGCCCTGCCGCCCCCGACATCCGCCCGGTTTTTGTGCCGCAAACAAGCAATGTTCCAAGTGGAACATCGCCGCGTGCTGGTAAACCACCGCTTCCACCCGCCCCGCCGGCACCCGCGCCAGCAGCAATTCCAACTCCGCCCACGCCAGGTCCGCGCTCGGCGTCACCCGCTCAAGCCCCGCCTCCAGCAGCAGCCCAGCCGTCAATTCATTCGCCGCATTGAGCGAAAAATCGCCCACCAATTCCAATTTTTCCGCCCGCTCCCGGAAAAATTCCAACGTTCCCAGGTTCCGCACCAGCACCGCGTCCGGCCGACACTCCAACAACGCCGCCAGCAACCCTTCCTCGCCCGGCTTCAAAATCCGCGGCCCCGCCAAACCAACCTTCACCCCCGCCCCTCGCACCTTCTCCACCCCCGCCCGCACCGCCTCCAAATTTCCAAAATCCAGATACACCAGCCCCGGTCGCTGCGCCAGCGCCGCCGCCAACTGCTCCTCCGTTCGCACCAAAACCGAAAGTTGTGTCTTTTCAGCACTTTCGGGTTCTGGGGTGCCACACCTTGGCCCCCGGTCGTTCGGGGGCAAGGTGTGAGGAATATCGCACACCTTGCCCGGCGATACAGCCCGCCGGGTCAAAGTGTGGCACCCGGATTCTCCCGACATCTCACTTCTCAAATGTTCCAGTGCCCCCGCATCCTTAATCTCGTGCCGCCCCCGCGCCTCCCGCGCCGCCACCAACTTCTCCGCCGCCCTTCGCCGCAGATCGTTCAGCACGCTCTTGGGCGCCATCACCGCCTCGGCCCGCCCCGTGCCCTCCGCCCCGCTCAACTTCACCCCGCCCAGCGTAAACGGCGTGTCGCCCAGCCGTCCGAACTGCTCCCACACCAACGCCTCGTCCAGTGGATGCTGCCGCGCCAACTCCACCGCCGCCTCCGACTCCACCGTCGCCTCGTTCCCCAACTCATCCCGCATCGTCACCACCAGCGGTCGCCCCGCCGCCGCCCGAATCTCCACCTCCACCAGCGCCGGCCGCCGCACCACGTCCCGCGACCACGTCGCCGCCAGCCGTCGCCGCAACTCCGGATCGTCCGTCTTCCACACCGCCGCCCCGACCGCGATCTTCGCCAACACCAGGTCGTCCCGCCCAAAAGTCAACTCCACCCGCGTCCCCCGATGCGCCGGCGGCCGCATCCGCCCCGCCGCCCCCGCCGGGCCCCGCCCTTTCACCACCACCGGCGGCGGCGCGTCTCGGAATGGCTCGACCGAATAAATCCGCCCGCCCTGCTCTGCCGCCTCATCCGCCCCCGCCGTCGCAAACACCACCCCGTCCCCCGGCTTCACCGCTCCCGCCGCCCGGTCCAACTCCACCACCACCCCGCGTCGCGAAACCGCCGTCACCGTCCCGACGCGCACCCCGCTTTTCCCCGGCGCCCGCCCGTCAACCAACTCCTCGCCCGTGGCCCCGCCCAGAAATCCGTGCGTAAACCCGCGCGAAAAACTCTGTTCCAGATCGCGCCGCTGCTCGTCCGTCAACCGGAACGGCCGCCCCGCCTCGGCCGCATCCAGCGCCGCCCGATAAACCCCCGTCGCCGCCGCCACATAATAAGCGTCCTTCTGCCGCCCTTCGATCTTGTACCCCGTCACCCCCGCCGCCGCCATTTCCCCCACCAGATCCCACGCCCCCAGATCGCGCGGACTCAGCGGAAACGGTTTTGCTCCACCCTTGTTTTCCTGCCCCTCCACCACCACCTCATACGGCAACCGGCAGGCCTGCGCGCACAACCCCCGGTTCGCGCTCCGCTCAAAGAGCAACCCGCTCGCCAGACATTGCCCGCTATAGGAAATGCACAGCGCCCCATGCACAAACGCTTCCAACTCAACCGGGACATTTGTATGAACCGAGGGTGCCACACTTTGTCCCGGCGGTCGTTTGCCGGGCAAAGTGTGTTCTTCTTTGGTTGCCTTCGACACCGCCCGAATATCTTCCAGCGACAACTCCCGCGCCAGAATCACCCGCGTCACGCCCATCTGCCGCACAAACTCAATCCCGCGCGGCTCCGTCAGCGTCATCTGCGTCGAAGCGTGAATCGGCAGCCCCGGCACGAGCCGCGCGACGAGCCGCGCCAGGCCCAGATCCTGCACGATCACCGCGTCCGCCCCCGCCCGGGCAATCGCCGCCACATATTCCGCCGCCCGCTCCAACTCGCTCGGAAAAATCAGCGTGTTGAACGCGACATAAGCCTTGACGTTATGCCGATGCAGCCAGGCCACGGTCTCCGGCAATTCTTCCAGCGTGAAATTCTCCGCCCGCCGCCGCGCGTTGAACTCCGGCAGCCCGAAGTACACGGCATCCGCCCCATTGGCCACCGCCGCCCGCAATGCCTCCCCATCCCCCGCCGGCGCCAGCAACTCCAGCCGCCGCCCCGCCGTGTAGGGTGCGTGCTTGCACGCACCATCTTGCTTTGCCTTAGACGGGTAGGTCGGGTCAACAGACCCGACATTTCCTTTTCTTTTGTCATTGTTTTTGGTCATAACCCACCATTATAGAGCGTCGCCGCGCTCAGGAGCACAATTACGAAAACCACAGCGTCATCACCGCGTGCCGCAACAGGTCCGCCCCCGCCAGCGTCAGCAGCACATAAACCACGTTGGAAAACTGTTTCTGATTCACCCGGTCGTGCAGATACAGCCCCAGAAACGTCCCGACAATCGCCGCCGGCACCAGCACCACCGCCGGACCGATCACGTTCCGGTTCACCATCCCCAGGGCCAGGTACGGCCCGATCTTGATCTGGTTCCCGATCCAGAAATAGAGCACCGTCGTGGCCACGAACTCCGTGCGCGGCAACTGTTGCGGCAACAGGTACATCGTGATCACCGGCCCGGCCGCATGGGCCGTCATCGACGTGTACCCCGACACCGTCCCCACCAGCGTGCTCTGCCAGCCCACCGGCCGAAACGGCAGCGGCTTCGTCCGCAGCGACCGCACCACGTGCAGCACCACAAACGCAATCGTAATCAACCCGACCGAAGCCATCACCGCCGCATCGGCCCGCGCCTTCTGCTCCGGCCCGCCGCCCCCCATCCGGGCAAAGCTCCACATCACCAGCCACGCCAGAACCGTCCCCACCACCGCCCCCGGCAGCAGCATCAGCACCGTCCGCAGGTTCCACTTCCGCCACCAGGCGATGAAGGCCACATAGTCCCCGGCAATGAGGAGCGGCAGCATAATCCCCAGCGCTTGCCGCGCGTCGCCCGCGCAGGCATAGATCATCAGCGGCACGCTCAGCAATCCCAGCCCGCCGCCGAATCCCGCCTTGGCCACCGCGAACAGCATCGTCGCCAGCGTCCCCAGCACCAGATATTGGACCGGGTCCGCCACACCGCCGATCAACCAGTGCCAAAAATCGTTCAAAATTCTCGGACCTCTATACTTAAAGTGACAGGGTGGCATGGTCCACGCTTGCGTGGCCATGCGAAAAGATCACCCTCCCGATATTACATTTGGATTTCACAGCACCGGCAGCGGGCCCAGCGTCGCCCCGCCCCACATCTCGATCCGGTAAACGTCGTCCCCCAGATAGCGCAGCGTCAGACCCGACCCCGCCGCCCCGCTCACGTCCACCGCGAACCGCGTCCGCTCCGCCCGGCCCTGACCCTTCAGCGCCGCCTCCGTCACGTCCAGCAGGCCCAGGAACCGGCTCCGATACTGGTCGTTTCGCAGCGCCGCCGCGTCCGTCCATTTCGCCGTCTCGCTCTCATGAACCTTCGCTTTCACGAAGCCCACAAAGTCCGATAGAAATTCGTTGGCGCTCTCCGGCGACTGATTCCGCAGGCTCTTGAGCAGTTCCGCCGGCAGCGGACCTTCGTAACTCACCCCCACGTTGATCGTCTGCAACACGATAAAGTGCGTCACCCGGCCCGACAGGTCGAGTTTCCACCGGGCCGCGCCGCCCGCCGGCGCCGCCACGTGTACCAGGTGAATCACCGTCGGCCACGGCTGCTGGAGATCGACGCTGTAGCCGTCGCCCGTCGCCACGGCGCTCGGCCCGAGGGCCTTGCCGACGTTCTGCGCACTCATCGTCCTCAGGGCCACGCCGTCATACGGATTAGCCATGCACCCGCCCAGGGCCACCCCGGTCGCGATGATCGCCAAAAACGCAGTTCCCAGCCGCAATGATGAAATCCTGCTGTGCCTCATCTTCCCGCCTCCCACAAGTTCACCAGCAGTTTGATTGACCGAGCCGCAAGTTTCAACTAAATTCCCGCTCCGGAATGTAGGTTGGGCCCTGGCCCGACATAAAAAGAATGCAGGCCGAGTCGCCAGACCCGGCCTGCATTTTGATTATGTCCCAAAAATCAGACGTCCAGGTCGATCGTCGCCGGACGACCGGCAATCGGCGACGGAATTCTGAGGCTGCCGCGCTGCGGCGTCTCTTCCCCGCGGGCGCAGAAATACCCGATCACCCGCACCGTCACATAGACCACCGCCAGCGTGAACAAGCTGGCCACCGCCGCCAGTGCCCCCATGAGCCGGGCGTGCCGCCCCGTAAAAAACCGCCCCATGCCCGCCGATTCCAACCCGAAATCGGCATGGAAGAAGTCCTGCAAGCGCATCAGCGCCGCATTGATCAGGGCCATCTCGCCCCAGATGCTGGCGATGATCGCCGCCACCAGGCCCAGAGTCACCGCAATGAAGCCCCAGCGCGGCCGACGCACCTTCCCGCTCAGCCAATGCCCCACTTCACGCAGCGGCAGCAACACCGCCATCACAAAGTAAAACATCCCGCCAATACCAGTGCCAGGCAACCCAGGTGACATTTCAGTGTCCTTTCTCGTAAACCTTAAGTGACTTACGCAACACGATTTCCGACCAGATCGCCTCGAACAGATAGAAGGCGTTCACGAAACGCAACACGAAAAAACTCGGCAAACTCGCCAGCGCCCGCAGCGTCTCCCCGCGGGGAATCGCCTTGTAGAGTACCGGAATGGCAATGCAGGGAATGTCGATCGCATAGCCCAGCAGGAAAAACGGGCTGACAAAAATCGCCAGCAGCGGGATCGCCACCAGATACACCACCGTCGCCACCACCGCGTCCCACAGCGACACCGCCACCATCATCCGCAGCACCGGGATGTTCGCCAGCGTCTTCCAGTGCACCAACACGTTCTGAATGAACCCGTGCGACCAGCGCTTCAGTTGTTTGCCCATGAAGTTGAAATCGTGCGGCTCAATCGGGTAGCACATCGCCTCCGGCACGAACCGCACCTTGTGGCCCGCCTCGTAATAGCTCCAGGTCAGGTCCATGTCCTCGGCCATCGTCCGCGTGTTCCACCCGCCCGCCGCCTGGAGAATCTCCGTCCGGTAAACCGAAAAACACCCCGACGAAATCATCGGCTTCCCGTAATAATCCTGGACCGGCTTATAGAAAGTGAAGGCAAAAAGGTATTCGATGTACCGCCCGCGCTCCCAGATCGTCCGCACGTAGCGCGGCAAAACGTACCCGCACGCCGCCGCCACGCCCGGTTCCTTGATGCTCGGCAGCAGTTTTTCGATGGCGTCGTGTTCCAGAGTGGTGTCCGCGTCGATGGCCATGACGTAGGGCGTCTTGACCGTAGCCAGGGCGAAGTTCTGAGCCCCCGCCTTCGTCCCCGTGTTGGCCGGAGGACGCATGACCGTGGCCCCGCAACCTCGGGCCAGGTCGCCCGTGTTGTCCTTGGAATGATCATCAATTACGATGATCTCGTCCGGCGGCACCGTCTGGTTCTGAATGCTCCGAACGGTGTCGACGATCGATTCCGCTTCGTTGTACGCCGGCACCAACACGGTTAATCCCGTGGTGCGCCCCTGCGAACTCATGGCTACCTGCTCCTTGACGGGTTTCCAGACCGTCGCCCGAACTTCCGAACGCGATACCACTACTGAAAACCCGGCTCGCAACTGTCCCGGCTGTCCCGTTCCTGCTCCGCGACAACCACCCTGCGGCGCCTCTCTATGCTGAAATCGCTGGTCGAAATCCTGCCTGTCGGCAACCCGCTATGGGGTAAAGCGGACCATTGTATCATCACTTTCGTCAAATGAAACGAAAATCCGGCAATTTCCGCGCCCCTGTTTTACCCCCCCTCCCTCATGCCCTGAGCGTGCCGGTCGTTGCTTTTGTTTTGCCGTTCCTTAAGCCTTAAGTCTTAAGCCTTTAGCCTGCTGTTCTCCCGATTCCGCTGGACGAAGGCGGGTCAAGGCTTTAGAATTGCCCGCTGCTCTGGAGGAGACACAAACGATGACGTGGCGAGCGATTCTGATTATGACGGTCATCCTGGCCGCCGGGGCGGTAGCTTGTGCCGCCGGGCCCGACAAGAATACCCCGCCGACTACGGCCCTTACGCCCGCTTCCGCCGCCGCCCCGCAGCGAGCGGTCGGCGAAATCGTCACCCCCATCCGCGCCACCCCGCCCGACAAGCCGGTCAATCTCCCGGAGGCCGAAAAGAATAAGGACGTCATCAGGTCCATCCCCAACATCGTCATCGACCGCCAGAACCGCACCGTCACCGTCGCCGGCTTCGTCTGCATGCGCGAGGGCTTCCTCGAACTCTTCGCCACCGCCAACGGCATCCGCGAATGGGAATCCCTGGTCGAACTCAAGGCCACGCCCCTCAACGTCAACGTCGCCCTCATCCTCCTCGGCCTCGCCCCGGGCAACCCCGTCACCTGGACCGATAAGGGCGAATTCCTCCCCCCCGCCGGGCCGGTCGTCCGCATCTTCATCGAATTTGACAAGGACGGCAAACAGCAGCGCGTCGAGGCCAACGAGTGGCTCATCGACAATGCCACCGACAAAATGGCCGCCCCCCAAAAGTGGGTCTATTGCGGCGGAGCCTCTCGAAACGGCGTGTTCCTCGCCGATTACGAGGGCACTGTCGTCTGCACCGTCAACTTTCCCACCGCCATCCTCGACCTCCCCTTCGAGTCCAACTCCAAGGGCAAATACCCCGAAGGACTTTCCTTCAAGTGCCGCACCGACGTCATTCCACCCGTCGGAACCCCCATCAAACTCGTCCTTCAGGCCACCGGCGACGTGATCAAAGGCCCCAAGCAGACCTGGGTTCTGATCATCGACAAGAACGGCAAAATGACCCTCGAAGGCCAGCCCTCCTCCCTCGAAGACCTCGAAGCCAAACTGGCCAAAAAGGATGCCTATCTCCGCAATGTCCAGATCCAGGCCGATCCCGATTCCGCCGTCAAATTGAGCCTCCAGGCCATGCGCCTCATCACCAAATTCGGCCTCGAACCGCAGTTGACCGAAAATGGCCCCATGGCCCCCGGATCCTCCGCCACCTCGGCCAGGTCTGCCACACCCGCCACGTCGAGCGCTCCCGCCACGCCAGGCAAATAATGTTTTTCCCGGTGATGTTGCATTTCCGGGTGCCACACTTTGGCCCAGCGGGCTGTTTCGCTGGGCAAAGTGTGTGTTCGGCGGCACAACTTGACACCAATCAGCCGGGGGTCAAGGTGCGGCCTGCATTTTCCGACAATAACGCTCGGATCCTTTTGGGGGATGTTTATGTTCTGCGCCGCAGAAACTGTATAATGGGAGAAGAGGAACCAGCCCGCTTTTGCCGATGAAACCTCTGCCGACGCGGTCCGGGGCACGCGGCCGCGAAAGGAGGACGAACATGAATCGCCTTTTATCCCTGACGGCCCTCGCCATTTCCTCGCTCCTGGCCTCCGTCGCCGCCGGCCAGGGTTACGTTGATATGCGCGCCAACAACTCTGCCCTGTCCTTTTACCCCGCGGCCCCCTCGCCCTACTCCAACCAGAACTATTCCGCCACGAGCTTCTACGGCATGAACAACCTGCGCTACGGCGCCTCCTTCCAGGGCCATCGTAATTTCCTCGAAGATTCCTACACCAATAACGGCATGACCCGGTTTTACCGCGACACCGTCAGCGCCACCGACGTGACCAACGGCATGAGCTCGCCCGGCCCCGTCCGGCCCTACTATAATCCCAGCTCCATGGTCTCCAACGGCGCCACCATCAACACCAGCCCCGCCTTCAAACCGGCCGACCCCTTCGGCCTCTTGCCCAGCGCTTTCAACACCCAAGCCTTCGTCTCGAACACCAACTACGGCCGCCGCCTGAACCCAACCTCGCCCCTCTACCTCGGACCCGCCACCGACGCTCAGGGCCGGCCGATTCTCCAGGGCTCCGAAAACCAGGGCCTCCTGCCTTCCACCAACGGCACGAACCAAAATCAGGATCAAACGGGACGACTCTTCGCCCCCACCCTGCCCCTCACCCTCCCGCCGCCCTCGATTTTCTCGCCTCAGATCACCTTCTATTCCGCCGCCGAGGCCGGCATGAAGCCCCAGGCCAATCCCACCGGCCGCATCATGCCTCTCACCCCCGGAACCACCACACCGTCGCAGGAACCGGAATTCCAGAACGAACCGGAGCAGCCCGCACCCTGGATGCTGATGCCCAACGGGCAGGCCCCGAGTGGCGCCTTGCAAAACGGCAACTTTCCGACCAAAGGTTCAAACTTCGGACCGGTCCTTCCCCATAACAATGAATATGTCCCCGACTATTTCGACCAATACCTGCCCTCAGGCAAGACACGCGCTCCCAACGGCGCCAAGCCCTCAGGTCCGGCCGCCGGCCAGCCCGCCGCGCCCGGCGGGGAAACCGCCGTTAAAGAGGCCAAAGAGCCAAAAGAGACCCAGGTCGGACCCGCCAAGCCCAAGCCCGTCGGCGAACAGTATTATCAATTGGCCATGATCGACCTTCAGGCCGGCGCCTATCGACCGGCCGCCGAGGCCTTCGACCAGGTCGTCCAGTTCGAACCCGCCCTCAAGTTCCAGGCCGAGCGCGGCCAAGGCCTGGCCCGCATGCTCTCTTCCGACTACCATGCCGCCGCCCATCTGCTCGCCAAAAACCTCATCAATCAGCCCGACGCCACCTCGGCCTTGTTCCGCGTCGGTTCACTCGTCGACCGCCAGAAGGATTGGGACGCCGCCGACGCCGACCTGACCGCCATCCTCAAAGACTCCCCCGCCAGCGCCGACCACGCCTTCGCCCTGGCCTACCTCCGCATTTTCTCCGGTCGCCCCCAGGGCCTCGACGCCTACCTCCGGACCGCCGAGAAAAATCCCGACCTCGCCCCCGCCGTCAAAATCCTCCGCGCCAGGATTCAACAATAGGACACGCGAAAAAAAACCGTTTGACTTTCGGCCCTTCTGGCTACATAATGTAATCATGCGGATCATCAAGCCGGCTCGCCTTCACGAATTCGCCTCGCGGCATGCGACCGCCGCGGCATCGCTCGAGCGCTGGCTGGAGGTCGTCAGGGCCGCGCGGTGGCGGAGCCTGGCGGATGTGCGGCTGATCTTCCGCGACGCCGACGTGGTACGAGTCGGCAGCGGTCGGCCGGTGGTCATCTTCAACATCGCCGGCAATCGCTATCGGCTCATTGCCGCAATACATTACAACCTCGGCAAGGTCTTTGTCCTGCGGTTTTTGACCCACGCCGAATACAGTAAAGAGCATTGGAAGGACGGGCTATGAAAACTGCTACGCATTCTCTCGATTTTCGCCGTCTGCCCACAGACTACGCCGGGCTGGTGAGCATGCTTCCGCTGCGTCCTATTCACGACCGGATCGATGTGGCCAACGCCTCCGAGGTTCTCGACGCCCTCGCCGGCCACGATCTGACCGCCGACCAGGAGGACTATCTGGACGTGCTGTCTGACCTGGTCGACAAGTACGAAACGGAACATTCGCCGTTGCGGCTGGCCGAGAGCACCCCGCTCGACCGCTTAAAATTCGTCGTCGAACAGGCCGGTCTCAGCGCCTCTGACTTGGGCCGGCTTCTTGGCAATCGCGCCCTCGGCTCGCTCCTCCTGACCGGCCGCCGCCAACTCAGCAAATCGCACATTCGCCGTCTGGCCGACCACTTTCGCCTCGACCCCGGCTACTTCTTCTGAAAACCACGTTTCCCCCCGCTCATTGCACCCTAACACGTCCCCGCTATAATGTCCGTGACATGACCGACCAAACCGTTCCAACCTCGCCCTCTCAACCCCCTGCGCCCGATCCGCGCGCCGCCGCCTCCGCGCCCGCCCGCCGACTCACCGATTTCGTCGACCGCGAGACCCTTCAGAAACTTCAGGACGGTTTCGCCGAACTTTGTGGCGCCGCCGTCAGCATCCGCGACGCCGACGGCCACCGCATCACCCGCGCCAGTTGCCCCAACCGCTTTTGCGGCCTCATCCTCAGCGATCCCCCATCCGACGAAAAGTGCCGCCGCTCCAACGCCGAGTCCGCCGCCCGCGCCGCCCAGCACGGCCGCCCCGCCAAATACGTCTGCCACGCCGGACTGACCCAATATGCCGCCTCCATCGAGGTCAACGGCCAGGTCCTGGGCACCATCGTCCTCGGCGACCGCCCCGAACGCGCCTTCCAGCGCCACGACATCGACGCCCTCGCCGCCGACCTCCGCCTCGACGCCGACGCACTCTGGACCGCCGCACACGAAATCAAGCCCTGGTCCGACGCCGAAATGCGCGCCGCCATCAGCTTCCTCCAACTCCTCGCCAACACCCTCACCGGCATCTGCTACCAGGCCGCCCTCCTCAAGCAGCGCATCGGCGAACTCCTCGTCATCGAGGAAACCGCCCGCCTCCTCTCCTCCGAAATCGACCTCGACACCGTCCTCACCAACACCGTCCGCACCATGGCCGAACTCATGGGCGTCAAGGCCTGCTCACTCCGCCTCCTCGACGACGCCGGCCAGGAACTGACCATGAAGGCCAGCTACGGCCTCAGCCGCGATTACCTCAAAAAAGGCCCCATCCTGCTCACCGAAAACGCCAACGACCGCAACATCCTCTCCGGCGGCATCGTCCGCATCCGCGACATGGCCGCCGATCCCAACGTCCACTACCCCGACGCCGCCCGCCGCGAGGGCCTCGTCTCCTCCCTCGGCGTCGGCCTCATCACCGGCGGCCGCGCCATCGGCACCCTCCACGTCTACACCGCCGCCCCCCACGACTTCACCGAGGAGGAAGCCCGCCTCTTCCGCGCGGTCGCCTCCCAGGCCGCCACCGCCATCGAAAAATCCAAGCTCCTCCAGGAACAGGTCGTCCAGCTCCAGACCGAACATGAACTCAAGCTCGCCGCCGAAGTCCAGGGCCGCATGTTGCCCCGGACCTTCCCCCAGATCCCCGGCCTCGACATCCACGCCCTCTCCATCTTCAGCGCCCAGGTCGGCGGCGACTTCTACGACTTCCTCGAAATGCCCCAGGGCCGCACCGGCTTCGCCATCGCCGACACCGTCGGCAAGAGCATCCCCGCCGCCATCCTCATGGCCTCCGTCCGCTCCGCCCTCAAGGCCCAGGCCCAGAACATTTTCAAAATCAAAGACGTCGTCGGCCGCGTCAACCGCATGCTCTACGAAGATTCCCTCCCCTCCGAATTCGTCACCCTCGTCTACGCCGTCATCAACTCCAAGACCAAACGCATGGCCTATTGCAACGCCGGCCACGATCCGCCCATGCTCCTGCGCAGCGGCGAAATCATCAAACTCGAAACCGGCGGCCCGCTCCTCGGGGTCATGCCCGACGCCGTCTTCGCCCAGGAAAGCCTCCAACTGAAGCCCGGCGACACCCTCATGTTCTACACCGACGGCGCCATCGACGCCCTCGACTATCGCGGCGAGCGCTACGGCCGCGACCGACTCCGCGACTCCTTCATCCGCCATGCCGCCGAACCCTATTCCGCCGAAGACCTGGCCACCCAAATCCTCTGGGACCTCCGCCGCTTCGCTGGCTTCCGCATCCGCACCGACGACCTCACCCTGATGATCATCCGCGTCAACGCCGTTTGATGGTTTGCCGTTCGTAGGGGCGACATATATGTCGCCCTTCTTGCTGTTTCTGCCGGGTGCCACGGTTCTGCTTGCAGAACCGTGCTCATTGCAAACAAATCTCGAAAGGCTAAAGGAGAAATGATGTGGATAAGTTTCAAGAAAAAGAAATCATCAAGAAGGTTGTAAAAGCTTGGGACGATGCGGTTAAGCCCTATGTTGACCGATACACAGTTCCAATATGGGCTGTTCATGGAAACAAGCGATTCCAACTTGGCACCGGGATCACGTTCGCTGTTGCAGATGAGCACTTTCTCGTAACTGCAAGGCATGTATCGGACAGGGTGAAGAACCGCGGCTGCCAACTCTATATAAGCGATAATTCTCCAGAAGGATCGAAAGCTTTTCTATTGGACGGCGAAGTCCATATGGCGCTCAATGATGGCTACGACGTGAGCCTTATTGTTCTTTCACCAAAACAGGCTTCGCAACTTGCGCATTTTTCCTTCCTCAGACTATCGGACATTGACTTCGGGCAGGAGCCTCTCGAAATGGGTATTTATTACGTCAGCGGGTACCCAGGAGAATGGAATGAGGTACCCAAAGAGGGAGGCGAACTAACTCCAGAAGGCATATTCTACAGTACTCATCTCGAACCCCCAAGTACTGACTACGATTCCCTCCAAGATTACCGTCGTGATGTGCATATACTCCTTGTCTACTCCGAAGGTGCCCCCGACTGGCATGGCATCAGCGGCTGCGGTATCTGGCGCGCTTGGCAGCCCGAAAAGAAGAAGTATCCCCCGGAACTGGAGCAAGTAAAGTTGGTTGCAGTAGAGACCTGTTTTTATGAGAAGAGCAAACTTATCCGAGGGACACGCTGGGCGGTGGTACTAGAACTGCTCATTAAAACATGTCCCTATTTGAGGAGACCGATTGAAGTCCACACCGGTCCTCTAAAGATTGACTCGGCATCCTAACCCAAATGTTGCGTGCTTTCACGCACCAAGCCTTTTGTGTTAAAATGACATTTGAAAGGAAAGGTAGGTCGGACTTACGCCCGACATGCACAAAAGATGATCATGTCGTGCCAGGGACAGACCCAAACCCTCAGAGAGGAAAATACCGGCACCGTCTGACTGGATAGGTTCTGTTGAACAAACCGCTCAACAAAACCTCAACGTTGCATTCATGCGGCCCATTTTGTAGAATTTGCTGACGTTGTGCTTCTCTGTTTCAACAAGTCAAAGAACATTTTTGAAACGGGTTTGGGACATGGCAAATGGCCGCGATTTCTTTGTCCGCCGTCCGCACTTGATACCCGCCGTCTTAGCGGCCGCGATGTTGCTGGCGGCGCTGGGGAAATGGCCCTACGCCTATTACCAAGTCCTGCGCTGGGCCGTCTGCGCGGCGGCTGTTTTCATCGTCTACAAAGGTGTGACCTTCAAGCAAGTTTGGGCCGTCTGCGTTTTCGGAATCGTGGCCGTCCTGTTCAATCCTATTGCCCCGATCCACATGAATCAGGAAACGTGGGCTGTGATCGACGTGTCGGCGGCGGCCGTGTTCATGGTGGGCGCGGCTCTGTTGCGTCGTGGGGATAGCCAACAGCAAGAACCATCTGCTCCGGGGGCCATACGCCACCGTTACTACTGCCTGGGTGCCCTCGCGCTTTTGATTGTTCTTGTTTTCGTTCTCTTTGTTTGGCCGAGGCCCTTCAACTTTGGCCAGTCGCAGGTATATGAGGGACATTCTGTTCGTCACCACCGAATTAAGGGGTATGGCAATGGCTTATAATAATAACATGAGCCGGGAGTATTTTCCGACGGGCGTGGCATGGACCGCAAAAGTAGTTGTGCTTGCTATTCTCTTGTTCGGTGTCGCTACGATGTTCCTTGGATGCAAAAAGACGGCGCAGGATTACGTCCAAAGTGGGGATACAAAACGCGACAAAGGGCAGTACGATGAAGCTATCAAGGAATACGACCAAGCCATTGCCCTCGAACCCCAGGAATCTTCGCACTATTATATTCGTGGGGACACATACGAGAAAAAGGGGCGATACGATGAGGCGATTAGGGACTACGGCCGCGCCATCGATCTCGACACTTTGCCATATAGCAAGGCTTTGTCATATAACAAACGCGGTCTGGCCTACTATAATAAAAGCCAGTACGATGATGCGATAAAAGACTTTGCTCAAGCTATTTCGCTCGAACCCCAGGAATCTCAGTATTATTGCAATCGCGGTGACGCATACGCCGACAAGGGCCAGTGCGACGAGGCTATCAGGGACTTCGATTGGGCCTGCGCCTTTGACCAAGAAAATGCTAGCTACTATTATTACCGACGGGGAGAGATGAAATCGAACAAGGGGCAATTAGATGAGGCCATTAACGATTTTGACCTTTCAATTGCACTTAAACCCTATGATGCTGCGGTCCATTGCTATCGCGGCGAGGCATACGAGGCTAAAGGCCAACACGACCAAGCCTTCAAAGACTATGACGAGGCAATCAAGAACTACGATAGCGCCATTGCCAGCGAACCAAAGGATGCTGCGGGCTACTATGGGCGCGGTTACGCTTACGCGTGCAAGGGCCTGTACGACCTGGCGATTAAAGACTACGATCAAGCCATTGCCCTTGACACAAAGGACGCTCTCGCCTATTACTGGCGCGGAGAGGCATACGAAGAAAAGGGACAATACGATCAGGCAATCAAAGATTTCGACCAGTCCATTGCCCTCAACCCTAAGTATTCTTTCGTCTATTGCAATCGTGGTGAAGCATACGACGAAAAAAGGGAATACGACCGGGCGCTCAAAGATTTCGACAAGTATATTGCACTCGCCCCCAAGAACGATACGGGCTACTATGGGCGTGGACGGCTGTACGGTCACAAAGGCCAATACGACCAGGCAGTCAAGGATTTCGACCACGCCATTGCGCTCGCCCCCAAGAGTGATTGGGCCTATTTCGAGCGCGGGTGGGCTTATGCGCGCAAGGGTCAATATGATCTGTCAATTAAGGACTACGGCCAGGCCGTCGCCCTTGACCACAAGGGCGGGTACGACGATGCCATAAAGGACTACGGGCGGGCTATAACACTCGACCCCAAGGATTCTTGGGCCTACAACAAACGCGGACTGGCTTACTACAAGCAAGGACGGTACGACCTTGCCGTCATTGACTACGGCTATGCCGTCCAACTTCTGCCCAATGACCCCGCGATCTATCTTCTCCGCGCCAGGGCTTGGGCCGCGTCAAAGCAGTACGATAAAGCTTGGGCGGACATCAATGCTTGTCGCCAGCGAAACGGCAAGCCGCCGGAGGAATTCGTCAAGGAACTGGCCGCCGCCTCTAACCGATCAGAATAAAGGATGTTCCCATGCCCCCCAAACCCATGACCTCCCGCGAGCGCGTCCGCGCCGCCCTCAACCACCAGCAGCCCGACCGCGTCCCCATCGACCTCGGCAGCATGAGGGCCTCCAGCATCAACGTCGCCCTCTACCAGAAAATCAAGAACCGCCTGAGCCTGGGCACCCCCACCCGCGTCATCGACCACATGAGCATGTTGCCCGAAGTCGAACCGGAAGTCCTCCAGCGCTTCCACGTCGATGTCGTCCCGCTCGAAGGCTCCTCCGCCGCCTGGTGCGAAACGCCCGCCGAGCGCGGCCAGAAATGGACCCTCTTTACCGGCGAAACCGTTTACGTCGAGCCGCAGGCCCGCCGCCGCATCGAACCTGACGGCAGTTGGGTGCTCCTCAACGCCGCCGGCGAAATCTTCGCCCGCATGCCCAAAGACGGTTTCTACTTCGACTTCGTCCGTCCCACCATGTCCGCCGTCACCATCGACCCCGCCAAGTGCCGCCCCTCGGCCACCGTCCGCGACGAGGAACTCGAAATCTTCGCCCGCCGCGCCAAAGCCCTCTACGAAAACACCGACAAGGCCATTTTCGGCTGGGGCGCCAGCATCTCCTTTTTCGGCCTCAGCGCCCTGCTGTCCGACAACATCACTCAAGGCTCGCTCGACGAGTGGCTCTGCCTCCTCATGACCGAAAAAGAAACCGCCACCGAAATGATGGGCCGCTGCACCGACGCCGCCATCGCCCGCACCAAACTCTTTCACCAGGCCGCCGGCGACCGCATCATGATCTGGGGCGTCGCCAGCGACGACGCCGGCACCCAGCGCGCCGGCCTCATCCAACCCGAACTTTTCGACGAAATGATCAAGCCCCACTACGTCCGCTTCTGCGACTGGGTCCACAAAAACACAAGCTGGAAAACCTTCCTCCACTCTTGCGGCGCCGTCCACGACTACATCCCCGGCTGGATCGACGCCGGAATTGACATCATCAACCCCGTCCAGATTTCCGCCACCAACATGGAACCCGAGCGGCTCATGGCCGACTTCGGCGGCCGCATCGTCTTCTGGGGCGGCGGCGCCGAAACCCAGCACGTCCTCCCCTCCGCCACCCCCGAGGAAGTGCGCCGCCACGTCCAGCACAACCTCTCCGTCTTCGCCGCCCGACCCGGCGGCTACGTCTTCACCCAGGTCCACAACCTCCAGCCCCACGTTCCCCCCGAAAACGTCGAAGCCATGTTCGACGCCGCCTACGAATTCGGAAAAATGTAGGTTGGGCCCTGGCCCGACATAATAAAAACTCGGGTGGCATGGACCACGCTTGCGTGGCCATGCGAAATGGGGTGCCACGGTTCCGCTTGCAGAACCGTACTCCTGGCTTGCAAAAAATCTACTGCTTCCCTCCCCGCCCCGCCGCCAACTGGCTCTGCAACATCAGCCGCTGTTCCCCCGCCTCGCGGGCCAGATACGATTTCGGATAATCTTCCAGCAACTGTTTGTAATATTCAATCGCCTGAGCCAAATGCGCCGCCCGGTTCCCGGCCAGGTGCGTCTCCAGGTCCGCCAGCGCCAGCAGGGCCTCCGCCGCGCCGTTGCTCCCCGGATAATTCTTCACCACCTTCTCCAGCAGTTCCAGCCGCCCCGGCCCGCCCTTGCCGCCCACCGTCTCCTCCGCCGTCAGGCGCGGCTCCGTCATGGCCAGCTCGAACGCGAGGTTCCCCGACAACTTGCATTTCGGGCAGAGCTTCTGAAGTTCCACCAGCTTCGCCCGCCGCTCGTCCGCCGGCTCGAAGAGCGGAATCTTCAGCAACTCGCGCAGCACCAGATTGTGGCAATTCGGACAATCCAGGTTCGTCGTCAGAAATTCATATTCATGCTGAGCAATGCGGTACTGTTCGTCGATCCGTTCCGCCCGTTGCCGCGCCCGCAGCCGGTCGCCCACGTCAAACAGATTCGTAAAAAGCGACAACCCCGACAGGTCTGGCAAGGGCTTATCCACCTCCGGCTTGTAGGCCCGCAGAATCCGGCCGTAGGCCGCGATGGCCTGCTCGAACTGACCCTGCCGCGCCGCAAAGTCCGCCTGTTTCGCCTCCGCCGCCGCAGAATACGGGCTGGTCGGAAAGCGCGTGAGCAAGGCCTGCCAGACGTCCGCCGAAGTGTGATACGCACTGCCGGGGAAGTCCACCGCCAGGCCGTCCAGAATCTTCTTCGAATCCTCCAGTTGCATCCGCGTCCAGTTGTACCGGATCGGCGTGTTCGTCGCCGTCGCCGACCGGAACGCCGTCGTATCCACGTCCATGTCCAGGGCCCGGGCCATGGTAAAGAGCACGTCCGCCGCCCGAGGACTCGTCGGCCACTGCCGCAAAAATTGCAGGCTCCGCCGCGCGATCGTCGTCTTCTGCTGCCGCAGGCTTTCGCGCACCTTGAACTCGAAATCAATCCGCGTCCGCTGCAGTTCCGCCGCCTCCCGCAGCGGGTCCGGCGGCTCGTCCGGCAGCCCCAGGACGTGCAGCCCGCCCGTGGACTGCCCCCGGGCCTCCCGCTTCTTCTCGAACTCCACCTTCTTCCTCTCGACTTCCAGCCGCTTGTCGACAATCTCCTTCAGTTCCTCGGCCACCTTCGTCCCGCTCTCATCCACAAATAGCGAACTATCCAGACCGCAATCACGGTTGAACAATGCGTACTGCACCTCCGCCGGACCGACCCAGATCTGAAACGCCGCCGCCGGCACCAGGCACAGCGCCGCCAGCGCGATCCCCGCCACCCGCGCCCGCCATTTCGCCAGCCGCAACGGTATCAGGATGGCCAGAACGAGCGCCACGTCGAAAACGATGGCCACCAGGGCCGGCAGATAATAGGCCCCCACGAGCGGCACGTCCGCGCGCGGCTGGCTCGCCGCCAGACAGAAAATCCACGCCGGCACGCAGGCCAGCAGGCACGACGCCACCTTGCTCGACAGCCGCACCGTCCACCCGCCCGCCAGCCACGACCCCAGAATCAGCAATAATCCCAGCGGCCAACTCGGCCCCGCGATCAGCGCCACCAGCGCCAGCAGCACGCCCCCGCGCTTCCCATACAATATCGCCACCACCAGCGGCACGAGAATCACCAGCGCCAGCGCCCCGCCCAGAATCAAAATCATTTCCGGCCGCGACAGGATGTCCACCGGGAACCGCTCCCAGCCGAAAATCCAAACGCTCGGCTTCGGCCGCAGTGACAGGTTGAAACTCAGCCAGGTCGGCGTCAGCATGTTCTTCACGAACATGACGAAGGCCAGGTACACCAGGGCCAGGAGGCCCAGATAGACGTTGACCCCCGGCCGGTAGCTGCGACCGCACGTTCCGCACCACGACTCGTCGCCGGGTGCGTTCTTGGCCGCAAAAAAACAACGCGGACATTCCATGTCTTTGCCCCGCCTCCCCTGTGCCCCTCTGCCCCGCCGAAGTGCGTCTTTGTTTTTTTGCCTTTTGCCTTTGCCTTTAGCCTATAGCCTGAAGCCTATAGCCTGCTGTTCTCACTTCGGCGGCGGCGGCTTGGTCATGTCATACGGACTGAAATCCGGCCGCCGCGACTCCCCGCGCTGCTCCAGCAACTGGTAGAGCAGATTCCGCTTCAGAAACACCTCGTACGCCACCTCGTGCGGCAGAAGGAATTCGATGTCCATGTCCTTCCACTCGCCTTTCTGTATCCACCCCGTATACCGCAGAATCGGCACGATCCCCTGTTGCAGATCACGCGACAGCGTCGCATGCTGCACCCCATTGAACAGATCCACCGCCAGCAGGTACTCCGTCCGACCGTCCGCCTTCGACTTGCCCATGATCCGCAGGCAGTACGGCGTGCCGTCGAAGAGCATGTCGTTCTCCGTTGAGCCGTCCGCCTTCAGCGACGAGTAGCTCTTGATCCGGCCGAACTTGTAGATCGACAGCTTGAGGCCCGGCAGCAGGTTCGTCAGCCAGTCCGGCGCCGCCGGCCCCGAGATCGTCCCTTCCGTCGCCTCGAAATAGCTCGTCCCCACCGTGAAGCTCGGCTGCCCCGCCACCTGGAACAGATGCTCAAGGCCCCGGTAGGTCTGCGCCCCGTGGCCATTTATGGTCATATTTGGAAATAATTGCACCACCAGCGCTTCCAGACCCGGCCCGCCCTTCAGGTCGTGACCCTCATACTCCACCAGCGCCGACGGATTCGTCTCCCGCAGGTTGATCTTCGCCCGCCCTTCGACCACCCCCTCCAGCATCCCCGCCCGCCACTGCTTGATCTCGAACCGCCCGTCCCCGATCGCCGCACTGCTCGCGAACGACGTCCAATCGTAGTGGATGTTGTCGTCATCAGACCAGACGAACCGGTCCAGGGCCACCTGGAGTTGAACGTCAGCGCCGCCCATGAACGCCGCAATCTTCGGCCAGTCCGCCGGAATCCCACCCGCCTTTTCCGTGGCCCCCCCGGAAGTCGTCGCCGCAGGTTTCGCCGACGACGACCCGAACGTCGCCAGCAACTCGTCCAGGTCCAGCTTCCGGCCCGTCACCTGAATCCGCCCGCGCGGCGCCACCAGCGGCTCCGCCAGATCCGCCGTCACCGTAACCGCCGATTCCCCCACCCCCACGGCCAGATTCTCCGCCTGGAGCCGCTGCCGCGTCAGCGTCGCCGCGCCGTCCAGAGAAATCGCCGTCCCCGCGTATTTGGCCCGAAACAGGGCGAACTGGAAAGCCGCCCGATCCACCTCTATCCCGTAAGCATCGCCCGCCACGTCCAGGGAAAACTTGAACCCGCCACGAGGATCCGCCGAACGCAGCCAGCCCGCCGGCAACAGCCGCACCAACCGCGCCGCCTGTTCCGTCTGACCTTCCGCGTGCAGCGAAAATCCGCTGAAATCCGCCGCCCGCGACGGCAACTCCCCGCGCCAGTACAGCGAACCCGTACACGCCGCCCGCGTCTCCCCCACGTTCAACTCAAATTTCTCGATCACGCCCTCGCCCACCACCGCTCCGGTCCCGAGCGCCGCCTCAATCCGCGCCGCCGTCCCCACCGGCTTGCCCGTCCCCTCGCCGTACTGGAAACCCGCCCCCGTCGCGTCCAGCTTCACGCCGAGCCGCCCGCCCGCCCGCGTCCCCGCCGCACTCACTTCCCCCGTCGCCCGACCCGTAAAATTATTCGCCTCCGAAAATTCCCGCCACCGCCGGCAATAGCTCTTCAGCCGCTCCTCCTGCACCAACTCCGCCCGCGCCGAAATATCGATGCGCCGCAACGCTCGCAAAATCTCCCCCGGATCCGCCTCCGCCAGACGCAGCTCATCCAGATCGATCCCCAGCCGCCCCGCGCACCGCATCGTCGTCGATCCCGTCGTCACTACGCACTGCTCGATCCGGCACTCCGTCTCCCCGCCGCCCAGCCGCCGCGGCAGCCCCAGGCTCAACTCCACCTTTTGCGGCAGACCCGCCGGCTTCACCAGTTCCCCCGGAACTTCGTACCCCGTCGAACTCAAGTCGAGCGACGCCGTCACCGCTATCCGATCGCTCACCGTGATCCGGGCCTGACCCTCGATCCCGCCCGACGGATGCAGCCCCGCCGCCCGAACCTCCAGCGCCGGCGAATATCGCAACAACGATTCTACGTTCGTCGATTTTACTCCCAGCCGCACCGACAGGTACCGCGGCCCAACCTGATCCCCTCCCCCGCTGGCCGTTGCCACCGCCTCGCCCGCCCCCTTCGCCGCCGCCGCAAAATTGATCGTCGTCTCCTCCAGCGCCGTCTCCGACCGCACACTCAGAGAATCCGCCGAACGCGAGTAGCTCACCACCGTCCGACCTTCGGCCGTCTGGCCCAGCGGCTTGATGAACAGCCGGTCCGCCGCGCTCGCCCGACCCGCCGCCGGCTGAACCTCCACGCTCATCCGCGTCGCATCCACCTGGGCGTCAAGCCCGAAACCCTCATCGCCCACCCACCCGCTCAGGTCGCAATTCACGTTACCCAGCAGCGCCGCATACGGTTCCCCCGGCAGAAACGGCCGCGCCAACCGCAACCATTCCTGCACCGCCTGGCCCTCGACCCGCCCGTCAAACCGCACCGCCGGCCAATGCCCCTCTTTCGGCAGCGCCGCCTCGCCACCCAGACTCCCGTCAAACGTAATCAACCCGCCTCCCAGCGCCGTTTCGATATGATTGCACTCAACAACCACCGCCGGCCCGCTCAGGCCCCCGCAACACAGCCGCCCCGTCGCCGCCAGGTTAAACGGCGCCCCCGCCGCCTTGACCACCCCCGGCGCCACCTCAAAACTTAGGCCCTGGCCCTCCAGCCGCACCACCCCCGCCAGACTCGCCGCCTGTGGATCGACCGACCCCGTCAACGTTATCGCCGCCGACCCCGACAGGTGCAACTCATCCACCAATTCCCGCGCCGCCGGAACCTCCTCCGTTAGCGCCCGCACCTCCGCCACCGAAACCTTGATTTCCCCCGCCCGCGACCACGGCCGCAAACTCCCGTCCGCATTCTTCTTCTGTTCCCCGCGAGTCGCCACCGCGATCCGTAGCGGCGCCTCCGCCGCCGTCCGCCCCTCCACCCCGGCTTCCGCCCGGCCCACCACGAGCGACGCCTCCGCCAACTCGAAATCCGCTTTCGACCCGTCCAGCCGCCCCTTCACCACCAGCACCGCCTCGCGATCCGCCGGCTTCACGAACCACGGTTTCCAATCAATCTCCGTCCGCCGCAAATCAATCCGCGAATCCACCACTGCCAGCGCCTCGCCCGACATGCTCAGGTCCAGCTTATCGATCCCCACCAGACCCGTCACCGCCGACGCCCCGCCCGCCGCCTCGCCCAGCGCCGGCACGTTATGCCGCAACGGACCCAGGGCCACCGTCCCCGAAACATGCAACTCCCCGGCCGGCTTCTCCCCACTCATCCAGCCGCGCGTCATCTCGCCCGAAATCGTCAGCGAACTCCCCGCCCCCGACAACTGCGTCGGCGCCAGCTTGACCGCCCCCGTCGTCTTGTTCAACGTCGCCTTGAATCCTGCCGTCAGCCGCTCCAACTCCACCTGCGGCATCTCGCGCGGCCGCCCGATCTCCAGCCGCGTCAGGTCCAACCGCCCTTCCACGCCGACCAGTTCCGACTCGTCGAACGAAATCTTCGCCTGACCTTCCGTCGGTGCCGACAACAACCGGGCCTCCTCCACGCTCTCCAGCGGCGGCAGAAAATACGCCAGGTCCACTCCCGACCAGACCACCTCGCAACCGCCCGTCGTCGTCTCCGGACGATTCAGGTCGAAATGATTCAACAGCCCGTTCACACTGACCAGACCCGTGCTCGCCGAACCTTGCACGTCCGGCAATATCAGCCGCCCGCTCGCCGTCACATAAGCTTTGTCCGACCCGCGCAGCCGACCCAGCGTCAGACGCAGTTCCGTCACCTTCCGATGCGTCCTCGCCGCCGGCTCGTCCAGCAGCACTTCGCCGTCCTGCACCAGAATCGACTCGAACCCCGGCGCCGGCCCCGACGATACCGCCGTCTCCAAATACTCCTGCCACGCCGGCAGCCGCACCGTCACCCGACCTACCGTCACCCGGCCCAGGTTCGGCGCGTCTCCATCCGTCAGCCGCCACCATTCCCACGGCTCCAGCTTGATCTTCAGCCCTTCGACGTGCAGCATCCAGTCCTCGGGGTTCTTCGACGCCGCCACCCACATCTCGCCGACGCGCAGCCCCCTGATCCACCCGAACCGGCAATGTTCCACCCGCACCGGCCGCCCCAGCGCCGCCTCTACCCGCTCGCGCACCAGACCGCTCAGCACGAAAGACGGCACCAGCGCCGGACCGAAAACCACCAGCACGGCCGCCAGCAAGCCCAGCGCCACCAACGCGCGCCGCACCTTCCGCCACCCCTTGCGCCGCAGTTTTTCCTTTTCCTCGACCAAGTCCGCTCCTCGAAAGAGAATTTATTCTGGGGAAATCATAGCATCCCCGCCCCGCCATAGCAATCAAGACGGGTGGCATGGCGGCGTTGTCTGCCGCCATGTTTCGCCCTCGCCCGCCTCCACACCAAGACCGGGTGGCATGGCGGCCGCCGTCCGCCGCCATGTTTCGCCAATCACCTCTTCTTCAGCAGCGGCAACGTCCCGCGATCTATCCGTATCGGCTCATCCACACCCAAATGCCAAGCCCGCCAACTCGACCACGGCCAATCCCCGGGTTTCTCGATCAGCCCGCGCCTCACCGGGTTCTGGTGTATGTACCCGATCTTCTCGTGAACGTCGGCAATGGATCGCAAATTCCGATCATGCCCGCCGCCGCGCTGCCATACTCGGTAATGCTCGTCGCCATTGGGCTGCCGGTCAAGCATGCGCGGCAAAAATGAGGGGCTGTTTTTTCTGATCCAGCCCAGCGCCCGGTTCGTAACTGGTTTCTTGATCTGGTAGAGGATCGAACTGATCTTCACGCCCTCGTGCGGCCAGAGCAGCAAATGAGCGTGTTCGGGCATGATTACGAAGGCCCAGAGATCAAAGGGGCACTTGGTCCGGGCCTGACCAACGGCGTCGAGAAACCAGCAGGGCAAATGTTCGCCGGAAAAGAATGGCTGTCCGTCAATACAGGAGAACGTGAGGAAATGAGCATCGCCGGGAAAGTCCCAACGTTCACACAACTTATGTTTCTCTTCTCGGCCATTGGTTTTCACAGGCGTTGAGTTCTCTGGCGTGCCGACCACATGGCGGCAAACACCGCCGCCATGCCACCCAATTTCCACGGCAAAGGATAGGTCCGACCGGACCTTACGACTTCACGCGCACCGTCTTCAAGGCCGCCTCGATCTTTGCCCGGTCCGCCGCGAACTTCTCTTTCGGCCCGCCGGCTTCGACGATGATGATCGCCTTGCCCTCGACCCAAACCGCGACCAGGTAGGCCATGTCGCGGCCCTGAAGATTGGCCGTGAAGTCCATTCGTTTCCCGGCCACGCCGTCGGCGCTGGCCGCCGCCGATTCCCCGCGCAGCGTGTAGCCGCGCGCCCCCACCAACTGATTCTTCAACGCCGCAGCCCAGAACTCCACCGTCCCGCCTTCGGGATTGTCTTCCTGCCGCATCGCCAGCGACACACCTTCCGCCGAAACCGCTTTGTAATAATACGGATACGGCGGTTTCGCCAGCCGCACATAGTCCGCCGGTGTCGTCAGAGCCGACGGCACGCACCCGCCCGCCACCGCCAGACCCGCCACCAGCACTATCATCCCAATCCTCATGGCCCGTTCCTTTCCGCTTGCCGTTGCCGTCCGTTCGTTTAGTATTGTGACGTCAACTGTTCCAGCCCGACGCTCAGAAGCCAGGAGAACGGCAGCACCACATGCCGTTGCTGCGCCGCCACCGCCGTCGATCGTTCAAATCGGACCGCGATGCGGCTCATGGCTATCTGGCTCTTCATCAGCCGCAACTTGCCCTCAAGCTGTTCGATCTCGATCGTCAGCCGCGACACCTCCGACTCGATCTTCAGAATGTCTTCCACCTTCTCCGCTTTCTTCAGAATTTCCTGGAACCGGGCCAATGTCGCCTGTTTGCCCTTGAGCTGAATCTCCAGGTCCGTGTACGCCTCCGTCACGTCCAACACCTCGACCCGCCGGCTCACCTCCGGCCCCAGCTTGGCCAGTTCCTCCAGCGCCTCGTCGAACCGCGCCGCCGGAACCCGCAGCACCGCCTCGCGCAGCGACTCCGACTGAGCGTACCCGCCCAGCTTCTCCGCCAACGCCTCGGCCCGCCGCACGCTTTCCTCCGGGTTGGCCACCGCGATAACCAGTACGGCCTCGCGAATCAGCGACCGCTTATCCACCGCCGCACCCGCGTCGCTAACCGGCGTCGCCGACCGACCAGCCGCCGCATCCAATTTCAGCGCCGCCCTGTCGTCCGCCCCTGCCGCTCCCGTCTCCGACGGTAGCGCCTCGTCCGGCGCCATCGCCACCAGCGCTTCGTGCGCCCCTCTATAATTCTTTGAGTCCGGCGCCTCGCAACACCCACCCGCCGCCAGCGACGCCAACATCAGCCACGCCACTACCAGTCGCCCGTCTCGCACGATCCACCTCCTTTTACTGTGGAGCGTTGGCTCCCCGAACATGATGACACAATCCACCCGCCATGGCACCCGGCTCTTGATATGCGTAATCCTTGAACAAAAGATTACGAACGCGGTGACAGAGATGCAAGTGTTTTCCGCGTGGGACGGGGTGGAGAAGCATGTAGGTCGGGCCCTGGCCCGACACCAAAAAACTGCGGCGCAACCGCTTCCGGCTGCGCCGCTTCACAATTTCTCTTTTTCTTAAATCTTACCCCTCTTCTTCCACCATCGCCCCCACTATCTCCGCATAAGAATCCAGCGTCGAACGTTCCTGGCTCATCACCAGTTCCATCCGCGCCTTCGCTCGCGGCAGGGCCTGACGGATAAACCGTTTGGCCACCACCTTCTTATGCTCGCTCTGCGTCGCCTGTTCCAGGAACAGGTAGCCCACCAGAATGTCAATCGCCACGTCCACCATCGCCCGGGCCGACAGTTCCAGGTAATCCGCCCCGCCCTTCTTCACAAACTCCACCGCCTCCTGCAACTTGCCCCGCATCGTCCCCAGCGCCTCGCGCAGGTGCTGCTCTTCCTGGTCCGCCGTCTCCCGATTGTCGAACTCCGCGAACATCTTTTCCGCCGTCCCGCTCGTCACGCCGCGAATCGCCGCCACCACCTGCAACTGGCTCGTCCCCTCGTAAATCGTCGTGATCCGCGCATCGCGGAACAACTGCTCCGCGTGATAATCCCGCATGTACCCCGACCCGCCCATCACACTGATCGCGTCGTTGGCGCACTTCTGCGACAGCTCCGAGCAATAATATTTCGACATCGGCGTCAAGAGCGCCGCCAGCCGCTTGTACTGTTTCTGCGCCTTGTTGTCCGCCGACTTCGCCTCCGGCGTCGCATACTTATCCTCATCCAGCCGCCGCTGCAAATTGATGTCCCGGTCCACCACCGTGCAGGTGTAATAGAGCAGCGACCGCCCCGCCTCGATACAAGTTTTCATATCCACCAGCAAATCCGCCACCGGCGCCAACTGTTCGATGCGCTTCCCGAACTGTTGCCGATGATACGCATACGCCCGCCCCTCGCGATACGCCGCCTCGGCAATCCCCAGCCCCTGCGCCGCTATCCCGATTCGCGCCCCGTTCATCAGGGCCATGACGTACGTCACCAGCCCCCGCCGCCGTTCCCCCACCAGTTCGCACGGCACGTCGTTGAACTGCATCTCGCACGTCGGCGACCCGTGAATCCCCAGCTTGTCCTCGATCCGCCGGATTCGCACCTGCTCATTATTTTCCAGCACAAAGAGCGACAACCCCATCCCCCCCTGCTCGTCCGTCTCGCTCCGCGCCAGCACCAGCAGCACCTCGCCGCACCCGTTCGTGATGAACCGCTTCACGCCGCGCAGCCGCCACTGTCCCGCCGCGTCCTGGAACGCCCGCAGTTGCACGTTCTGCAAATCGCTCCCCGCGTCCGGCTCGGTCAGCACCATCGCCCCGGTCACCGCCCCGGTCGAAAAACGCGGCAGGAACCGTTGTTTCTGATCTTCGTTGGCAAAGGCGTTGATCGTCTCCGCGATGCCCTGCAACCCGAACACGTTCATCAGCGCCGCATCGGCCCGCGACACCATCTCCGTCGCCGCCGCATAAACCGTCGATGGGCAATTCAGCCCGCCGAACTTGCGCGGCAGCGTGAAGCCCATCATGTCCGCCTTGGCCAGGAGGTCCAGCGACCGCCGAATCCCCGGCGCGTAAGTCACCACGCCGTCGCACCAGGTCGAACCTTCCCGGTCGATCTCTTCCGACAGCGGCGCGATCTGGTTCCCCGCGATGTCGCCCACCAGTTCCAGCACGCGCCGGTAATTCTCCGCCGCCTCGGCCGCATTCGCCGGCGCGTAATCAAACGTCGCCGCGTCCCGGAACCCATCCTCCTGAATCGCCGCCAACTCCTCCAGCGGCAGCGTCTTCAGATGGAACTGAATATCTTCATTATCTAACAAAAAGTTCGACATTATCTTTCCTCTCCGCCGTTTCTTTTTCTTTTGCCGTTGCTTCTTCTTCACCCCTCCCCCTTGACGGGGGAGGGTGGCCCTTTAGGGCCGGGTGAGGGTGCACCTGTTGCTCCCACATCGCCCTGTGCTGCCGTTGCTTCTTCTTCTCCCCTCCCCCTTGACGGGGGAGGGTGGCCCTTTAGGGCCGGGTGAGGGTGCACGTGTTGCTCCCACATCGCCCTGTGCTGCCGTTGCTTCTTCTTCTCCTTAAGCCTAAGGTCTTAAGCCTGCCGTCACTGCTTCGCCTTAATCGCCTGAATCAACTTCGGTATCACCTCGTTCATATCCCCCACGATTCCGTAATGCGCCACCCCGAAAATCGGCGCCTGCGGATCGCTGTTAATCGCCAGAATCTTCGCCGAATCGGTCATCCCCGCCCGGTGCTGCACCGCCCCGGAAATCCCCACCGCAATATACAAGGCCGGCCGCACCGTCGTCCCCGTCTGACCCACCTGATGATCCTTGTCGATCCAGCCGTTGTCCACCGCCGCCCGCGACGCACCAGCCGCAGCGCCCAGCGCGTTGGCCAAGTCCCAGATCAGCCGGAAATTCTCTTTGCTCCCCACACCCGCCCCGCCCGCCACGATCACCCGCGCCTTCTTCAGGTCCACCCGCTTCGCCGCCCGGTGCCGCTCCAGAATCTCCAGCGGCAGGTCCAGCGCCGTCAGCTTCACCGGCACCTTCACCACCTCGCCCTTGCGCCCCTTCTGCACCTCCGGCATCACCATCACGCCTTCGCGCACCGTCGCCATCTGCGGCCAACGCTCCGGGTTCACAATCGTCGCAATGATGTTCCCGCCGAACGCCGGCCGCACTTGCAGCAGCAGATTCTTATATTCCTGTTTGCTCGCCGGCTCGACATGATCGCCGATCTCCAGGTCCGTGCAATCCGCCGTCAGCCCCGCCTTCAGCGTCGAAGCCACGCGCGGCGCCAGATCCCGACCCACCGCCGTCGCCCCGAACACCACGATCTGCGGCACCCGTTCCTCGACCAGCCCCGCGATCACCTTCGAATACGACGTCGCCTGGTACTGGGCCAGCAGCTTGTCATCGGCCGCATAGACCTTGTCCGCCCCGTGCTCGATCAGCGTTTGCGGCAGCTTGGCCAGCCCGCTCCCCAGCAGGCACGACGCCAGCGGCACGCCCAGCCGGTCGGCGATCTGCCGCCCCTTCGACAGCAGTTCAAGGCTCACCTCATGAAGGTGGCCCTCTTCCTGCTCCGCGAAAACCCACACTTCACCCTTCGGATTTACCCTGCTCATCGTTTTCCTCTTCTTCTTTTGAAGCCCCCAGCACTGCTGGGGGATGCCGTTTCTTCTTCTGTTGTTGCCGTTAATTTTTAATTTTTCATTTTTAATTTTTAATTCGCTTCTATCCAATCGTATGATCATCAATCAACTGATGCACCAGTTTCGTAATATCCGCCTCGGTGTTCTTGTACTCCACGTACCCCGAACCCTTCAGCACCACGCTCTGAATCCGCTTCACCTTCGTCGGCGACCCGTCGCGGCCACACCACGCCAGGTCCGCCTTGATGTCGTCCAGCGTCCACTGTCCGATCAGCAGCTTCTTCGCCTCCAGCGCCGCCGCCCGCTTCGCCACTTCCGCCGCCTTGGCCTTATCATCCGCCCCCGGCAGCGCCGCCGCCACTTCCTTCTCCAACTCCAGCTTCGCCCGCGCGTGTTTCGACCGCATCAGCGCCTTCGCCGAAAACGGCCGCGGCTCCTGGAACGTGTCCGTCACCGTCAACAATGCCGGCATCTTGCACCGCACCACCTCATACCCGTTCCCCACGTCGCGCCGCACCGTAATCGTCTTGCCCTTCAATTCCACCAACTCCTCGACGTAGCTGATCTGCGGCAACCCCAGCTTCTCCGCACACTGTGGCCCCACCTGCGCCGTGTCGCCGTCAATCGCCTGCCGCCCGCAAAACACCAGATCATAATTCCCCACCGTCCGCACCGCGCACGCCAGAATATAGCTCGTCGCCAACGTGTCCGACGCCGCCGCCCGACGGTCCGTTATCAGAATCACCCGGTCCGTCCCCATATACAGCGCCTCGCGCAGCAACTCGCACGCCGCCGGCGGGCCCATCGTCACCGCCGTCACTGTCCCGCCGTGCCGCTCTTTCACCTCCAGCGCCGCCTCCAGCGCATACCGATCCTCCGGGTTGAAAATCGCCGGCAATGCCGAGCGATTCACCGTCCCGTCGTCGTTCATCGCCCTCACCGTGATCTTCTTCGTGTCCGGCACCTGTTTAATCAGCACCACCGAATTGTAAGCCATCTCGTACTCCTTGCAGTTGTTGTTCGTAGGGACAGGGCTCTGCCCTGTCCGGCTTTTGCTTCTGCCGTTGCTGTCATGCTGGGCGGATGCGCTGTTTGCAGCCGCCACAATAAAACGCTCTTCTTCCGCTTGCCGTTGCCGCTTCTTCATCACCCCTCTCCCTTGGGAGAGGGTGGCCCAACGGGCCGGGCGAGGGGTTACTTCATAACCTTCCCCTCGCGTGGGCGTAAGATAGTTACCCACCCCCCGCCAGTCAAGCGAAATGCTCCGCCCTCTTCAAGCCCTCTTCGCTTGTTGCGGAATCCTGCTTCTGCCGATATACTGTTGTCGCAGACGCCGCCCGCGCCGCTGGGGGGCGTTGTTGCCGCTATTATTTATGGCCGTAGATGGAAAATTGAATGGTACCGAACAAGATCCAAGATCCAATTTCCAATCATCAAGTCCGGATTCCGTTTTTTCTGACTTGGAGATTGGATATTGGGCGTTGGTTATTGGATATTCGCTGTTTCTCTTTATTGTGCGGCATCTTCCTCCTTGCAATAACAGCCGGTTGTTCCCCCGCCTCCTCTTACGCCGCCTCCGACCGTCTCGAGCGCGGCCTGGTCGTCGTCCTCGACGGCGCCGGCGGCATCACCGACACCTTTAATTACATCGCCAAGGGCCTCAACGACGCCGGTATCAACCAGGCCTTTGAACCCTACGTATGGTCCGCCCACGACGTCTTCCAGGACCAGATCGACCTCCGACGCAACCGCGAAATCGCCGCCGATCTCGCCAACTTCATCCTCTCCTACCACCAGGAATATCCCGACCGGCCCATCCACCTCGTCGGCCTCAGCGCCGGCTCCGGCATTGTCATCTTCGCCGCCGAAGCCCTGCCCCCCGGTGTCAAGGTCGACGGCATCTTCCTCCTCGGCTCCAGCCTCAGTTCCGCCTACGACCTCGCCCCCGCCCTGCACCACGTCCGAAACCAAATCACCAACTTCTCTTCCCTCGCCGACGTCGCCATCCTCGGCGCCGGCGTCGCCGTCACCGGAACCGTCGACCGCACTCACCGCCTCCCCGCCGGGATCGCCGGTTTCAAACTTCCCGCCGACGCCTCGACTGCCACCCGACAACTTTACCAGGCCAAACTCGTCGAAGTCCCCTGGAAACCAACCTTTGTCATCTACGGCGACCTCGGCAACCACCTCGGCGCCACCACCCCGGCCTTCGCCCAACACATGATCGCTCCCGTCATCCTCGCCGATTCCGCTGGAAAGGCGCCAAAATAAGGATTCCCATGACCACCCCGCGAACTAAATCTCCACCCTCGCCCCCCGACGGCTACTGGGCCTTGGCCGTCGTCTTGGCCTGGACCGTCCCCGGACTCGGCCACTGGTACCTCGGCCGCCCCGGCAAGGCCGCCGTCTACGCCCTTTCCATCATCGGCCTCTTCCTGGCCGGCCTCGTCCTCGGCCACTGGCGGGCCGTCAGCTACGCCGACACTCTCCCCTTCATCGGCCAGTCCCTCGCCGGCCTCCCCGCCTTCATCGCCGGCTACGTCGGCAAAAATCTACCCGCCCTCCGACCCGGCCAGCTCCTCCCGCTCCACGCCGAAATGGCTTCCCTTTACACCCTCATTGCCGGATTTCTCAACCTCCTGGTCGTCATCGACGCCTTCATGGTCGCCAACAACATCCCCCGCGCCCACCAGGAAGAAGAACGCCGGCGCGAGGATCAGCAAAAGGAGGGCCGCGCCGGTGTCTGACTTCTTCGCCCATCTTTTCGCCCCCTCCAACCCGCTCTGGTTCTACTACCCCCTGGCCCTGGTCATCGGCCTGGTCTACAAAACAACCCTGTTCGACACCCCCGCCGCCGTTCTGCGCGGTCTCGGCCAATTCCTCCTCCACGTCACCCTCTTCATGATCGCCCTGGCCGTCGTCCTCTACGCCGTCGCCCGTTTTTTGTAGCCGTTCGTAGGGGCAGAGTTTATCTCTGCCCTGCCGTTTCTTCTTCAGTTTCTTCTTCCGTAAGGCGCACCCCTCGTCCCGGCCGCCTCCCGCCCATCCAAATCATCTACGCAAAGCCGCGAAGCGGCGGAAGTTTTTAGCCGGGGGTGAAACCCCCGGTACGAAACCACACGAATAATATTCTTCTTCTTTTTCTTCTTCTTCACCCCTCCCCCTTGAGGGGGAGGGTGGCCGCTTTAGCGGCCGGGTGAGGGTGCGCCTGTTTCTCTCATTCCGCGAGTGTCCCTGCCGTTTTTGCCGTTTCTTTCGCCGTTTCTTTTTCTTTTGAAGCCCCTGGCACTGCCGGGTGACGCCGTTTTTGTTGCTTCTTATGTCGCTTTTTTTGTTGTCAGCCGCGGAGCGGCGATTGATAATAGCCACGCGGCGCAAGCCCGTGGTTGCCCAAAAAAACAAACGATTCTTTTCTTTTTTTCTTCTCAGCCCCGGAGGGGCGACTGAACCTTTATCGGTTCCCTCTCTTTCCTGCCACGTACCGCTCACCACCCCAACCCACTTCTTTTTCTTCTTCGCCCTTCAACCAGCTTTTTTCTTCTCTTTTCGCTGGACAACTCCCTTTTTTTGGCTTACTATACCATTGTCCGTTTAACTCTCGGCCCCCTCCCCGTCCGCCACCCCGCTTCTTGGCCGCTTTTGCTTCTTTTTCTTCTGCGCCTGAAGCCTGAGGCCTGAAGCCTGAAGTCTGCCGTTATAATTCTTCTCATTCTTCTCATTCCTTTTTTTAGGAGGACGTACCATGAACCGCTTGAGACACAAGAAGAGGTCTGCGTTCACCCTCATCGAGTTGCTCCTGGTCATCACCATCATCGGCATCCTGATGAGCATTCTGCTCCCCGCGCTGGTCGGGGCCATGGACGCTGCCAACCGCATCTCCTGCGGCGCCAACCTCAAGAGCATCGGCCAGGCCATCGCCACCTACTGCACCAAGTCCAACGGACACTTCCCCACCGTCTATCAGTACTCCACACCGCTGGCCGGCAGCAAACCAGGCGACATGACCAAGACCCAGCAGTGGACCGATTCCGCGCAGGGCTATGAAGACACCATGACCACCAATCTGGCAGACTGGACAGCCAATCCCCAGAACACCTTGCCTACCGCGCTGTCTGCATTCAAGTGCAATCTGTCCTGCCTCTTCCTCCTGGTCCGCTCCGGCGATGCCGCCAGCGAAGGCATCTTCCAATGCAAGGGCGACGGCGGCTGGCAGCCTGATCCCGATGCCCAGGCCGGCCCCCAGAACTACTGGTCCTTCAGCTTCATCACCAACTGCTCCTACAGCTTCCAGAATCAGATGTACGACTCTTCCGGTACCACCGGCCTCAACGGCGGCAGCCGCAACACCAGCCAGAACAACATTGATCCCAACGTCATCGTCGCCGCCGATATGAACCCCAGCCGCTACTACAGCCAGGCCCATCCGCCGACAGAATTAAACGATGCGATTATCAAACAGGGCGTCTGCACCTGGAGCAGCCCGAACCATAAGTACAAGGGCCAGAATTGCCTCTACGGCGACGGACACGTCCAATTTAACGACACCCCGTTCTGCGGCTACGGCAACAGCAACATCTGGACGCGCGGCACTTACACCGCCGGCACCGGCACTGGCGCCTCCTCGACCGGAACCTGGTCCAACGCCGACCCCAACGCCACAACAGGCGGCTCAGGCGGTAGCAGTGGAACTGGACCCACCTGGACAGACCCTTATGGAAGCAGCAACATCTGCGGCGGAACAGCAGACAGCGGCACCGGCGACAAGTACAACTCCTGGCTCGTTCCGTAACTCCGCCCTCGCCGCGCAGCACGCCACAGTAATCTTCGTTTGAACCAAGCAGGGCAGCCCACAAGGGCTGCCCTGTTTCTTTTCCCGAATCAGCATATTCGCCGCTCTTCGCCGGACAATTCCCTTTATCCGCCCACCTTGCCACCGTACAATAACACCGTACAATAGCGTTGCTGCTTCCGTTGCTGCCGCTTCTTCTTCACCCCTCTCCCTCAAGGGAGAGGGTGGCCCCGTTTCGGGGCCGGGTGAGGGTGCACCGGTTGCACCCATACCGCTACGGGCTGCTGTTGTTTTTTCTGTTTCTTTTGCTGCGCCTGAAGTCTGAAGCCTGAGGCCTGAAGCCTGTTTTTATCGGAGACCGTCCCATGACCCGCCGCCCGCACCAAAAATCTTCCGCCTTCACCCTCATCGAACTCCTCCTGGTCATCACCATCATCGCCATCCTCGTCGGCATGCTGCTCCCCGCTCTCGTCGGGGCCACCGACGCCGCCAACCGCATGGCCTGCGGCGCCAACCTCAAAGCCATCGGCCAGGCCATCGCCAACTATGCCGCCAGATACCAGGGCCACTACCCCACCGTCTACAACTACCCCAACAATCCTCCAAACCCCAACCTCGCCTCCCAGCAATGGCAAGACGACGGCGACGGCTACTCCGACGACCCCCACAAATTTCACGACTCCAGTTCCATTCCCGCCGGCACCCAGGCCGCCAATCTCGGCCCCTTTTTCTGCAATATTTCCTGCCTTTTCCTCCTGGTCCGCTCCGGCGACGTCGGCAGCGAAAACATCTTCCTCTGCAAAGCCGACCCCAACGCCGAAAACGACCAGGCCGTCTCGCCCCGCAACAACTGGTCCTTCTCCTACATCACCAACTGCTCCTACAGCTACCAGAACCAGTTGCCGGACATTCAGGGCACTGGTCCCGCGGCCAACCTCGACGGCGGCAGCCGAAACTCCTGCCAGGCCACCCTCGATCCCTCCATGATCGTCGCCGCCGACGCCAACCCCAACCGCTACTACAGCTCCGGATCCGTTGATCCGGCCATCAACTCCGCCCTCGCCAGCCTCCCCGGAAGGTGGAACAGCCCCAACCACAAGTTCCGGGGCCAGAATTGTCTCTACGCTGACGGACGAGTCGCCTTTAAAGACAACCCCTTCTGCGGCTATGGCGGCAGCAACATCTGGACGCGCGGAACTTTCACCCCGCCCGTCTTCACCGTCACCACCATCACCACGCCGGCCGTCTGGTCCAACGCCGACTTATCTGCCAATGACTCCCTTTTTGGTCCCGGCTACGGCGGCGCCCAATTTTGCAGCGCTACCGCCGGCTGCGGCACCGGCGACAAGTTCAACTCCTGGCTCGTGCCGTAAGTCCCGCCAAATTTAAGAACATCTATGAAAACCCTCGTCTGTGGGTGCCACACCTTGTCCCGGCGGGCTGTATCGCCGGGCAAGGTGTGTCTTCGGAAGCGCTGTCCACGGAAACCCTTGCCATTGCCTCTCCCGACGGATAAACTGATTACCCGAAATGAAAACGAAACCCAAAAAACCCTCTCCCCATAAGAGCGGTCCTTCCAAACCCGCCCGCCCGGGCCGCCAGGGCGCCGTCGATATGCCCTACGCCCGCAGCGTCATCGAGGCCGAGGCCGCCGCCGTCCTGGGCCTGGCCGCGCGGCTCGGAACCGAGTTCGAACAGGCCGCCCGCATGATCTACGGCTGCGGACGCGGCTCCGTCGTCCTCTCCGGCATCGGCAAGGCCGGCATCATCGCCGAAAAAATCTCCGCCACCTTCTGCTCCACCGGCACCCACAGCATTTTCCTCCATGCCGCCGAGGCCATTCACGGCGACCTCGGCCGCGTCCGACCCGGCGACCTCGCCGTCGTCCTCAGCTACGGCGGCGAAACCGACGAGGTCAGCCGACTCGTCCAACAACTCAAAAAACTCGGCGTCGTCATCATCGCCCTGACCGGCCGTAAAAAATCCACCCTCGGCCGCTACGCCGACGTCGTCCTCGACCTGGGCGAAATCGAAGAGGCCTGCCCCCTCGGACTCGCCCCCAGCGCCACCACCACCGCCATGCTCGCCCTCGGCGACGCCCTGGCCCTGACCGTCCTCAAAATGCGCCGCTTCGGCCGCGAGGAATTCGCCCTCTACCATCCCGGCGGCAGCCTCGGTCGCAAGCTCCTCAAGGTCGAAGAAGTGATGCGCAGCGGCGAAAATTTCCCCGTCGCCCGCGACCACCTCTCCGTCCGCCAGGTCCTCCTCTCCCTGACCCAGATCAAGCGCCGCAGCGGCGCCGCCGTCCTGGTCGACGCCGCCGGCAACCTGAGCGGCATCTTCGTCGACGCCGACCTGCGCCGCCTCCTGACCGCCGGCGACGGCGCCTTGCTGGACCGCCCCGTGGCCGAGGTCATGACGCGCAAGCCCCTCTGCATCGAAACCGGACGTCTGGCCTCCGAGGCCCTTCACATTATCAATCAACATCATATCGACGAATTGCCCGTCGTCGATGCCGAGGGCCGGGCCGTCGGCCTGATCGACATCCAGGATTTGCTTTCGGTCGGCTTAGCTTAGTGTCGTGCTGCTGAATTGCCGCACATTATTCGGGTGGCCTGGTCCACGCTTGCGTGGCCATGCAGAGGAAAGGGTGGCATGGCGGCGTTGTTTGCCGCCATGTTCAGGGGAGTCGGCTTTGAAAGACCTGTCCAAAATCCGCTTGCTGATCTGCGACGTCGACGGCGTCCTCACCGACGGCCGCATCATTTTTGACGCCTCGGGCGTCGAGTGTAAAGAGTTCCACGTCCGCGATGGCGCGGGCCTGCGCTACTGGATTCGCGCCGGCCACCAGGTCGCCCTCCTGACCGGCCGCGAGACGGCCGCGACCGCCCGCCGCGCCGCCGAACTCGGCATCGTTCTCGTCGAGCAAGGCGCCACCGACAAACTCCCCGCCCTGGCCCGCCTCCTGGCCGCCGCCGGCTGCGCCGCTTCGGAGGCCGCCTACGTCGGAGACGATCTCCCCGACCTCCCGGTCATGCGGAAGGTTATCTTTGCCGCCGCCCCGGCCGATGCCGCCGATGAAGTCCGCGCCGCCGCCGATTACGTGACCGCCGCCCCCGGCGGCGCCGGCGCCGTCCGCGAGGTCGTCGAACTCCTCCTCAAGGCCCAGAACCGCTGGGCGGGAATCATGGAGCGGTATTTATGATTTTTGAGAGGCGAAAAACAAAACAGCCAATATCCAACACTCAACAACCAATATCCAATCATGAAGTGCGGATTCCGAATCGGGAGCTTTTCCCTTGATGATTGGATATTGAGTGTTGGATATTGGATATTCGCCGTTTATTATTGCGGCGTGTAATTCAAAGATGTGCCGGAAAAACCAGAAGCACGGTGCCAGCCCCCACGGTGAAATGAATGTTCAAAAAAGTCATGATGGTCCTCATCAGCATCCTCGCCATGATCGTCGTGGCCCTCCTCCTGGCCCGCGTCGGCGGCCTGGACGCCAAGAAGATCCTCAATCTCCTCCCCATCAGCCCCCAGCAGGTCACCGGCACCGGCAACACCTCGCTGCGGGTGGGCGTGGGCAACCAGGGCCCCGGCGCCGGCCGCTTCGAACTCATCGTCCGCGACAAGACCGGACGCCTCAAAAAAGTCATCCGCGCCGAAATGCACCCCGAAGCCTCCGGCCGCGCCAACCTCGTCAACCCCGTCATTCTCCTCTACGACGAAAAGGGCCAACAAACTTCCATTGCCGCCCCCAACGGCTTTTTCGACAGCGACGGCATTATCGGCGACCTTGACGACATCAAACGCGGCGCCCTCACCGGCGGCGTCACCATTCGCCATAATCACGCCTCGCCCGACGACCCCGCCGACGACCTCGTCGCCACCATGGACCACATCGACTACGATCAGAAGTCCTCCCTGCTCTCCACCGACGACGCCGTCAAAATCCGCAGCCCCGAAAACGACGTCGACGCCATCGGCCTGCGCATTTTCCTCGTCCCGGAGAAAGAAAAAAAGAACGCCGCCCCTGAGAATAAGAACACGATCAAAGAAATTCAGTTCCTCAAGGAAGTCCACATCGTCATGCGCCGCCAGAGCGGCAAGTTTTCCCTCGGCCTGGGAACCGAAACCGGTCCGGCGGCCCCGCCGACGGCTACGGTCCCGGCTGACACGGCGACGGCCAAAACATCGCCGGCCCCGGCCTCGGCTGCGGTCGCCAAAGCCGCCGGCCCGCAACCGTATAAGTTCACCCTCAAGGGCCACGTCAAGGCCGTCCAGGAAGGCAGCAGCCTGACCGGCGCCGACGAACTGGTCCTGGTCGTCCGCTCCAAGAGCGGCGCCGGCGGTCTCGGCGGCAGCGACCGCAGCGGGGCCGTTCGCTCCGACTCCAGACCCGCCGGCGTTCATTCCGCGACCACCCCCCTCCGTGCCCCGCCCGCCGGCAGCCCCGCGACCAAACCGGCCCCGAAAGCCGCCGGGACGACCATGGATATCGTCTGCGACGGGCCGCTGGTCATCAATCCCCTCACCGACCCCGCAGCTCCGGAAATGAGCCTTGCCGCCAAAGCCGCCGACGGCCGGGAAGTCGTCCTGGTGAACAACGACCTGCGGACCCGCAGCGCCACGCTCGATTATGACGGCGGCACCGGCGCGGGCCTCCTGACCCGGACCGAAAAGTCGCCCGTCGATATCGTCCAGGGAGCCACCAAGATCGTCGGCGACAAGGTCCGCTTCAACCGCGCCGCCGGAACGGTCCACGTCGATGGCCCCGGCCGGCTCGATTCGGTCAGTGGTGCCGGCGGCATGGACCTGGGCGGCCCGGTTTCCACCACCTCCTCCAAGGAACCCTTCGTGGCCATCTGGAAAACCGGGATGCAGGCCGGCCTGGGCCAGCGGACGGTCCATCGCGGCGAAGCGAAGCCGGCCGAGCCTGCGAAGACGACCATTCAGTGGGCCAGGTTCGCCGGCGACGCCGTACTCCGCCAGGGTGCCCAGTCGCTCTCGGGCCAGGAACTCGGCGTGGACCTCTTTGACGCGACGGATGAGGGTAAGCAGGCGATTCGCCGCGTGACCGGCCAGGGCCAGGTCGCCGCCTCGCAGCCGGGGTCGGGCCAGCAGGCCATGGTCGGCGATCTGGCCTGCGAAAACATGCGTTTGGATTTCGTCCGCAACGCCGACGGCACCAGCCGCCCGGAAACCCTTTTCGCCAAAGGCAAGGTCGTGGGCACCCAGGCCGACGGCGGCATCGAGGCCGGCGAAATGAAAATCATCTTCGCCCCGGACCCCAAAGCCCCGACCAAGAGCAAGGCCGTGGGCCTCGTCGCCGACCACAACGTCCGCGTGCGCCAGAAGGCCATGTACGCCGAGGCCGAGCACCTGGAGACCGACGAAACCGGCGACAATCTCCTCCTCGTCGGCGCCGAGGCCCCCTACTGGGCCATGGCCCAGCAAGGGCCGAACAAAATTCGCGGCCCGAAAATCGCCATGTCCAAATCAAAGCAATACGTCGATGTCGCCGGCGCGGGCGACATGGAAATCTCCGTCGACCGCGACATGGAAGGCCGCAAGCTCAAGGAACCCTCCCCCCTCCACCTCGACTGGAAGCGCCACATGACCTTCGACGGGCCGAAGAACGTCGCCCATTTCAGCGGCGCCGCCCGGACCCGCATGCCCACCGCCTCGGTCGACTCCGAAGATTTGTGGGTCTTCTTCACGGCCGCGCCGGCCAAATCCCCCTCTCCCTTGGGAGAGGGTGCCCCGTCAGGGGCGGGTGAGGGGTTGAGGCCGAGAACCGTCGGCCATGCTGACTCCCCCCCGACCGACCAGATGTTCAAGAACAAATCCTTGAGCCGCCTCGTCGCCCTGGAAAAGGTGACGGCCCGCAGCATCGATACGCCGCCTGACCCCAAGGACGACCTTGAAGCGGCCACGATCCGCTGCGAGCGGCTCGAATATTCCGCCGACGACGCGAAAGCCTACGTTCCTGTGCCGGGGACGCTGGAAATTCTCTCCGTCGGCCGCGACCCGGAGACGACCTCGCCGTTCCAGCGAGCGCCGCACAGCACGGTCAACGTGGCCTGGAAAAAAGAAATGATTTTCGATCGCGGCAAGACGGCGCTCGGCTACTTCTCCGGCGACGTGGCCTGTGAAATCAAGGATACCGCCGGAAAGTTTTCCGGCAAGACCGGCTCAAAATCCGCGGCCGCAGGCGGCTCCAGCGGCCTGACCACCCTCTATTGCCAGGACCTGCGCCTCTATTTCCAGAACGAACTTGCCGCCCTCGACGCCGCTTCTTCTTCTCACCCCTCTCCCGGGTCGGGTGGCATGGCGGCCGATGTTGGCCGCCATGAATCCAAGACGCCCGATGGGACATCTTCGCTTCTTCACCCCTCTCCCTTGGGAGAGGGTGGCCCCGCTTCGGGGCCGGGTGAGGGGTTGAGGCCGGCAACCGCTCCAAGTTCTGGGAATCACGGCCTGACCCTGACCCAACTCGTAGCCTCCGTCAACGTTTCTTTCCGCGACGGCGACCGGCAGGCCCGCGCCGCCCGGGCCACTTACGACCGCAGCCGCGACCTGGTCGACCTGGTCGGCACGCGCGACCGTCCCGCCGACATCTGGAGCGCCAAGGAACAGACCTTCGATCCAACCAAAACCTCGAAGGACAACTCGCAACAATTCAACCGCGTCACCGGCGAGCGCGTCCGCTACTGGCGCACCAGCGGCGCCGCCGAAATCATCAACCCCGGCGCCATCACGATCACCCCGGGGAAGTAGTTATGTAGGGCGGTTGCGCCGTTTGCAGCCGCCATAATCAAAGGCTCTTCTTCCGCTCGCCGTTGCCGTCTCCGGGTGCCACACTTTGAAGCCCCGGCTGTATCGGGGCCAAAGTGTGTTCTTTGTCTCAGCCTGTGCGCTCAACGCATTGGCACTATTCATGCGAGAATAAGTATAATCTTGAGCATTGAGGGGCGAGGCATGACCAACTGGTCGAAAGTGGTCGCGGTGGTGCCCGGCGGGTCGAACACCGACCTGGTGGCCGGGCCGGTCAAACTGGTCGGACCGGGCGAGTTGGCCCTCGGCGGGCGGCTGATGATCGGGCCGGGCGGAAAAAGTCGAAACGTGGCCCAGATGATGGCGGCCTGGCTCGGACCGGGCCGCGTCGCCTTTTTGGGGCGCACCCTGGCCGCGGAAAAGTTTGGGGAATTGGACGGGCGTCCGGCGGGAGCGGAATTAGACAAATACGTTTACTCGCTCCTGGCCCAGGTGCCGATGGCAGCCCTGGAGCGGGCGGGCGTGGTGACAGATTTCGTGCGTCGCGTCTCCTTTGCCGGGACCGCCGGCGGTGCGGCAGCTATCCTGGTCAACGCGGAAGGCGAAAACACGATCTACGTTTTGCCGGGCGTCAACGCCGAGTTTTCGGCGGCCGACGTGGAAGCTGCTGCCGAGATTTTTGCCGCGGCTGGCCGCACCGGGCGCGGCGTGTTGCCGCTGGCCCTGGAGATTCCCCCGGCGACGGCCCTAACGGCGGCGCGGCTGGCCCGCCGTTACGGGCTGAAGGTCGTGCTCGACCCCGGCGGCTTGAGCCAGGGCCAGGAGTGCGGCGAACTCTTGCGGCTCGTCGACGTCCTGAAGCCCAACGAGCACGAGGCCCAAATGCTGACCGGCATGGCCGTGACGGATGAGCGTTCGGCGCTCGAAGCGGCCCGAATTTTGCGCGAGCGCCACGGCCTGGACCAACTGGTGACCACTTGCGGCCCTCGCGGCGTCTGGGTGGTTGACCGACGCGGGGCCAGATTCCACGCCGCCCTACCTTTGGCTCGCGTGGTCGACACCACCGGCTGCGGCGATCAGTTCATGGCCGTTCTCTGCGCCGGTCTGGCCGAGGGACTTTCGCTGGACGAGGCGATCCCCCAGGCCGTCCGCGCCGCCGGGCTTCAAGCCGGCCGTCCTGGGATTCAGCCGGTGACACGCGCCGAGGCCGGGGTATAGCGGACGAGTTATGTAGGGTGGCTGCTTGCAGCCACGCGGCAATAAAACGCTCTTCTTCCGCTTGCCGCGGCTGTCTCCAGGTGCTATATTTTGAAGGTCTGACGAACAGGGGTTTATCTCGCCCTGACCGGTGAGTTATATACGGAGAAGAATAGGTAATGACGGACAAGGAAAACGCCCTGCGGATCATCCGTTTCAACAACCCTGAGCGAATTGTCGGCGGCTTGCCCGCCCACTGCCTCGCTTATCATGGCTGCAACCACGAAGGCTACCTTGGCGGCGGGCACCACCTGCCTGTCGGCTCCACGTGGGTCGACATCTGGGGCACCACCTGGCATAGAGAGCATGAGGGCGTCATGGGTTTCCCACGTGGCCACCCCCTGGCGGAAGTCGCTGCGCTGAAAAACTACGTTTGGCCGAATCCCGATGACGAGCGGATCTCGAACGCCCTCTATGAAGGCCGCCGCCAGTTCCCCGGCGGCGATCTCTTCCTGGCCGGGTTCCATCGCGACACGCTTTGGGAAAAGGCCTACATGCTCGTGGGCATGGAAAACATGATGATCTACTTTCACACCGAGCCAGACTTTGTTCGTGAGGTGCTGCGCGGCATTATGGACTTCCAGCTCGCCATCGCCCGTCACTACCTCTCCTGTGGTATTGAGGTGGCCATGTGCAGCGACGACCTGGGCACGCAGCGTGGGCCGCTCCTGGGTCCGCGCATCCTGCGGGAATTCCTCGTGCCGGAGTATCGCCGGCTCTTCGACCTGTATCGGTCAAAGAACGTTCTGATCAGCTTCCACTCCTGTGGTTGTGTTGAAGAGATCGTCGGCGACCTGATGGAACTCGGGGTTAACGTGCTCAACCCGGTGCAGGCGACGGCTAACGATCAGGTCAAGGTGCGGCGGCTGACACAGGGGCGGATGGCCCTCCAGGGCGGCGTCAGCACGGCCACGATCATGGACGGCCCGGTCGAGCGGATCGTGCTGGAAACGCGGCGGGCCATGTGGCGGCTGGGCCGCGAGGGCGGCTACTTCTGTGGTCCGGACCAGGACCTGCCGTTTCCCCAGGCCCACCTCGACGCCGTGCATCAGACCATCGAAGCCCAAGGCCGCTATCCCCTGAACGACCCAGATGCTTCTTGAGGGGTAAAAAACAAAAAGGGGACGGAGCACTTTTTAGACCGTCATAACCCAACCGCGCCACCAATCAACCCACTTTTTATATCTTATAGTACGCTCAATAATCTTCCAAACGCCGTCGCCGAATTTCCTACAGGGAAATTGTTTTCAACTTAATTTCCCTATAGGACAGTTTCTGCCCTTAAGACCAGTTCGCCCGCTCGCCCCAAACCACCGCAATTTCGCGCCTAACTCCAATCCCCGCCGAGTTTTATCGGCGCTCGATCCCGCCCGCCAGGCCGTTCGCCCCGCGCCGACATCTCAAAAACTCAGAATCTATACAAATCCTAAACCTGGGATATCCTCAAATCAATCCGGTTACAGTTCAATCACCGCTTTGAGCACGCCGTCCTTGTACCCGTCGACCAGGAGAAACGCTTCGGTCACGCGGTCGAGCGGGAAACGGTGGGTGATCCAGGGTTTGACGTCCACCTTGCCCTGAGCCACCAGTTCCAGCGCCTGGCGGGCGCTGTGGGCGCTGCGGCGGATGAATTGGACGGTGAGCTGCTTGCGGCGCGGGTGGCTGGCCGGGATGGTGATCTGGTCCACCGGCGGAATGCCGATGGCGGCGACGCGACCGCCGATGGCCGCCAGCGTGAGGGCCTGCGGCAGGCCGTCGACGGAGTTGGTCGCTTCGTAAACCACGTCGGCCCCTAGACGATCGGTCAGTTTGAGCACGGCGGCCAGCGGTTCTTCCTTGGTGACGTTGACGGTGTGGGTGGCCCCGCGGCGGCGGGCCAGGTCGAGGCGGTAGTCAAGCTTGTCGGTAACGATGATCCGCGTGGCCCCGGCCGTGCGGACCATTTCGAGAACCGCCTGGCCGATGCTCCCCGCGCCGACGATGACGACCCAGTCGCCGGGGCGGCAGGGCACGAGGTTGTAGGCGTGGATGCCGACCTGGAGCGGTTCGAGCATCGCGGCTTCGGCGAAGCTCATCGAGTCGGGAATGGCGATGCACTGTTCCTCGCGGACCAGGACGAATTCCTGGAGGCAGCCGTCCACCGGCGGCGTGCCGAAGAAGACGACATTGGGGCAGCAGTTGGGCCGGCCGGCCAGGCACTGGCGGCAGACCTTGCAGGAGACGCCGGGCTCAATGGCCACGCGCTGGCCGACGCGGACGCAGCGGACCTCGTCGCCCAGGGCGACGACCTCGCCGGCGAACTCGTGGCCCACCGGCTGCGGGGCCTCGATGATCTGGTGGCCGATGCACATGTCGTTGAAATAGTGGACGTCGGAGCCGCAAACGCCGACGGCCCGGACACGGATCAAACATTGATCGCCGCGCGGCGTGGGCTTGGGACGGTCTTCCAGACGCATGTCACGTTTGGCGTGGAGAACGGCGCATTTCATGGGTTTTTCCTTATCAGAAGCCGGTGGTACCGGTAAAGCGGAAACCGCGAATTTTCATGGCCGGGCAGAGAACGCCCTCTTCGACCAGCCGCCGGGCGCGGGTCAGGCCGGCCGTGCGGGCGAAGGCCTCGAGGACGGCCTCGGTGAACCGGAGGTTCGTGATCGGGCCGACGATTTTGCCATTTTCAATGAGGAACGTGCCGTCGCGGGTCATGCCGGTGAGAACGGCTTTCATCTGCTCGACGACGTTGACGTAGTGGAAGCGCGTGACCAGCAACCCGCGCTTGGTGCCCGCGACGAGGCCGGCCAGCGATTCGCTGCCGCCGTCCATGACGAGGTTCACCGGCATGGCGCCGTAGGAAGAATATTTCGGCGGCAGGGCGTGGCCGGTGGAGGCGTGGCGGCCTGGTTCGCGTCCGGCCAGGTACGAGTCGTAGACGACGCCGACGGCCACTCCGCGCTCGATCAGTTTCACGCGTTTTCGCGGCACGCCCTCGAAGTCGAAGGGGAAGCCGCGCAGGCGCGCGTGGCGGGCGTTGTCGATGATGGTGATGGCCTCGCCGGTGATTTTCTGGCCGATCTTGCCGACCATGAAGCTCTGGCCTTCCTGGAGGGCTTTGGCCCCGAAACCGAGGAATCCGAGCATGGCCACCAGCGATCCGACGGCGGCGGGTTCGAGGACGACGTCAATTTCGCCGGCATCGATGGGCTGCGGCTTGCGGCTGCGGACGGCTTTGCCGACGGAGTCGCGGATGACGCGGCGCGAGTCGAGACGGTCGAGTGAGAAGGCCTGGTCTTCGGCGAAACCCGACCCGTCGCCGCAAGTGACGACGGATTGGAACTGGGCGCCGGTGGACGAGTGGTAGGCCCGCACGCCGCGCGAGTTGGCGACGAGGATTTCGGCGGTCTGAGTCTGGACGAGTCCGGCGGCCTCGGCTTTTTTGCGGCGGGCGGCGGCGGCGAGTTGGGCGACGAGTTCGGCGCGGCGTTCCGGGGTGCAGTCGGCCGTGGCGGGGTCGAAGGCGGCGATGGGGCTGATTTTGCCGGGTTTGGGCAGGTGCTTGAAATCGTCGAGGCGCGGCCGCACGGCGGAAATTTCCTGGGCCTTGGCCAGGGTGGCCGCGATGGTGGCCTCGTCGAGAGCCTCGGCCTCGGCGACGCCGATGCGGCGGTCGGTCACGGTTCGGACACAGATCGAGGCGTGGCGCGAGCCGACGTTCTGGTGGATGACGTTTTTGGCGAAACGGGTGAGGTAGTCCTCGGCGGTCATCAGGACGACCTCGGTTTCCTCGGCCCGAGAGGCGGCCAGGACGGTTTCGGCGAGGCGGAGAAGTTCGTCTTTACCCTGGAGGTTCATGATTATCTCTCGTGGCACAGCCGCCCTCGGCTGTGGACTTTTTTCTGTTTTCGCCCCAGCCGGGGGCGGCTGGGCCACATGTTTTACCGCGTGGCTGCAAGCAGCCACCCATCATCAGGACTGTTTCATCACTCCGACTTCGACGTTGCGGAACCGGGCCGGGGCGACGCCGTGGCCGACGTGGGCTGTCTGGCCGGGCTGGCCCTTGCCGCAATTTGGCGTGCCGTAAAGTTTCCATTCCGACGGGCCGCAGACGGCGTCGCAGGAGTTCCAGAACTCGGGCGTGACGCCGGTGTAGGTGGGGTTGCGGAAAATTTGCCCGAGCTTGCCGGCCTTGATTTCCCAGGCGATTTCGGTGCCGAACTGGAAGTTCAGTCGCTTGTTGTCGATGGACCAGGAATGGTTCGTGGCCAGGAACAATCCGTCGGCGGTGTCGGCGATCAGTTCGGCCAGCGTGCCCTGGTGCGGGAGGAGATTCACGTTGGTCATGCGGATGAGCGGAATGCGCGACCAGGAACTGGCCCGCATCGAACCGGTGCTGGTGCGGCCGATGACGGGGGCGGTTTCGCGGCTCGACATGTAGCCGACGAAGCGGCCGGCGGTGATGATGGCGGTGCGCTCGGCGGGCACGCCCTCGTCGTCCCAGGCGAAGGTGCCCAGGCCGCCGGGAGCGGTGGCGTCAGCGACGACGTTGATCAGTTTCGAGCCGTATTGGAGATTATCGAGTTTTTCAAGCGTCAGGAACGAATCGCCGGCGTAGGCCGATTCCATGCCGATGACGCGGTCGAGTTCGATGGGGTGGCCGATGGATTCGTGGACCTGGAGGGCGAGTTGGCCGCCGTCGAGAATGATGGTTCGCCGGCCGGAGGGGCACGGCGGGGCTTTGAGGAGTTCGGCGGCCTCGGCCTTGACGCGGGCGGCGTGGGCCAGGATGTCGAGCGACTCGAAATATTCGTAGCCGGCGGTGGCGAAGTTGCCACGAAAGCTGTTGGGGTAGGAACGGACCTGGATTTCGCCGTCGCCGACGGCCGTGGCCGCGATGCCGCCGCCGGTTTCGATGATGGTCTGGTCGGTCAGGGCGCCTTCGGTCGAGGCGAAGATTTTGCGGGTTTCGTAGGCGGCGAAGAAAGATTGCGAGACGCCGATGGGTTCACCCATCATCAGTTCGCTGGCCTTCACCAGCAGCGCGAGCTTGTCGGCCAGCGGCACGGCGAAGGGGTCTTTGGTGTGCGGCGTGACGTAAGAGCCGCGCGCCGGGGCGACGGGGGCGAGGGTCACGGGCTTGTCGGCCACGAGCCCCGAGGCCCGGGCGATCTGGCAGGCCACGTCGACGACGCGGGCGATTTCGGCCTCGGTGACGATGTAGGACGAATGAAAGCCCCAGGAACCGTTGATGAGGACTCGGACGCCGAAGCCGCGCGACCGCTCTTCGCTGGCCGATTCGACGACGGCGTTGTTGACGGCGAGGTCCTGTTCGCGCGTTTCGACGAAACGGACATCGCCGTAAGCGACGCCGGCGCGGCGCATGAGTTCGACGGCATGTTGGGCTAGTTGGTTCACTTTCTTTCTCCAGAACTTCTGACGGATAGTATAGGTGAGGATGGGCGGGGGGACAAGACGTTTTCGGAGAGAGGCTTAAGACCTAAGGCTTAAGACTTAAGGCGCAGCAACGGCAGCAACAACGGTTTTTGCGTTGCGAAGAAGGCGCGGGGCGGTAAACTTGAGTGAGGTGGAACGGCCATGAAAAGAAAGACTCTGAAACACGAAAATATTCCGGCGAGCTACGCGGAACTGGTGGGGCTGTTCATGCCGCGCCCGCTGCACGATGACGTGGATTATCGCAATGCCCTGGGCGTGCTGGACGCCATGGCGGGTTTCGAGATGAACTCCGATCAGGAGGACTATTTCGACGCCATCGCGACATTCGTCGAGAAATACGAGGCCGAACATCACGCCATCGCAGGGGCGAAAATGACGCCGGTGGAACTGATTCGTTCGCTGATGGAAGAGCACGGGATGAGCGAGTCGGACCTGGGGCGGCTGTTGGGCGACCGGAGCCTGGGTCACCGCATCCTGAGCGGCGAGCGGGAACTGAGCAAGGCGCATATCCGCGTGCTGGCGGAACATTTCAGTTTGAATGCGGCGAAGCTGCTGTAGGCGGCTCAGGAGTTGGGTGTAACGGCCAGTTTATTGAGTTCCTCGATGGTGAACTTGGCGAGAACCTCCGCCTGTTTGTCGCCGGGGAGGTTCAGAAAACCCTCTATGGCCGAGAGGCTTGTCGGCAGTGTCTTGCCGATTGGCCATTCATCAGACCAATGCAGTTTCCAATCAGGTCCCGTCGCCCTTTCATATTGCGGGAAGCGTGAGCCGATTTGAACGGCCCACGTCAAGGTGTCGGTTTGCCAGCATAAACCGAGACAAATCCAGTCACCATCTTCACCGTCGACGCGGTTGCCGCGAAAGAACTCGTGCGAATAGGATCGGCGATAAAGGCAGCTCCGATTGTGCTTCTTGTAATCGGAACCATCTTTGCGGAGCCTTCGTGCTACGATGTCAACAGCCAAGTCCACAACATCGAACACCGCCCGCAGCGTTTCGGTTTTTCCCTCTCGAATTGCGCTGGTCTGCATGTCGTTTCTCCTCATGTAATACAAAAGACCTTGTACCAGAGGGCAACTCGCGAGGCGCTCACCAGTAGAGGACTTTTCCGCGATGGCATCCCTGATTGTTTTGTTAATCTGGTACCAGGTGAAACACCTGTCGTGAAGTTGGGTGAAGTCTGGATCGTAGCGGCCGACGAAAGCGACGGCGCTGGAGTCTCGGTATTTCGCGGGAATGCTATTGAGATAATCGCACACCTGATCCTCGCGGGCCTCGCTGTCTACCTTGAACTCGATGCAGGCGATAGGTTCGGCGTTGCTGTCAAGCACTGTAAAGTCAGGAATCATGGAGTCATTCAGGTGGCGCTGGATCTCCACGCGCGCGTCTGCGAAGCTGGCCTTTTCGGGATGGTCCGGAAAGAGCTTCTCCAGAAACCTGGTTTTTAGTTCCGGGTGAGAGTTCAGAGTCCAAGCCAGTGTCGTGGTCAGGAAGTTTTCGGTTTGGGAAACGTTGGGCGTGTCGCGGTACTTCTGCAATTCGCTCAGCCAACAGATTGTGTTCGCCTGGTTTTCTGACGTATTCATCGCGGACCTCTTTCTTGTCGGCTCTTGTGATTAGATATTGTGACATTTTGCCGGGGAGTTGCAAGTCTGTTTTTGCGTTGCGAAGAAAGGGCGGGGCGGTACACTTGTCAACTGGTGGGGGACGCGCAACCGAAACCCCTCACCCGGCCCTGAAGGGCCGACCTCTCCCACGGGAGAGGGGTGAAGAAACAACGGCAGAAGAAACGGCATCCCCCAGCAGTGCTGGGGGCTTCAAAAGAAAAAGAAGCAGCAACAACGGCAGGGCAGAGATAAACTCTGCCCCTACGAAAAGAAGAA
>CAIYVX010000090.1 GCA_903929765.1 uncultured Planctomycetia bacterium
CCCAGCGTTGCAGAGTTTGTCGCTGTTGATCGGTCACGATGACCTTGGGAGCAATCCGCATTGGCGTTATCCTCTCTTTCCTGAGAGTAAAACGCAAGGCGGCATTATAAATTGCATTAATTATGATGCACTACACTAGGGACAGACCCTAGCAAACTAGGGACAGACCCTAGTTTTTTGGAAAGGCACGGCAATGATTTCTCCCTCTCAGGCTTTCTCCGCCATGTTGCAACAGGTCAATCCGTTGCCGCCAGAGCTTCGCCCGCTCGGTGACGCCCTGGGCTACGTTCTGGCCGCCGACGTTCGCGCCGACCGCGACCTGCCCGCCGCCGACCGTTCCGCCATGGACGGCTACGCTGTGCGCGCCGCCGATATGGCCGCCGCTCCGACCACGTTGCGGCTCGTGGGCGAAGTCGCCGCCGGATCGCCTTTGCGGCCGCGCGTCCGGCCGGGAACCTGTGTCCGCATCCTCACCGGGGCCAACGTGCCGCCGGGAGCCGACACCGTGGTCATGGTCGAACAGACCTCCGAGGCCGACGATTTAGTTTCATTTCGCGCCGCTGCGAAAAAAGGCCAAAACATTCTTCGCCGCGCCGAGGACGCCCGCAAGGGCGAAGTGCTGTTGCCGCGCGGCTCGGTCCTCTCCGCCCCGAGCGTCGGCGTCTGCGCCGCCGTTGGCTGCGCCAGCATCAAGGTCCACCGCAAGCCGCGCATCACCGTCCTCTGCACCGGGGCGGAACTCCGCGAGGTCGGAGCAAAAGTTGCCGCCTCCGACGAACGCAACTCCAACGGCCCCGCGCTTTGCGCCGCCCTGGCCGCCTGGGGCTATCCCGGTTGCCGCTACGCCACGTTGCCCGACAATCTGGCCGTCCAGACCCGGCGAATCAAACAGGCCGCAGAGCGCCACGACGTGGTCGTGGCCGTCGGCGGCGTGTCTGTCGGACGCTATGATTTTGTCCCCCGCGCGGTCGAGGCGGCCGGCGGCAACATTATTTTTCACGGCGTAGCCATGAAGCCCGGCAAACCCATCATGATGGCCCGCTTCCCCGGCGGAGCCGCGATGTTCGGCCTGCCCGGCAACCCCCTCAGCGCCATGGTCGGGTTCTACGAATTTGTCCTCCCGGCCCTCGCTCGCCTGGCCGGCGTCGGGGTCCAGGTCTGCCTCCCGGAAATCTACCTGCCGTTGGCGGATGATCTTAAGCACAAGGGCGGCACGCTCCGCCACGTGCTCGCCAGCATCCTTTGGCTTTCGCGAGGGCCGATCATCGTACCGATCAAGTCCAAGAGTTCGGCCGACCTCGTCGCCGGCGGCCGGGCCGACGGAACCATCGTGCTCCACCCCCAGCCGACGACCCTCCCGGCGGGGACGCTCGTCGAGTTCCGACCCTGGAGGCCGCTGCCATGATCCGTCCGGCGGAAATCTGTGCAGAAAAAAATTTGCCCGTCGCCCTGCGCCTCGCCGTCACCGACCGCTGCCAGCACCGCTGCCTCTATTGCGTTCCGGCCCAGGGCATCCTCAAGTGTGCTCACGGCGACATTCTCAGTTATGAAGAAATCGTTTCCTTTGTCGCCGGCGTGCGGCGCTCCTGCGGCCTGAGCCGCGTCCGCCTGACCGGGGGCGATCCGCTGGCTCGCCGCGACGTGACGACGCTCGTAGAAATGCTTGCCGCCCTCGACCTGCCCGATTTGTCCCTGACCACCAACGGCGCCCAGCTTGGCGAATTGGCCGCCGACCTGAAGCGTGCCGGCTTGCGCCGCCTCAACGTCAGCCTCGACTCGCTCCGCCCCGAAACTTTCCGCCAGTTGACGCGCGGCGGGGACTTGGCCGGCGTGCTGCGCGGCCTTCGGGCGGCGCTCGCTTGCGGCCTGCATCCCGTGCGGCTCAACATGGTGGTCTTGCGCAGCATCAACGACGGCGAAGTCGCCGAGCTGGCCCGCTTCGCCCTGGACCTCGGCTGCGAACTCCGTTTTCTCGAACTCATGCCCATCGGCTCCGCAGCCGCGCGATTCTCCGAGTGGTTTGTCCCGTCGGCGGAAGTGAAATCGCGATTGGAGCAGAGCTTCGACCTCGCCCCGCTGGCGAACGAATCCGGCAGCACGAGCGTCAACTTCGCCGCCCGGTCCGCCGACGGGCGGTCCGGGACAATCGGCTTTATTTCGTCCGTGAGCAACTCGTTCTGCGCCGCCTGCCGCCGGTTGCGCCTGACGCCGACAGGCCTGCTCCTGGGTTGCCTGGCCCGGCCGGAAGGACTCGACCTGCGGCCGATTCTGCGCGGCCCGCCGGAAGCGCGCGATCCGGCCCTGGCCCAAGCCGTGCAAGAAGCCCTGAGCCTCAAGGGCCGCCGGCGCTGCTTCGCCGACCAGCGGCCCATGGTCGGCGTCGGCGGGTGAAGGTTGTTGTTTCACCCCTCTCCCTTGGGAGAGGGTGGCCCTTTAGGGCCGGGTGCGGGGTTAATGCCCTGTGCGCAGGAATCGAATGTGCCACGCTCGGCTTGCCCGACCGTGGCTTGCCGTGGCTGCTGTTTCACCCCTCCCCCTTGAGGGGGGAGGGTGGCACGAAGTGCCGGGTGAGGGTGCGCCGGTTGCAACCAAACCGCCTGAGACTCTTTCTGTTTCTGTTTTTTCTTGAGGGACGTATGTCCAAAAAACCCAAATTAACCCACCTGGCCGCAGACGGTTCCCCGCGCATGGTCGACGTCGGGGCCAAATCCCCCACGCGCCGCCAAGCCGTGGCCGAGGCCTGGGTCGATCTCGGCCCGGTCGCCGCTGATTTGGTGCGCCGCAAAGGCGCCGGCGCCAAGGGCGACGTCCTGGCGACGGCGCAGCTCGCCGGCATCATGGCCGCCAAGCGCACCGCCGACCTGATTCCGCTCTGTCACCCGCTCGCGCTCGACGTGGTCGAGGTCGAGGCGGCGCTCGTGGGCGACCGCGTGCATATCATTTCGCGGGCGGCGGCCGAGGGCAAGACCGGCGTCGAAATGGAAGCCCTGACGGCGGCGGCGGTGGCGGCGCTCACGGTCTACGACATGTGCAAGTCGGCGGGCAAGGGCATCAGGATCGAGAACATCTGTTTGCTGCGAAAGTCCGGCGGCAAGTCCGGCGACTGGCGGCGATGAGGGCATGATGGCCGGCAAAATCAAGGCACTCTGCATCAGCAATCGTAAGGGCGAACCGAAGACCGCCGTGGCGACGGCCGAGTTCGTGGCCGCCTCGGGCCTTGCGGGCGACGCCCACGCCGGTCCGTGGCACCGCCAGGTCAGCCTCCTCGCCGCCGAGGAAATCGCCGCCTTCGCCCAGGCCGCCGGCCGGGAATTGTTGCCGGGGGCCTTTGCTGAAAACGTGGTCACGAGCGCTTTGGACTTGTCCCACGTCGGCCTCGGCAGCCGCCTTCGCCTCGGGGCCGCCGTGGAACTGACGGTCACGCAACTCGGGAAATCGTGCCACGCGCCGTGCGCCATCGGGCAAGCGACCGGCAAGTGCCTGATGCCGGAACGGGGAATTTTTGCCCGCATCACCACGGGCGGCCGCGTCGCCGTCGGCGACGAAATCGAAATTCTCGAACTGGTGCCGCGAGAAACTTGGCAGGCCGTCGTCCTGACCATCAGCGACCGCTGCTCGCGGGGCGAGGCTCGCGACACCGCCGGGCCCGCTGTGGCCGATCTGGTCGTGCGCCGCCTCGGCGGTCACGTCTATGCCGCCGAAATCCTGCCCGACGACCGCGAGACGATTGCCGCGCGGCTCAAACATTACGCCGACGGCCATTCGATTGACCTCGTCCTGGCCGTCGGCGGAACGGGCTTCGCCCCGCGCGACGTGACCCCGGAAGCCGTGCTGGAAGTCGTCGAGCGCCGCACGCCGGGGCTGGACGAGGCCATGCGGGCCGCCTCGCTCGTCGTCACGCCGCACGCCATGCTCTCCCGCGCCGCCAGCGGCATCTGCGGCCAGACCCTGATCGTCAGTCTGCCCGGCTCCGAGCGCGCCGCCGTGGAAAACCTGGAGGCGATTCTGCCGGCCTTGCCGCACGGGCTGGCCAAGCTGCGCGGCGATCCCTCCGATTGCGGCCGCCCGCCGGGGCAGGGGGAGCCTTGAGATGGTTCCAATTCCGGCCCTGGCCATTTGCGGCTCCAAAAATTCCGGCAAGACCACCCTGATCGAGGCCGTCCTGCCGCGGCTCCTGGCCGCAGGCCTCAAGGTCGCGGTGATCAAAGAAACCGGCCGCCAGCCGCTCCAGGCGGACCGCTCCGGAAAAGATTCGGACCGCTTCTTCCAGGCCGGGGCCGACGTCCTCTGCCGCTCCGACGACGAGCAATTCCTCCGGCGGCACGGATTTTACACCTCTCCGGGGCCGGGTGGCATGGCGGCCGCTGTTTGCCGCCATAAATCCCAGACGCCAGATGAGGTGTTGCTTTGTGAGTTGTCCGCCTTCTACGACCTCATTCTGGTCGAAGGCCCGCGCCGCCTCTCTTTGCCGAAGGTCTGGCTCGCGGCCGAAGGCGAGCCGTCCCTCCCGCCGGAGGCCACCGACGTTCTGGCCGTCTTGCCGCGCGACGGCGCCCGCCCGGCGGCGCTTCTGGCCATATTAGATGAATGGCTCCCGCGCCTCTGGCGGGCCGTGCCGGTTTACGCCGGCGTCCTGATCGGCGGGGCGAGTTCCCGCATGGGCGCCGCCAAGCATCTCTTGAAGAGCGACGGCCGGACCTGGCTGGAGCGAACGGTCGAACAGTTGCAGGGCGCCGCCGTGGAAACGATTCTCCTCGGGCGTGGCGAAGTGCCGGTATCACTGGCCGGGATGAAACGCCTGGCCGACGTGCCGGACGCCTCTGGTCCGCTGGCCGGCATCCTCTCGGCCATGCGCTGGGCCCCGCGGGCCTCCTGGCTGATCGCCGCCTGCGACTTGCCGCTCCTCAGCCGCGCCGCCGTTGACTGGTTGCTCGGCTGCCGCCGTCCCGGCGTCTGGGCCGTCCTCCCGCAACTCTCCGGCCGCCCTCACCTGGAAACTCTCTTCTCCCACTACGATTTTCGCGCCCGCCCGCCGCTTGAACACCTTGCCGCCGCAGGCAATTTCCGCATGGCCGACCTCATCCATTCCGCCCCCGTCGCCACCCCGACCCCGCCGCCCGACCTGGCCTCGGCCTGGGCGAATGTGAATTCGCCGGGCGACCTTCAGAAACTACATGACGAGACGTAAGTGGGACATTTGCGCGGCAAATCTTATAGATTATGGGTTTTTGGGAAAAAAGGGAGGGGGCGGGGAGGCGGGGGCGAGTGGGGGAAGAGTGATTTTGATGTAAGTGGTGATTTGGGCGGGTGTTAGAGAGATGGCTGGGCGGAAGTTGGGATTTTGGGGTTGACAGGGCGGCGGGCAGAATCTATATCATTGTCAAAATCAATTTGACAATGCCAAAATGATCAAGTCAGTTTTGAAGATTTTCGACATACTGGAACTGCTGGCGGAAGAGCCGGAGCGACGGCACATGCTGGCGGAGATTTCTGCGCGGTCGGGTTTGAATCCAGGCACGGCGGCAGGTCTGCTGAAAACGATGTTGGCGCGGGGGTATGTGGAGCAGGAGGCGAAGAAGAAGGGTTATCGGCTGGGGTCGATGGTGAGTTTTCTGGGGCGGGGGTTGCCGCACCGGGGGGATGTTGCGGCGGTGGCGGAACCGGCGGCGCGGACGTTGGCGGAAAAGGTTTGCGGGACGGTGACGGTGGTGACGATGCAGCAGGGGCGGCGATTCGTGCTGGTCGAGGTGGACGGGGGCGAGGGGATGCACGTCAAGGGCGAGACGGCGGCGCGGGGGGATGCTTACCTGTCGGCGACGGTGCGGCTACTCTTGGCGGCGCAGCCGGCGGAAGAGGTGCGGCGGTTCGTGAAGAAGCACGGGTTGCCGCGAAAAGACGTTTGGGCGGAGGCGACGACGGAAGCGGGGTTGCGGGCGGCGCTGGCTGTGACGAAAAAGACGGGGGCGGTGCTGCTCCAGACGAATGAGGGGGTTTCGGGGGTGACGGGGTTCGGTGTGCCGCTGATGGAAAAGGGGAAGATGGTGGCGGCGCTGGGGGCGTATATTCCGACGATAATGTTTAATTGCGGGAATCGGGCGAAGACGGCGCTGGCGATAAAAGAGGCGGCGCGGGAGATTGGGAAGAAGTTGACGGAAAGGGCGAGCGGCGAGGCTAAAGGCTTAAGGCCAAAGGTTTAAGGAACGACAAAGCGGCGGGTGAGTTCTGGTGTTTGTGATTTATCGGCAGACCTGTGTATGATTCCCCGCTCCAGGATTTTGCAGATCGAATGGGAGTTAGGTATTTGATAGGAAGAATAAATTTCCCTTTGTTCTCGCTTTTCAGTACAATCAGCCAGTTAGTCGATAAATTCTGAAGCCTCCGGTTTTATGCCTTTACCCTTTGGGGGAAACTGCGGCCGTGCTACCACGTGTGGTGTCAGCAGCTTCTCTAGAACCGCACCTGCGTAGGTGTTGCTACGGTGATGCGCTGCTCAAACGCGATTACGTTTTTGGTTGCGGCCGAGTAGCGCTGGCTGCCTTCGCCGACACGCCTTTTGACGCGCGGTCGGTCTGCATTGCGGTTGTTGAGTCGCAATCAAATCCGGAAGCGGCGGTGGCGGATACCCGGTCCTTGGGCGCTCCGGTGGTTTTCGCCTGTCACGAAAACACACTCCAATGGTGGAAGCAGACGACAAGTAGGCCTGTCCTAATCCAATGCGTCGACGACTCCCGTCACGTGCCTGAGTTCTTTCGCCAGCATAAGGACGACTTCGACCCTCTTGCAATTATTAAGGGCAAGACTCGGTGCCGATTGCCCGGACAGACTCAACTTAGTTTCGTAGATGCGGGTTTGATGCCCTTCGTCGAGCGCGCGGATGGAAGGCGGTTGAGCAGTTGCGTCGAGGCTTCATTTCTCGCCATTGAGTCAGCACTCGGGCGTACTCTCCAGATTCCTGACGATGCAAGAAACGCGATCAAGGCAACCTTTTGGTTGCTCGCGGCAAAGGCCCTCCACGATAAGGAAGTCGATTGCTTCAAGTCCCTCGATCTTACGAACATCGATGATGTTTTCGACCGAGTTGGAAGGCACTATGGTGTGTCGGGCGAATTGCCCCCACGTGGCAAAGGATGGCGCGACGCAACGGCTAGGGTGGCGGACCAGGTCATCCTCCTTGACAGTCTTCGCAATCTCTCCACAGAGTCACTGGCTCACGTCTACGAGAATGCCCTAGTGACGAAGGAGGTTCGCAAGGAGAATGGCATACACAGCACGCCGGGGCACTTGGTGGACTACATGGTCTGGCAGCTTTGGCCCTGGATTGAGATGTTGGACAAGGATCGTCGCTACATCTTTGAGCCTGCTTGCGGGCATGCCGCTTTTTTGGTGGGCGCGCTTCGAGTCTTGCGGCAATGGACAAACATTGACGGCGGCAAGGCACGTCACGAGTACCTAAAAAAACACCTCTGCGGGATTGAGCGTGACGTGTTTGCGCGAGAAGTAGCTCGACTCTCGCTCACGCTGGCCGACATTCCGTACGGCAACAAGTGGAACCTCAATCCCGCAGATATGTTCCTCGGTACCGCATTGGAAGATGGCGCGAGACAGTGTGGAGTCCTACTGGCAAACCCACCTTACGAGAAGTTTACTAAGAAAGAGTTGGCGGACTACGCGAAAACGGGCGTCACGGTCGGCGCACAAACCAAGGCTTGCGAGGTTCTGCGTCGCACCATTCCCCATTTGACCGAAGGCGCCTGCTTTGGCGTGGTAACGCCGCGGGGCTTACTTGACAGCCACGAAGGGGTAGAGCTCCGGCGGACAATTCTGTCGGACTTCGAGTTGGGCGAGATCGACATTTTAGAGGACAAACTCTTCGAGAAGGCAGACCACGAGTCGGTCGTTCTCCTGGGGCGGAGGAAAGCACCGAAGAGGACAAAGGGTCAGGTTTGGTATCGTTGGGTCAGAAATGCCGACATGGTGGCGTTTCGAGATCGGTTTGCATTCTCTTCTCAGGAACATGTTTCCGTTTCGCGATTCGACGCTTCCGGCGACGCTGATCTTCGAGTGCCGGAATATGATGCGATTTGGCGATTCTTAAGTAGCTATCCAGTCTTGGACGATATCGCCGACGCCGGCCAAGGATTTTCTTTTCTTGGCAAGGACTTACCGAAAAACACTGAGACACTGTGTAAGCATCAGAAGCCAGGCTACAAACCGTGTTTTGTAACATCTCGTGGCAATCGGCAAATCTTTGAGACCCCAGTGCGTCAGTGGATGAACCCCAGCGCCGCGGTAATCCAGAGTCCACGGAGGGGTCTTAATGGCGTACCTGGACAAGTCCTGGTGAATCACGCTCGTGCCAGTCGGGGCCAGTGGTGCATGAAGGCGTGGCTGGATCAAGAAGGTATCGCAGTGAAAGGCAACTTTCTAGTTGTCAGACCAAAGGAAGCTAATGTTCCAGGAGTTGTGCTCTGGGCATTATTAAATGGCCCCGTTGCGAATGCCTTCATATATTGCCTGTCCACCAAAATGCACATTATCGGAAGTGATTTGCTGCGGTTGCCCATTCCCCAAGGAACGGGCGATTGGATGGGGCCGGTCATATCGGCAGCACAAGCCTATCTCGCGGCTACCATAAGCACGGGCGGGTTCTTCCGGCCCGATCCTGATCCGGCAACGATCAAGGCGAAACTCCTCGCTATGGATGCGGCTGTGCTGCAGGCCTATGATCTGCCGCCACGGCTGGAGCGTCAGTTGCTTGATCTTTTTGGGGGCGTGCAGCGCAAGGGTGTTGGTTGTACATTCGCAGGTTACTACCCGGTCGGTTTCTCCTCTTGCCTGCCACTACACATGCTCTTGTCCGAGGACTTTGAACGGGCTCGAGCGGACCTGACAATTGCTCGGTTCAAGCCTGGTCAGTCGGATCATATTCTTGAGGCATTGGCGGCAGCCACGGCGGACAGAGACGAGGAGTAGGCCGTGGCCGACCATCCAGATTATCTTCTCGACACGATGATTCTCAGGTACTGGTACGACAGCCGTTGCCAAAAAGAACATCCAAATGTTTTAGCCCATGTTCAGGCCGCATGCCAACCCGACCCTCAGTCACAGCATGTCTCCCGGCTGTACATTTCCACAGTGACTCTCGGCGAGATCGAATTTGGGCACCGTGTTACTCGCACACCTAACGCCACGGAACAAGCGAAGTCCTGGGCGTTTGTGCATCAGATCGGCCTTGTGCCACTTGATGTCACGCGGCACGTTGGGGAATACTACGGGGAACTTAAGGCTTGGCTGTTCAACAACTGCTTTGACAAGTCCCTGCGAACCAGAGCCAAGCGGTTCCGTCAGTTGGTAGATCCGATTTCGGGCGAAGATCTTCACGTGCAGGAGAACGATGTCTGGATTGCAGCCCAGGCCATGACCCACAACTTGGTGCTGGTTACTCACGATTCTCACGGCAACTTCGGCAAACTCCTCAAGGCATTCTCCGCGAAACTGGATGTCCAGGATTGGAGTATTTAACTCAGATTTTTGACTCACATACCTGATTTATTGGTGCGTGCAAGCACGCACCATACACTGGCACACGCAACAACCATGCCTGCGGGGCAGGCATGTTACCAGCAGCCACCCTACTTCTCAAACGCTTCGATTTTGGCGACCAGGGGGGCGAGGAGGGCGAGTTGGGCGGGGGTGTTGGTGAAGATGGTGCGGTTGTCGATGTCGGCTTGCATGATTGTCTCGTCGTAGGGGATGACGCCGAGGATGGGGATGCCGTCGAGGGATTTTTCGATGGCGGCGAGGGACATGCCGGCGGGGAGCTTGTTGACGACGGCGACGACGTGGGGAATGCCGACGTCGTCGCAGAGGCGGCGGATGGTCTGGGCGGCGGTCAGGCTGCGCTGGCCGGGATCGACCACGACGATCATGAGCGAGACGGCCTCGGCGGTGGCGCGGCCGAGGTGCTCGATGCCGGCTTCCATGTCGAGAATGACGATGTCGCGGCGGCCGAGGAGCAGGTGGGTGACCAGGGCCTTGAGGAGGGCGCTCTCGGGACAGATGCAGCCGCTGCCGCCGGTGGTGACGCCGCCGAGAACGAGCAGGCGGATGCGTCCGAGGCGGGCGCAATAGGTGTCGGGAATGTCCTCGACGTGGGGGTTGAGTTTGAAATAGGTGCCGTAACCTTTCTTGGACTCGGTTCGCTCTTCGATGAGTTCCTGCATTTCGCTGATGGGCGTGGGCACCTGGTCGGCGGGAATGCCGAGGGCCGAGGCGAGGGTGGCGACGGGGTCGGCGTCGACGGCGATGACCTCGCGTCCTTGCTGCGCCCAATAGTGAGCCAGAAGGGCGGCGAGAGTGGTTTTGCCGACGCCGCCTTTGCCGCTGATGGCGATTTTCACGGGAAAATTCTCCAAAATGGGAAAAAAGGACCTTTTCAGTATCATACACGAGGGTCAGGGAGGAGAAAAGGGGGAAGAGAGTCCTCAGTCTTCAGGCGCAGCAGAAAAAAAAGAAGAAGCAGAAGAAAAAGAAGTAGCAGAAGAAACAACAGCGTCCCCCGATTTGGTGGGTATAGAAGTACCCCTCACCCGGCCCTAAAAGGGCCACCCTCTCCCGAGGGAGAGGGAGTTAAGAAGAAACAACCGCAATGTGATGTTTGTCACGCTGGCCTATTGGCGGGTTTGGTAGACTATTGGTTTCGGGTTTGCGTATAATGAAGTGCTCTGAGCTGCCAGAGGCGGCGGGCTGGAGGAAGTCGGTTTCTTTGCACAGAGGGATGGAAAATGGATAAATCGAAAGTGCGGAGTTGCGATTGTGCGGCGCAGGAAATGCTGAGCCGGGCCGAGGCGGACGGGGTCGAACTGTCCTACGACCGGTATGACGCGATGCAGCCGCAGTGCGGGTTCGGGCAACTGGGGCTGTGTTGCCGGAACTGTGCGATGGGTCCGTGTCGCATCGATCCGTTCGGGGAAGGACCGCAGGTGGGGATTTGCGGGGCAACGGCCGAGGTGATTGCCGCGCGGAACCTGTTGCGGAGCACCTGCGTGGGTTCGGCGGCGCACAGCGACCACGGGCGGGACATTGTTCATGCCCTACTGGCGGCGTCGCGCGGGCAGTCGGAAGGGTATTCCATTAAGAATCCCGAGAAGCTGCTGGCGGTGGCCAAGGAATGGGGTATTGCGACGGAAGGGCAGGACATCAAGCAGATCGGGGAGAAGTTGGGCCTGACGGCGCTGGACGAGTTCGGGCGGCAGGAAGGGAATTTGCGGTTCACGAGCCGGGCGCCGGCGAAGTTGCAGGCGAAGTGGGACGCCCTGAAGGTTCGGCCGCGCGGCGTGGACCGGGAAGTGGTGACGGCGCTGCACACGACGCACATGGGCTGCGACAATGACGCGGGGAGCCTGATCCGGTCGTGCGTGCGTGCGGGCCTGGCCGACGGCTGGGGCGGGAGCATGATTGCGACGGAACTTTCGGACATCCTCTTTGGCGGGCCGGCGTGGGTGCGGTCGCAGGCGAACCTGGGCGTGCTCAAGGCCGACTATGTAAACGTGTTGGTTCATGGCCACGAGCCGACGCTGTCGGAGTCGATTGTGGCGGCCAGTCAGGACCCGGAGATCAAGGCCCTGTGCGAGAAGGTCGGGGCCAAGGGGGTTCAACTGGCGGGGATTTGCTGCACGGCGAACGAGATTCTGATGCGGCACGGCATTCCGATTGCGGGGAACTATCTGCACCAGGAACTGGCCCTGCTGACCGGGGCGGTGGACCTGATGGTGGTGGACGTGCAGTGCGTGTTCCCGGGCCTGGCGAAGATTGCGGCGGGGTACCACACGAAGATTTTGAGCACGTCGCCGAAGGCCAAGTTCGCGGGCGTCGAGCACCTGGAGTTTAACGAGAAGAAGGCCCTGACCTCGGCGAAGGAGTTGCTCAAGGCGGCGATTGCGGCCTATGCCAACCGGAAGCCGTCGGCGGTACACATTCCGGAGCAAAAGGAAGACCTGGTGGCCGGGTTCACGGTGGAAAACACGTTCAAGATGCTCGGCGGGCGGTATCGGCCGAGTTTCCGGCCGCTGAACAACGCGATCATCGACGGGCGGTTGCGCGGGGTGGCGGCGGTGATCGGGTGCAACACGGTGCGGATCCAGCAGGACTCGGCGCACCTGGCGATGGTCAAGGAGCTGGTCCGGCACGATGTGCTGGTGGTGCAGACGGGCTGCTCGGCGATTGCCTGCGGCAAGGCGGGGCTGCTGCTGCCGGAGGCGGCGTCGCTCTATGCGGGGCAGGGGCTGAACGAGATTTGCGAGGCGGTGGGGATTCCGCCGGTGCTGCACATGGGTTCGTGCGTGGACAACAGCCGGATTTTGATGGCGTGCGTGGAGATTTGCCGCGAGGGCGGGTTGGGCGAGGATTTGTCGGACCTGCCGGTGGCCGGGGCGGCGCCGGAATGGATGAGCGAGAAGGCGATTGCCATCGGGTTCTACGTGGTGGGGTCGGGGATTTACACGGTGATTGCCGATCCGCTGCCGGTGCTGGGGAGCGCGGAGGTGACGCGGATTCTGACGCAGGACCTGGAGAAGGATTTTGGCGGCAAGTTCGCGTTTGAAGTCGATCCGATCAAGGCGGCGCAGTTGATGATCGCCCACATGGACGCGAAGCGGGCGGCGCTGGGGATAGCGAAGATGATTTACGAGCCGCGCGCGGTCGAGACGGTGGGCAAGCCGCTGACGCTAGCCAATTCGGCTGCGGCGGGGGGTGCGTGATGGCGAAAGCGGAGAAGGTCGAGCGGATGCTTTATGCGGACGCCAGCCGGTGCGTGGGGTGCCACGGTTGCGAGATCGCTTGCGCGGTGGAGCATTCGGCGGCGAAGCGGTTGCCGGAGGCGCTGCAGGAGACGCCGCGGTCAACGCCGCGCCTCAGTGTGGTTAAGGTGGATGGTGCGGTGGCGCTGCGGGTGTGTCGCCAATGCAAGGACGCGCCTTGCGTGGCGGCGTGCCGGAAGAAGGCTCTGGAACAGCCGGGGCCGAACCAGGCAGTGCTGCTCAAGGAGGAGTTGTGCATCGGGTGCAAGTTGTGCGTGAAGGCTTGTCCGTTTGGGGCGATCAAGATGGGGGGTCGCAACGGCAAGGTGGCGGTGAAATGCGACCTGTGCGCGGAGCGGCAGAAAGCGGGTCGGGGTCCGGCGTGTGTGGCGGCGTGTAAAACGGGGGCGCTGCGGTTTCTGACGGTGGAAGAGATCGGGGCGAAGAAGCGGCAGGCCGCGGCGGAGACGGTGGTGGAGATGGGGAAGAAGTAAATAATTAAAAATTCAAAATTAAAAATTAAAAGCGGGAAAAAGAAGAAGCAGAAACAACGTCCCCCAGCCATGCTGGGGGCTTCAATAGAAGAAACAGAAGAGGATCGAAAAAAATGAGCAGGCAGGTGATGGGTGCGATCATCCGTGGCGCTAACGGGTTCGTCAGCGAGGCGGAACGGAATTTGGCGGCGGCGATCAAGGCGAAGGGGGAGAAAGGCGCGGTGGCCTTTCCCGGCACGGCGTTCTACCTGCCGATGGCCTATGCCCTGATGGGGCTGGAGGCCAAGACGCTGGGCGACGTGAAAACGATCGTCACGCACTGTCGCAGCCTGGTGCACGAAACGCCGACGGACCGGCGGTGGCTGCCGTACCTGGGCGACGGGTTGGACGCCGGAGCGGCGACGCTGCTGGCGCAGGAAGCGATCTGTGCCCTGCGGTATCTGAACAACGAGCCGGTGGAGACGGGCTTCACGGGGTTCATATCGGACACGATTCTGCGGGAACTGGGGATTCAGTTGGTGGACGGTCGGATGCCGGGGTTTGCGGCGGTTCTGGGACCGGCGCCGACGACGGAGATTGCGGTGAAGACGGTCCGCGACCTCCAGAAGCGGAGCATCCTGACGTTCCTGACGGCCAACCGCGAGGGCAAGAGCATGTTCGACCAGTTGGCCTCCCAGGGAGTCGAAATGGGCTGGAATACATATATCGTTCCGGTGGGCCGGGACACGACCAGCAGCATCTACGTTTTGAACTGGGCGATTCGCGGGGCGTTGACCTTCGGCGGGCACAAGCGCGGGGAGTTCACGAAGTGCCTGAAATATTGCCGCGACCGGATTTTTGCGTTCGGGCTGACCTTCGGGCCGATTCCGGACGACTGGTACGCGACGGGGGCCGGGGCGATTCTGATGGGCTTCCCGGTGATTTCGGACGAGGCGGGCACGCCGGAGGTGCGGCCGACGGGGGTGACGACCTACGAGGCGCTGGTCCACGAGACCAATACGGACAACCTGGTGCCGCGCGCCATCGAGGTGCGCGGGGTGCGGGTGAAGGTGGAACAGATCGACATTCCTGTGCCCTATGCGGCGGCCTTTGAGGGCGAGCGCGTGCGCAAGGAGGATATGCAAATCCAGTTCGGCGGCAAGTATTCCAAGGGCGTGGAACTGGTCGAGATGGTCGATTCGGAAAGCATCGTGGACGGGGAAATTGTGGTCAAGGGCAAGGACCTGGACGCGGTGCCGGTGGGCGGGGCGCTGGACCTGGGGATCGTGGCTCGGGTTTCGGGCCGCAAGATGAAAAAGGATTTCGAGGGGATTCTGGAGCGGCAGATTCACAGATATTGCAACGAGGCGATGGGGTTCATGCACACGGGCCAGCGCGACCAGATCTGGTGCCGGGTGAGCAAAACGGCCTTTGCGGCGGGGTTCCGCCTGAAGCACATCGGGACGATTCTGCACGCCAAGATGCACGGGGAATACGGCAACATCGTGGACAAGGTGGCCGTGACGATCACGAGCGAACCGGCGGATGAGGCGGCGCTGTCGCAACGGGCGAAGACAATTTACGCGGCCCGGGACGAGCGTGTGGCCGGGATGACGGACGAATCGGTGGATACATTTTATTCCTGCACGCTGTGCCAGTCGTTCGCGCCGAATCATGTGTGTATGATTACGCCGGAGCGGCTGGGTTTGTGCGGTGCTTACAACTGGCTGGACGGCCAGGCCTGCTACGAGATCAACCCGTCGGGTCCGAATCAACCGGTGAAGAAGGGCACGTGCCTCAATGAGAAGACGGGCGAGTGGGAGACGGTGAACAAGTTTGTTCACGAGCATTCGAACCGGGCGACGCAACGGTTCTGTGCCTACAGTCTGCTGGAAAATCCGATGACTTCGTGCGGGTGCTTCGAGTGCATTCTGGCGATTGTGCCGGAGGCCAACGGGGTGATGGCGGTGAACCGGGAGTATCCCGGCGACACGCCGATTGGGATGCCGTTCTCGACGCTGGCCGGGAGCGTGGGCGGCGGGGCGCAGACGCCGGGATTCCTGGGCGTGGGGCGGCTGTACCTGACGAGCCGGAAGTTTATCAAGGCCGAAGGCGGGCTGGCGAGGCTGGTCTGGTTGCCGAAGGAGTTGAAGGAAGACATGCGGGCGCGGCTGGAAGTGCGGGCGAAGGAACTCGGCCTGCCGAATTTTGTGGATCAGATCGCCGATGAGACGATAGCGACGACGAGCGAGGCGCTGCTGGCGCACCTGGAGAAGGTCGGGCATCCGGCGCTGACGATGGAGCCGTTGATGTAGAAACAATTAAAAATTAAAAATTAAAAATTAAAAATTTAAAAGAAGAAAAAGAAGAAGAAACGGCGTCCCCCAGCAATGCTGGGGGCTTCAAAAGAAGAAGAAAAAGAAGACGAAACAGACACGACCACGGGCGGGACGCCCGTGGGACTCACGGGCAAGATGCCCGTGCCACGGTGAAACGGCAAGGAGAAGAAACTTATGGCACTGACGGGACTGGAGATTTACAAGAAGTTGCCGAAGCAGAATTGTCGGGAGTGCGGGCTGCCGACGTGTCTGGCGTTTGCCATGAAGGTGGCGGCGGGGCAGGCGGGGCTGGACACCTGTCCGCGGCTGACGGAGGAGGCGCGGTCGAACCTGAACGAGGCGTCGGCGCCGCCGCAGCGGCTGGTGACGATCGGCGAAGGCGAGGCCGGGTTCCCCATGGGGCAGGAAACGGTGCTCTATCGCCACGAGGAGCGGTTTCATCACCCCTGCGGCATTGCCGTGCGGGTTGAGGACACGCTGGACGACGCGGGCCTGGACGCGCGGCTGGAGGCGATCGGGCAGATGGCGTTTGAACGGATGGGCCTGCGGATGGTCATCGACCTGGTGGCGATTGATAATGTTTCGGGCGAGGCGGCGCGGTTTGCGGCCTGTGCGAAAAAGGCGGCGGAGAAGCTGAACAAGCCGCTGGTGCTGATTTCGGGGAACGTGGCGGCGCTTCAGGCGGCGGCGGCCAGCGTGGCGCCGCGTCGGGCGCTCTTGCAGTTCACCGAGGCGGCGCCGGGGGAAGATCTGTTCAAACTGGCCAAAGAAAAGAACTTGCCGCTGGGCCTCCAGGCGGATTCGCTGGAGGCGTTGACGGCTCTGGCGGAGAAGGCCCGGGCGGCGGGATTGCAAGATCTGGTGCTTTCGCCAGGAGCGGCGGCGGGTCCGGCGGCGGCGCTGGAGTTTTTGACGAAGACGCGTCGGGCGGCGCTGCAGAAAAAGTTCCGGCCGCTGGGGTATCCGGTGCTGACCTACGCCCTGGGGTCGGGCGACGAGGCCCTGATCGCCGCGTGCTGGTACGTGCTGAAATACGCGGGGATCGTGGTGGTGGACACGCTGGAGCCGGTGGCGGTGCTGGCGCTGATGATGACGCGATTCAATATTTATACTGATCCGCAGAAGCCGGTGCAGGTGGAGGCGAAGCTTTACGCCGTCGGCGAGCCGGGCGAGTTGTCCCCGGTGCTGATCACGACGAACTTTGCCCTGAGTTTCTACAGCGTGGAAGGCGAAGTCGAGGCGGCCCGCGTGCCGTCGTACATTCTGGCCGTGGACACCGAGGGGACGAGCGTGCTGACGGCGTGGGCGGCGGACAAGTTCAACGCCGAGACGATTGCGGCGGCGGTGGAGAAGAGCGGCCTGGCGGAGAAGGTGAAGCACCGCAAGCTGACGCTGCCGGGCCACGTGGCGGTGATTTCGGGCGGGCTGGAGGAGGCGTCGGGCTGGAAAGTTGACGTGGGTCCGAAGGAGGCGGTCGGGTTGACCTCGTATCTGAAGCAGCGGTGGAAGGCGGAATAATAATGGCGGCGAGCGACAGGAAGCCAGGGAGCGAATCCGCCGGCGGCGGGGCCCGGGCGACCTGCACCATTCTCTTCAGTCCCGGCGACGCCACGGTGGAGGCGCCGCGCGGCACGACCATCCTGGAGGCGGCTCGGCAGGCGGGCGTGTTCATCGACAGCCTGTGCAGCGGGGACGGGGTCTGCGGGAAGTGCCGGGTGAAGGTGCGGCGCGGCCGGGTGGATGGCGAGACGAGCGAGTTTCTTTCACACGAGGAAATCCGGGAGGGTTTTGTGCTGGCGTGCGAAGCCCGGGCGGAGAGCGATCTGGAGGTGGAGATTCCGGCCTCGAGCCGCCTTGCGGGCGGCGTGACGGAGATCGACCCGAGCGCGGCCCGGTTCAGTGCCGAGGATCATCTGGCGCGGCGGTATGAGAAGCTCGATCCGCTGGTGCAGAAGCATTATCTGGAGCTGCCGGCGCCGACGCTGGCGAACAACGTGGCCGATCTGGAGCGGTTGGAACAGGCCTTGCGGCAGGTGGTGGGCGAGGGCGAATTTCAGATGGGGCTGAAGGTGATCCGGCTGCTGCCGAAGCTGCTGCGGGAGGCCCATTGGAAGGTCACGGCGACGGTGGGCCACCGCGGGGCGCTGACGGAAATCACGCAGATTGTTCCGGGCAACACGTCGGGGAAGAACCTGGCGGTGATCGTGGACCTGGGGACGACGACGGTGGTGGCGCATCTGGTGGACCTGGTGGCGGGGCAGACAATCGGGTCGGCGGCGAAATACAATGCGCAGATTCCTTATGGCGGCGACGTGGTGCGGCGGATTGTCTGGGCGACCGGGGAGCCGGACGGGATCGCGCGGATGCAGGAATTGACGGCGGGCGATATTGACACATTGATTCAGGAACTTCAGGACAAGCACCGGTTCTCGCGGGGCGACATTTCGGCGGTGGTGGCGGCGGGCAATACGACGATGATGCACTTCCTGCTGGGGCTGGACCCGAACGAAATCCGGCGCGAACCGTACGTCGGCGTGGCCTACGATCCGCCGCCGCTGCGGGCGGCGGAGTTGGGGCTGAAGATCAATCCGCGCGGGTTGCTCTATTGTCTGCCGAGCATCAGTTCGTTCGTGGGGGCGGATGTTTCGGCGGGCGTGCTGGCGGTGGGGATGCACAAACAGGCAGGCCTGCGGATGTTGATCGACGTGGGCACCAACGGGGAAATCGCCATCGGGAACCGGGACTGGATGATGTGCGCAAGCGCGTCGGCCGGGCCGGCGTTCGAGGGGAGCGAAAACAGTTGCGGCATGAGGGCGACGTTCGGGGCCATCGATCATATTCGTCTGGCGGACCCGGACACGCTGCTGAGTTTATCGACCATCGGGGACAAGCCGCCGGTGGGGATTTGCGGCACGGGCTATGTGGATTTGCTGGCGGAACTGATGCGTTTTGGGGTGATGGACAAGACGGGGCGGCTGAACCAGGACCTGGGCTGCTCGCGGGTGCGCGTGGCGGCGGACGGCTTGCCGGAGTACGTGGTGGTTTGGGCCCACGAAAGCGGGCACAAGCGCGAGGTGGTGCTGGGGCAGGAAGATATTCTGAATCTGACGCGGGCCAAGGCGGCCATTTATGCGGCGAGCCGGGTGATTTTGCGGCAGGTGCACCTGAACTTCAGCGACCTGGAAGAGGTGCTGGTGGCGGGGGCGTTCGGAAATTATTTAAATATCGAGAATGCGGTGCAGATCGGGCTGCTGCCGGACATAGCGGCGGATAAGATCCGATTTGTCGGCAACACGTGCATCGCGGGGGCGCAACTGGCGGGCCTGTCGCGGGCGGCGTTCGCCGAAGCCCGGGAGATTGCCCGCGGGATGACCTATTGCGAACTGAGCACCGATCCGGGTTTCATGGACGAGTTTGTTTCGGCCTGTTTTTATCCGCACACGGACGTGGCGATGTTTCCGTCGGTGTTGGCGCGACTGGCGAAGGCGAAGGTGCGAACATGAAGAATCTAATCGCCATCAGCGGCAAGGGCGGCACGGGAAAATCGACACTGGCGGCGCTCTTGGTGCGGCGACTTACGGCGGCGGGGGTGCGTCCGGTGCTGGCGGTGGACGCGGATCCGAACGCGTGTCTGGCGGCGCTCCTGGGGCTGGAGGCGGCGGGGACGATCGGGGGTTTGCGCGAGGCGGCGCGGCCGGTGAAGGATGCCCCGGGGACGATGCCGAAGGCGGCGGAGGTGGAGTTGCGTCTGAACGAGATTCTGGTCGAAGGCGAAGGGGTGGACGCCTTGACCATGGGCCGGCCGGAGGGTCCGGGGTGTTATTGTTATGTCAACGCTTTGTTGCGAGACGGGCTGAAGCGGCTGAGCACGGGGTACGCGGCGACGGTGATCGACAATCAGGCGGGGATGGAGCACCTGTCGCGTCTGGTGACGGCGAAGGTGGACGCCTTGCTGGTGGTGGCGGAGGCGACGGTGCCGGCGGCGCGGGCGGCGCGGAGCATCCTGGAGTTGTCGCAGGGCTTGCCGATGAAGATCGGGAAGCGTGTGCTGGTCTGGAACAAGGTGCGCGGCGAGGTGGGGCGGGAGGCGGCGGAGGTGGTGGCGGGGTTGCCGCTGGAGGGGACGATAGTTTTGCCGTGGGACGAGCGGCTGGCGGAGTTGTACGCCACGGGCCGGGGGCTCACGGCCGAGGCGTGCGGCGGGCCGGAGATTGACGAATTGTTGAAAATGTGTGGGTTTATGAATACGACACGAGTGCGATAAGGAGAGAGAGCGATGGCAATTCCGGAAACCAAAGAAGCGTGGGCGGCGGCGATCAACCGTCTGACCATCGGGGCGACGACGGCGCAGGGCGGCACGCGGAAGAGCACGGTGACGGTGGGCGGGGCCAAGTGCGTGCCGGGTCTGGCCTTTGACGGCGACCTGGGCGAGCCGCCGGCGGTGGCGGTGGAGGTGTGGGACGTGCCGGCGGACGATTGGCCGGAGGAGCTGGCCGGGCAGTACGGCGCGGCCTTGAACAAGCCGGGAGACTGGGCGAAGAAGGCGGTGGAGTTCGGGGCGGACATGATCTGCCTGCGGCTGATGGGCGTGCATCCCGACGGCGGCGACCGCAGCGCGGAGCAGGCGGCGGCGACGGTGAAGGAAGTGCTGGCGGCGGTGGGTGTGCCGCTCATTGTCTGGGGCTGCGGGGTGGCGGAGAAGGACAACAAGGTGCTGCCGAGTTGCACGTCGGCGGCGCGGGGCGAGAACTGCCTGTTCGGGACGATTACGGAGAAGAACTACCGGACGCTGGTGGCGGCGTGCCTGGCGGACGGGCACAAGCTGATCGGGGAATCGCCGTTGGATATAAATATGGCGAAGCAAGTGAATATACTGGCCCAGGACGCCGGGTATCCACTTTCGGACCTGGTCCTCTATCCGAACTCGGCGGCGCTGGGTTACGGGTATGAGTACGTCATTTCGATTCTGGAGCGCGGGCACCTGGCGGCTTTGAACGGAGATCAGCTTTTGCGGCAACCGGTGTTGTGCAACGTGGGGGCGGAGGCGTGGCGGACGAAGGAAGCGCGGGCAGCGGACGAGGAAGTGCCGGGGCTGGGGACGGCGGCGCGGCGCGGGCCGCTGTGGGAAGCACTGACGGCGACGGGCCTGATGCCGGCGGGGGCGGACATCCTGGTGATGAGACATCCGGGGGCCATCGCCCTGGTGAAGCAGGGGATCAAAACTTTTATGCGGGCCGGCTGAGAACGGCTGAGGAACCAACCTAGAGAAAGGATGCGGAAGAATGTACATTATTGGCGAGCGAATCAACGGGATGTTCGCGGACGTGAAGCAGGCCATTGTGGACAAGGATCCGGCGGTGATCAAGGAGTTGGCCCGCAAGCAGTTGGCGGCGGGGGCGGACGCGCTGGACGTGAACGTCGGTCCGGCGTCGGCTGACGCGGAAGGGTCGCTCATGTGGCTGGTGGAGACGATCCGGCAGGTGACGGCGGCGCCGCTGGCGATCGACACGGCGAAGTGGTCGGTGATGAGCAAGGTGGTGCCACAGGTTCCGGGCGAGGTGATCATCAACTCGTCGAAGGCGGACGCGGACACGCTGCAGAAATACCTGGGGTTGGCGATGGAGAAGAGCGCCGGCCTGGTGGCCCTGACCATCGACCGGCAGGGCGTGCCGAGCGACGTGGACAAGCGCGTGGAACTGGGAGCGGGGATTCTGGCGGCGGCGGCGGAGGCGGGTCTGCCGATGAACCGGCTGTTCATCGACGCGATCATTTTGCCGGTGAACGTGGCCCCGGCGCAGCCGCGGGCGGTGCTGGAAGCGATGCGGCAGTTGCAGGCGTTCAGCGATCCGGCGCCGCACTTCGTGCTGGGGCTGTCGAACGTTTCGCAGAACTGCAAGCAACGGCCGCTGATCAACCGGACGTATCTGGCGATGGCCATAGCTTACGGGCTGGATTCGGCGATACTGGACCCGATGGACAGCGACCTGGTGGACATGGGCATTACGGCGGAGTTGCTGATCGGGAAGACGATTTACTGCGATTCGTTTTTGACGGCGGAGCGGCAGAGGAAGCAAGTGGCCATTAATTAGGAGGCCGACTATGGATACGGGATGTCCGGGGCGGCGCAATGTTCGCAAGCTGGACAGTATGCTGGTGCGTTGTCCGAAGTGTAAGGGAATCGTGGAGATTTTCACGGACGAGATCAAGGCCCGGTGCCGCTGCGGGGAGGTGCTGCTGCGGGAGTCGGTTCCGGCGTGCATCAGTTGGTGCGCTGCGGCGGAGAAGTGCCTGGGCGAGGTGGTGGATCTGCGGCTGATCCGGGAGAAGATTCAGAAATCCTGCGGCGCGGGCAGCGCGGGGGAGTACGTCAAGGAGATCGGGAAGAAGGTCAAAGAGTCGCATCAGACGGACGGTCCCGCCGGGGCGGAGGGGCAGGAAAAAACAGCAACATCAGAAGAAAAATTGCCTCCCAGCAATTCTTGAGGCTTGAAAAGAAGAAGAAACTAAGACCAGGGGCAAGATGCCCCTGGAACTCACGGGCGAGACGCCCGTGCCACGGGGCAAACGGATCCGAAGCCGTGATTAGTCTGCCGAAGCAGAACAATTATCAGGTGGCGTTGGACGAGGCCTGGGCGGCGCTGCGGTCCAGGCCGGCGGCGGAGTTGGAACAACTCGGCGCGGAACCGTTGGGGGGCGAGCGCTGGAGTCTGCCGGTGCTCAAGGCGCGGTTCGAGTTGGACCGGCAGCGCGGGACGGTGGAGGTGGCCGGGGTCGGGGCGGCGAGCGTCTGGTGGTCGATTCTGGCGTTGCACTATCTGCAGGCGCGGGTGCCGGTGGCGGCGGCGCGGCGGTGGATTTCGTTCGAGGAAATTCCGGCGGCGCGCGGGTATGCGGCGCCGTACCGCGGTCGGGTGATCGGGCTGTTTTGCGGCACGGTGGGGCGGACGCGGGAGAGTCTGCTGTCGGCGGCGGCGGGGCAGGGGGCGGAGGTGGCGGGCGAGGGCGAGGCGACGGTCGAGCTGCAAGTCTTTCCCCTGGTGCCGCTGCGGATCGTCTGGTACGGCGGTGACGAGGAACTACCTCCTGGGGCGACATTTCTTTACGGCGACAACGTAGCGGGTATACTGGCGGTCGAGGATATTGTCGTGTGCGCCGAGCGCGTGGTGGCCCGGCTGCGCGGAAAGCCCTGGTGAACCCGGATTCATAGGAGTCGGCCGTGAAGATCGTTTGCGTGGCCGGGGCGTCGTCGGGGGCGGGGAAGACCACGGTGGCCTGCGGTCTGCTGCGGCAATTGCCGGGTTGGGCGGCGCTTAAAGTCACGCGCTGCCACGGGGCGAAGCCTTGTCCGCACAAAAAAAGAGGCTGCAACGTTTGCGGGACGCTGGCGGGGCCTTATCAACTGCTCGAAATGACGCGCGAAACGGATGTTCCGGGCAAGGACACCTGGCGGCTGCGTGAGGCCGGGGCGGCGCGCGTGCTGTGGCTGATCGCGCAACCGGAAGCAGTGGAGCGGGGGCTGAGAAAGGCACTGGCGAGGTTGAAGTCGGCTCCGGGCGTCGTGGTCGAGGGGAATGCGGCGGTACCGTGGCTCAAGGCTGATTTGGTGGTCATGGTGCGGCGGCGGGCGGGGGAGAAGGAGACGGCGAGCGGTCGGGCGGTTGAATCGCTAGTTAATCAGACATTTATATTTGACCCGAAGAGGGTGGAGCGGGAGTGTAAGCGTTGGGTCCGGCCGATGATGCGCCGGATCAAAGAGGCTTCCGGATTGCCGATAACGAGCCGACGTATTGCCGATAAATTGCCGATAAAGCGTAGCGTCGCCCGCGTTTCGAGGGATCGTTGACGAGCAGCCAGCCTTCGGCCACCCATTCCTGCAAGAGGTTCCTGGCCATCCGGTCTGAAAGTCCCAGGGCCCGGGCCACGTCAGAGGTGGTAATCGTGTCGGCCTGGGCAAACAGTCCGAGGGCGAGCCTGGCCCGACGATCGAGCCGCCGCAATTCCGGCGGCTCCGTGGGCAGGCCTACCCTGGCCCAGCGCAGAGCTTCCTGGCGAACCATCTCGAAGACGCCGGAGAGCGTCTTGACGAAGTACTCCAGCCAGGGCGTCAGGTCCGCTCCCGCTCGCCCCTCGTAGTAGTTGTGGTGCGGATGGACGGCCAGGGAGCGGTAGTACCCGGCCAGGTCGCGGGCATGGTGTTCCTCCAGCGAGAGGAAGCCGTGGAGTCCGTATCCGCCGCGGTGCAGGATGAAGGTGGCCAGAAGCCGCGCGGTTCGGCCATTGCCGTCGTAGAAGGGGTGAATGGTCACGAACTGGTAATGCACCAGACCGGCGATGACGGGGGCCGGCACGCCAATTTTTTCAGCTTGAGCGGCCCAACTAACCATCTGAGAGATCAGAGCCGGCACATCGTTGGCTCGAGGCGGCAGGTAAATGATCGCCCCTGAGGCCGAATCACGGACGGCATTCTGGCCGCTACGGAAAGGACTGGGCCGGGCCCGCGAGCCGCGCTCCACCAGGGCGTGCAGACGGCGAATCAGTTCTTCGGTCAGGCGTTGCTTTCCGTCGGCCCACTCTTCGACTCGGAGAAGTGCGTTCCAGTAGTTGCGGACTTCCCCGACATCCCGGTCGCGTCCGGCAAAGGAAGTTCGCCGCCCGGCAATGACCTGCTCGGCCTCCTCCAGGGTCAAGCGGTTGCCCTCGATGCGGGTCGAATAGTGGGTCGAACGAACGCGGGCCCGCTGTCGCAGTTCCGCCTCGACCGCCGGGGGCAAGGGCGTGTGTTCCACCACCGTCCGCGCCGCCTCGATCTCCATCAACTTCCTGGCGGTCGTGGGCGTGAGCGTGTAGCGCGGCGTCCAGGATTTGTGCCGGGAAACGGCCATGTTTCAGTTCTCCCGTAGCAGCAGAAAGCTCCGCGCCTCTCCGAAAGAGCGACGGTCGGTCGGCGCTGCAGCTCCTGCTGTTGCGATAAGTGTACCATTAAGCCGAAGCGAAGTCACGCCAAGTCGCCACTTACGGATTGTCTTCCGGTCGCTCGACGCGAAAGAGGCCGAGGCGGAGGCACCAGGTCATGGCCAGTCCGAGCAGGAAGCCGAGGGCGATGTTGTTGAGGCCGAGGCAGACGCCGGCGGTGAGGAGCATGACGAAGGCGTCGGAGCGGCGCGTCTGGTCGCGGCAGACGAGGGCGAGTTCCAGTCCGCTGAAGGCGAGCATGACGCCGAGAATGCTGGCCGGGAAGGCCTGGCAGAGGGCCATGAGCGAGGCCCCGAAGAGGACGGCCAGGAGCAGTTTGACCGTGCCGAGGAAGAGGATGGAGCCGTTGGTGCGGGCGCCGAAGCGATATTGTCCGGCCAACCCGCCGGCGCCGTGACACATGGGCATGCCTCCGAACCAGCCGGCGACGAGGTTCATGAGGCCGACGGAGACGGCGACGCGGCGCGGCGTGATGGGGCGGTCGGGGAAGAGGCTGGTCGAGAGGGCACAGACGGCGATGACGGAGTTGAGGGTGGTGAGGGGAATTTGCGGCAGGCCGGCTTTGGGGAAGGCGACGACGAAATCGTGCCATGGCGGCGGCGACCACATGGGCAGGGTGAAGCCGAGGCCGAGGGTGGAGAAGACGCCGGGGTGGGACCAGAGGGCAAGACCTAAGCCGGCGGCGAAGAGGAGCAGGGCGACCGGCAGGCGGCGCGAGAAGAACAGGAGCAGCACGGCCAGGACCGCCAGGAGGCCGGTCAGGTAGCTGTCGGGGCCGAGCCAGTGGTTGGTTCCGGCGACCATCTGGAGGCCTTTCATCAGGAGCAGGAGGCCGAGGGCCAGTTGGAGGCCGCGGACGACGCTCTTGGGGACCAGGCGGTTCAGGCCGTCGATCAGGCCGGTCAGGCCGAGGATCAGGATGATGGCGCTGACGCAGATGCCTGCGGCCATAATTTGGGGGGCAGTCAGGTTTTCGGTGAGGGCGATGGCGGCAATGGCTTTCATGGGTTGGACGGCCATGGGGATGGGGAAGACGAGGCCGGTGACGAGGTTGAAGAGTCCGGCGAAAAAGAGGCTGGCGGCGAAGCTGAGTCCGTTCTGGGCGGCCATGGCGACCAGGAGGGGGAGAAAGGTTCCCAGGTCGCCGAGGGAACCGGCGATTTCGTGGCGGTTGAGGTGGGCGAAGCGGAGGTTGGAGAAGAGGCCGGGCGGGTTTTGGCGGGATGAATTTTCGGACATAAAAAGAACCTGTTAATTTGAGAGCAACCGGTGCACCCTCACCCGGCCGCTAAAGCGGCCACCCTTGTATGTTGTCTTCGGGGAGTTTTTCCCCGATAGTAGCGAACATGGTGGGACAGACTCGTCAGCCCGGCCCCCGCGGGGGCCGGGCTGACCAGAGCGACGCGGG
>CAIYVX010000091.1 GCA_903929765.1 uncultured Planctomycetia bacterium
CGCACGCACCGAACGCCAAATGAGCGATCTCCGGGAATTCGTGACCTCCCTTGCCGCCGCCTCCGGACGGGCGCTCGTGAATTCCGAACGTACAGACGACAACCTGAAGCGCACCGACCGCCAGATGAGCGATATCCGTGAATTCGTGACCGCCCTCGCCGTCACCTCCGAACGCGCGCTCAATGCTTCCGAACGCACCGAAAACAAGCTGAACGACTTCCGCCTGCAGTCCGAAAGCGAACAAAAGAGCACGAAGGACCGACTCGACGCGCTCCTCAAAATCGCCGAAACTCACGATCGCCGCATCGCCCTTCTCGAACGCGGCGCCGCCTGAGCCTGACCTTGCACCCCAGCCTCATCCTCTTTGATATCGACGGCACCCTCGTCCGCCGCACCGGCCCGTACCACCGCCAGGCCCTCGTCGATGCCATCCGCCAGATCACCGGCCTCACCACCACCACCGAAGGCATCCCCGTCCACGGCATGCTCGACCCCGATATCCTCACCCTCATGCTCCAGGCCGCCAACCTGCCCGCCCCCGAAATCGCCGCCCACCTCCCCGCCATCCAGACCGCGGCCGAAGACGCCTACCTCGCCTCCGTCCCCGACCTCCGCGACAAATCCTGCCCCGGCGTCCCGGCGCTCCTCGCCGAACTCGAAACCCGCGACATCGCCCTCGCCCTCGTCACCGGCAACCTCACCCGCATCGGCTGGCGCAAACTCGAACGCGCCGGCCTCCACCACCACTTCCGCTTCGGTGCCTTCGGCGAAATGGCCCCCACCCGCGGAGGCCTCGCCCGCCTCGCCATCGAACGCGCCCGCCGCGAAAACCTCATCGGCCCCCAATCCCGCATCACCCTCATCGGCGACGCCCCGCAGGACGTCCGAGCCGCGCAGGAAAACGGCATCCAGTCCATCGCCGTCCGCACCGGAATCACCCCTCCCGCCGATCTCGAACACTCCCGCCCCGACCATCTGCTGGACGATCTGACACAGCTCGATCTGTCCATCATCTAAAATAGTCCTTGCCCAACAGCCCCCTCTCGCGCCAGTCCAACTGGCCGCTGCTTTACCTGGCCGTTTCGCTCACAACCTGCGCAACTCTCCTCCTCGAACTCGCCCTCACCCGCATCTTTTCCGTCGTCTTCTACTACCACTTCGCCTTCCTCGCCATCTCCACCGCCCTCTTCGGACTCGGTGTCGGCGGCGTCCTCTCCTACGTCGTCCTCGCCTGGCAGGGCCGCCTCTTTCGCAAACTCGGCTGGCTCAGTCTCGCCAACGCCCTGCTCGCCCTGCTCAGCCTCCTCGTCGTTCTCACCCGCGGCGCCGAAGTCGGCACGCTGGATTTCGCTCTCATCTACTTCACCAACTCGCTCCCCTTCATCGGCGCCGGTATCATCGTCTCTCTCGTCATCTCGGAAACCATCCGCCGCGTCGATAAGGTTTACTTCTTCGACCTCCTCGGCGCGGCCATCGGCTGCCTCGCTCTCGTCGCCCTGCTCACCTCCATCGGCGGCGAAAACACCGTCATCTCCGTGGGTGTCCTCTTCGCCGCCGCCGGAGCCATCTGGTTCAGTCTCGATGGCTTCAAACCCGGCCGCATCTTCAGCGTCCTGCTCGGCCTTGCCTTCACCCTGCTCGTCATCACCAACCTCAAGTACCATGTCGTCGGCGTGCGCTACGCCAAGGGCATGCGGCTCCACAACGAGCAATTCGTCAAGTGGAATCCCATCTCCCGCATCGGCCTCGCCCACGACAAAGCCACCGGCAGCGACATGATCTACATCGACGCCGACGCCTCCACCGCCATCGCCAGTTTCGATTTTCAGCACCTCACGCCGGACCAGCTCGACTA
>CAIYVX010000092.1 GCA_903929765.1 uncultured Planctomycetia bacterium
GGAACTGGCCTGAGCGACCGGGGCGCTTGCGCCCGTGGTCAGATTCGAGCCAGCGGTCGGCGTGGTCGGCAAAGAAACTCGTTCGCCGACTCCGTTCCCCTCCGACCTCCTGCCGTCCGGACGATTAAACCGACAAGCCCTGAAGCGGGCTGAACAGCCAAACGACAGAATTATCCGCCATCCAAGACCGGCTGCATCGCCGCCGTTGCCGCCCTTCCTCCCAAAAAAATTTCAGAAATTTTGTCGCCGTAACCACAGGCCCCACGCGGACTTACTACAAATGTACTAAAATATATTTGACATGGGGGGGGTGATGTATAATACATGCACTCGGGGGAGTTCCTGCCGTCAGGTGGGTGACTCCCCCGTTTGTTTGCGCTTCAGCTTTAGAAAAGTTGCCGGCCCTTGTGATGCTGGCAACTCTATAATCGCCCGGAGGGGCTATTACAGCGGGCCGAGACTCCATTGCGGGGTCGCGGTCCGCTTTTTTATTGCGCATCGACCTTGTTGAAGAAGGGGAATGGTTTCCCTTGGCGTCAGAGCGGTGTGTTTCTATTGCCCCAGAGAAAGGAGATGCAAAATGAAACTTGTCTTAGCAGCGTTCATCATGCTTTGCTTGGCTGTTCCAGGTCTGTCCTCGGCGGGTGTTGTCGGGCTTTGGACGTTCGACGAAAATCAGGGAACGACCGCACATGATTCATCGGGCCTCGGAAATGACGGAACGTTAACATCGACATCCATGTGGGCCACTCCTGGATACGATGGAATCGGTTCGTCCTTAAATGGCTCAAATTACAACGATCCACTGAATTACGTTACCATTGCCAACAACAGCTCGCTCGACTTTACAGGAAAACTCTACATCTCGGCCTGGGTCAAGACCGTTGCGCCGACGCCGAACTACACCCTTGAAACCGTGGTGTGCAAGGGTGATACGACGGAGGCCTATGCTTTCGGGATAATAAACCAGACGGTCTGGTTTTTTGCTAATGGTCAAAATGGGGGACATTCGTTCGGGGGAAGTGGAAGCACTGTGATTCCTTATGGGGAATGGACCAAGATTTCCATGCTGTACGACCAGCAGGAACTCAAAATGTTCGTTAACGACCAACTGGATTATGAAGCACCGTTCTCGTATGACATTCTTAACGACACGCAGCCACTGTACCTGGGAGTCGACTTCCCGGGTTTCACAGAGAGGTTCGCGGGGCAATTTGATAATGTGATGATTTCTAATGTTCCCGAGCCCGCCACTCTTTCGCTTCTCGGCCTTGGTTTGGCCGGCCTGATTGCACGCCGCAAACGGAAGTAATATTTCAACACTTTAAAGCGAGGAAGATTCTGAGGCGGGATTCCGCTTAGGAATCTTCCTCGCTTCCTTTTGCCTTTGTCATTCCGCTATAATGTCGCCATGCGGCTCAAACGGCATAAAACGGTTCAGGCGGTGGCGGGGACGATTCGGCGGTGGGGGCTGATTCCCGACGGGTCGCGCGTGGTCGTGGCGGTGAGCGGCGGGGCGGATTCGACGGCCCTGGCGGCGATGCTGCGGGAACTGGCCGGGCCGGGGCGGCGGTTTGAAATTGTGCTGGCTCACTATAATCATGGATTGAGGCGGACGGCGGGGCGGGATGAACGGTTCGTCGTGACGCTGGCACACCGGTGGGAATTGCCGCTGGTGGTGGCGCGCGGCGACGTGCGGCGCGCGGCCAAAGAGCGGGGGCAGAGTTTGGAAGAGGCGGCGCGGGAGATGCGGTATGAGTTTCTCGGCCGCGCTGCGGAAGAGGCCGGGGCGGCGCTGGTGGCGACGGGGCACCATAGCGACGATCAGGCGGAGACGGTGCTGATGAATTTTCTACGCGGGTCGGGGCTGCGCGGTCTGGCGGGGATGCCGATTCGGCGGCCGCTGACAACTAGAGCAGTTATCGTTGGGGAGTACTCCAGGAACGTCTGCCGGCCTTCCACACACCTTGCCCCCAAACAGCCGGGGGACAAGGTGTGGCACCCTGGAAGTAATGCCGGTGAAGGCGGCGCGGTGATGCTGATTCGGCCGCTCTTGGAGGTGGACCGCGCGGCCCTGGTTGATTATTTGCGGGCACGCGAATTAAAATGGGTCGAGGACGAGACAAATCGCTCGACGGCGATGCAGCGGAATCGGGTGCGGCACAAATTGTTGCCGCTGCTGGAGCGGGAATATGCTCCGGGCCTGCGGCGGCGGCTGGTGAGTGCGGCGGAGCAACTGGCAACGGTGCAGGAACTGCTGGCCGGTCGGGCGGCGGCGGCGTGGGACGGAGCGGTGGCCTCGGCCGGGGCGGGGGCGGTGGAGTTTCGGGCGGATGCCTTGCGGCACGAGGGCCGGGCGGTGACGGGGGAATTGTTTCTGGCGGCGCTGGAGCGGCTCGGGGCCGGGCGGCGAGATGTTACGGCGGCGCATCTGGCGGCGGGGTGGGAACTGGTTGAGAATCCGGCGGGGGGCCGGACGGTGGAGTTTCCCGGCGGGGTGAAGTTGAGAAGGCGCGGGGGGAGGATTTGTATGGAGCGGTGAGAGAAAGAAGTTAAAAATTAAAAATGAAAAATTAAAAATGGGAAGAAGAAGCAACAGCAGCAGCAAC
>CAIYVX010000093.1 GCA_903929765.1 uncultured Planctomycetia bacterium
GCGGGTCCGCGGCATCTTCGAACTCTACCTCGAACACGAATCGCTCCTCGAAACGGCCAAGGAACTGGCCAACCGCGGCTGGACCACCAAGCACTGGACCACCGGCAAGGGGCATGAACGCGGCGGTAACCAATTCGCCAAAAACAGCCTCTTCAAGTTGCTGACGAACCGCATCTACCTGGGCCAGACCGTTTATAAGGACGAAGTCCACAAGGGCGAACATCAGGCCATCGTGACAGGCGATGTTTTCGAGCACGTGGCCCGGATGCTCAAGTGCAACGGCCGGAGCGGCGGCATACACGTCCGCAACCGCCTCGGCGCCACCCTGAAGGGCCTGGTCCGCTGCAAATCGTGTGGCTGCGGCATGATACCGTCCTACACCATGAAGAAAGCCAAGCGGTATCGTTACTACGTTTGCGCCAACGCCCAGGCCCGCGGCTGGCACGTCTGTCCCTCGCCCTCGGTGCCCGCCCCGGAACTGGAACGGTTCGTCGTCGAGCAGATCAAGACCATGGGCCGCGACACTGAACTGGTCGCCGATGTGCTCAACGAGAGCCGCCGCCAACGCGAGGAGTCCCTGGGCAAGCTGGAAATCGAACGGCGAACGCTGGAGCGAGAGATTGGCCGCTACGCCGCCGACATTCGGAAGCTGGCCGGACAGGACGGCGTGGCTACGGATCGCCTAGCCGACATCCAGGACCGCCTTGGCGTGGCGGAACGACGCATCACCGAGATCGACGACCAGATGGTGGCCCTGTCACGCGGCCTGGTCGGCGTCGAGGAAGTAACCGACGCCTGCACGCAATTCGACCCGCTGTGGGAAACCCTGACGGCGAAAGAACAGGGCCGACTCTTGAACCTGCTCGTCCAGCGAGTGGAGTTCGATGGCCAGGGTGGAACGGTCTCGATAACCTTCCATCCGTCGGGGATCAAGACGCTGGCCCAAGAACAGAAAAAACAGGAGGCAACGGTATGAACGAGGGACTGACGATCACACGCGAGGTTCACTTCGGGAGCGGACGGCGCAGCCGCAAGACCATTGAGGAAGGCCCGGCGCCCGAGGTCATGCCCGTGCCGCCAGGCCGGGTTCCGCGTCTCTCGCGGCTGATGGCCCTGGCCATCCGTTTTGACAGACTCATCGCGTCGGGTGAGATCCGCCACCAATCCGAGGTCGCCCAACTGGGCCAGGTCACTCGCGCCCGGGTGACGCAGATCATGAACCTGCTGAGCCTTGCCCCGGACATTCAGGAACAACTTCTGTTCCTGCCGGTCACCGAACGTGGCCGCGACCCCATCCGCGAGATCATGGTCCGCAGCATCGCGGCCATTCCGGACTGGCGGAAGCAGCGGCGATTCTGGAGAGAACTGCTTGCGGAGCGTCAGGCGGCCTAACCGAGCTTTAGAAAAGCGTTCAATCTTTCAGCAAGAGCCGAAGCTCGCTTCTGTAAAAACGCATCGTAAGACTCAATCCAGTCTCGCGTCTCAGTCAGAATGAAGAACAACTGCTCGTCGGCGTAGTCTTTAGCTTTTCCCTTAAGATCGTCGTACACGGTCTTCGGGTCTGTGTCGCCAATCTGTGCGTTGTCACCCTGCGAAAGAATTGCGTAGTTCGCCATGCAATTGATGCGCTCCGCTTCCACATCGTGCTCGCGAAGGAGGTTCTTAGGAAATATGTGGTGGACCGCAAGTGGGTCGTTAATTGCCCGTTTTGCAACTTCGAGAAGCGGTGATTCCTCGAACCACGTTCTCGCGTCTTTGGAAACAAGATACGCAAGGTACACCTGCATGAGTGGTGAGTACATGCCCCGCTCTCTCAAAATGTCCTCCGCCTTAATAGTTCGCCTGCGATCTTTCGGGATTCTTTTGACGATCAGAGACATACGACGCTGGGCCTTCGACTCGGCCTTACGAATAGGATTGATATAGCTGTTGATTGTTGTCTCTACGGAGCTCCGGAACAGTCCTCGCACTCCCGTTATGCAGAGATACCGCCGCGCGTCGATCAGCTCGCCGGCCGCAAAGCCACCGCCACGGTTGCGCAGGAGATATGCGAGCGGAATCAGCGCGTTAGCAGAAGGGAGCCAGCGACGAGTTGTCCATCCCAACTCATCCCTCACGAATCCAATAACCTCAGTTAAGCCGTGTTCTGCGCCTTTCCAACTTTCGTTGATGTCCTTGGCACCCATCGCCCAGTTCTTCGGCATCTTCGAAAAACTGGAACTGTCGCGGTGGGCGGTAATGAGCGCTCTGGTCGCGAATACAAAATTAAGCCCCAACCGCTGCTGAAAGTTGCTCTGCACAAATTCGCGCATCTTAGGCACGATGTGAGCCGTGGCCCGGTGTGTCAGCGTTGCTGCTTCAGCGTCGCCACGGCTCAGTGGTTTGCCACCCTTGTTCAGGCGTTTAAACAACTCAATCGCATTGTCTAAATCCTCGTCGGTGTCACCGGTTTGAAACTCTTCACAGGGGGACGTCGCTTCGAGCATGCTGGAAACTTGCGTCAGCCGTTGCCTGTACTCGGCGACATCATCTGGTTTGGCTTTAATGAACCCCTGGTGGATTAGCCTATCAATGATATCCTGAAAAACTTTTTCGCGCTCTAAGTGAGACGGGGGCGACTTAGGAATCAAACGGAATAGCTCTATGAGGGAAGGATCGTCTCTAGCAATCCTCTTCTCGATAGTTCGGGTGCGCGTGCCCATTACGAAGTCGCACTTACGAACGTCGAAGAACGCACGGGTAGCAAGATTGTCCGCACCCTTGTCATCCAGGGCCAGTGACAAACTCGTGAGCCGCTGTTGTCCGTCGAGGAGATATCCCCAGAAGGGCTCTGTAATTTTGGCTCCAATATGCCGGCGGACTGCCGTTCCTCGCCTGGCCTGTAGATTCGGGGTTTTCCAGATATAGAAAACTCCGATGGGCCATCCCTTGTAAAGAGAGTCGAGGAGGTTGACCACTTTAGACGCGGGCCAGACGTAGTCGCGTTGCATGAGTGGCAACTCAATAACCCCCGAATCGAACTTGCGAACGAGATCAATCAGTTTGATGTAAGCCATGGGACCTCCGAAGCCTGGGTGTCTAAGTTATTGTTCTCTGCTCCAAATCTCCTGCGTTAGATGTTTGCAACGTGGTTGAGATCGGTTATGGCAACAACGATTACGCGGCTGCCCAATCCTTGCACAATACTGCGGCCTGCTCTAGCACCAGATCAGTCGCGCGCTGCTGCATGTCTGGCGGATACCCGTACTTCCGTAGAATCCTTTTAACGAGCACCCGTATCTGGGCGCGGGCATTCTCACGGACCTGCCAGTCAATGGTGACGCTCTGGCGAACCCTGTTCACGAGTTCCTGGGCCAGGAATCGCAGTTGGTCGTCACCCATTACCTTCCGGGCACTCTCGTTCTCAGCCAAGGCGTCATAGAAAGCCACTTCGTCATCGTTCAGGCCCAGTTCCTCACCGCGAGTCTCGGCATTCTTGATGCTCTTGGCCAGTTGAATCAGTTCCTCGATAACCTGTGCTGCCTCGATAGCGCGGTTCTGGTACTTTCGGACCGTCTGCTCAAGCATCTCGGCGAATGACCTGGCCTGCACGACGTTCTTTCGCATCCGGGTCTTGATTTCGTCGCTGATCAGCTTCTTCAGGAGTTCCAGGGCTAGGTTCCGTTGCGGCAGTTGCTTCACCTCAGCAAGGAACTCGTCTGAGAGAATCGAGATGTCTGGTTTCTCTAGGCCAGCAGCAGCAAAAATATCCACGACCTCGGTCGAGTAGACGGCGCGGGACACGAGTTGCCGAATGGCCGATTCCATCTCGTCGGCGGTCTTATCGGACTCCGATACTGTGGCTTTTACCAGGGCCGAGCGGACCTCTTGGAATAAGGCCACCTCGTCCCGAACGGCCATCGCCTTCTCATGCGGCACCGCCAGAGCAAAGGCTTTCGAGAGGGCAGCAACGGCGTCCAGATATCGCTTCTTGCCGTCGGGAAGACTGAGAATGAACTCCATCGCCTGGGCAACTCCGCTCATTCTTTTCGCTGCCGCGGCGTTAAGGATGGCCTCGTAGTCAAAGCCGTGGAACATGGCGCAGACGACCTCGTACTTCTCTATGAAAACTGACGCGGCCTGCTCGAGATCGATGGTCGCTTCGCCCTTGCCGCCACTGGCGACATAGGTATGCAGTGCTCGCTTCAAGGCGTCGGCTAGGCCTAAGTAGTCAACCACACGGCCACCTGGTTTGTCCCTGAAAACCCGGTTCACGCGGGCAATGGCTTGCATCAAGTTGTGACCGTTCATCGGCTTGTCGACGTACATCGTGTGCAGGCTCGGGCAGTCGAACCCGGTGAGCCACATGTCCCGCACGATCACCAGCTTCATCGCGTCGTCGGGATCCTTAAACCGTTTGGCGATGGCAACCCGGGCGCTCTTGGTGCGAATATGAGGCTGCCATTCCTGCTCGTCTGAGGCGGAACCGCTCATCACGATCTTGACCGCCCCCTTGTCATCCGCAGCGTTGTGCCAGTCGGGGCGGAGCTTTACGATGGCGTTATACATTTCCACGCAGATGCGGCGCGACATGCATACCACCATACCCTTACCCTGAAGGGCGCCGAGCCGCTTCTCGAAGTGGTCCACCAGATCCTTGGCGACCAGGCCGATTCGCTTCTCGGTTCCGACCATCGCCTCCATCGCGGCCCACGTGGTCTTTAGCTTCTGCTTCTCGGTTTCTTCCTCGCCCTCGGTAATCTCCTCAAACTCCGGGTCGATCTTCGGTTTCTCATCCTCGCTCAATTCCAGCTTGGCCAGCCGCGACTCGTAGTAGATGGGGACGGTATTTTCGTCCTCCACCGCCCGGAGCACGTCGTACTTGTCGATGTAGTCGCCGAATACCGCCGGCGTGCTCTTGTCGTCGAGTTCCAGTGGCGTGCCGGTGAACCCGATAAACGAGGCGTGCGGCAAGGCGTCCCGCAGGTACTTGGCCATACCGTACTTGATCTCGCCGCTCTTCTTATTGATCCGGGCGCTGAAGCCGTAATGGCTGCGATGGGCCTCATCGGCGATCACGACGATGTTTCGCCGCGTGCTTAAGGCATCCCCGCCTTCGAATTTTTGGAGCGTGGTGAAGATGACGCCGCCCGAAGCCACATGCAGCAACTCCTTGAGGTGCTCGCGGCTTTCCGCCTGGACGGGCTTCTGACGCAGCACGTCGCTGTTGAAAATGAACGTATCGGACAATTGCTCGTCAAGATCGTTGCGGTCGGTGATAACCACCAGCGTGGGATTCTCCATCGCCTGGTGTTTGATAATTTTGCCGGCGTAGAAAACCATAGAGAGGCTTTTGCCGGAGCCCTGAGTGTGCCAGACCACGCCAATCTTACGGTTACCCTCGGGCCGGCTGGCCTCTACGGTGCACTCCACGGCCTTCTGGACGGCCCAGTACTGATGGTACGCCGCCGCCTTCTTGGCGATCTCCTTGCCGTCGTCCTCGAAGGTGATGAAGTTCAGAACATAGTCCAGGAACCGCTGCTTCTCAAAAATTCCCTTGATCAGAACCTCAAGCTGCACGGCACCCTTCGGCGCCAGGCTCAGGCCGTCCATCGTCCGCCACGGCATGAACCGGTCCCACCCCGCCGTCAGCGTTCCCGCCTTGGCATAGAAGCCGTCGGACACGATCAATAGCTCATTAAAGACGAACAGGCTGGGAATCTCTGCCTTGTAGGTCTGGAACTGCTTGTAGGCGTGCTGAATTGTGGTCTTCTCTTCCGCCGGGTTCTTCAGTTCCAGGGCAGCCAAAGGCAGCCCGTTGATGAAGATGACCACGTCCGGCCGACGGTTCTTCTTCTCCTCGATGACGGTGAACTGGTTTACCACCAGGAACTCGTTGTCGTCGACCTTGTCGGGGTTCCGTTCGAACAGCCACACCTTGCCGAACCGCTCTCCGTCCTCGGCACGCCACGAAACATCGATGCCGTCCGTCAGCATGCGGTGAAACGCCCGGTTGTTGATCACCAGCGAGGGGCTTTCCGGCAGAACAACCTTGCGAATGGCCTCCTCGATGGCCGACGCCGGCACATCCGGGTTGATACGCAGCAACGCACTCCGCAGGCGTCCTGCCAAGACAACCTGGCCGTAGTCCTGCCGTTCCGGCGCCTCGCCGTCCGGGGCAATCGTAGGCCCGTGGACATACTCGTAGCCAAGCTCCCGCAGGTAGCCGACCGTGGCGATCTCAACTTGGGCTTCGTCCAAATAGGCCATTTTCTACTACCTCGGCTTCCAGTTTCCGTCCTTGTCATAGTTAAAGCTGCGAGCAAAGCCACACGCATTCCACAGCGCGTCAAAAATTGGCCTCATAATCTGCGCCGCGTCAGTATTTAAGTTGTCGATAACCGTATCAGGAAGAATGGCAGGATCCCGGTCTAATGAGGTCATGCGAGCCGAACGCCGGATCTGGTCGACATACATAACCGCTCCCTTGCATCCAACCACTGCCAGCGAAACCACCACTGGAGGTGTCAAACCGAACCTACGAAATCCCTCCAAGTATGACTCGACTGCGCGGATGATTTCCTGCTCATAAGCAACACTCGCAATATAGGTTGAATCGCCCTCGCGCCCAGTGAATTCCGACCATACCGCTTCAACGGTCCCGGTGAAGAATAGCTGACAGTAGCTGGCGTGACTTTGTCCCTTCGAATACCCCCCTTCGAAGCTCACGAGCCCGTCCAAGTTATACCGCTGATCCCACCCAGACGACTCGATAGGTCTAAAAGCCGCCGTCGGCGCTGACCTATCAGCAATTTCTAACCGTTCGTTATTCAGGAACGATGGTATGGGAATCAGATGGAGCACCAGCCGTCGGGGCGACGACAGCACGACCGGCGTTTCATCCGCCACGATTTTTCCAAGCCGATCCTGGCGGAACCGTTGGATACGCTCTCCTTGTGACTCTGTCGCCAGGAATGCCGTTCGAAGCTCACCCACGTCGAGAGGGTACTTGCCGGCCGAATGGCGAGAGAAGAACCGGGTAGAGCCCTTGTAGGTGACCATATGCGGCGAAGCGAAGCTCTTAGGAATCCGCAGCAGAATCACGAAACCCTGTCCGTCTGCTCCCCACCCCGTAATCTCTTTGATTTGCACGCGGAGGCGCGGATCAATGCTGTTCCGGATAGTTTCCTCCAGCCGTAGTTTCGCGTCGTCGGCGGTTGCGCTTACGATAGGCCGGACGGCCTTGGGTGCCCCAGTCTTTTTGCCTTCAGCATCCACGGCCGCCTTAATCCCATAAATGATGTCGCCGCCAGAGGCGTTGCCAAACGACGACACGTCGGCCAAGAACTCCTTCTTGTCGGCATCCGAGTTGCCCGGCAACTCCTGTTTATACTCCAACGTCTTCGACTCGACGACACCGCTCGTGATCAGCGCGTCGATGTCCGCCTTGGTGATGGCATCAGAGTTTTTCTGAATCATTTGCCTGCCTCCGGTGTCTCCTCCAGTTGCAAACCGGTTGCTGCCGCTTCCCGCTTTACCAACCACGCCAGCAGCCGCTTCTCCAACTTTTCTCGCATATCCCGCACGGAGAACCCACACAGCAAGTCGATGCCCACGGCAACGGCTAACAGCGCCGACAGTATCGTCAGTACCCATCCGCCTACTGGGTTTTTCGACGTTATTCCAAGCCCTGCTACAATGCCAGCAATGATGATGAGGCCTACCACGGCCGCAACCGCCCAGGAATACCGCCTCGCTTTCCGGACGCACCGCCAATACAAATGCTCCTGGACTTGCCTGCCCCTTTCGCGTTCAGCCATGAGCTCGGACTGGGTCTGTGCGTGGTCAGCCTGTGTCTTCGCATGCGCAGCCAGCTCGGTAGCAAGCTTCTCGCTCTCCTCCTTCCTAATCTCGGCTTCCACGCGTGAGAGTGTTTCAGTAACAGTCAGTGCGGTCAGCGCCTCCTCGTCTCCCAGAGTGAGGCGCATGAGTTCCTCCTGCGCCAGAGCGCTACTCCGCAAGAGCTGGTGGTCTCTCGGCGTAATCTTTCCTTGCCCCTCAAGCTTATCGATTTCGTTTAGATATTTATCCAAAAGGGCCTTCGAGGGCTGCATAGCCGCATACGAGAACGCAAGAAGCTCAGTCATTGGGAGTGATGGCGATCCTAGAGGAGCCTTTAGCCACGCCATATTAGCCAGGCTGAAATCTGTAACGACACTGGATACTTCACGTGATTCCTCGTGCTTCTTGCCGTACTCGAACGCGGCCCGCGCAAAACCGCTATTACTACTTACGAGGACAGCTTGTGCCTTCTCAACACTCAACGGTGCAATGCCGGACCTAAGCACATAGATACTGCGCACCGAATTGATATCATCTTCCCTTGCGCGGGGATTGAAATAGGACACCTCGTCGTCAAGGACCATCTCGAAGGCCTTCTCGTCGATCTGAAACTCCTCAATATAACGTGGCGTCTTTACTACATCGATCTGCGCCTCCTTCAATTTTTCTTCAAGCTGCCCAGCGAGTAATAAGAGGTCGGACTTGGTCGTCCCCTGTCGGCGGACTTCCATGACGATAGTCCCCCGACTGCTTGGGTCTTCTACATGGTTTGCAGCACCTTTGACCACACGCCCGAGTTCCTCTCGCGAATGGGAGAAAACGGCGACTGTTGCGCCCAGCTTGCGTAGTAATTCGATCAGTTTCGTGGTGGCTGCTTTCTTAGCGTCCCCTTCAAGCCCAAGGCGGCGCACGACCACAGGGGTATCAAGGTAAAACGTCACGCCCTTGTATGTCTTTGACGCGAATTGCAGATCCGGACAGAGCAAAGCGTTGGCAAGCATATGCCCTTGAACCACGACAAGAAAGCTCTCAAATCGCTCGGGATTCGACTTCTGCAGTTCCAGAACGTACTCGCTGACCAACACGATATGAGCATCCTGGTTCCCCTTGATGGTCGGTATTGCGGTGCCACGTAGGTACGCCCGCAAACAGGGAATGTTGAACTGCGTCAGGAATGCGCAGATAGCCGTTACGGCCTCGTCGTGGCTTGTAATTGGTCTTGCTGTGTTTTTGGAGAATTCGATCAGCCCGGAAACCACCGCCTCGATGTGACGGCTCGCTCGAGCCTTCTCGGTCGCAATGCCGGGGTCGGCGAGTTTACCCGTAATGTGGTAAACACCGAGCTCCTTCTTAAGCGGATGTTTTCGTGCAAGGCGAGTTAGGACGATCTGCACCGCACGTTCTGGAATTTCAAGGCCAAACTGCTTTCGGAGGTAATCCCGCACCACAGCGTCTGTCACGGGGTCTGGTGTGTGGTCGACCAGGACTTGGAGGATAAATGGCCGGAGATAGTCGAGATAATCCTGCCCTTGGTCAACATGGACCTTTAGCATCGCCAAACTTGTAAGCGTAGCCGATGACATCACTCAGCCTCCCTAGCGAACAACTTGGTGGACGGCAGATCAATCTCTCCGCTGAGAAGTTTGGGCAGCAACGTGTCGCGCAGACCGGCGAGGCGGCGGTTTTGGCGGACACCTACGCCGATGCGCTGGTGCAGTGAGGCTATCTGTCTCTGGAAGGCCCTGGCGACTTCCACGGGCGGCAAGGCGAGCGGGTAACGACCCATGTCGTCCCAGTTTGTCCGGGGCATCTTGGTGCCGGCCGAGTGAGAATCGGTGTAGTCCACGAAGGCCTTGCTGGATACGAGCGATAGGACATAGCTGTGCCAATCTTCCGTCTTCGGGACAATCACTACAATGTCCGTTGAGCAGACGCCGTCGACGGGAGCAATGCCCACTTTGTGGAAGTACGGGCGAAGCTTGCCAAACAGGATTTCCCCTGCCTTGAACCGTGATTTCTGGCTACTGACCTCCTCGGCGCGGCCCCAGGCGTCAAGGGCAATACGTCCACGCGGCATATCATCTAGGCCAATGTATGGAGTGGCCGGCGGCACCTCATCCGGCTTAATCCCACGCCGAGGGTTTTCGGCTATGTCTCCGAGCTTTCCGGGCTTCCATCCGACTGGAACTAGGCCAGGTTTGGCGTCTTCTAAGGTGTCAGGGAAGAGGTCGGCGATTTCGACGGAGAGGTTGGGAGTGCGGCCGTCAGCTTTGGCCCGGACAGGGTCAAAGTCGATAAACCAACTCTTGAAGATCGCCGCCGCCATCTTCTCCAGCGTTCGATTTATCCGCCGGTTCAAGTCGATCCTGCTATCCAGCGCGCCAAGAATCTCAACAGCGCTTGCCCGGAACTTTTCGTCTGGCCAAGGAATCTCGAAGCGGTTGAGGTCACCAGTTGATAGATTTGGGAAGACTGAACCGGCCGTGTATGAAAGTAGTCGTTCAAGCTTGTTGACAATGCAGCAATAGATGAAGTACGTGTCCTCCGCATTCGTCCTAGCCCTTATTGCCGCGATGCCGCAGCCCTATGGCATACCGCCGATCCGCCCAATTCATTCGACCGGTCGTCGAACCGCGCACACAGAAAAGGATGTCACCCGGCTCGGCAAAGCGAGTCGGGGCCGTCGTATAAAGGACAGGTTCGGGATGCTTCGGGCCAAACTCAGTGGGACCATTCAGCAACGGCACACCCTCTCCGTCATGATTATAGGTGTCGCCTTTCGGCGACTGCCCCATGATCACATCGGCGACGTCGCCGAGAGGCTTGGAACCATCACTCACCATTACCCAACTCCTCCAGGTTGCGGCGAATGGTGGTGTCCAAGTCCTTTACCTCGCCCATCTGCTTATAAAGTCTGGCGGTCATATGTCCCCGCCTTTCGTCTTCTGGGCTTTTGCTTTCTTAGCCTCAGCTTGACGTAGTTTGTAGCCCGACAGTCGTCCCTTGGATTCCTCTGCGGAGAAGATGGGCCGAAGTACGACGCAAGGCTCCGAAAGTAGGCCGACATCCGTCGACAAGCCCGCGTAGAGAATTGCTGCACCGGCGAGCGAAAAAGACCTTGCACACTTAACTCGCGTCGGATTGGCTTCGTTTCGCATCACCTGCTTGAAGGCATCTATTGCCAGGCTGGCGTCTCCCGCGTGCGACGGTGGGTAGGCTTTCTCGGACCCGCTGACAAACGCCTCCCACACAAACAGTCGATATTGGCCGCTCTGGAAATCTCGCCAACGTGTCGTCGCCGTAGCAGCAGGGTGCGACTGCTTAATTTGGCGCAACACCCACGCAAGTGATTGAATGCCGGTTGCAAAAACAGAAGCGCCGGCCCCAGCAGTGAAAGGCCGATTTCCAGTTGCCTCCACGCATTCGCCTTCTCGCGCACAACCTAACGTCTTTGGGGTTTCATTGCAGGGAACAAAGAGCGGGCATTCGTACCCCAATGCTACGCAACGACCTTCCCCGAGGTCGGCTGAGATTGCGCTGGCTAGCTTCGCCGGATCATCTGATGGCGTGGCGTTGCCTTGCGAGGACACCCAATGGAAATTGCCTTTCGCCATCGACCCCGCGTCTGCCACATAAATGATGGGGTCATTCGCCATAGCCCAATCCCTCCAGGTTGCGGCGAATCGCGCCATCCAGTTCCTGGGCCTCGCCCATCTGCTCGTAGAGTTCGGCGGAAAGCTCGGACATCTTCTCTTCGAAAGGCACGCCGTCGTCCTCGATTTCTTCCGCGCCGACGTAGCGGCCGGGCGTCAGGACGTGGCTGTGGGCCTCGATCTGTTTGAGCGTGGCGGCCATGCAGAAGCCGGCCTGGTCGGCGTACTTGCCGGAGTCCTTTTCGCCACGCCAGGCGTGGTAGGTGCGGCCGATCTCGGCAATCTCATCGTCAGACAACTCGCGATGAGTGCGGTCGATCAGGTGTCCCATCTTGCGGGCGTCGATGAACAGGGTTTCGCCGGGCCTGGCGCGGTAGCCGCGCTCTTTGTCGGCTTTCTTGCTACGAGTAAGGAACCAGAGAGAGGCGGAAATCGGTGTGGTGTAGAAAAGCTGGCCGGGCAGGCCGATGATGCAGTCTACCATATCGGCCTCGGTGATCGCCTTGCGAATCTCGCCTTCGCCGCTGGTGTTGCTGGATAGGGAGCCATTGGCCAGGACGAAGCCGGCGGTGCCGTGCGGCGCGAGGTGGTGAAGAAAGTGGAGAATCCAGGCATAGTTGGCGTTGCCGCCGTCCACGTGGATGACCGACCCGTCCTTCTGCTTCCGCTCACCGCCGGCAGGTAGAGAGAACTGGGCATTGCCACTGGGCTGATCGAAGCGGCGCCAGCGGACATCGTTCTTGACCTTGCTGTAACCCCAGTCCTCCATGTTGAACGGCGGGTTGGCCAGGATAAAGTCAGCCCGCAGATCCTTGTGCTCGTCCTGGATAAACGACCCCTTTTCGTTCCAGCGGATGTCGCCGTCGATGCCCCGAATGGCCAGGTTCATCTGGCAGAGCCGCCAGGTGGTGTAGTTGAGTTCCTGGCCGTAGATGGAGATAGCCCGCTGGCGCTGAACGGCGGACATGCCGCCATTGCCGTTGCTGGACATGTGAGCCTTGACGAACTTGATGGCCTGGACGAACATTCCGCCGGAGCCGCAGCATGGGTCGAAGACTCGGCCCTTGTAGGGTTCGATCATCTCGACGAGCAACTTTACGACGCACTGCGGCGTGTAAAACTCGCCGCCGCCCTTGCCTTCCTTCTCGGCGAACCGGCCGAGGAAGTACTCGTAGACCCGGCCGAGGATGTCCTGCTCACGGCTCTCCTTGTCACCAAGACCGATAGTGCCGATCAGGTCGATGAGCTCGCCGAGGCGGGTCTTGTCGAGGGAGGGCCGGCCATAGTCTTTGGGCAGAACGCCCTTGAAGGCTTTGTTGTCCCGCTCAATGGAGGCCAGCGCATCGTCAATAAGTTTGCCGATCTCGGGCTTTTTGGCATTCTTCTGGAGATAGTCCCAGCGTGCTCCCGGCGGCACCCAGACGACGTTGTCGGCCAGGTATTCATCCTTTTCCTCTGGGTCGGCCAGCTTTTCGGCTTCGAGGGTCTTGTGCTTTTCCAGGAAGGCGTCAGAAATGTACTTTAGGAAGATGAGGCCGAGGACGACGTGCTTGTATTCCGCCGAGTCCATGCTGCCACGGAGTTTGTCGGCGGCCGCCCAGAGCTTATCCTCGAATCCCAGGTTGGCCCCGGTGCCATTCTTGCTCTTTGCCATGCGTCATCTTCCTTCCGGTGTGACGGTCAGCTCTCGTCGAAGCTCCGTTGAATCAGCGGCTTGGCTTTTTCCAAATCGTCGATGTTGCGGATGGTCAGTTCCAAGTCACCCGTGCCGTGATGACCAACGCCCCGCATGTCGCGGGAGAAGCCATCTTCCAGCTTGACGCTATCCGGGTCGAGAGGCAACCACATCAAAAGACTATTGCTCTGCGTCTTGACCTCGAAGGTAACGATGTTCTTAAGCCGTTTGAAGGCGATGTACCACTTGAGGATGTTCTCCTGGACGTCGTCGCCGAGGTCAAGAAGGTAGTCTTTAACGGCCTCATACAACTCCTTCAATTGCGGCGACGCCTTGTCAAGGTAGTCCTGCTGCGTTGCATACGGTTTTGGAGAAGTGCCGCCATCATTTCCCTTGTCGTCGCGAGTCGGGATCTCATCATCAGGCCGGGCAGTAGCAACGTTCACCAAGTCGAGCAGCAGGAGGTCGCTTCCAAAGCAGACATAGCGAATGAGTCCGATGTTGCGGTTGTTCTGCTCGACGGCAAACTTATCATAGCGGGTAAAATCCTCAGCGAGACACAAGAGTCGTGGGGCGCTCCAGTCAATCTTATCCGCCGTCTCCTGACCAAACTTCTTGAGAACCAGCAACTGGAACTCAGCTTTGTGGTCCATCAACCAGGCCAGGTAGAACAGGCCTTGATTGATCACATTGGCGTTGGAATTCCGCTTATACTCAATGATCGTCGGGCAGTAATTTTCGTCGAGACCGAGCGTGTCGATGCGACCTGCATAGGTTTTGCCGGTTGAATACTCAGAAGCCACAAAACGGACGTGCAGAAAAACCTCAAGGTGCCTTTCGACGAGAGTCTGAAGCTGTTTTTCGAGCTTGACGGCACCGCCGACGAGTTCCTCGGCCGCACCATTGGTAATCTTGAACAGTTTAACGTCGCTCATGGGCTGTTGTCCCCCAATCGCTGAAATGGGTCCATCTGGGGCTTGCCGCCGGCAAGACGCCCCCGAACCCACCGTATCGGCGAGCGTGTATTTAACAGGTATGCAACCTTCCTGTCAATGGAGGCTTTTGCCGGAAAATTAGGGAACAGACCAGCGGGGAGTTGGTGCGGCCTGCTGAGCGGCAGGCTCGTAGTCAGTCGGGGACCACGATTGTGGAGAGAATCGTGGTTGAGCAGGCAGGAACATCGACTATCACCGAGCGGTTCATGATCCGCTCGGAGGCGCCGCCGGCACCGGGGCCAACTTGGCAATCTGGTCGTTCAAGTTGGCGATCTGCTGAGCAAACTTGGCCTGCTGCAAGGCGTTCTGGGAGTTGGCCAGCGCCGCCTGGTTCTGGACCACCACAACCTGGGCCTGCAATACTGCGATCTGAGAAGCGTTTCCGGCCATCGTCAGTCTCCATTTTGTTTGTAGGGCACCAGCCCATTCAGAAAGTCCCGCCGCTTGGCGCACCCGCACGGGCGGCCGGTCACGGCGGTTATCAGTCGTTTCGCCACCGGCCCGATGCCCGTAGCGTCCAAAGCTCGTTCAACCGTGTCACCCAGCCCTCGCGCCGCCGGGCGATATTTCCTCAGCGCCGCCCGCCACGCCGGGTGCTGATCGTCGTACTCCTGCACGCCGTCAGGCCGCACGCGAACCAGGGCCGGGGTGATCTCCTGTAGGTACTCCGGCGGACGTTCGGCGGCGCGGGCCTGAAGTTGGGCAGTCGAGACGCGGATCATGGCAGCGGGTTCCAATCGAACGTGCCGTCGAACATCACGCACGGCAAAGGACCGTTGAGACCGACATAGGCTCCGCTCGTCAGCGGGTAGCAGAGCAATTTGTTCTTCGCATCGACCGCCCACGCGGATACGGTGCCCCAATCTCCGCACCACTCGTCGCTCGTCGCCGTCACAATCAACTCATTGCTTGCCGCCAGCCAGGCAGCGCTCAGGGTGCCCGGCGTCCACACCGCGTCTGCCAGGCAGGAGGAACAGTTGGCGGAGAGCGCGTCTTCGTTCGTCAGGACGCCGGGCACGATGGAGGCGTCCGTACAGGCCCACAGGCCGGTGCCGGGGCTACCGCAACCCGTACTCCAGTCGCCGACATGGGCAACGGTCCCGACGACGTGGCCGTTCAACTTGACCGTGTAATCGTCATCGGTGATCCGGTTCTGATTGCACGTCACCACCAGAATGTCCGTCGCGTTGCAACAGTCGGTCGCCAACTCCCGATTCTCGGCCGTCGCCGTCATCGTCATCAGAATCTTGTCGGTGTCGGCCATGATCGGCATTAGTCGTCCCCGCTGTCACCGCACGGGCCGGTGGCGAAGGCGTCGCTCTGTTCCTCCGCCGCCACCTTGACCAGCCGCCCCTGCGAATCGAACGTCATCTTCCGCGTGTACTGATGCACCGGATCACCAGGCGTGCCGCTCCACGCCAGACGGATCGGGGTGAAGATGACGCCGGGCGCGCCGGAGGTCTGATCGGTGATATCCCAATCGTCGGTGTTCGCGCTGTCGTCAGTGCCGCTGTCGAGTTCGGTCGCGTTGTCGGATGTGCCGAAGACAGGCACGGCCAACCGCGTCCCGTCCGCCGCCTCGACCGTGCTGACCAGATCGTCGGCGTAAATTTTCGTGCCGCACACGTCCGTGCTCAGCACCTTGACCGTCGAATTCGTGTCGCCCACGGTGTTGCCGTCGGTGTCGATAGGCAACACGTCAACCGTGTCGCCATCGGAATCAGACTGCGCCTGAAAGAGCGGTGGCACGCGGACGCCCAATTGGACGATGGCCCACTGCTCGCCGGTTCCGCTGTCCGAAAGCCAGAGGATATAAGCCGAGCCGGACGCGCCCGACTTCAGGGCGTTCGAGTCGCCGTCGTTAATCTCAGCGTAGTTGTCATTGGTGTCCTGCACGTCAATCCAGGCCGGGACGACGCCGCTGATAAACCCCCGACCGACCTTCCCGTCGGGAATCGGCTCAGCGGTGATGATGAACATGCCCAGGTGGTCGGGGTCGGCGGGCGTGATCCCGCTGTACGCCGGAAGATGCACGAACTGGACCGTTTGCGGATCGCCTTGCGTCGGGTCGATCAGCGCCTTGTCGATACCGAGCACGTCGCCTTCCTGGCAGTCGTCGCCGCTGTCGTTCTGGACCATGACCAAAACGGGCAGAATGTTCCGCTCGTCCGCGCTGCCGCTGCCGCTCATGCGGCGCTGCTGGAGGTCCATCGCCGCGTCAATAAAGGCGTTGTAGGCCCGCGCGGGAATCCGCATCGGCTGGCCGCTCGACACTTTGCGGAAGGGGTCGCTCATGTGCCGATCCCCAAACTGGCAAAATCCGTGGCCAGGTAAACCCGCTCGACATAGGCGGCATAGGGCTTCTTCAGCATCAGCTTCGAGGCGTCGTTGTCGAACACATCATGGTAACGCACCCACAGATACTCCCAGCCGTTCTTGCAGATGCCATCGCTGACGCCGGGAATGCTGAGGTTGGTTTTATTGGGCGAGGACGCGAACTTGAAGCGGATTTCCCAATCATTGTTGCCGCGCTGCGAGCCGCTGGCGCCGAGGAACAGCGTTTCCAGCGCTGCCGTGCCTTTGAACGGGTTGACGTTTACGCAGCCGGTGGCGTTGTAGAGAATGCCCTTGTAGGCGTCAGTGACCGTCTCACTCGGAAGGTAGTGGGTCTCGCCCCACTGGTAGACGGGGATCGTGATGTCACAGCCGTCCACCGAGTCGCGCGTCACGTTGATGGCCTGATTGAAGTTGGGCGGCGTGTCGCCGTTCTGACCGTAGCTCTGGACGGTGGCGATGCTCTGGGTGATGTGCTGCGTGCCGCCGGTGGTGTCGAAATCGAAAATGGCTTCGCCGGTCGCGGGCGGGTCTTTCTTTTTCTGCTGCTCGCCCCAGGTCGAATAGGTGACGATGCCGTCCCAGATGCCCGGCGCGACCTGCTCGACCGTCACGTCGCTGGCCACCAGAAACGGCCAAGCCGCCAGGACGACCGGGCCGGTCGGCGTCGTCATCGTGACCACTGCTTCGCCGCCTATCGACGCCGGCGCCGCCGCACATAGCGCCGCCTTCGCGGCGTTTTCGTCGCCTGTCCCGGTGATCCACCAGCGCCCTTCGGCCGACGATTTACGACCGCTCGTCAGCCGGGGGGAGTTGACTTTTTCGCCGATCTGAATCGCCACGCCTACACTCCAAATTCCAGCCCGTCGGCCTGTTCCAGTTCTTGCTTAATCTTTTCCAGGTGCTTTTCCGACTTCTCAGACGACTTGGCCACCCGCTCCATCGTCTCGCCGCCGTTCATGCGCAGGCCGAGCATGGCCCCGGACGAGGCGTTGAACGTGCCCCTGGCCGAGGCGTCGTTAATGGCCTTCGACACATCATCCTTGTCAGGGAGCTTCCGGTTCCGCACCGCACCGGCGGCGGCGTCCGCCGTGGCCTTCGCCGCGTCCTCTTTGTCCTTCCGTTCCTGTTTCGCTTTGGCCCGCGCGTCGTCCCACGCTTTTCGCGCGGCGTCCACTTCGGCCTGCGTCGATTTCAGGGCCTCGTCCTTGGCGTCCTTGATCGCCTTCAGTTTGGCCTCGCGCTCGGCGTCGATCTGGTGTTGCACCTTTTCATGAATGGTCGCTTCATGAGCCAATTCGTCGTCGCGCTCCTTCTCCCGCTTCGCCACGTCGGAATTCGCCGCCTGGTCCACCAGCTTGTTCGCGGCCTGAGAATCGAAACTCTCGTCGAACAGGCCCTTGACCCAATTCCAACCCTTGGTGACACCCTGCACGAATCGCGTCCAGCAATTCGAGAGGAGGTTGGTCGTCTCGATCCAGCCCTCGGCCAGGCCGTGCCAGACCGATTCCGCCACCTGGAGCGTGCCATACCACGCTTCGGCCCCGACGGTCTTGAACCAACTGCTCGTCTTCGTCCAGATTTCCGAAAGGGCGGCGCAACCCTTGATCCACTCCATCTTGAGTGTGAGCCAGAGGATTCGCGCGGCCAGGGCGATGTCGCCGGCCGCCAGGGCGTCGGAGATACCGTCGAAGGCCAGGCAGGCGTCTTTCCACAGGCCCTTGAACATATCGCCGAGCCACTTCAGCGCCTTGGCCCCGGCCCCCGTCACCTTCAGAATAATCACGCCGAGGGCGATAATCGCGGCAACGACCAGGCCCACAGGCGAACAGATAGCCGCGATCACCGAGCCAAGAGCCCCCATAATGCCGCCCACGACCGAGCAGATTGTCCCGAGCGCCCCGACGGCCGCCGAAACGTAGGTGACGACGACGCCGAAGGCCACCAGCCCTAGCCCGAGCACCGTTATCGCCGCGCCGACGCCGAGAATGGCGACGACAAGTTGTTTGTGCTGACCAATCCACTTCGTCACGCCAATTACAACCGCCGTGACCCACTGAGCCAGGCCCTTGAGGACCGGCGCCAGCGCCGAACCGATGGTGAACCAGCACTTCTGGAGGACCGCCCACAATTCCGTCATGGCCTCGTGGAACTGGGTCGCCGCCTGGGCGTCCTCCCCGGAAATCGTCAGCCCCAGTTCACGGGCCTTGTCCATCAGGCCAGTGATCCCCGCCGCGCCCTTGTTCAACAGGGGCAACAGGGCCGCGCCGCCGCGGCCGAAAACCTGCATGGCCATTGCCGCCCGCTCGGCGGGATCCTCAAACTCGCTGATACGCTGGGCGATCAGGGCGAACTGAGCTTCCGGGCTTTTGCCCTTCAGGTCGGCCAGGGTCAGCCCCAAATCATTCAGCGCTTCGACGGCCTTCTTGTTGCCCTTCTCGGCCTGGACCAGAACCCGGTCCATCCGGACGAAGGCCATCGTTAAGGTCTCGGCCTCGACGCCGCACTCCTTGGCGGCGAAGCCCAACTGTGACAGCGTTTCGACGCTGATCCCCGTTTTTTCCGACATCATCTGGAGTTCGTGCCCCATGTCGGCGAACTCCTTGGCCGTCGCCAGGAGCGGACCGGTAATGGCGGCGCCCATGGCCGAAAGCTTGAGGCCCAGTTCCTTGACGCTCCGGCCGAAGGCTTCGAGCTTCCGCTTCGCCGCGTTGAGGCCGGCGGCGAGCTTGGAGTCGTCGGTGAACAACTCGACGAAAGCCCGGCCCGCTCGAATGGCTCCGCTACTTCCCGCCACGGTTCACCCACGCTTTCAACAGGTGCACGTTTTCAGCCGTAATCGGCGTGCCCGACGACGGCTGCTTGTCGACATAAGGATTGAAGTCGTCAGGAGACACCGCCCGTTTCTTCGGATCGCGGTTGACGTTGGCGATGGTCGCCAGCAAGGCGCTGAGCCGGCCCCATGCTTCTCGCTGCCGGGCGTCGGCCATCAGCACCAGTTCCCGCAACGTTAAGGAGCCGGGGGTGACGCCGACGACGCCGGCGAGTTGCCAGACGGCTCGCCACCAGTATTCAGCAGCCGGTTCATCGCCGCGTCGTCCAGCGCGTCCAGCTTCGCGTTGGCGTGCTTCATCGCCTTCTCCTCGAAGGTCTTGAACTTCGCCAGAGCGCGGCCCAGCAACTTCCGCCTCTGGCTCGGGAAAAAATCCACCAGATCGTCCAGCAGCGCCGCCGTCGCCGCCTCGATGGCATCCCCGCCCATGGCCCGGCCGAACTGCTCGTCGGTGATGCCCTTGGCATCGGCTTCCGGCTTGACCACCGCGAACAGCACGTCACACAAGAGCACCGGGTCTTCCGACAGCTTCTCCAGGAGCGTCCCCTCGATCACGTCCATGAGGTTGACGCTGAGCAGCGAGCGGACCCGCTTCACGGCGTCAACCGTGATGGACAGAGACCAGGTGTTTCCCGCGTTATCCGTAAAGGTTTTCATCTTCGCTCTCCCGCGTTAAGTGATAGTCACAATGCCCGTCGCGCCCGCGCCCGGATTGTAGGTGCCCAGCATGCCGGTCTGGTTGTCCCCGCCGCGCGGCCCAACCCACGTGGCCGCAGACACCACGGTCCCCATGGTGGGAGCTTGCTGAACAATCATCCAGCACCCCCAGTCCGACCACAGGTAATACCCCGCCGCCGCGTTATGCCAGTAGGGATGCGGGCCGGTTCCGTCGCCGGAGTCGAAAGAGCCGCCATAAGCAAAGGTGCCCGTCACATCAGGCGTCACGGAGCCGGACGCGACTAAGGGTTTGCAACCACCTTCCAGAACGGGGGCGTCGGCGAGAGCGTCGGTTTCAGCGTGACCTTGGCCGTCATCGCCGCTTCCAGCGGTTCCTCGCGTTCGAAGGCAAAGACGGCCATGTCCGCCACCAGGCCCTCGGAACCGTTGACGGTGATGTCGCCGTCCATGATGGCCACGCCGATGTAGCCGCCCGCCTGATACGCGGCCTTGAAGGCCTGAAGGGCCGCGTCGAGCGTATTCCAGATCATGTCAAACTCGACCGACACAGTTTCCAAGGTCGGCAGTTCCAGTTTCATCCGGCCGCTGCCGCGCGTGGTCACGTCGGCCCCGCCCATCTGGTCGCTGGACTTCAGGTTCTGGACGTTCGTCACCTCGGTCCACGTCGGCGTGGCCGCGATGCCCGCCGCGCAGAAATACAACTTGGCGTTTTTCCCGATCTTGGCCGGGATGACAGGGACAGTCATGGTCAAATCCTTTCCTTAACTATGCCGACCGCACCGACGAGGCCCAGAGCCGCGGCAGTTCCGGTTGCACCTGGCGCAGGGCCGGCCCCATGAAAGGGCGTGCCCCCATGTAAACGACCTTGAACATCGGGCCGTAAAGTTCCTCGTTGATCCGGTTGGCCCGCTCGACCTGGGCGGAGGTGTTGAGCCGGGTGTAAATCACCTGGCCGCCGCGAATGTCGATCTCTCCGCCACCACCGACCCGCCGCCGGCGCCGTTGCTTATTCCGGATGCGCACCCGGCCGCCGAACTCCAGATTCTCCGGCGCGCCGGAACCGCGTGAAAACCCCACCGGCCCGATCACCACCGACTGCGCCGCCGGCTCATAGGCGTAGAACAGGTTCTCTCTGATCCACGGGTGTGGCCTGATAGCCTTCGGCGGCTCGCCGGGCCGCGAGACGTTCGGGTCCGTCGCCTCTCTCTTCCGCAGGCCGGCGGCGATCTTACGTTCCTGCTCCTTGCGGCTGGTGACATACCGCATCGAGGTCTGGGCGATCCGCCGAATCCGCCGCCCGGCTTCCTGCAGCGCCCGCCGGGTCTGGCCGTCCATGAACTTTGTTACCCGGTCACGGTCGAAGAAGAGCTTCTTCACGTCGAACGAGAGTGAGATTGACGGCAAGACGGCCACAGGTCACCTCACCACCAGGAACGTGAGCATCAACACACTCGTGAACTGCCGGAACTCCTCCAGGTGCTGTGGCGAATAGACCGGATGGTTTTCCGTCTTGACCCACGAAACGTTCGGGCACGCCGAGAGCGGATTCAACCTGAAGAAATCAGCAATCTCCTCCACCAGGTCCATGAGCGGGTCGATGGCCGCGGCGTCCTCGCTTTCGAGGTGCTGTTGGACCGCCACATCGACCGACACGTCGTACTGCACGCCTGACCGGGTCACCGCGGCGATGACAACGGCCTTGGGCACCACGGTCACGTGCAGCGTGGACATTTCCGCGAGGTCGTACTGCGGCCGGTAACTGCGCACGGCCGTGAATTCCTTACTGAATGAGGCGTCATTCAGTTCGGCCACGACCGCGTCGGCGATGTCTACGGTGATTGCCATCAGTTCCTCACTCGATACGGGTCACACCGTCGGCCGTTCGCCGCCGCCCAGAGACGAATCATCCTCGCTACGCGAGGCGAAATACTGCCGGATGGCGTCGCGCAGCCCGGGCTTCTCCGGTGTCAGCTGATAAATGCCCTGCCAATCGCGAAACAGGTCCGTGCGCGGGTCGAACTTGAATTGCCGCAGGATCTGCCAGCGGGTCGAATAGCCGCGCCGGGCTTTGCTCCCATGCCAGTAATGAATGGCGTGGTTGTTGAGGTAGGAGAAGTTCTTACGGATTACGGACGCCCGCTGTTGCCAGTGCAGAATGGCGTCGGCATAGCCTTCTCCGGGGTCTTTCGTCTCGGGGTGATTATTAGGCTGGCCCGACAGACCGTAGGCCATCCACGAGTCGCCGCTGCCCAGGATGCAGACGTCGAGCAAGCCGCCGACGGCATTGAAGGCGCTGCGGCGGAAGGCCCACCCGCCGCCAGGGGCGCCGGCCCGGTAACTTCGCGGTGCCACGCCCGTCCGGGCAAAGTTGTAAGCGAAGCCGGGCCGCACGCCCAGGGGCTCGTTGGCGGGGCCGAGGTCCTGATAGGTGGAAAAGAGTTGCACGAAGTCAAAGTGCTGGAGCAGGTGAATCGTCTCCAGCGCCCAGTCGGGCCGCGTCATGCAGAAATCCCCGTCCAGGTAGGCCCCGTACTGCCAGTCCGCCGGGAAGCGGCTGATCACCTGGTTAAGGATGTTTTCCTTGTGCCACAGTTCCTGGGACGTCCGCCACTGGCAGTCGAGCGGATGGCTGGCGTCGGTCACTTCGAACGGCCGGTCACCATAGGCCAACTCGCCGACGTGAAGCTGAACGTTGCCCGCCCCCGCCATGTACCGGCGGAAGTCGTTAAACGTCCGGCGGCGCGTGGCCCAGCGCTTGGGGTTGGAGTAGGCCGCCGCGACGTGCAGCGTCTGGGCTTCCGACCACGGCCCCGAGGCATAGAAGGTGTCGGGGTGACGCAGAGCATGGTCTACGGTGACTGGTGTCATTGGACCCTCACGGGATAACGTTCGTCCGACCTTCAGCGCCCACGGCGATGCGACTTTTTCTCTCCACCTTCATGCTTCGCTTCGCGCCTTGCTTTGCGCTCCCGCCGGTGGCGGTGATGCTCGTGCAGAATGCCGGCCAGGATCGGCAGCAGAGCGGCCACCCATTCCGACGCGGGGCCGTTGGTGGCCAGGGCATTAGCGCCCAGGGCCGCTCCGCCGCCGAACGTCACCAGCCCGGCGAGACTACGCAAGAGGATGGTTAACCAGGTCGGCATAGCTTCTCCTTAGGCCGCAGCCGCTGTGGGCGCTGCAGTAGTTACGGGGGTCACAGTCGCCGCCGTCGCCGCAGGCGTGGTCACGGTGGTAGCGGTCGGCACCGGCGGAGGCGTCTTGCCCTCCACGTCGTCCACGATCACAGTGCCCGTGGTCTTAATGGCGGCGCCGACCGCCTTGAAATCCGCCTCCACCGTGGCCAGTCCACCGCTGAAAATCTTCGGGAGGGCGCAGATCGCCTTCCAGAGCAGGCCGAACACGTACTTGACCCAGGCACCCACCGTGCCGCGGAACACGAGGCAGAGCACGAGCAGGATCAGGCCGCCGACGAGCAGAAGAATGCCAATCGCATCGAGCGTGTCCTCCGCGGCGATCTTCACGTCTGTCACGGCACCGTCCAACTTCTGGCCGAGCGTTTTCTTGTCCGGCACGGGCGGCGCGACTGGATGCTCCTTCTGCTGCACGACGGCCCCGCTGACGGTCCCGCTGGCGGTGTAGGTATAGGTCGTCGTGGCGTCGCGCCGCACCACCATGCTCCGCACGGCATTGGTGATTATGCCCTGCAACTGCGGCGTCAATTCCTGCGAGCCGATCGGTTTCCAGCCGCCGATGAGATCAAAGTAGCTCACGTCGATATCGACGGTCGGCCCGTTGGCGGTCACCGCCGGGGGCGTCGTCGTCCCGCCCGAAGGCGTGGCGGCCACCACCCCGGCCGGCACGGCGTTGGGGTTGTCGGGGTCCAGGGCCACCACCGGAATCTTCATGTGCATCGCCGCCGTGTGGCACCCCGCCAGCACCACTGCCGCCACGATGAGAACCAGGAACATGCTTCGCATAATCTTTCCCTTTCCGTTAGACCAGCCGATAAAGTTCCGCACCATTACCTACACCGACGCCACCAGACTTTTCCGTCGTCTCAACTCCCGATGTTGATGACCAACTTGTTCGGCAGGGGCGGCAGATAGTTGTTGTTGGCGTCGAGGATGCCCGCCGTCTTGAGGGCCGCGATGTCGTCGGTGGACACCGTGGCGATTTTGGCGGCCAGCGCCGCCTGGGCCATGTACCAGTTGCGAGCTTGAAGCTGCGTTTGAGTCAGGATCACGGGTTTCTCCTTTTTTCTCAGCCGTTGGAACCGATGAACTGCACGTTGACGCTGCCGCCGTAGGTCGGCGGAGCGTCGGACGTTACGGACGATATCCACTGCACCTTCAGGCCAATCGGAGTACGGCCGCCGGTGACGGCGATGGTCACGTCAGCCACGTCGCCGCTGCAGCCAAAGGGCGGATTGGCGAAGTCAACGGCGTTGGCCGTGTCGGGGCCGTCGGCGTAAACCCAGGTGGCCCGCAACCAGCCATAGCCAATGGCCATCCACTGTCCGGTGTAGTCCATGTTGGTAATACCGCCGTTGCCGCCGTCGGACCAGATCACGGCTCCGGCGATAACATCGGGAACCGCGGTGTAGGCGTCAGCCAGATTGAACGTCAGGCTCGGCGGCTGGTCGGCGGGGTTGCCGCCCCCGACCGCCTGCATGGTGCAAATGCAGACTTCCTGGCCGACCAGGCCGTTGACGAAGTTCGTGGCGAAACCGGCGTTGTCACAGGGCTGCAAGATGCAGAACATCTGGGTGTGCCCGTTGCCGTCGGTCTGCGCCCACTGCACCCAGGAGATCACGGCCGGACAGGGCTGCCCGCCCTGCGTCCCGGTCCAGAGGCCCGCCGTGCCGCAGACGGAAAAGCTGTTGTTGCCGAAGCCCAAGGGCATATCGCCAATGTTGAACGTGCCGGGCTGGAGCGAGGTTATTTGATTCCAGAAGACCCAGCCGCCATTCTGCATGGCCGCAAGGACGGCGCCGTCCGTATCGTCGAAGGTGAGCACGACGTCGTAACCGGAACAGGCGTCCTGCGTGACGCTCTGGATCGAAGCCACATGCGCCTTGGCGACCACCACGTCCGTCGATGGCGTCGGGTTGCCGTCCCAGCCGGGCAGCCATTGGTTCTGGGTGGCGCTCAGTACCGTCGATAATCCGCCGGGGCAAATCGACATGGCCTTCTGCCCCGCAATTCCGGCGCTCTGCCCGGCGACATAGCCATCGTCGAAGTCCACCACTTTGCACAGCACCGCGCCCGTCGCGGCGTCCTGGGCCAGGTCTGCAGCACAGGCCGGTCGGCGAACCGCCGGCACGCCCGGAGCCGTCGCGGCAACATCGGCGTCAACGACCGAGGTCTGGACCGTGCCGGTCACGGCATCGACCAGCAGGTCCACCCCGCTGATATTGCGGTGGACCAGGTTGGTCGTGGCGCCCGCCTGCTTGGCGATCAGGAGCGCACCGGTGGCGGAGTCCTGAGCCACGTCCACCGAGCCGATAAACCTGCGCACAATACCCACCGTGTTCGTCTCCCGTTACTGCGTCACCGACCTGCGCCCCAGATCGCCCGCCAGGCGGCGCTGGCCGCCAGGGTGATGGCCGCGCCGATAATCAGCCAGACGATGCGGCTCCGCAGCCGTTGCGCCCCTTCCAGCCGGTCCAGCCGCAGTTGAATGCCGGGCTTGCCGTTGCCGCGAATGGCCGTATCGAGGGCGTCGAGCTTCTTGTGTAATGCGGAGTCCCGGATTATGCAGAGCTGTTGCAGGTTGCATTGTGCAGGCCCTATTGGTGCTGGCTGTATTGGCATGGACGTTGTCATTGTGCTCTGCATAATCCGGTGGCTCCTTATGAGTGTTTCTTTACAGCAATTGCAGGAACTTCAGCAGTTCGTCGTCAGGCCGGAAGCGGAAAGCGCCGCCGGACGGTGGCTGAAGCGTTTTTAGGGCCTTTTCTTTCAGTTCGAGGTCGGCGGTCACATAACGGTGCGTCGTTTCAATGCTTTCATGGCCCAGCCACATAGCGATGACGGTGACATCCACGCCCGCCTGGAGAAGATGCATGGCATTCGTGTGGCGCAAGGTGTGCGGCGAGACTCGCTTGGCGCGGATCGACGGGCAGGTCTTTCCGGCCTTTCGAACCGCCTCACGCAGCCGTTTTTCGACTCCCGAACGCGTCATGGCCTGGCCACGGGCGTTGGCGAAGAGTGGCTGTTCCTGTCGGAGGTGGTTTGCTGCGATCCATTTGCGGAGCATTGTCACCGTGCGCTTCCACAGCGGCAGGGCGCGTTCCTTTCGCCCCTTGCCTCTAAAATGGAACACGCCGCTCGGCGTCAGTGTCACGTCCGACACGAGCGAGCCCGTGATCTCCGAGACGCGAACACCTGTGTTGTACATGATGGCAAAAAGAGCCCTGTCTCGCTTGCCGCTCCAAGTGTCGGCGTCCGGTGCTTCCAGGACAGCTTCCATCTCGTCGCGTGTGAGGAAGCCGAGCACTTTGCTGGTTGTCCGTTTGGAAGGTATTGCCAGCAGGCTGGTGAGGTCTCCAGCCAGCGTTGGCTCTTTCCTCTGCAGGTACATCGCGAACGCCCGAATCGCCGCCAGACGCAAGTTGCGCGTCGCGTTGCCGTTCTTGTGGGAGCGTTGCAGTTCGTTGAGGAAGCCCATGATGTTCTCCGCCGAGAAGTCACCGACGGTAACGCGGTTGGGAGCGATCCCATGCTTCTCTTGAAGGTGCCGCAACAGCAAGCACAAGGCGTCACGGTAGGAACGCACCGTGTGGAGGCTGCGTCCTTGCACCTGCGGCAAGTACTCCGTCAGGAAGTGCTTGAGATGACGTGCGATGTCGCATTGAGAGGTCGTCATGACAGGCCTCCCTTCCGAAGTCGAAGTCCCAGTGCATCGCAACGTTTGGAGCACAGTGTCAATAAGGCCGGCACGGCGCTGAGATACCAATACGTCGCAGCCAGATCCACGTGGCCGAGATAGATCGACAGGTCATGGACCGCGTTGTCAATATTGCGATTCTCTCGATAGGCACGAAGCAGATGGTTACAGGCAAACGTATGACGAAGATCATGCAGGCGAGGTTTGCGTCGTGTGGCGTTCCCAAGCCCGAGACGCTTGCGCGACCTTCTAAAAGCACACCATATCGATCTGTGCAGGACATGGCCTCCGCGAAGAGAGCGGATAAACGCCCGCGAATCATCGGAGTTGCCGAATCGCTGGTCGCGGACCTTTCGGTATTGCTGGAGGTGGCGGGAAGCGGAATCGGAGATCGGAACCAGACGCGTCGGAAGGTTCTTGCTTTGATGTACCGTGAGCACGTTCTGGTTCAGATCAACATCGCCGTCCTTCAGAGCCAGCACCTCGCCGATTCGCATCCCCGTGCAAGCGAGCAGTCCGACGATGGTCGCGTTCCGCGGGCCAATATAGGGATCGCATCTCAACGACGGCTGATGGGTAAGGACGTCGCGGATCAACGCCGCGATCTCTCGCCGCGTATAAATGTACGGCGGAACACGCATGCCGGTGGGACCGAGCAGATGTTGTGGAGGGATCTCCGTTCGCGGCTTAAACACCACCAGATACCGCGCGAAGTTCCTCACGATGCCCAGCCGCAGCGTGTGATAAGTACGTTGTGTTCCTTTCGGGGAGGTGGCCCAGCGCAAGGCCAGGTCCACCGTCAACGGCCCGGCGGGCGCGTGGAGGTCGGCATACCGCGCAAACGACCGGAGTTGAATGGCCCCCGTTTTCATTTTGTATCCCAGAGAACGTTTGTGCCCCAAATACTGCTCAACCTTCTTCATCATGGCGGAGGATGTTGTCATGGCCGCACCTCCAGCCAGGGCTGCGCCACGGCGCGAAGAGCGGGCAGATCGACCTGGGCGTACAACGTGGTGGTCTGCATGGATTGGTGCCCCAGCACGTCGGCAATGCTCTTCAGGCCGACGCCTTTTTGCCTCATTCGCGTGGCAATGCTGTGCCTCAGAATATGGGTGCCGCTGAACTTTTCGCCAAGCCCCGCGCGTTGCCAGACATATCGCATCACGCCTTGTAACGCCTTCACCGTAACAGGAGTCCCACGAGGATGGGTATGACACAGGAATATCTCGCGCCGCTGCGAAGGGAGACGCCCCTTCACCAGATAGTCCGCGAGCGCTTTCCCCAATCGCCGTGGCAAGGGCATCTGGTAAGGCCGGCCCGTCTTGTGGTTGGCAACCTGCACCGTTCCTTCGCGCCAGTCGATGTCGTCCAGCGAAAGCCGGGGAACGTCGCCGACGCGAACCCCAAGATGGATCATGCACAAAATGGCGGCGTAGTCGCGTTTTCCACTGGCCGTGGAACGGTCAATCGAACGCAGCAGTTGTTCGGTGTCCGCCGATGTCAACCATCGTGGCGACAGGGCGGCGCGAGGGACGCGGACGGCCGGAACGGCCACCAGAAGGTTGCCGATCGCGACGCCCAACATCCGCAGGAACCGGAAGTAGCCACGCAACGCGGTACAGGTCTGCCGCCGTCTACAATTGGCACGCCCGTGCGGCAACGCGTCCACGTATGCGTGAACGCGCCTCGCGGTGATGGCCGAAGGTTCGACGGGCCGCTGCCGGAAGCTGAATGTCAGGAACTGCTCCAAGTTACGCCGATGCCCCTCCACCGTGCCCTCGGCCAAGCCGCGGTTGCGACGCAGATGATCGGCGTAACGATCCGCCTCCACCCGCGAGGGACTGCGCGTGATGACAGGAGGATGCTCCGCCCAAATCTGACGCAATACGCTGTGAGCCGCCGAATAAGCGAGTTTTCTCTTCCTTTGGAACTTTTCAGGCGGCTTGGGCACATACCATTGCAAGAACTTGTCCACGTGTTTCGCGGTAATTTGACCGGGCAGCACGTGGGCGGCTTCAAGCCACTCGACGAACCGGAATGCGAAGCCCAGCCTGCGCCGAGAGTGCTTGAAGTGGTACCCGTCCGCACAATAGCGTTCGGCGATCTTCTCCAAATAGGGCGCCAGATAGTTCCGTTTCATCGCGACAAGCCTCTTCCGATTCCGGATGTAATGCTCCAACATGCGTGTTTCTCCACTACGAGGGGTCTCATGACGGGTCACGTTGACCCGCCTTCAGACCCACAATTATGCGGAGTAACTCGTTCGCATGCCCTGCTGTTGCAGGGGAATCTTCATTTACTCTGCATAATCCAGGACTCCGCATTACACAAGTTATGCGGAACTCCACATAACGTGTGGATGGACCCGAACTCGCCTTTGCAGACCATTTCGTACCGGTCTCCGTCCTCGCTCATTGTGTCCCCACCTGTTTGGTGTGAATCCGCATGCTCGTCCGGTACGGGTTGCTCCACCGCCAGCACGGTTCACGACCCGGCCCCGTGACTTCGTAGACCAACGTCTGCCCGCCTTGCACGTCGGTGAACGTGTCGCCGCGCTGCGGCGTCAGCGGCGTGCCGTTGATCGCCAGGTCTGCGGCCAGGACGATGTAGTCGCGGGACTCGAAGGTCTCCGTCAGTCCGCCCGTCGTGTCGATCTCGAAGGTCGTCTTCCCGACCGCGGCCAGGACCACAACCGCAGCGCTGCCCCGGTTGTAGGTCACTGACCGCGACAGGAACTGCTTCCGCTGCCCGTCCAGCCACGCCGAGGATTGCTCCAGCAGATCGACCACGCCGGTTCCTTGACTTCCCGTCGACTATGGGGCATAATAAAACCGGCTCGATGCTGAAGGATCCCACTGGAGACCTGACCCCAACCAGGAATCCGGTCCCTTCGGACGTCGGGCCTTTTTTACTGGTGGAGCCGCACGCGAACCGTGGCGTCGCCGTCGGCGCAGGCCTGCACGGTCTTCCCCAAGGACGGATAGGCGACGGGCGGCGTGGCGCCGTTGTTGGCGCTGGCCGTGGCCACGCTGTCCGTGGCGTCCCAGTAGACCTGGGTGCCGGCCGCGATACCGCTGCCCGCGCCTGCGGCCTTCGGGAAGTCGAAGACACCTTCGACCGCCAGCCCCCCGAGCGTGTTGGCCGGAATCGGCTCCTTAGTCACGCCGACGAGGTTCCCCTGGACCACCACCGCTCCGGCGGCCACCGCCGTGGTCGGCGTGTAGTCAACCGCCTTGCCGCTTTGAACAAAAGTCGCCGTGAAGCTCATCTTTCGTATCTCCGAAAAGAAGTTCCGTTATGGTCTGTTTTGGGCGGGCGGCAACCCAGACACCCATCGCCGCCCGCCCCGTCACGACGCGGCAGCTTACGCGCTGCCCTTCGACCGGACGCCACCTCGCGGATCTTGAAGAGCACAGCCGAAGTCATGGTATCCACGCATCTGTATACCGAGCACGTCGAAGTTGGCGACGGCTGTTTCGATGGTCGGGGCTTCCTGGCCGTTGAGGAACGCCACTTCGATCACCGGCAGGTCGGCCGGGTCGGCCAGCAGATACCAGGCCGCGGCGCTGTTGCCGGTGTACTTGGCGTTGGCCAGGTAGCGGCTGGACTGGACCTGGTACTTGCCCTGGTGCGGGTTGTTCGTCGGGTAAGCGCCCTTGCCGGTCGTGTTGTCGCGCAGTTCGGCCGCCTTGAACAGTTGCGTGCCGATGGCGTTCAGGGCCGTGGGCACCAGCACGATGGACGGGACGATGCCGATCGGCTTGCCGTCGGAATCGACCTGGTTGTTGAAGGTCGTTTCCGCGCCGGTCAGACCGTCGATGCTTAGCGCCGTGTTGGCCCCGGCCAGGTAATTGTTGTTCCCGGCGGCGAAGAACGTGGCGTTGTTCAGGAAGATGGTCCAGAACACGTCGTTGATCGCCAGGCCCGACCCGCGGCCGAGCTTACGGGGCACCGTGGTAATGGCGCCCAGGTCGTCGTTGATGATGTCCCGGCGGTCGACGGACAGGATGATGGCGTAGGTGTCAGCCTTGTTGCTGTACGTCTCGTTGCCGAGCGTCCCGCTCTTGATTTCGCCCCCGCGACCGACGGGCTGGTACTGGTCGGCTCCAATCAAGCGGTACGAAGTGGAGGTCTTAAAATCACGCACATTTCTAACAGCGCAGATATTTCGCCAGACCCGTTCGACCGAGAAGAAACCCTGCAGCAGGAACTTGTTGGCCACGTTGGAGAGGATGCCGTCGATGTCCACGGTGGAGAAGCCGGCCTGGACGTCGCGGCCGAAGGCAGCGCGGAGGACGGCCCGGCTTTCGCGGAACGACCGGCCGGTATAGCCGTTAGCCCAGGCGCATTCCAACAAGAGTTCCTGCAAGCCGAGGTCGCTGCCGAAACGCTTGTCGGCCGCTTCGAGAGTCTTCTCGTCATACAGCTTTTCGACGCCCCCGAACTTGCCGGAGAGCATGCAGGCAGCTTCCAGCACCCGGCCACTCAGGGTGGTGTCGGGGATGTGTGCCGCCGGGGCCTTGGGCCGTTCGGCCCGCAGCACTTCCAGTTCGGTGCGGGTTCCGTCCCAGCCGTCGCGGATGGCCTGGGCGGCGATGTCGGGGTGCTTGTCGCCGCAGGCCTTGCGCACGGCGGCGATGCGTTCCTGCTCGGCCGCGGCCTGGACGCGCATGTCCGCCACCGTCTGCCCGGGCGCACCCGCCGTCACCGTCTCCGGCTGCGTTTCGACCGTCTCCACTTCAGCCCCCTCCTGCCCCGCCACCACCTCGGTCGCTTCCTTCGTCACCGTATCCATGTTCTTCCTTTCCTTGGCGGCATTTTTTCCACCCTTGCCGCTGGCCGCGATGCTGGCCGACGTTTGATCGTCCGCGCCATTGCCCACGAAACTCACTTCCGCCAGGCTCGACCGCCGAGCCACGTTGATCGGCCCGGCAAACTCGCGCCCGTTGACGGTCACGGTTTTGCCCTCACCGACGAACTCCACCTGCTGGACGCCGGCCCCGATGCTGGCCTGCCACGGATAGCCGTTGTCGGCATCGGCCATGACCTCTTTGGCCGTCGGGCTGGTCGAAGAGACCACACCCGTCACGCGGAGCTTGCCGCCCACCGCGACAACGCCGTCGAGGTGACCCACGCGGGAGGTGCGGTCGTGCTCCAGGTAGGCCTTGGCCCCGTTGCGAATCGACAGGCCATCGAGGTCGACCACGACCGGAAACCGCCAGCCGGAGAGCTGCAGCGGCCCGCCCCCGTAGGCCTCCATGTTGAACTTCCGCGGCGTCCGCGGCACCTGACCGTCCTGGCCGGCAGGAGCCGCGGCCTCGATGATGATGTCCGACGTGAACGTCAGTTCACGCGGCGCGTTGGCGTCCGGCCCGCTGGCCGGCTGGTTGCGAATCACCTTCATCTTGCTCGTCTCCCTCATCTCCATTAGGAACCTGCGGGGCTTCACCCGGCTTCGGCTCCGGTTCGATTACCGCGCCCTTTGGCGCCACGAGCGGCAGCCCCAGTTCCTTCATCAGGGCTACTTCCTTCGCCCGCTGCCGCACTTCCGTTTCCCAGTCCTTGCCCTGACGGGCGTATTCCGTGGCCAGGGTGGTCGTATTGTTAGCCAGCCGCTCAGCCTGGGCCGAAGACTCTTTCAGTGGATCGACGTGCTCATGGCCGTCCCAGAACCATTGGTGGGAAAAGTCGACCACATCCGCCCCGCCGAGGGCCTTCCGTTTCGCCCGGGCCAGAGCCGCATCCGAATAGCGGCCCGCCGGGTCGAGGTGCTCCTGGAGACCGAAAGCCAGCGTGGCCTCGGCGAGCCACGCGGTCAGAATCCGGTCCAGGATGGTCGCCTCAAGGTGGGACTGTTCGACGCGGATCGCCTTGTAATAGGTCTGGTGGTCCAGCCGCCCGCTGGAATAGTTGTAACCGGCGCTGTTGCACGCCGCGATGTTGAAGGGCATGTTCAGGCAGCGGGCGATCTCGTTCAAAATCTCGTGCTTGAACTCGCCGTAGGTCGTGGTGGGCTGCTTGGCGTCGACCTGGCCCATCTTCCAGCCGCCGGGCAGCGTGAGCATGGAGCGTTTTTCCAAGTCGATGATGTCCATCGGCTCCACGGCCTCCGCCTCGCCATTCGCCGGGGCGTCGGTGTAGAGGACGCCGGCCCAGTCGGCGGCGGTTTCGGCCGCGGCGATCACCGCCAGCGTGTAGCGGCGCAGTTGGGCGAAGAGCGGCAGCGCCGGCAGGATGTCCGGCAGCCCGCGATTCTGGCCCGGCCGGTCGGGCCGGAACCAGTGCAACACCCAGAAGGCGGCAAACTCATGGAAGCCGAGGGGCTCCAGAATCACCATATCGCCGGGGTGACGGTCGAGGATGTGGTAGCTCTCGGGGTTGCCATAAAGGTCGAGGACGATACCATCGACGAAGGTCGGCGTCGGCAACTGCATCAGCGGTGTGGCCACCTGGTCGGCCTCGATCAGCTTGAGATCGAGCTTCACCGCGTGGTTCAGCCGCAGATTCGTGTGCATCAAGGCGAAGGCCTCGCCGTCCTGGGCCTTGGCCATCCGCATGGTCCGCAGCTTGCCGGCCAGATCAACCTCTTTGGCCCAGGCGGCGAACTCGCGTTCGATGAGACCGTTTAGGTTCTCTCCGTCGTCGTTTTCCCCGTTGCCCAGGAGCATCTGGAGCCGCGGCCCGGAGCCGATGACGTCGTTGGCCAGCGTGAGGACGATGCCCCGCGCGTAACTATTGTTGGCGACCTCGTACCGCGCCCGGGCCCGCAGCACCCGGCGAATCTCCGGCCGGTTGGAGGCGTTGGCCGAGAGGTAATCGGCCCACTGCCAGTGGCGGGCGTTGTCGGGGGTGGTCTGGGCCGAGTCGTACCTGGCCCGCACCACGCGCCCGCCCATCTCGGCCTGTCCGCCGGAGGGTTGCGGCTTCTGGAAAATGGCTTTGAGCCAATTCAACATGCGTTCAGACGGCTCCCGAAGGGACAACTTTAGTGACGCGAAAACCGCGGCCGCGTTTCATGGCCTTCTTCGATTCCAGATAACGGTCGACGGCCAGCTGGTGAGGCAGCAGGTGTTGCTCCATACTGCCGGCATCGCCACTGGCCGATTTCGGCCCGATGGCATTCTGTCGGATGGCCTCGTCCAGTTGGTCCGGCATAGCCTCTCCAGGGGAGGGACGATGCGATGTCCCCCTATTAGTTACTTACCCCGTTTGGGCAAAACGTCTCGGAACTTTGGCCGGATTTTTCAACTTCGTACCATATGTGGTACTTCAGGCGATTTTTTCGCGGGTGGAGATGGCCCGGTCACAATTACGGCAACGTTTGCGGCGGACGATGGAATCGCCGCGCGGGCGGGTGTAAATGGTCCGAAAATCCCGGCAGCCGCACGCGCGGCAGACCAGGCCGGGGTGGCGGACCTGGGGCGTTGGCATGGCATTCGTTTCGGTCATCGTTTTCGTGTCCCCTGTAGTTCGGACAGCCGCAGCCGGCGGCTCGGCCCCGGCGCTCTCGTTTCGACGCCGGCCAGAACGGCGCCTTGAATGCTGGCGGCCACGGCGCAGCCCGCCAGGCAGTCCAGCCAGTGATTGTCCGGCCGTGAAGCCCGCAGTTTCCACTCATCCACGGTCCGCTCGTTGGCCAGCGTGCGGACCCGGTATTCGGCGGTCAGGTGATCGGCCAGCAGCCGGTGGGCCTCTTCATCCCGGCCGAAGAGGGAGAGGCAACCCGGATCGCCCATGGCCACGCCGAGCCGGGCGTGAACAAAGGTCTTCCAGTAGTTGCTGTCGATCAGAGCGTGACGGACCTGCCGCTTGCCGATGGTGTTCGGGATGCGCCAGTGCAGCCCGACCCGGTCGCCACGCTTCCGCTTGTATTCGCTGAACGGGACGCTGGAGGCCCCCACGTACTTGCCGTGGCTCGGAAAGAGCACCGCCGCGAACGGACTTTGCCGGCAGAACTGGTAGACCACGTCGGTCGATTGGCCCCAGTTGGCGTCGATCAGGCAGCGGTCGATACGCATCTCGGCCCCGTCCTCCCGCCGCCAGGTCGCCGACAGCCGCTCGGCGGTCAGTTTCTCCAGGGCGGCGAAGATCTGCCCCTCCAACCCGGCCCCCGGCACCGCCCGCGAAATCGTGGCCCGCAGATCCGTGAGCGTAAAGTAGGGCCGCTTCTGGTCCGGCCAGGTGCCGCAATCGACCACATAACCCGAAAAATTCTCTTCCCAGGCACAGACCATCCAGTACAGGGCCTTTTGCTGCACGTCGATGAACATGGTGAGGTGGCTCGCCCCGATGGGAATTTCGCCCCGTTGGTAGCCGTTAAGTTTGCCGGCGATCTCGTCGGCCGTGAGCATCTCCTCGCCCTGGACCGCGACCACCGGCTCGTTCTGGTACTCGGCGAAGAACGCGGACTCGCCGCGGTCGCGCCTCAGGTTCATGGCGTGCTGAATGGCCGACAACTCATCCTCGTTGTAGCGCTCGGGCCAGGCTACCGCCGACCCCACGTCCATCGCCTCACGGTTATCCCGGTAGAACTCGGTCGCTTCGTGGCCGTCACCGTCGTTCCGCTGCGAATCCGAACGCAACTCATAGTACCTGGCCCAAAGCTTCTCATTGGTGGGGAAGGCGTAAACCATCTTCGTCCGTTCGCCCTGCCACTCGGGGTGCTTGTCCCGGTCGAGCATACGGTCGGCCATGTCGTCCGGCCGGATCACGGTGCAGGCCATCAGGCCTGCGATCTTTTTGCCAGGCCCGGCCATGCCCAGGACGTCGCCGGCCAGGATCGCCTCACGCCGCTCACTCTGGCTCGGCGACCAAGCCGACTCCGTCGTCTGCGGATCGTCCACCAGCACCAGTTGCGGCCGCACCACCCGGCCGTCGGCGCGGGCCTGATTCTGACCGCGAATGTCGGACCCCTTCATGCCGGAGCACGAGACGACGACACCCGAGGCCCGGCTGCCGGCGATGGTCGGCAGGACGATCTTGTCGCTGGTCCACTCAATGCGGGTTGGTTCGCCGTGGTGCTTCTGGCCCTTCTGCCGGTTGGTGATCCGCTCCAGGCAGCGAATGGGGTAGCAGACCTCGGGGAAATCCTCACCGAGGAGCGGGTTCGTTTCCAGCCAGACCATGATATTTTCGAGCAGGTCGCGCGACCGTTCGGCGCTGGCGGCGATCAGGCAGACGAAGGGCGTCGCCCCGGTGAGCGCCGCCCAGAGCACCGCCGTCTGACACAAAACAGTCTTTCCGCTGCCGCGCGGCATGGCCATAGCGAAGAGGCCCCCCGTCCGCACCGCCCGCTCGATCTTGTCCACCACCCGCAAATGGTCGGGCGACCAGGCGAAATAGAAGACGTCCGGAAAGTAGGTCTCGCAGAAAACCCGGAACGACGCTTCCGCCGCGGCACGCCGCTCAGGATTGACCACGGCCGGCAGTTCGCCGATGTCCTGGGCGGTGCGCACCAGGTCGGCGTTCCGCTCCGACTGGCGGCGCTTGACCTCGTCGTAACTGAGCGGCTCCTCCTTCGGCTTGAAATACTCCAACGTCAGCCAGGCGGCATAGCGGAACAGGTCCACCGTCCGCCCGTCGCCGATGGTGTAGCCGGCGCGGTTGCGGTGCCGGCGGAGCTGGCGCTCGTTGATAACCTCCCCCTGCCCGACCGAGTTGAGCAACTGGGTCAGCGCGCCGGGTTGCAGGTGTCGTGGGTTAATCGCTTCCACCGGCCATCTCCTTCACCAGGTACGCCGAATACGCCAGCAGGCTGATCGTCCCGTCAGCCCGCAACAGACCCCCGCGCTCGGCCACCTCGCGGACCTGCTCCTCGGTCACCCGGCGGCCGCTGGCGGCGCTCAAGACCCGCGCCGCGTCGGCCACGGCCAGAGCGGTGATGCGCAGGGTTTCCGGCGACACATCCTTTTGTTCCGTCGCCATTTATGACGACCTCCACAATTCTCCGGAATCTTTCCGGATTCCCCTTGCCGGTTAAAACGATTCATTGCTTAATGTGCATGTCAGGTAGGCCAGAACAAGGAGATGAACATGCGAATCACGCGAATCGAGATCGAAGGACGCCGAGGCCGCTACGCCACGATCACCAGGCAGCGCGGCAACCCGAACATCGAGGTCACCGTTCTGATACCGGAACGCCCCGAAGGCATGACGCTGGAGGTGGCCGCCCGCGGCGACGAGACGGGCGAAAAGGTCCGCCGGGCCTTCGCCGGTTACCTGCACCGGCAACTCGAAGAATACGAAGGCACCAACTGCGACATCGAGGTCTATTGCCGCGAGATCGAACGGTTCGCGGACTGAAAGGAGCAGCAGACCATGACACGCCGCAAACTGAAAACCCACGAGGTGGAATTCAAGGGCCGCAAGGTCCGGGTCACCGTCCCCGAGAATGACGACGCCAACGCCCTGGGCGCGGCCCTCAAGGACCACCTCAGCCCCGAGGCGGTCGCGACCCTGGCCAACGCCGTCCGGGTGCAGGTCAACGGCCGGCGCACGAACCCTGAAGTGCGGCGCCAGCTCGACTGGCTGGCCAACCGCCTGGTCACGATGTTGGGTGGTGAAAACGCATACCACGACCTCTTGAAAGAGGCGGGTCTCTAACAGGTTGCCCGGCACAACGCCGGGCCAAACGCAAAGGAGATGCAAATGAAGAAGGAAAGTGTGAAGCTCGGTGCGGTGTATGCTTGCAAGGTTTCGGGCGAAATTCAGCCGGTCAGACTCACCAAGGCCAATTCGCAAGGCGGCTGGGACGGAACTAATGTTCGCACGCACAAGGCTGTACGCGTGAAGTCGTCGCAGCGCCTGCGGGGCCTCTGGCCCAAGAAGACCTTGCCCATCGTCGCCGAGAAGGACGACGGCAAAGCCGATGACCAGGGCGTGGCCGAGACGGTCGCCGCCGTCGAAAAGGGCAACCTGGCCGAGGGCGTTACGGTGCCCGAAGCGAAGAAGGAACGCCACAGCCTCTTGAACCTCGCCGCCAAGGCCCTGGCCGAAGCCGCCACGCCGCTCAACTGCAAAGAAATGGTCGAAAAGGTTCTGGCCACCGGCCTGTGGCAGACCGACGGCAAGACGCCGAGCGCGACGTTGTACAGCGCCATCCTGAGGGAGATTACCACCAAGGGCGACGCCGCCCGCTTCCGTAAAACCGAACGCGGCAAGTTCGAGATTGTCACGAAGTAGCCTGGCCATCACCGCACCTCGCCTTCCGACGCCCCGGCCCCGACCAAGGCCGGGGCGCTCTCCGGGTGGAGATCGCCGCGCAGGTAATCGGCGTGCGTCGAAAAAATGAGCGCCGGCCGGTTCCAGCGCCGCACGAACCGGCTCCAGTCCTGCGGGATGCGCGTCCGCCGATCCTCGGCCGGCCGGTAATACATAGCGAACGGCGTGCCGCCCGTCCGGAAGACCCACTCCAGCCGCTCCTCGGCCGCCGCCAACGTGTCGCCCTCACTGCCCACCAGAACGTAACAGCCAACCTGCCGCTGTGTCAGGCCCGCGCTGCGGAGCATGGCCACGGTCCGCTCGACGTGCGGCCGGGCCGAGGGGTGATCGAACGCGGTGTAAAGAATCTGCACCCGCATGCCGCCCAACCGCGCGGCGAACCATTCCTGGCAGAGCCGAGAATCAATGCCGCCGGTGAACCGCGCCGGCTTGGGCTGCGCCTCCAGCATGTCGAGCACCGCCTCGACGTGCTCGCGCGGGCAGGCCAACAGGTTGTTGTCCATGATGTCCCAACCCGGTTGAATTGGCAGCAACCGCAACCGGCCCTCGCGCTGGGGCACGAAGCAGAACGGGCACCGGCGAATGCAGCCGCGGCTGGTCATGGTCAATCCCTGCTTCAGATACAGCCCAGGCGTGAACTCCCCGGCCGGCGAGCCGAAGGCCGGCCCGCCGATCCGCACCTTGTAGCCCTGGGCCTGCCAGGCCCGATAGAGCCGGTTGGCCTCGTTCACCTCCCACGTGAACGTGCATGAGACATGAACCTCGTCCACGTCCGGCAGGAAGAGCGGCGGGTCGCCAATGAAGGCCAACTCGTCGTCGGGCGTGGCGCTGGTGCGGCGCGGGAAGACGCGGGCGATTTTCACGCCGTCACCTCCTCGGCGACGGCCGTCTCCACGGGGGCTGGTGCCTCGACCGGGGCTTCCGCCGCGGCAGCCGGAATCCGCTCGGCCTTGCGGCCCGTGAACTCTTCCCAACGCTTGACGATCACGTCACAATACGGAGGGTCAAGTTCCATGAGGAAGGCGTGCCGCCCGGTCTGCTCGCAGGCGATGAGCGTGCTGCCCGATCCCCCGAACAGGTCCAGAACGTTCTCGTCCGGCGCCGAAGAATAATTAATGGCCCGCACGGCCAACTCGACCGGTTTCTCGGTAAGATGCACCATAGACTGCGGATTGACTTTCTTCACCGACCAGACGTCCGTGGCGTTGTTCGGTCCGAACCACTTATGGCCGGCGTCGTGCTTCCAACAATAGAAGCACCACTCGTGATTGCCCATAAAATCTTTACGTGTCAATACAGGATGCTCTTTCACCCATATAATTGTTTGGGAGAAATATAAGTTGCAAGCTTTCAGCGCCGGCGGGTAGTTGGCCACGTTGGCGTAACCGCCCCAGATGTACAGCGACCGGCCAGGCTCCAGGACGCGGGCCATGTTGCCGAACCAGGCCAGGAGCATCTTTTCGAAGGCCTCGTCCGAAACAAAATCGTTCTCGAGCGGGCGGTCCTTGGCCCGCATCTTGCCCGTGGCCTTCTTCTTGCCCTGGCGGGCCACGTCGAACGACTGGTGATGCAGCAGACCCTTGTGGGCATCGCCCTCTTCCATGCGACAGGTCTTGTTGAGGAGCTTCCTCTGCTGAAGGTTATCGTTGGTAAACGACGACAGACCGGCGGCAATGGCGTTGTTGGAACGCGGCTCGACCTTCACGTTGTAGGGCGGGTCGGTGTTCACCAGGTGAATCTTCGCCCCGTCGAGCAGCCGGTCGAGGTCGGCGGGCGAACTACTGTCCCCACACATCAGCCGGTGGTTCCCGAGGATGATAATTTCGCCGCGTTGCGTGATCGCTGCGTCCGGCGGCTCCGGCACCATGTCGGCGTCGGTCAGCCCGTCCTGGACGCCCATGCCCTGGGTGACGAGCTGGGCGAGTTCCTCTTCGTCGAAAGCCAGCAGGTCCATGTCGAAACCGCCAGCCCGGAGTTCAGCCAGTTCGATGGGCAGGATGGTCAGATCCCACTCGGCCAGTTCGCCGGTTTTGTTGTCGGCGATGCGATAGGCCCGGACCTGCTCGGGCGTCAGGTCGGTGGCCACATGCACCGGCACTTTGTCCAGGCCGAGCTTCTTCGCCGCCTTCCACCGCGTGTGGCCGGCGATGATCACGCCGTCGGCATCGACGACGATGGCCGAGCGGAAGCCGAACTCCTTCAGGCTGGCCGCCACGGCGTCCACCGCCTGGTCGTTCAGCCGGGGATTCCGGTCGTAAGGCCGAATCTCGTCGATGCTCCGAAGTACCACGTCAAACGTCTGGGTCACCATGCCTGAATCTCCTTGTTTGCTGGGTTAAAACCTCGTTTTCAGAAAAACCGGACAGGCGCAACAAACTGTGCCTAACATCTCGGCTCCTTCCCGTGGCCTCTTCCGGCGTTTGGGCTAGGAAGGAACCATAAAAATCTGCCCCACGTTAGCCCACGTGGCGACGTGGTACGCCGGGCGGCCACGGGTACGACGGACGGTGCGGGGCGCGACCGTGGGCCAACGTGGGCGCGAGGGTAGGCGACACTGACGAGGCCGTGAACCGTTCCATTCTCAAACTCCTTTCGTGATTGATTTCTGTTCTTGATCCCCTACCTCTTCGGGGTGTGAACGGGGGCGTTTCAGACGCCCCGTTCTCCCCCCGTAGGGGGGTGAGTGCGCAGTTTCAGGCATAGTTTCCACGCGTAATTGCTATAAGTCCTTTGCTGGCAGACACTTGATGCCGCTCACGGTTTGGAAACTGGGACGGCCGGTGCGACATGTCCAGTTTCAACGCGGCAGTTTCCAGTTTCAAATCTCTTAACCCCTTTCCGCAACAATAGTTACAGCGGCCACGTTTGAAACTAGAAGCCTGTTTTCGTGAAACTCAGTTTCAACCAGTTTCACGCATTTTGCTCCATATGACGGCGAACCTGAGTGACGTACTGCCGGGTCGCGCCGACCGTTTCTGCGACCGTCTGAGGATCGGCCTCCGGGTCGTGCGTCAGGAGCGCTGCCGTCCACTGCCCCTTGTCGCCGCTGACGCCGGGACGATTTTTTACATAGGAGATGTAGGCCCCGGTTCTGATCTTGGCGACCAAGCCGCGCTCGATTGCCAGGTCGAGCGTTTCCTCCGCCTTGCGTTCCGACAGGCCGAACCGCTGGCGGGCTTCGTACTTCACCGACCGTTGCGAGCACGGATCGTTGACCGCGACGCATTGAGCGACGAAATCATCCAGCGGCGCGTCGGGAACCTTGGGCGCTTTGGGCTTCATGGCTCCCAGCAGGGCCGACGTGTCCACCTCGGTCGTGGGCACAAAGAGCGGCCACTGAAAACGCAGGGCCAGCGGCTGGATGGGCGGCCAACTGCGCACGGCGGCCTCCACGACAAACGTGCCGTTCTCCTCGTGCTGCCGCAGGACGAGGTGCGTGTCAGCGGCCCGCGACTGACTGCCGGCCCCAGCGCCGACGTCGGTCACCGATTTACCGGCCTGGTTGCCCTTGCTGGAATGGTGAATCAGGACGAAGGCGCAGCCCAGTTGGGCAGCGTAACGGTCGATCAGATTGTAAAGGCCGGCGATGGCGCCGTTGTCGTTCTCGTCGATGCCCGTCGGCAGCGTGCGGTAAAAGGCGTCGATGATGATCAGCTTGTAGTAGCCCGGTTCGATGCCCGCGAAATGCCGGCCCAGGGCTTCGAGGTCGCGCAACTGGCCGCGCAGGCTGATCACGTCGATGTTGTCGTCGTAAAGCTCGGGCGCGACCCCCATGGCCTCGCTGATGACTCGGTAGCGATAGGTGGCGGTGCTGGTGTGGAGCTCGTTGTCGATGTGCAGCACCCTGCCCTGCTCGACGGGAAAGCCGAGCCAGTCGAGGCCGGAAGCGATAGCGATGGCCAGACTGGAGACGAGCCAGGACTTGCCGACCTTCGGCGGGGCGATGACGTTCATGGTCTCGCCCTCGCGCAGCAGGCCCCGGATCACCGGCGGGTGCAGGCCGGTGAAATCTTTGATCAGGTTACGCAGCCGCCGGACGACCAGGGGCGACTCCACGGGCGCGGGCCCGCCGGCGCTGCGCACCGCAGACGCGGCCTGGCCGACCAGGCCGGAAATGTCCACGCTGGGGTCCGGCGGGGAATCGCTGCCGAAGCCAGCGAGGCGCAGGGCGCGGGCAGCCTTTTCGTAGCTGCCGCCGTGCTCCAGAATGGCGTAGACCGCGAACGGCGAATAGCCCTGGTTCGCTTCGAACGGCGCGGCGTTGCTGCTGAAGACATAAAAAACCTGGCCGTTGAAGGTGGCGGAGTTGCCGCCGACGGTCTTATCGGGTCGGCGCCAGTGCTCGTTATCACCGCCACGGGTGCGCTGCCAGCCGTGCTGCTCCAGGTAAGGCCGGATATCGCCGCGCTTGCTGAAATCGTCGCCCGGCCGCAAGCCGCCGGTTGGCCCCGTTTGGCCAGACGTTGGCCCCGGTTGGGCGGCGGCCGCCGGTGTGGCCCCAGTGGGAGTTCCGGTCGGCCCGTCGATGACGGGCGGCACGTATTCGTTCAGTTCGTACGCGCACCGCAGCAGGATGTCCCGCTCCTCGGCGGTGAGGACCGGCAGGTTGCACAGGTCGCCCTGAATGACTTCATAGCCGGGCGTCGGGGCGCACAAGTAAAGACCGCCCTCGCCGCGGGTTTCGATCAGGGTGACGACTTTGCCGTCTTCACCGCGCCGCTGGGCCAACTTCATGTTGCCGCAGACGTCGCCGCGGAAACAGTAGTTGACATGCCGACCGTCCCGCTGCGTCCGAGAGATAACCAGCCGTTCGAGCAGGCCGGGCTTGGCGGCGCGGACTTTGTCGCACCAGGGGGCGAAGCGGTCCGCGCGCAGGTCGAAATCGATGAGTTCGTCGTTGCCTGAGACGGAACCGGTCAGGATGCAGAGGGCCGTCTGCTCGTTCGAGAACCAAGCGTCGACCTCGGCCGGCGTCGGCAACCGCTTCTGGAATTGTTTCCAGGGCACGGTCGGCCGCTTCAGGTCGCGCCGGGCCGGCAAGACGCACAGCCCGGCCTCAAGATATTGTCGCGCTGCGTTTTTCATTCAGGCCCCTTGGCCGGAGGACGGAACCACATCGGAGATTTCCACCGCGTGGCAGGTCGGGAAGCAGAGTGACCGTTTATGCCAAACCGACCCCTGCTCATTGGCGACGCAGCGCCTCCGCATGGACTCGCTGCAATAATGCAGCGAATCGCCGTTGTCCATCTGCCCCCACTCCGCTTCCGCCACGTATGTGTAGGCGATCATGCTTTGCCTCCTTCATCGTTGACCGGTCCAGATCGTCGCTCCCCCCGAAAGAGGAGCGGCAATGCGGGCCCGCCTATCTCGGCGACTGGTCGACTGCGGGAATCGGCGGGTTGGTTCTCAGGCGGTTGGCCTCCAGGATCGGCAGCCCGGCCTCGGTCGGGATGTAGATGACCTGGTGCTCCTTGCTGTTCTCCAGATTCTGAATCCAGAGGTAGCGCAGATAGGCTTCGTTACCTTTCAGGCTGTCGCCGATGATCTTGTTGGCCTTGGCGGCGCCCTCGGCGCGGAGCACGTCGGCGTCCGCCAGCAACTTCGCCGACTCCATCTTGGCCTTGGCCTCGGCGACGGCCACTTCCTTGCCGGCCTGGGCGTGCGCCAACAACGACTCGCCCGCGAGCCGCTGTTCGTAAACGCCGTACTGCGGCAAGCCCCACATGCCCAACACGATGATCGCGGCGACAATCAGCACGAGGCCCGCGATGACCCCTACAAACAGCCCATCTCCCTTAGCAGCCATAGGCACAGCCCCTTTCTTGCCACCTTCGTGGCGTTGGTTAAAATGGAATCAGGTCATCATCCGCCGGCACATACTCCGGTTCGGCCGCGCGCACTGGCTGCGGACCGAGGCGATAGTTGACGATCCGGTCGTATTTCTCGCCGGACACATGCCGCACGGTGACCGCCAGCGTGGGGGCCAGACCGCCGGACTGGGCCACGCCAACCGCCTCTTCAGCCGACTCCGGCGCCGGCTCGCCCGACCGCGCCCGCCACCACCCCTCGGCCTTGCCACGAGCGTAGCCCTCGTGCTCGAAACAGACCCACTCGCTGACGAACTCGTTCAGGCTGAAGTAATAGTCGACCCGCATGGTGCGGGGATGAGCTTCGTCGGTGCCGCGTTTCTGGTGAACACGGTAGACGACGTCGAGCACCTCGCGCTCCGTCGTCGTGACCTGGCCCGACAGGATGCCTTCGGTCGTGGCCTGCTGATCGTGTTTCTCCCGCTCCGGCGGCGGGAACTCATGTCCGCACTCGGGGCAGACGGCATAGGCGGCGTGAATCAGGGCCTGGCACTTCGGGCACTCCTTAGCCGGCGCTTCGCCGGAACCCCCGTCGCGATCTTTGAACTTCAGGGCATCAACCGGACCATGACGCAGAATGTTGCCGCCGAAATCGAGGACGAGACAGTCGGTCTTGCCGGGATGCAGCCGAAAACCGCGGCCGACCATCTGGTAATAGAGGCCCGGCGAATTCGTCGGGCGCAGCAGCGCCACGCAGTCGATGTTCGGGGCGTCGAAGCCGGTCGTCAGCACGTTGACGTTGACCAGGTACTTGAGGCCCCCGTCGCGGAACCGCTGCAGCGTTTCGGCCCGTTCGAACGGCAAGGTCTCCCCGCAGACGAACCCGCACTCACGGCTCATGCCCCTCAGCACTCGCTGCACGTGCTGGGCATGCTGTACGCCGGCGGCAAAGATCAATGTCGAATGGCGGTCGGCGGTCTGGTCCACAATCTCGCGGCAGGCCGAGTAGACCAACTTGTCGTCGTCCATCAGGGCTTCGACCTCGCCGGCGACAAACTCGCCGCCGCGCAGGTGCAGCCCCGAGGTGTCGGCCTTCAGGCTCCCGGCCTTGCTCCGCAGCGGGCAGAGAAAGCCCTGGACGATCAGCTCACGCACCCCCACTTCGTAGCAGACCTCATTCAGCAGATTCTCCGGGCCGCAGATCAGGCCGGAGCTCATGCGATACGGTGTCGCCGTCAGACCTATCAGCCGCACGTTGGGGTTGAGCGCCTTGGCCTCAGCCAGAAACGTCCGGTACATCCCCTCCCCGTCGGGCGGCACCATGTGAACTTCGTCGATCAGAACGATGTCGAAGCGGTCGAGTTCCGCGGCGCGGCGATAGACGCTCTGAATGCCGGCCACGATGATCGGGTGGTCGCGGTCGCGGCTCTTCAATCCGGCGGAATAGACGCCGATCTTCATCCACAGGTCCGGCGCCATCGTGTGCAACTTGTCCACCGCCTGCTCGAGGAGTTCCTTCACGTGAGCGAGGATCAGGACCCGGCCGTCCCACTTCTCGACCACGTCGCGGCAGATCGTGGCCATGACCGGGGTCTTTCCGCTATTGTGGTGGACCATGAAGTAGCCATCGAGGTATAGGTGGTCGCCTTCCAGAAGGAAGCCGTAGTATGGCCCGACTCCCACAGGCTCAATTTTGAACCCGGTTCGCAGGACGGACTTTTTTTGCTTGCGAGCGGCGGGCTGCCGTCTGGCCAGGCGACACGGTACCTCGGTGAAATCACCCCAGATCGACACCCTAAAATACCAACCGCCCGCGCCGGTCTGGCACGAGCAGTATTTTTCTGTGCAATGCGCGGCGAACCCCAGGCTGCGCACCAGGAACATGAGGTCCGTCGCCAATTCACGCGACTGGGTGATATAGTCGCCGCCGCTCTTGTTGGCGGAACCGTCGCTGTCCATGAGGCCCGCCAAGAGTGACAGACGGTCGGACCGAGGGGCCGCCAGGTAGGCGTGGGGAATGAATTTGGTCGCCGAGCACCGGCCGGCCAGGTCCAGAGCAGCCAGGGCCTCGGTGACGACGTTGTACTTACCGACGCTACGGACCAGCGTGTACGTGGGACACCGGTCACCGTTGGCATTGACGCTGGTTTCACAGCCGAGGAAACGAGCATATTCATCCCAGGCATCGGCTACGGCGTCGTCCGCCGTAGTCAAATCCACCGTTCCTTCAGTGAATCCCCCGTCGCCAAGCAACAGGCCAAGGATGTACGGTGGAACTGGCAAGTTGGGCCGCAGGTCGAAGTTTACAGGCACATGGTAGAGCTTGCGCAGGTGCCGCCATGATTTCGACTTGGCGAGATAGTCCGTGACCGAGACGTTGTCAACCTCGCCGCCACGTTTCTGGCACGGGAACTCGTCTTTGCCTTCGCTCGTGCAGACCAACGACAGGACGTGGTCCGCATTGACCACAAAAGGTTCTCCGCGATGAGGCGTGATCTTGTAGAGTTGGCCTTCGCCGCGACAGAGATTCAGCACCCGGCGCGACTGGCTGTCCGGCCCCATGAGCAGGTCGCCAACCATGACGCTCTCGACCGGCTTGACCGTCCCGTCAAACATCAGAATCGGGTGCCCCGGCGCATGGCATGCCGTTGGAAGCACCACGCACGGGTGGTTATCCCGACGGCGCAGGTGATCGTAAACGGCGGCGACCGCCTCCTCTTGATAGGGCCGCAGCGTGATGGCGGCGGATGGCAAGACTGGACTGGTCATCCCAACACCTCGTCGTTTTCCAGGTCGGGAATGTGGTCGCCGTTCTCGCGCACGGTGAAACACTCCTCGCAGAGCCAGACCATCTCGGTCTCGTCGAAGTTGTAGTACAGGAACGGGTCGGGTCCGTGCTTACAGTCCCGCTCCTGTTTACAGAACTGACATTTCCGGCGCACCGTTCTCTTCTTGTTCCACATTGCAATCACGCCGCCACCTCCGTTCCATCCGGCAGAATGCACCGGTTGTCCATGATCGGAATCGTGTAGAGTGTGTCGCTGCGCCGCCCCAGGTAGCCGAGGATGAAGGCGTTGATCCACTCCACTGGCCGGCCCGTGCCATAGAGCGGAATCGGGTTGCAGAGACAGCCGCACGACCGGGCCTGGATCACTCGGCCGGGCAACCAGATGTTCTGAATGATGCTGGCGTCGGCCCGATGCGTGTGGCCGTGGATGACGCTCTTGCCTTGGCTGATCTGGAGGTGATTCTTCGTCGCGTGCCGGGCATACGACCAACCATGAACGGCGATGATCCGCGAGTTGATCGCATAATGCGGATACCGCCCGTCAACGGAGCCGTAACGCACATAGCTGAACCTGGTGCGCCCCTTGGCCAGTTGCATCCGGGGCGCGAGCATCGAGTAGGCCCCCCGCCCTTCAGCCGTGGCGGCTGCCCAGCGGTCGAGGCGATACTCGTGGTTGCCCTCGACCAGCACCAGGCGGCCGCAAGCGGCCTGCAGACGGTCCAGCAAGACGTTGGCTTGGCGCAGATCCTCGTGATAATTCGTCTCCGGCATGCCGTGCGTCGGCGGATGCACGGAGAACTGGCCGCAGTCCAAGAGGTCGCCCAGACAGACGATCAGTTCAGGCCGGACGCGTTCGGCCACCCGGCAGAAAATCTCGACCGTCCGCCGGTTCTGGTGCGGGATGTGGACGTCGCCGAAGGCCAGCATGGTTTTGCTGTGGGCCTTCGCCATTACTCGTCCCCCGCCACCATCGCCGCCGTGCGCGCGTAACCCGCGATGTCCACCAGGTTGTCCCGTTTGTACCGGTGGCTCTGGCGGGCCAGTTTGACTGCGATCATGCACAACGGCACGTCGGCGGCGGTGACCTCCACATCCTCGCGCAGCTTGCCGGACAGAATGCCCGTCCACATCAGCGCCGTCCGGGCGAAATCATCACTGGGATGGCCATAGTCGGCGTGCCGCGCCCCGTCGGTGATGCGCGTGGCCTCCGCCAACACCGACTCGGGGGCCGCTTCCTGCGATTCCGTAACGAGCCGGAGTTGATGCAGGCTGACCGAGGGCACGGGCGGGTTTTCCAGAGGCTGGAACGTTTCGGCGTCGAACACCAGCAGGCCGATCTCGCGGGCCATCAGGTACTCCAGTTTCGCCCCGTGCGAGTTTTCCCAGCCGGGCAACATGACGACGGCCTGGCACTGCGCCAGCAGAATCATGTCGGCGCGGAGGTAGCTCGCGCGGGGCAGGTCGGTACGGCCGCCGAAACTTTCGGCCGGGTTGATCGCCTCCGCCCCGGCCTGCCGCAGCCGCGCCGCGACCGCGTGGAACGCGGGGAAGTTGAACGCCGGCCGGCCCGTCATCGGGCCGGCGATATAGACTCTCAGTCTGGTCTGCATTCAGTTGTTCTCCCAAGGTCCTCCGCACAGCGGGCAGCGGTGCAGAGGAAGGTCTGTGATTTCGATTTCCAGTTTTCCGTTTTCCATTCGCTCACGCCGTCGCGTGATCAGCAGGTCGATCTGGCTGTCGTCGAGATAGACGCCACCATGCTCCAAGGCGTCGAGCACCGGCTTCTGGATGTTGTCCAGATCACGCCGCCGCCGGTCGGGCGGAAAGGCGTCCATCGCCAGGGCGATCCGGCCGCCGGCCGGGGGCTTTCGGGGGCCGCCCCCGGCCAGCAGGGCGCAGACGTTCGCCCGGAACGTCCGCCCCGCCTGACTGATCACCGTCCTCCCCCGAAAATTCCGCCAGTAGTGATTCACACTCGGGGGATAGGGAAGCTCGATGGTCATGCGGCGTTTCCTCCAAGGGGATCTCGTCCATCAGGTCGCCGCTCTCCCGTTCCTCACGCCACTCCTGGAGACGGTCGAGTTCCATTTCGGCCTCCTCGCGGCTTTCAAACTCCTGACGGCCGTCGAAATCTTTCGTCCAGAGCAGGCCCTCGAACGGCTCATCGCTCATCCAATGGCCGAACTCCGGATCGTAGATGCAGTAAAAGGTGCGACCGACTTTTCCGTCCCACGTCTCGACAATCTCGACAATACGCTCGCCACTCTCCTCGACTATGGTGATCATTGCGTTGGGCTCCTCTACCGCCGCCACGGCGGCGTGTTGTCCGTCGGCGCCGCCTGCTGCGGCTTCCCGACGGCGGTTTCTTTCTTGGCGTAGCCCTTGACCTCGTTGGCCAGGTCGCCGTTGTCCTCGCGCTTCTTCAGCTTCACCGTGATCACCAGCGGAATGTTGTGCAGCTCGACCGACTCGTGGAGCACCATGACGCCGACGGCGCGGCAGATGGCCGAAAGGTTGGCCTCGGCGATCTCCACCGCCTTTTTGCTCGGGATGTTCAGGCACAGCCGGTCCCAGACCTTGCGGTCCTTGAACTTGCCCTCAAGGACGGTGAACTCGATTTCCAGGTAGCTGCCGGCGCCGTCCTTGGTCGGCTTCATCTCGGTGCCGGTGATGGCGGCCAGGTATTTCCCCGCCGGCAGCGGGTCAAAGGTGCTGCGGGGTTCTACTTTGTTCGCGTCAAAGCCGTTCATGTTAGCCATTGCTTTTGTCTCCTTGGTTTGCGCCGATAAGTTTCTGAAGACGCTGCTCCGCATCGTGCGTCTGGACCGGAGCGGAAATCAGCGCCGCCAGGGCGCGGGCGGTCTCGATAGACATCTCGACTCTGCAACTTCCACCAAACTCGCGTAACATCACCTGTTCATCTTCCGGGGCCGAAGGGTCGTATTGGACCTCCCACTCGGTGCTGTCGTCGGTCTCGTAGCACCGCCAGACGGACGTAAGGATCAGTTCAGGCATGGGCGGGCCCGCCAGACATCGACTGCATGAGGGCGTCCCACGACAGGGGCAACTCGGACGGCAGGCTGTAGCGGTTCTTGGCCAGTATCACGTTGGTGCCTTCGGTCCGCAGTTTGCGTCCGTCACAGTCGCGGAAGGCGTAGAGCACGCAGTCGGCCCACTCGATGAACGGCGGGGCGATCCACTGCGGCAGGTCGGGCGAGGCCAGCCGCTGGTCGAAACCTTCGGGCGTGGTGATCTTCGTGTTGGCGGCGTGAGCCAGCAGAATGACGGCCACGCCCTGGTCGGCCACGGCGTTGAGCATCGGCAGCAGTTCGCGGTAGACGATGTTCTGCACGATCTCGCGGGCCTTGAAATAGCCGCCGTGGGCGGTGCCGAGTGTGTTGGTGACGTCGCCCTTGTTCTTGCCGTCGAGGTCCAGCACGACGTGCTCGACGATCCGCTGCACCATCCAGTCGATGGTGTCCACGGCCAGGGCCTGGAGGCCCTGCGGCGAGGAGGCCAGTTCGACCAGCCACTGGCGCATCTGCGGCCAACTCTGGAGATACGGGGTCCGTATCAGCCCCGGCACCGCGCCCGCCCCGTTTTCGCAGTCCAGCAGGACCGCCCCGGCCGAGGCGGCGAACGAGGTTTTGCCGACGCCGGGCTGGCCGTAAACGATCATCTTCGGCGGGGCCGGCGTCGTGGTTTTGATCAGCGTGTTCATCAGGGTCATCTCTTCAGTCTCCTTCGTGAGTTAAGGTTGGGTGTTTCGCTCTGCTTTGGAAAATGCGCCCGGGCGCGCCGGAGAGACTACGGGACATCGAGCAGGCGGACTTCCTCGTAACCGGTGGGCCACATCTCCTTCTGCCGGCACAGCAGGAGCCGCCGAATCGCGGCTTCGTTTTCCTGGCGGGCAATGCTGAGGGCGTTGTCACTGGCCCGCCATACGCCGCAACGGTAAGGCTCGCGTTTCTCGACGGCCACGACGTGCACGGGGACAAGCTGGGCGACGACCTCGGCCAGGACCGCCTGGTAGAAGGCCAGTTGGGTCATGTAGCGATAGCGGCGGGCATCGGCTTCGAACCAGTCCAGTTCGTCACAGGTCTTCAGGTCGACGATTCCGCGAAATGGATGGGTCCAATCGACGCGAATCTGGCACGGCGTGCCGCAATAGTTGGCTCGGACCACACCCTCGGCCCGACCGTAGAGCAGCAGATCGACGGCCGCGTCGTTCATGGCCACGCCAGCGGCCATCTGCTCGACCAGAGCGACCTGGTCGTGGCTCAGAACGGGCTTGCCTTGGGCGTCGGCCCACTCGGCGAAGGCCTTGGTGGCGGCCCCGAACGGCTGGCCGGTTTTGGGGTTGATCGGGCCGCCCAGGGCGAAC
>CAIYVX010000094.1 GCA_903929765.1 uncultured Planctomycetia bacterium
ATCGAACACAGTCGCTCTCCCGAGGGAGAGGGGTGAAGAAGAAAAAGAAGAAGAAACAAAAGAAGAAGCGTTTTGTCGTCGCCGCGCGACCAGCCCTAAAAGGGCTGGCCTGAACCCCGGCAGGGCCGGGGCAAAGCCCGCTGAAGCGGGCTGAACGGCAACAACAGAAACAACAGCAACAACAGAAGAAAAAACGGCGTCCCCCAGCAGTGCCGGGGGCTTCAAAAGAAGAAACAACAACAGAAACAAAAACAGCAAAAGAAACAACCGGACAGGGCAGAGCCCTGTCCCCACGAAAGAAAGAAAAACAACAGCAGGGCAGAGATAAACTCTGCCCCTACGAACAACAAAACATCAGACATCCAAATTCTTCACTTCCAACGCGTGGCGTTCGATGAATTCGCGGCGGACTTCGACGCCTTCGCCCATGAGAACGGTGAACATGGTGTCGGCGACGGCGAGGTCGTTGAGGGTGACGCGCTTCAGGGTGCGGCGCGCGGGGTCCATGGTGGTTTCCCAGAGTTGGTCGGCGTTCATTTCGCCGAGGCCCTTGTAGCGTTGGAGTTCGAGGCCCTTCTGGCCGGCGCGGCGGATGGAGGGGAGAATTTCCTCGATGCAGGCGACTTCGGTGACGGCGTCCTCGGCGGCGAGGGCGAAGCGGTACTCGGCCTTTTCGCCGAGGTGCTCCTCGGGGCCGTGGTGCCAGTCGGCCATGGAGAGGCCGCGGGCGTCGAGCTTGGTGATGAGCTTGTTCAGTTCGCGGATGTCGAAAAGCTCTTCGGGTTCGGCCATTTCGTCCTGAACTTTTTTGACTTCCTCGTCGGTGGGCTTTTTGTTGTCGGCGGCAGCCAGGCGGGCGCGGGCTTCCTGTTCGAGGAGGTCGAAACCCTCTTCCTCGCTGAAGACGTATTTGAAGTCGCCGTTGGTGCGGACGCACCAGTTGGGCAGGGCGCCAGTCTTGTCGCGCAGCTCCAGGAACTTCTCAAACGAGAGGCCGCGGCGCTCGACGAAGCGGACCATTTCTTCGAGTTCCATGAGGAGGTCGCCGAGTTCTTTGAATTTGACGCCGGCGATTTCGACGAGCTTCTCGCCTTTGGCGCGCGGGCGGATGAGGAGGGTCTGGCCTTCGAGGCCGAGACGCATGAGGGTGGCTTTCATTTCGCGGTCGCTGAGGACGAACTCTTCGTGTTTTTTGCGGCGCACGCGGTAGAGCGGGGGCTGGGCGACGTAGATGTGGCCCTGCTTGATGAGTTCGGGCATCTGGCGGAAGAAGAAGGTGAGGAGGAGGGTGCGGATGTGCGAGCCGTCGACATCGGCGTCGGTCATGATGATGACTTTGTTGTAGCGGAGTTTGGCGATGTCGAATTCTTCTGAGCCGATGCCGGCGCCGAGGGCCTGGATCATGATGAAGATTTCCTGGTGGGCGAGCATTTTGTCGATGCGGGCTTTTTCGACGTTGAGGATTTTGCCGCGCAAGGGCAAGATGGCCTGGGTGCGGCGGTCGCGGCCCTGTTTGGCGTTGCCGCCGGCGGAATCGCCTTCGACGAGGAAGATTTCGGTGAGGGTGGCGTCGCGTTCGGAGCAGTCGGCGAGTTTGCCGGGGAGGTTGCCGGAGGCGAGGGCGCCTTTGCGGCGGACGAGGTCGCGGGCTTTGCGGGCGGCCTCGCGGGCGGCGGCGGCCTGGACGGCTTTGGAGATTATTTTTTTGGCGGTGCCGGGGTTTTCTTCGAGGTAGATGCCGAGCATTTCGTTGGTGACGGTTTCAACGAGGGTGCCGACATCGGAGTTGGAGAGCTTGGTTTTGGTCTGGCCTTCGAACTGGGGATCGCGGACGCGGACGTTGATGACGGCGACGAGGCCTTCGCGGAGGTCGTCGCCGGTGGGGTTGGCATCTTTGAGGAGGTTGGCCTTTTTGCCGTAGAAGTTAAGGGTGCGGGTCAGGGCGGACTTGAAGCCGGAGAGGTGGGTGCCGCCCTCGATGGTGTTGATGTTGTTGGCGAAGCAGGGGATGTTTTCGCTGTATGAATCGTTGTATTGCATGGCGATTTCGACCATGGCGCCGGACTCGGGTTCCTCTTTGCGGAAATGGATCACGTCGGAGTGGACGACGTCTTTGCCGGCGTTGAGGTGTTTGATGAAGGTCTTGAGGCCGTCTTTGGCCTTGAAGGTTTCCTCCTGGACGGGGTTGGTGCGTTCGTCGCGGAGGGAGATTTCGAGGCCTTCGTTGAGGTAGGCCAGTTCGCGGAGGCGGCTGGCGAGGGTGTCGTATTTGAAGTTGGTGTCGGAGAAGATTTCGGGGTCCGCGCGAAAAGAGATTTTGGTGCCGGTCTTGGTGGATTTGCCGACTTGGCGGAGGTCGGAGGTTTTCTTGCCGCGGGCGAATTCTATTTTCCAGACGGCGCCGTCGCGGCGGACTTCGGCCTCGAGCCATTCGGCCAGGGCGGTGACGCAGGAAACGCCGACGCCGTGGAGCCCGCCGGAGACTTTGTAGGAGTCGTGGTCGAACTTGCCGCCGGCGTGGAGCATGGAGAGGGCGACTTCGATGGCGGGTTTCTTTTCGGTTTTGTGCATGTCGACGGGGATGCCGCGACCGTTGTCGGAGACGCTGATGGAACCGTCGGCGTGGACGACGACTTCGATTTTGGTGCAGAAGCCGGCCATGGCCTCGTCGATGGAATTGTCGACGACTTCGTAGACGAGGTGATGGAGGCCGCGCGTGTGGCGGTCGCCGATGTACATGTCGGGGCGCTTGCGGACGGCTTCGAGGCCCTTGAGGACCTGGATGGATTCGGCGTTGTAGGCTTTGGATTTGGCGGGTTTGGCTTCGACTTCTTCGGTAGGCATGGGAAAGAGCGGCTCCTTTTATTCAAAAAGAAGAAACAACAAAAGAAACAACCGGACAGGGCAGAGCCCTGTCCCTACGAACAGCAACGGCAAGAACAACAGAAACGGCTGACGGCCTACTTTTTGACCATGCCGGGGCGGAACTTGATGTCCTGAATAAAGACGCCGTGCACGGCGGATTGCAGATGCGAGAGCAGTTCTAGTTTGCGGAAGTTGTTCAGTTCCGAGAGCAGGACGGAGCTATCGACGACAAAGACGGCGACGCCTTTCTTGAGCGAATCGAGCCGCGTGTGGCCGGCGGCGGGTCCAAGGGCGGCACGCCAGACGGTTTCGACCTCGGCCAGTTGGAGGCGACCGGCCAAGGCGGTGGTTTTGAGGTAGCGGGTGAGGATGTCTCCGAACAGTTCCATAAAAACGGCAGGCTTCAGACCTAAGGCTTCAGGCACAGAAGAAAAAGAAGAAAAAACAGCCCTTAATCCAAGGTTTATTCTTCATGGCCACGCTTCGCGTGGACCATGCCACCCACCGTTTGGGGTGGGCGGAGAAGAAACAACAACGAAACCCTTACGGGATGTTGACGGGCATGATGACGTGGGTGTAGAGGGCGCCCTCGCGGATCAGGCCGGGCTTGTTGGCGCTCTTGAGCTGGAGCGTGAAGGTTTCGGCTTCGATAACCTTCAGGACGTCGATGACAAAGAAGGGGTTGAAGGCGATTTCGAATTCCTTGTCGGGAGATTCGAGGGCGGCCTTGAAGGTGATGCGGGCTTCGCCCATTTCGGGGGCGCGGCTGGAGAGGATGCACTCGCCCTTTTTGAACTCGATCCGCACGCCGCGCGATTCCTCGTTGGTGAGGACGGAGGCCTGGCGCATGGCGGTGAGGAATTCGGAGGTCTTGAGTTCGACCTTTTTGTCGCAGTCCTGAGGGATCACGTCTTCGTACTTCGGGAAGTGGCCGTCGACGAGGCGGGAATAGATCACGGTGTCGCCGGCCTTGACGAGAATCTGCTTTTCGCCGACCTGAATCTGGGCGGTTTCCTGGCCGGCCAGGGCGCGTTCGATGAGGTGCATGGCTTTGGTGGGAACGATGGCGGAGACCTGGCCGGAACTCTTGCCGCCCTTGCACTCGCCCTTGCCGACGGCGAGACGGTGGCCGTCGGTGGCGACGAGGCGGATTTCCTTGCCGCGCACTTCCCAGAGGACGCCGTTGAGGGCGTAGCGGGCGGCTTCGCGGGCGGCGGCGAAGACGGTTTTGTGAATCATGCCGAGTAGTTTGGCGGCTTCGATTTCGGTAGCGCCGGCGGCTTCGAATTCCGGGACGGTGGGGAAATCGGCGGGGTCATCGCCGAGGATGGTGAAGCTGCTGCCGTCGGATTCGATCTGGACTTTTTTGTCGGTCGATTTAAGCGAGACCTTTTCGCAACTGAGTTCTTTGAGGATGGCCCCGACACGTTCGGCGGAAAGGAGGGCGACGCCGGGTTCGCCGACTTCAAGGCCGGCGGAGAGAATAATTCGGACGCCGACTTCAAGGTCGGTGGCGAGGAGGCTCAAGGTTTTTTTGGTGGCCTCAATGCGGACGCATTGGAGAGCGGGCTTGGGACTGCGCGGAGAGACAACGCCCTGGGCTGTTTGAAAAGCCTCACTGAGAATCGCACGATCGCACAGAACTTTCATGACTGACCTCCGAAGGTTTGATAATGTCGGGCCAGGGCCCGACCTACATTATTCTTGGGTAGTTTACTATTCATGGCCTGTCTTCGCCAGACCATGCCACCCGACGTTTTTGGTTTTCGGGAAAGAAAAGACAAACAGGCAGGCGCTCCCGAGAACGCCTTTATTACCTATTCTTTAAAAGGTCATCATAACCACCATAAGGCCTGTTGGAAAGTGGAAAAGTATTTTCTATCCACCGTGTAAGTCGAGGCACAAAAAGACGTTAAGAACGGAACAAAAAAAACTTTCCACCACAAAAAGCCTGTTAACAACCCGGGGTGCGGAACAGAGACGAACTGTGGTTAATTTTGCGGTAAGTTCGAGAACGGCGACAGCGCTGTGAAGCGGCGAAGATGAGTGACAGGTTGTACACAGGAACGGCAGGCTTCAGACCTCAGGCTTTAGGCTTCAGGCGCAACAGAAGAAAAAGCAGAAACAGAAGCAGAAGAAACAACAGCAACGCCCTCGCGATCAGGCGGGAGGGAGTGAAGAACCGGAGCGGATTTCTGTGGTGAGGGCGGCGATGGTGGCTTTGAGGTCTTCGTTGGCGGCGACGTCCTCGGTGATTTTTCGTTCGGCGTGAAGGACGGTGGTGTGGTCGCGTCCGCCGAAGTAGCCGCCGATTTCTTCGAGACTCAGGTCGGTCAGGCGGCGGGCCAGATACATGGCGACCTGACGGGGCAGGGCGACGGAGCGGCTCCGTTTTTTGCTCTGGAGTTCGGAGATGCGGATGGAGTAGCGGCGGACGACGGCGTCGATGATTTCGGCGACGGTGATTTCGCGGGCGGACTTGGGGGCGGTGTCGGCGAGGAGGTTGCGAACCATTTCGACGGAGAGTTTGGCGCCGGCGAGGCGGCATTCGGCGGCGACGCGAGTGACGGCGCCTTCGAGTTCGCGGATGTTGTTGTCGTGGGTCTGGGCGATGTAGCGGAGGATGTCGTCGGGGAGTTCGAGGCCCTGCTGGCGGGCTTTTTTGCCGAGGATGGCGACGCGGGTCTCGAAGTCGGGGCGGTCGAGGCGGGCGACGAGGCCCCACTTGAAGCGGGAGACGAGGCGCTCTTCGAGGTGGGGAATTTCCTGGGGGGCGGAGTCGCTGGAGAGGATGACCTGTTTCTGGGATTGGTAGAGGGTGTTGAAGGTGTGGAAAAATTCTTCCTGGGTGCGTTCCTTGTCGGCGAGGAAGTGGATGTCGTCGATGACGAGGATGTCGATGTGGCGGTAGTGGAAGCGGAAGCGTTCGAGGTCGCCGCGCTCGACGGCGGCGATGAATTGGTTGACGAAGGATTCGCAGGAGAGGTAGAGGATTTTGGCGTCGCGGCGGCGGTCGAGGAGTCGGTGGCAGGTGGCCTGGAGGAGGTGCGATTTACCGAGGCCGACGGTGCCGTGGAGGAAGAGCGGGTTGTAGGCCTGGCCAGGGGCATCGCAGACGGCGACGCAGGCGGCGTGGGCGAGGCGGTTGTTTTCGGCGACGACGAGGTTCTCGAAGGTGTAGTTGGGATTGAGGCGGACCTGCTCTTCCGGTTCGGTCCGGGCGCGGCGGATGAAGGGGAGGTCGAGCTGGCCGGCGTCGTTCGGGCCGACGAGGCGAACGTCGATGGGGCGGCCCCAGGCGCGGGAGGCGGCGCGGGAGAGGCGGCCGGAAAGCTCGCTGCGCATCGAGGCGGGCCAGTCGGCGGGGGCGGCAACGTCGAGACGTTCGGCGAGGAGTGTTTCGGGTTGGAGGGCGCCGAGCATGGCCTGAATCTCCGGGTCGTCGGCGACTTCCTGGCGGACCAGGTGGAGACAGGATTGCCAGGTTTCGGAATCGGTGAAGCTCATAGCGGCGGACCTCGTATTGTTTCGCTCCGGAGCGAGTTGTGCGGGGGGTTACTGTAGCATGGTGGGGCGGAAAGTCAAGGACGGCAGAAAACAGTCTTCAGTCCTCAGTTCCCAGTCCCCAGGCGCAGCAGAAGAAAAAGAAGAAAAAGAAAACAGCTTCCAGTTTGGGTGTCACACATTCATGGCCACGCGAAGCGTGGCCGTGCCACCCATGGTTAATATTTCCCCAAAAAAATAACAACGACAATTATCCGACGATGGCGTCGCGGAAGAGGGCTAGGAAGGTGTCAAAAAGGTCGGTGTTGACGCGGATGTCGGTGCCCTGGCGGACGATAATCATGTTCCACGGCGGGATGATGAAACAGAAGTTGTTGCGGTTGGCCTGGCTGGCGAAGGTGTCGGCGGGGGCGGCGGGCCAATTGGGTTGGCCGGTGTGGGTGGGGGTGTTGATCCACCAGCCGAGGCCGTAGGCGCCAGGGAGTCGGTAATACCATTTGTCGGGCTGGTAGATGGGCAGGTCGCGGGGCACCTGGTTGGTGAACATTTCTCGGACCCAGGATTCAGGGATGATCTGGCGGTCGTTCCAGCGGCCGCGATTGAGGAGGAGTGTGGCGAGTCGGGCCATTTCCCGGGCGGTGATCCAGACGCCCTTGTTCATCCAGCCGGAGCCGCCGCAAACGACGAGTCCGTTGACCTCGCCCCAGTCGCCCCAGGACCAGCGGTCGGGTCGCATGCCGATGGGGTCGGCGATGCGGCGCTTGAAGAGGTCGCGCAGGGGTTCGCCGGCGACGCGGGTGAGGACGTTGGCAAATTCGTCGGAGGCCCAGGAATAGTAGAAGCAGGCGCCGGGGGCGTGCAGGGGTTTATCCGGGAGGAAGGAGCTGTGTTCGGTTTGAACGTAGCCGGAGGTGAAGTTGGCGAACTGGCGGATGGTGACCTCGGGGTAGTATTGGCGGAGGTCGGGGCAAAAGTCGGCGGCGCGGGAGTCGAGGGTGCATTTGCCATCGTCGACGAGAAGGCCCAGGATGAGTCCAAGAAAAGCCTTGGTGCCGGACCAGATGTGGTGGAAGTTGTCGATGTCGGGTCCGTGCCAGACCAGGTAGCCGTGGCGGAGGACGAGACATTGGTCAACGCCGTCGCGGCCGGAGATTTTTTTGATCTGCTTGACGGCCTTGGCGAGTTTTTTGGGGTCGAGGCCCTGGGATTCGGGCGTGGCTTCGAGGAAGTCGGCGCCGGGAAGAAGTAGATCTTGTTGTATTTCGTTGGTTATTGTCTCGTCCATTATCTCACCTGATTAACTAAAGTCGGGTCAGGGCTCGTCCCAGAAACAGCGAATATCCAACACCGAATAACCAATATCCAATCACCAAGTCAGACTCCGCGTGAGCCGTTTTTCACTTCATGATTGGATATTGGGTGTTGGATATTGGATATTTGCCGTTGTCCTTTCTGTGGACCAGAAAAACCTACGCTTTATTCATATTGGCCAGCCGATCTTCGCGGTCGGCCATGCGCAGGGCGTTGATCAATTCGTCGAGTCGGCCCTGCATGACATTGTCGAGGTTGTACACGGTAAAGCCGATGCGATGATCGGTCAAGCGGTTTTGGGGAAAATTGTAGGTGCGGATGCGGGCGGAACGGTCGCCGGAGCCGACTTTGATGCGGCGGTCGGCTTCGCGGGCGGCGCGCTGCTGGGAGTCGTAGAAGTCGAAGACGCGGGAGCGCATGATGCGCATGGCGGACTCGCGGTTCTGGTGCTGGCTGCGCGAGTCGCGCATGGAGACGACGATGCCGGAAGGAATGTGGGTCATGCGGATGGCGGAGGAGACTTTGTTGACGTTCTGGCCGCCGGGGCCGGAGGAGCGGATGGCCTCGATTTCGAGGTCTTCGGGTTTGATCGTGACGTCGAGTTCTTCTGGTTCGGGCATGACGGCGACGGTGGCGGCGGAGGTGTGGATGCGGCCCTGGGCTTCGGTTTCGGGGACGCGCTGGACGCGGTGGCCGCCGGACTCGAAGGCCAGGTCGCGGTAGCAGCCGTCGCCTTCGACGGAGATGGAGACCTCGCGGAAACCGCCGAGGTCGGAGGGGCTGGAGTCCATGATTTCGAATTTCCAGCCGCGGCCCTGGCAGAACATGCGGTACATTTCCAGGAGGTCGCCGGCAAAGAGGGCGGCCTCGTCGCCGCCGGTGCCGGCGCGGATTTCGAGGATGAGGCTGGGGGCGTCGAGGCGTTCTTCGCCTTCCAGGACCATTTCGCGGAGGGCTTCGAGGCGGCGCGTTTCGTCGGCCTGGAGTTCGGCGGCTTCGCCTTGGGCCATTTCGCGCATTTCGGGGTCGTCGGCCTCGCGGGCGATGGTTTCAGCTTCCTCGCGGCGGCGCATGGTGTCGCGGTAGGCGCGGTAAGGTTCGACGTAGCGGATGAGCCGGCCGCGCTCGCGCATTAATGTTTGCAGGCGCGCCCCGACGGAGGCGACCTCGGGGGTGGAGACGAGGGCGTCGATTTCTTCCATGCGGCGGGACATGGCGTCGAGAGAATCGAGATAGCCCACGCGCTTTTCGGCCATTAGTTACTCCAACAGCAGGCTTAAGACCTAAGGCCTTAGGCGCTGCAGAAGAAAAAGAAGAAAAGGCAACCGCCTCCAGGTCGGGCTTCTTCTCTTCATGGCCACGCTTCGCGTGGACCATGCCACCCGGCAGCAAGGGCGGGGGAGAAGAAACAACAACGTCAACAAAAACAAAATGGGCGGTCGTGCCCGGTGGACACGCGCCGCCCTGAGATTTTGCGTCGCTACTTGGACTGGGCTGCGGCCGGAGCTTTTTTGTCGGCGGCGGCAGGTTTGGCATCCTTGCGTTTGTCCCAGTTGTACTTCTTGGTGAATTTTTCGACGCGGCCGGCGGTGTCGATCAGCTTCTGGGCCCCGGTGAAGAAGGGGTGGCAGGCCGAGCAGATTTCGACGTTGATCTTGGGGAGAGTCGCGCGGGTCTTGAAAGTCTGGCCGCAACCGCAGGTGACGGTGCACTCGACGTACTTGGGATGGATTTCCTTCTTCACGGCAACGCTCCTTAGTTTTGAACCCCGAGGGATTCGGAACGCGGCATTGTAGGCTGCGGGGACGGGAAATGCAAGCATTTTCGGGAAACAGCGATAGGCTAGCTGGTCACAACAGTCCAGCGGACAAATCGGGGGTGTTGGTTGTAGCCGGTCCATGGAGGGTCGGGCTGAAAATCGGCGGTGGCTTTCACGGCACGCCGCGGATCGGTTTTGAGCCGCTTCTCAAGGATGAGTTGTATCTCTTCGTGGCGCGGCTGGTCCTGAGCAAGGCATTGCGTTCTGCTGACGGTTACTCCAGAGTAATAAGCCGCTTGCCACCTCTGCCAGATAGCCCAGTCCTCCAAAGCCAACTTGAACGTCTCGTCGTCGATTGGGGTCAACATATATACCGAGGAATACTCGTCCGCCTCCTCGTCGAATATGAGTTCGTAGAGGTGTGGGGAGCCGTGAAAGTCCGCGATGCCAAGTCGCGGCCCGTCGTAGTAGTCGGACATCGTGTGAACGGTTTCAAAGCCATCGTTGCTCATGGTTGCTCGCCTCTTTGGGTTATTGCGATCCCGAGATTCGCTTGCGCTTGGGGTGTTCTGGTTTGTGGGCGGAGTCGGGGTAGGCGGCGCCGTCGTGCATAAAGCCTAACGACCTCACTCTTTAATCTCCGCCGGCCCTTCCAACCTTTCCACCTGCCGGGGCAGTTTCTTCTGTTCGGAGTCAAGTCGGCGCTCGACCTTCTTCACATCTTCGGCGGGAGGCAGGGCTTCGGGCACGATTCCCCTGTTCACTAATAGCCCACGAACCTCCTGGTTGTTCTTTATGTGTTCGCCGGTGATGGCTGATTCGGCCTGGAGACTGTTTTGCTTGATATTGAAGTTGGTGATCTCGTTGGCAAAATCCTTGGCCTTGATGGTGATAACCGGAAGGAAGTCGGCCAAGGCCCGCCCTTTTGGCACGCGGAGTTTATTCTTCATATCTTGCGTGGAACGTCCGCCGAAGAGCGCCATGTCGCCCTTGCTGCGAATTCGCCCGAAGCTTTCGTTGTCGTGTAGCCGTTCAAAGATGATGCCCGACAACTCTTTCTCTGATCTGGTCAGCTTGCGGCGAGCACTCACTCGTTCGGCCTCGGCCAAGCGCTTTACGATAATCTCTTGCTTGCGGGTCTGGACGGCAAAGTAGGTCTGTGCAAAGGCGATTTGTTCCTTGGTCGGGTCGCCATTCTGGGCGATCAAGTAGCAGGCATACCTCGTCAAGGCGATGTCTTGAACCACACGCTTGGCCCCGGAGCCGAGAACGACCATTTTCGTGATATCACGAAAATGGTCGGCTACATCGTTACCTGAGTTCCTACAAGCGGTTACGGCCTTGTCTACGACTTTGGCAAAGTTCTCCCATTTCGCGTAACCAAGTAGCATTTGGAGGTCTCTCGCGCACCAGAACTCGACGCCGCTTTCTGGAAATTGCCGGACCATGTCTTCAAAGCTGGTGTGCAGTCGGACGACGATTTCCCTGTCCATAGCCTATTCTCCTATTAACCAAACAAAACCCTACCAAGAATACTATTGTCGGAATCCAGATAGTGAGTGTCAATGGGCTATTTTGCGGAATAGTCGCAGGGTACGCGGCGACCATTTTCCTGATGTCAGGAAAATGGTTCCTCTGCTTTATAGCGGCCTCAAATCCTCTTGCGTTTGCGGCGCTCGGGGTTGCGGGGGGCGGCGCCGTGGCCGATACGCTCGGGTTGGGTGGAGGAGGCGCGGGCCCTGGTCTCGGTGGCGGATGGGGTTTTGGGCAGGTGGGCCTTGGCCCGGGCGGCGGGGTGCTGGTCGTCGCCGCCGGAACGGCGGAACAGGAGGCGGAGCGGCGTTTCGGCGAAGGGGAGCAGCTCGCGGAACTGGTGGACGAGGTAGCGGACGTAGGCGGTGGAGACGTTGTCGGGGTCGTTGGCGAAGAGGGTGATGGTGGGCGGATCGACGGCGACCTGGGTGCCGTAATAGATTTTGACGAGGCCGCCCTGTTTGCCGGAGGGGGGTTTTCGGCGGCGCGTGGCTTCGTCGAGGGCCTTGTTGATGCGGCCGGTGGAGACGCGGGTGTGGGCCTGCTTGAAGACGGAACGGGCCACGTCGAGCGCCGCCAGGGTGTTCTGGGAGTTGATCGAGCTGATGAAGGTGATCGGGGCGAAGTCGAGGCCCGTGAGTTCGCGGCCGATGTAGTCGGCGAAGTCGCCGGTGGAGGCGCGGCCCTTAACTTCGTCCCACTTGTTGACGACGATGACGACGGGTTTGCGGGTGTCCATGATGAAGCGGCCGAGGTGCTGGTCGACGGTGCCGATGGGGACGATGGCGTCGAGGAAAAGGAGCGAGATGTCGGCGCGGCGGATGGCCCGCTCGGCCCGGACGCGGCTGTAGAATTCGATGTCGCCCTTGACGCTGCTGCGCTTGCGGAGGCCGGCGGTGTCGATGACGACGTAGGTCAGGCCGTCTTTCTCGATGCGGATGTCGACGGAGTCGCGAGTGGTGCCGGGAACTTCGGAGACGATGACCCGCTCCTGGCCGGCGAGGGAGTTGATGAAGGTGCTCTTGCCGGCGTTGCGCTTGCCGACAATGGCGACGGTCATGTCGGCTTGCGGCAGGCGGTCGTCGGCGGCCGGCGGGGGGAGAAGTTCGAGGATGCGTTCGACCAGGAGCCCGCGGTTGCGGCCTTCTTTGGCGGACACCAGGAGCGGCTCGCCGAGGCCGAGGCCGTAAAAGGCGGCGGATTCGGAGTCGGTCTTTTCGGATTCGGCCTTGTTGGCGACGACGATGACGGGTTTGCCGGCGTGGCGGAGGCGCTCGGCGACTTTGTTGTCGAGCGGGGTGATGCCTTCGCGGACGTCGAGGACGAAAATGAGGAGCGTGGCGGCGGCGATGGCGTAGGAAATCTGGGCTTCGACCTGGTCGGTCAGATTGTCGGAATCCTTGATGCCCATGCCGCCGGTGTCGACGAGTTCGAAGAAGCGGCCGGACTCTTCGATGAAGGTGGAGACGCGGTCGCGGGTGACGCCGGCGGTGGGATCGACGATGGAAATCTGCTCTCGGGCCAGGGCGTTGAAGAGGCTGGACTTGCCGACGTTGGGGCGGCCGACGATGGCGACTAAACTCAGGGGCATAACTTCTCCAGTGGGCGAACGAAAAACGGCAACAGCGAATATCCAATAACCAACACCCAATAGCCAATCATGAAGTGCGGAAAAAGAAGCAGAAACGGCGCACTTCGGGCGGCGCGGGTGATTCAATAAGGACTTTATACCCGAAGGGGCGGGGATTAGCCAGAGGGGGGAGAGGCGGCTTCTTGGGAGGAAGAAGCCGGGGTCGTGGACGCCGGGGCGGAGGGAGAAATGATCGTGAGGCACCGCGGCTTGTGCTGGTTGTGGTTTGAGAAAAAAAAGAACGGGGCGATCACCATGAGGGCGAGGAGAAGCGCGCTGCCGATCAGGCCGCCCTTTCCTGCCAAGGCGCGATAGCCGGCGAGGCCGAAGATGAAGCCCAGAGCCGCCATGACCGTGACCGCCGTGTTGCCCGTTCGGCAGTTGCCGGCCACGTCCAAGAGGAAGAGAAACAGGCCGACGCTGAACATGACGAAGGAGGCGGTGCCGGGGCCCCCCGCGCGGCATTTATGTTCGACAGCGGTCGGCGCAGGCGGGGCGGGATTTTGGCGGACGAGGGATTCGACGAGTTCGGTGGCCTCCTCCGGCGTGATTTTGCCTGCGGCGACCATTTGTTGGATGCGGAGGATTTCTTCGTTCATGGCAAAGCTCCTGAACCAATGAAAAGCCAATCGGAAAACGTCATTTTATTACCGCGTGGCTGCAAGCAGCCACCCTACAACTCGCGTAACAACCTTGCGCCCTCTTTGGCGGTGAGGTCGCCCTTTTCGATCCGGCTGAGGATTTCGTTGCGGCGATTGAGCGCTCCGGCGGCGGCGACGGCGTCGGCCCCGAGGGCTTCGACCAGTTCGTCGAGACGTTTGCGGACGGTGGGGTAGCTGAGGCCCAGAACCTGCTCGACCTCGCGGATGTTGCCGCGCGTGGCCAGGAAGATTTCGGCGAACTTCTGGTGCTCGGGCGAAAGCAGGGCGAGGCGGGAGGATTGAAAGTTGCCCTCGACGGCCAGGCCGCACTCGGGGCACTCCAGCCGGGCGACGCGGAGCCGGGCGGCGCAGGACGGGCAGTTGGAAATTGGGGCGGGTTGATGGGGCACTTTCGGCTCCTTGTTTAATGAGATTAGGCGAAAAGATTGATTTTGTCAAGAATAAAAGTTAAGAAAATCAAGTTTTGTGATGGACGGGCGAGATGGAGATTCCTGGTATTCGCACGGCGGGACAAGACCCGCCGTGGCACATCTGGGGAGCATGACCACGCAAGCGTGGGCCAGGCAACCCTATTTTCCGCTGCGCAGGCGGAGCCATTGGCGGCGGAAACGGTCGTGCCAGGGGGTGTGGCGAGGGAGGCCGAGGCGGGAAGAGGAGGATTTCCAGTCGGAGCGGAGGACGGATTCGACCTCGCCGGAGAAGGGGCGCTTGGGGCCGAGGTGGCGGAGGGCGAAAGACATCAGGGCGGCGGACATTTTGGAGCGGATGGAGCGGAACATGGAAAATTCCTTCATTATTCGCATGGCAACCAGCCTCAAACCCTCACCCGGCCGCTAAAGCGGCCACCCTCCCCCAAGGGGGAGGGGTGAAGAAGCAACGGCAAAAGAAACAGCAACACCCTCACCCTACCCTCTCCCCTCAAGGGAGAGGGGTGAAAAAGCAGTGTCCGGTCAGCGCTGGATGGCCTGCCCGACGGCTTTGAGGACTTCTTCGCGGCTGCGGCTCTCGCGCCAGACGGCGGCGGGGAGTTGGGCGCGGCGGTGGACTTCGAGGTGGCTCGTCACCGTGTTGGCGTGGCTGAGGCCGGCGTCGCAGGTCTCGCCGCCCTGGAAATCGTGCTTCAAAAGCCAGGCGCTCATTTCGTCTTCGTACTCGGCGGGGTAGAGGAGGGCGGCAGCTTCGGGAAAGAGCGGCGCGTAGGAGAGGCGGCCGACGAGAAGGCGGGTGCGGCAAGGGGGCGGATCGTTTTCGGCCAGGGCGACGAGGGCGTCGAAGTCGTGTTCGGCCCGGGCGGCGTCGCGCGAGGAAAAGACGAAGGCGGATTCGGCGGACCAGCGGCGCGGGGAGACGCCCTTTAGTTCCATCGTGCCGTCGGGGTGGAGGCGGTGGAGTTTGTAGACCTTGAGGGCGGCGTACTTTTCCTGTTCGAGAAGGATGGCGACCTCCTCGGCGGTGTAGCCGACGGCGGCGGTGTCGCCGAAATCGACGACATAGAGGCCGGCGTAGTTTTTGGACGGATCGAGACGAGGGAGGTTCATGGTTTCACCACCGGTATTATAAGGTCACTTCCGCCCCTTCGGGGCTAAGAAGAAGAAAAAGGAAAAGAAGAAATATTTCGCGGCGACTCCAACCGGTGGCTTACGCCACCGGCTAAATACTTTCGCCCCTTCGGGGCTTGCCTTCCAGCTAACCGGCATTATCAACCATAAGACGGGCAAACCGGCGCTTGCCGACGCGGAGGATTTCGCCGCCGGTCAAAGAAACTTTGGCCCGCTCGTCGGCGACGGGTTGATCGTTGATGGTGACGCCGCCTTGTTTGACCAGGCGCATGGCTTCGGAGTTGCTGGCGGCAAAGCCGCAGAGGACGATGAGGCGGGCGATCCAGATGGCGCCGGATTCGAGTTCGTCGGGCGGGACGACGGCCTCGGGAATGTCGGTCGGAAGTTCTTTCTTGGCAAACACGCGGTCGAATTCGGCGGCGGCTTCGCGGGCGGCGTCGGAACCGTGGAACTGTTCGACGATGAGGGCGGCGAGGCGGCCCTTGGCCTGGCGCGGGTGGGTGGCGGGGCTGGTGAGTTGGCGGCGCTCTTCGAGCGGCAGGGCGGTGAGGAGTTCGAAATAGTTGTCCATGAGGGCGTCGGGGATGCTCATGACTTTGCCGAACATGTCGGCGGGGGCGTCGGTGACGCCGATGTAGTTGCCTTTGGACTTGGACATTTTTTGGGTGCCGTCGAGGCCGACGAGGATGGGCATGGTCAGGACCATCTGGGGCCGTTGGCCTTCGTCGCGCTGGAGGTCGCGGCCGACGAGGTTGTTGAAGGTCTGGTCGGTGCCGCCGAGTTCGAGGTCGGCGTGGACCTGGACGGAATCGTAGCCTTGCATGAGGGGGTAGAGGAGTTCGTGGCAGCCGATGGGGTCGCCGGCCTTGAAGCGAAGGGCGAAGGTGTCGCGTTCGAGCATGCGGGCAACGGTCATGCGGGAGGCCAGGCGGATGACGTCGGCGAAGGAGAGTTTGGCGAGCCATTCGCTGTTGCGGCGGACTTCGAGCTTGGCGGGGGAGAGGTCGAGGATTTTTCCGGCCTGGTCGAAATAGGTTTTGGCGTGACGGTCGATCTCGTCGGGGGAGAGGACGGGTCGGGTTTTGTTCTGGCCGGAGGGGTCGCCGATGCGGGCGGTGTAGTCGCCGATGATGAGGACAGCGGTGTGGCCGAGGTCCTGGAACTGGCGCATTTTGCGCATGACGACGGTGTGGCCGAGGTGGATGTCGGGGGCGGTGGGGTCCATGCCGAGCTTGATGCGCAGCGGCTTGTTGGTCTGGTAGCTTTCGGCGAGGCGCTGGCGGAGTTCTTCGAGAGAATAGATTTCGGCGGCGCCGCGCTGGAGGAGTTCCAGTTCGGAATTGACGCGGGCGAGAAGATCGGGAGGAAATTCTTTCATAATGCGGCCTATGATAGGAGCGGCGGACGGGGGATTCAAGGATTATCAGGAACGGGTAGGCTTGCGCACGTCGGGCGGTTCGACGTAGTTCGCCGCAGACAAGCCAACCGTGGCACAGGCGGAAAGAAATTTTTTCCGCGGAGCTATTGACGATAGGCCGATAACAATTGAATGCTAAACGCGAGAGAAGATCCGCATTATTTTGATTTTGACCTTGACCGCGGCATCCGCGCTCAAGTTGTGGAGAAGCTTGAGCAAAGCCCTCGCCTGCCCTTGGAAAAGAGCGTCGGGCCACAAGAGAGCGGCGTCTATGCTCTCTACTTCAAAGGAAAACTGGTCTATGTCGGCAAGGCTTCCAAGGGAACGACCAAGAGTCAGCGAACGCTCCGCGAACGTTTAAACGAACACGTTGGTAAAATTAGCGCACGGAGTAACATCGCGCTGGGCGACGTGAAGTGCCGCTATCTTACTTTTGCGAGCGAATGGTGGGTATTTGCGGCGGAATTCGCCCTGATCACGCACTATGCCCCGGAATGGAACACGAGCGGATTCGGCAGCAAGGTTCCCGGAGTCGGCCGACCGGGAACGGCGCGGGTCAGCACCTGGGATAAGTTGTTTCCCAAGCGCGCTGATTAGCGTTCGCAGCGGTCGCCATTTCGACAGATAATCCAGAAACAATGGCGTTTTCGGGCGTGGTGGGCCATCAGCCATTTGTTCGAGACCATAGGGCCGCGCCGAACTTTGACAATCAGGTCGCAGACGGTAAATCCGGCTTCTTCGGCCATGCGCATAAAGTCGCAATGGGCCCAGCGCGATTTGTGGCTGTTGACCATGTCGGTTATTTTGGCCAACAACAAACCATCCGGCTTGAGAACGCGCTTGGCCTGAGCCAGGAACGGCGGGTACAAATAGCTCAGCGTCCAGTCGTGTTCTTTTCCGCACTCCATCGTGGCCCCGAAATCTACGTCGAAGCGCTTGACGCTCTTGTCCCGCCCCTGCGGGCCGACGTGCGGCGGGTCGAAGACCACGGTGCCAAATTTATTATCCGGGACGCCGATCATGGTGCGGTTGTCGCCGAGGATCATGGGTTTGTGGCGCGGGTCAATGTCCATGGACCAGACGTCGCGTTTCGAGCCTTGCCAGAAACGGCCCGCATTGTAGGTGGAGTCGAGGATCGGCTCGGGATCGATGGTGGGATAAAATTTGAGCATGGCTTCCAGGAGTTCGCCGTCGCTGCGCTCCCAGATGCTGCTAAGCGGCTCATATTTTGTGACAGGTTTTGGAACTAAAGAGGCCGGAAATAATCGGGGCGCACCCCGTTTTATCCGCGCGACGATGTTTCCCGCCAATCTGGCCATACGCCTAAATTACCACCGTTGCGCCGCGGCGTCAAATTCCATTTTAGCTTTACGGCGGTCCCTGGGGCCGGTCCGATAATGTGGCGGGGCATTTTTGTGGGCGAAAAATTTGCCTTTTGGACGTAATGTGGCGTAGAATACCGTGTTACGACGGTATGTCTATCGGCCGCGCGGATAGTGGGCCTGGGCGGCGCTCCAGACAATAAGGTTCAGTAACACGTCCGAGACGGCAGGCGGCCGGACATCCGGTCGCCGTGCAAGAGTACAAGTCAGTTCTGAAGCACCGAGGAGAGCATGGCAAATCTGACGGTCATACAAGGCCGGGACCGTGGCAAGGCCTACGACCTGCGCGGCAACCACATTGTGATGGGTCGCGACCCTCACGCCGAGGTGTCGCTGACGGATCACAGCGTTTCGCGGCACCACGCGGAGTTGCGGATCGAGGAGGGGCGGTTTCACTTCATCGACCTGAACTCGTCGAACGGTTCGTTCGTGAACGGGGTGAAGGTGACGGAGTGCATCGTGCGCCCGGGCGACCAGATTCGCCTGGGCAGCGCGATTCTGACGCTGGGGCGGGTGGTGACGAGTCCGACGCAGACCGAGGGCGGGCCGGTGCAGATCGACGAGGACGGGCGGCTGGTGGATGCGGCCATTACGGCGACGGCGCCGGCGGCGTTCGATCCGGGAGCGATCCTCGTGGAGACGGCGGAAGACGCCCAGGCCCGGCGGCAGATCGGGAACCTGAGCACGTTGCTGAAGTTTGCGGCGGAACTGTCGGGAATTATCGACACGCAGCAACTTCTGGAAACCATATTGGATTTGACCTTCGAGGTGGTGGACGCGGACCGGGCGTTTATTCTGTTGGCCGATCCGGGGACGGGTCGGATGGAGCCGCGCGCGGTGCGGTATCGCGACGACCTGGTGAAGACGATTGAGGCGGAGCGGGTGGAGTCGGCGGTGGAGAAAGCCGAAGCGGGGAGGAAGCCGCAGCAGCCGATTCACGTTTCGCGGACGATTGTGAATTATTGCCTGAGCAAGGGCGAAGGCGTGCTGTCGAGCAACGCGATGCAGGACCGGCGGTTCGAGCGCGGGGATTCGGTGCAGGACCTGGGGATTCGGTCGGCGATCTGCGTGCCGATCAAGTCGCGCGAGCGGATCGTGGGGATCATTCACGCCGACACGCAGTTGCAGCAAGCGCCGTTTACGGAGAACGACCTGCGGATGATGACGGCGGTGGGGTATTTGTCGGGCCTGGCGGTGGAGAACGCGCGGCTGGTGGAGACGGCGTTGCACCGGGAGCGGCTGGCGGCCGTGGGCGAGGCCGTGGCGAGCATTTCGCATTACGTCAAGAACATCCTCCAGGGCCTCGAGGGCGGGGCGAGCGTGATCGAGGACGGTCTGCGGCTGGGGAAGCTCGACAACATCGGTCGGGGCTGGGGCATGGTGCGGCGCAACCTGGGACGGATCAGCGACCTGGTGCTGGACATGTTGCACTACACGCGCAAGAGCGAGCCGAACCTGGAGCGGCAGAACGTGAACGCGGTGGTGCGCGAGGCGATTGATCTGGCGGCGCCGCGGGCAGCGGAGAAGCAGGTGGAACTGGCGACGCGGCTGAACGCGGAGTTGCCGGAAATCTGGATCGACGGGTCGGGCTTGCACCATGCCTGCCTGAACATTCTGGTGAACGCGGTGGACGCGGTGGAGCCGCGGACGGGCCGGGTGACGGTGACGACGGCGCTGGAGACGCGACCGCCGGACGGCCGGGAAAAGTTGCCGCACCAGGTGGTGGCGATCAGGATTGCGGACAACGGTCATGGCATCGCGGAGGAGCAACTGCCGCTGATTTTCCAGGCGTTCCATTCGACCAAGGGCGGCGGGGGCACGGGGTTGGGGCTGGCGGTGTCGCGGAAGATCATCGAGGAGCATCGGGGGACGATCACGGTGGAGAGCCATGTGGGGGCGGGTTCGACGTTTACGATCACGTTGCCGGCGGCCGTGGCGGGGGAAGATGCGGCGGCGACGGTGATAAATGGGCGGGCGGGGTGAGAAGCAATTCAAAATTAAAAATGAAAAATTAAAAATGTAAAAGAAGAACAAATGTCGCCGGCACCGCCCGGCGCTGTCTGTCATGGCCGCGCTTTGTCTTCGGCTGGGCGGCTCTCTTCAATTTTTAATTTTTAATTTTTAATTTTTAATTTACCATGTTCTGTCATGCCCGACAGCTCTCCAACTTCCTGGACCATATTGCGGCTGCTGGAGTGGACCCGCGATTTTTTTGCGAGCCACGGCATCGATGATGCGCGGCTGGAGGCGGAGTTGCTGCTGGGGCATGCGCTGGGGGCGAAGCGGATCGAGCTTTACACGCAGCACGGGCGAGTGGTGGGCGAGCCGGAGTTGGCGCGGTTCCGGGAGTTGGTGAAGCGGCGGGCGGCGCATGTGCCGACGCAATATCTGCTGGGCCAGGCCTGGTTTCGCAACCTGACGCTGAAGGTGACGCCGGCGGTGCTGATTCCGCGGCCGGAGACGGAGATTCTGGTGGACGAGGCGTTGGAACTGCTCAAAAAGCAGTCTTCAGACCTCAGGCCTCAGGCTTCAGGCGCAGCAGAAAAAGCAACAGAAACAACACCCTCACCCTACCCTCTCCCCTCAAGGGAGAGGGGTGAAGAAGCAGCGGCAAAAAAAGAAACAACAAAGCGGCGCGTGCTGGATTTGTGTACGGGGAGCGGGTGCATTGCGATTGCGATAGCGGCGGAGTGCGCGGGGGCGCGGGTGGTGGGGACGGACGTGTCGGCGGCGGCTTTGGCGGTGGCGGCGGAGAATGCGGCAGCGGCGGGGGTGACGGAAAAAATCAGGTGGTTGCAGGGGGATTTGTTTGCGGCGCTGGAACAGTTGCCGGCGGAAGAGCGGCGCTTTGATTTGATTACGGCCAACCCGCCGTACATTGGGGAAGGGGAGTTGGCGGGGTTGATGGCGGAGGTTCGAGATCACGAGCCGCGCGAGGCGCTGATTGCGGGGCCGACGGGGCTGGAGATAATCGAGCGGATTCTGGCGGGTGGTCCGGGGCATTTGTTGCCGGGCGGACACCTGCTGATGGAGATCGGGTTTGAGCAGGTGGCGGCGGTGCGGGCGCGAGTGGTGGCGGTGAAAGATTGGGAATGGGTGGGGAGCCGGAAGGATTTTGGGGGGCATGAGCGGGTGGTGAAACTGAGAATTAAAAATTAAAAATTCAAAATGAAAAATTAAAAACGAAAAGAAAAAGAAGTCCTGGCGGGCGGGAGGGCCGGAGGTCGCGGAGAGCGGGGCGCGCGACAAAGCACACACTTTGGCCCCGGCAGAGCCGGGGCTTCAAAGTGTGGCACCCGGAGAGCGCGGATTTTTATCTGCGAATTGTTTTCCGCTGCCGAGGAGTTTTTCGATGGCGGGGAGGGCGACCAGGACCAGGAGAATCGTGACGGTGCCGATGACGGCGAGGGGGAACTCGCCGAGGGCACAGGTGAGGCCGATGGCGGCGACGGCCCAGATGGTGGCGGCAGTGGTCAGGCCTTCGACGTGGACGTGTTCGCGGATGATGGTGCCGGCGCCGAGGAAGCCGATGCCGGTGACGATGCCCTGGATGAGGCGGGACATGGAGTTGGTGTCGCCGGCGCTGGAGAAGGCGGCGACGCCGGCCAGGGTGAAGAGGCAGGAGCCGACGCCGACCATGGTCACGGTGCGCAAACCGGCGGGCTTGTGGCGGAACTCGCGTTCGGCGCCGACGGCCAGGGAGAGGAGCAGGGCGAGGAGGAGGCGGGCGGTCCAGAGTTGCCAGGGGGCGGCATGTTGATCGGGGCCGAAGACGAGCAGTGCGGCGGCGGCCAGGGCGGCGAGAAGAACAACGAGGAGAAGGCGTGACATAGGGGATCCTCCGACTGAAAGCGAAGTAAAAAGTTAAAAGTAAAAAGAAGAAGAAACGGCGTCCCCCAGCAATGCGGGGGGCTTCAAAAGAAAAAGAAGAAACAACAACAGCTTCTATTCCAAACGTCGTTCATTCATGGCCCGTCTTCGCCGGACCAGGCCACCCACGGTTATTCTCATCCCACAACAACACCCTCTCCCTGAAGGGAGAGGGGTGACGCAATAACAGAAAAAACAGAAACGACAGTCCCGACATTTGAGAGGGCTTCAGCGAAACCCCTCACCCGGCCCGTTGGGCCACCCTCTCCCAAGGGAGAGGGGTAAAACAATAACGGCAAAACAGCAGAAGAAAAAGAAGAACACACCTTGCCCCAACAGCGGGGCCAAGGTGTGGCACCCACTTTTCATACCTGATTTTACACGCGGGCCGGGGCGCGGTGCGGCGATGCGGCGGCGCGGAGGCGGCGGGCGTCGGCTTTTTGGCGGCACTGGTGCATGAAGGCTTCGAGGCGGAGCATTTCGGAGGCCTGTTCGAGGCCGTCGTAGGCGACTTTGAGGATGGGGAGGTCGTGGTCGGCGGAGAACTTGGTCAGGAGGGCGTTGACGATGGTGCCGGGCATGCAGTTGAAGGGGAGCAAGTTGACGAGGCCGACGCAATCGTGGTGGGCGTATTCGACGGCGCGGCCCATGGAGAGGATGGGTTCGCCGCGAATGGTTTCGTGGAGGTAGGCGCGGCCCATGGCGATGACTTCGCTGGAGGGGATTTCGACGAAGAAGTCGCGGACGCTGCCGGCGAAGGGGGCGAGGACTTTGCGGCGCTCGCGCTTCTGGAAAATGTCGACCAGGAATTCTTCGAAGACGCGTTTGAGGTTGCGGTCAACGCGGCCGTCTTCCAGGCGGCTCCAGGCGATGTAGTTGACCCATTCCTCGAAGGGAGGCAGGAAGGCCTCGCCACCGAGCTGCTCGATTTTGCGGATGATGAAGTTGTTGGTGAACTGGTTCTGGCGGACGAAGATTTCGCCGACGAGGCCGATGCGCGGGCGGGGGTGGGAATAGTCGGCGGGGATGGCGGCGAAGCGGCTACGGACCTGGCGGGCGATCTGGGCGGGCTGGCCGCCGGAGGCGACGTGGTCGCAGAGCAATTGGAGCGACTCGTTGTAAACGCGGTCGGTCTCGCCCTTGCTTGTTTCGTAGGGGCGGGTCTGGCGGAGAAGTTTTTGCATGGTGTCGACGAAGACGATGCCGGACCAGGCGAGTTTGCGGAACTTCGTCCCGAGCATGCGGAGGTCCTGCTGATAGTCCTGGTCCTGGTCGAAGGTGACGATGGGGACATCGGTGAGGCCCATGTCGTCGAGGACGAGGCGCTGGAACTTGTTGTACTGGCCGAAGCGGCAAGGGCCGAAGGCGGTGGGCATGAAGAAGGCGGAATGTTTGGGGTCGAAGTCGGGCCGCTCGACCTGGCGGAGGATGTCGCCGGTGGTGATGATGCAGGGATAGCATTCCTTGCCGGAGGTGACGCGGCGGCCGAGTTCGATGGTGCGGGCGTCGGCCATGGGCATGGGGACGGCGTCGACGCCGCCGGCGCGCATGGCAGCGGCGATGGCGTTGCCGTGATCGTCCATGTAGGGGATGTAGAGTCGGCGGCGCTCCTGCTTGATGTTGTGGGGGATGGTGCCGGCGCGGACTTTGCGGAGGCCGTCGGGATGGAGGCGGCGCACGTTCTTGAGGCTGTCGAGGTAGGCTTCGCAACGGGTGATGGCGCCGACGTCGGCGGAGTGTTCGTCGACTTCGAGAGTGAGGCAGGGTTTGCCCTTTAGTTCACGCTCGAAGAATTTCATGATGAAGCTGTCAGGGCCGCAACCGAAGTTGGTGACGTAGACGGGGTAGAGGTTGGGATGGTCGGCGACGAGTCGGGCGGCGGCGAGGATTTTCTGGCCGTATTTCCAGTACATGTGGGGATAGTCGGCGGAAATATCCACGGTGTCCAGCGGGAGCATGTCCATGGGGATGGCGAGGGTGCCGAGGTCGCGGAGCTTGTCGGGGATGTTGAGGTTCAGGCCGGCGTCGCAGCCGTTGTAGGGGCGGCTGATGATGACGAGGGCGGGATCGTCGCCGAGGGAGTTGAGGATTTCCTGGCCGCGGCGGCGGAGGCGAGCGGCGAATTCGTCCTGGGCGGCGAAGGCGGCGTCGATGGCCAGGCGGCGGACCTTGGGGGTGACGCCCATGCTCTTGGCGACGGCGTCGAAGCGTTTGCGGACGGCGTCGCGACCGTGGGAAAAGTGGAGGATGGGCTGGAGGAGGCGCGTGTTGGGGAACTTGGTCAGGTCGAGGGCGGCGGAGATGAGGTAGGGCAAGGTCTGGACGTAGGGGCAGGCGTAAGTGTTGACGATATCTTCAGATGATTTTGGCAGATCGATGAGGCTGGGCAGGAAGAGGAAATCGACGCCTTTTTCGAGGCAGTTGAGGGCGTGGCCGTGGGCGACCTTGATGGGGTAGCAGGTTTCGGCGGCGACGGTTTCGAGTCCGGCGTTGATGATGGAGCGGTTGGTGTCGTCGGAGGGGACGGCTTCGAAGCCGAGGTTCTCGAAGAAGGCCCGCCACATGGGGAAATATTCGAAGAAGGGGGCGATGCGCGGGAGGCCGACGCGAAGTTTCTTGGCGTGGCCGGGAGATTTATTGGCCTCAGCCGTCACCCTCACCCTACCCTCTCCCCTCAAGGGAGAGGGGTGAAGAAGAAGACCCTCACCCGCCGCTAAAGCGGCACCCTCCCCCAAGGGAGAAGGGTTTAAAGCCCCCGTGCTCATCAACATTTCATTCCGCTCAACAAACAGGCGCGGGAGGTGTTCGCCGCGGCTTTTTTGTTTGGTTTCGTCGAACTTGCCGCAACGTGAGCCGTAGAAGAGTTTGCCCTGGCCTTTGATGTCGACGACGCGGACTTCGCACATGTTGGAGCAGGCTTTGCACTCGAAGCTGGAGCATTCGTACTGGCGGTCGCGGAGGTCGAAGCCGCGGAAACGGCTGGGGGACTTTTTGTCCCAGGCGTCGCGGGCGAGGAGGGCGGCGCCGATGGCGCCCATGATGTCGTGGTGCGGGGGGACGATGATGGGTTTGCCGGTGACTTTTTCGAAGGCGCTTTTTACGCCGCGATTGTAGGCGGTGCCGCCCTGGAAGAAGATGCGCTGGCCGATACGGCGATCTTCGACGACGCGGTTCAGATAATTGTGAACGATGGAGTAGCAGAGTCCGGCGGCGAGGTCGTCGGTGGCGACGCCTTTCTGCTGGTTGTGGTTAACGTCGGTTTCGATGAAGACGGTGCAGCGTTCGCCCATGCAGGGAGGCTGGTCGGCGGCGAGGGCGAGGCGGTTGAAGTCGCCGTTCTTCAATTGGATGCCGAGGCGTTCGGATTGTTCTTCGATGAAGCTGCCGGTTCCGGCGGCGCAGACTTTGTTCATGGTGAAATCGACGACGGCGCCGTTTTCGAGGCTGACGTATTTGGAGTCCTGGCCGCCGATTTCGAAGATGGTATCGACTTCGGGGTCGAAGAAGGCGGCGGCGGTGGCGTGGGCGGTGATTTCGTTTTTGGCGAGGTCGGCCCCGATGAAGTCGCCGGTGAGGTAGCGGCCGCTGCCGGTGGTGCCGACGCCGCAGACGCGGACGCGGGCGGCAACTTCCTGGCCGCATTCGTAGAGGCCCTGGGTGACGGCTTCGAGCGGGCGGCCGGCGGTCATGAGGTAGCGGCGCGAGAGGACGCGGCCTTGGGCGTCGATGGCGACGATGTTGGTGGAAATGGAGCCGACGTCAACGCCGATGTAGGCGTCGATCTTGGAACCGTTGGAGCCGAGGGCGGCGCGGTCGGCTTCGATGACGAGCGGGTACTTGTCGTCGACGAGCGGCTCGTTGCATTTGTGTTCTTCCTGCCGGTGGTCGGCGAGGTGGCGCGTGAGAGGTTCGAGGCCGGCGAAGGAGCGGAAGGCGTTTTGCTCGGCGGTGGCCAGGACGGCGCCGATGGCGCCCATCGAGGCGTGGTGCTTGGGGATGATGAGGGAATCTTTGTCGAGTTCGAGGAGTTCGCGGAAGGCGCGGACCATGCCGGCGTTGGCGGCGACGCCGCCCTGGAAGGCGACCTTGGGGCGGAAGTCTTTGCCCTTGCCGATGACGGCTTTGAAGTTGCGGGCCATGGCGAAGCAGAGGCCGGCGACGATGTCGAAGTCGGGGCAACCTTCCTGCTGGAGGTGGATCATGTCGCTCTTGGCGAAGACGGAGCAGCGGCCGGCGATGCGCGGGGGGTGCTTGGACTGGAGGGCCATGGCCCCCCATTCGGTTTCGATGCTGATGCCGAGGCGCGAGGCCTGCTGGTCGAGGAAGGAGCCGGTTCCGGCGGCGCAGAGGGCGTTCATGGCGAAGTCGCGGATGCGGGTGCGGCCGGGGACGGCGTCGGGTTCGATGAGGATGAGCTTGGAGTCTTCGCCGCCGATTTCGATGATGGTGCGGACATCGCGGTAGAAATGGCCGGTGGCGGCGCCCTGGGCGACGACTTCGTTGACAACGGGCAGGTCGAGAATGGCGGCGAGGAGCTTGGCTCCGCCGCCGGTGGCGGCAACGCCCTGGAGCGGCACGTTGGCCGGGACTTTGGCGAGAAGTTCTTTGAGGACTTCGCCGGCGCGCACGAGCGGCTGGCCGTGGTTGCGGGCGTAAACGTCGGCCAGGACGTTCAACTGGCCGTCCATGAGGACGCCCTTGGTGGCTACGGAGCCGATGTCGATGCCGATGTACATATTGTTTTCGTCCCCCTCTAAGAAACAGAAACGATGCGATGTGGCATTTTAGCGGGAAAGGGAGGAAAAGTCAAACGTCATGGGTGGCGGGCTCATCAGGCGGCGCATCTTCCGACAGCGGCACAGGGCAACTGACCCGGCCGCGCAGCAAGCGGCAGATGGCCTCAAGATCATAGGTGTGCGGCAGCCAGGAGTCGGTGATCGTGACTTTCCCGTCCTGGTGGACTATGACCAGGCCCCTTGTGCTTGTTTTGTCGATTTGACAGACCGTTACTTCGCGTACTTCTTCGTATGGCACCACAACTTTTTTGGATGACCAGACAGACTTCGGAACCACCAACGTGTCGGTGGTGAAGATGAGGCTCTGCGGATTACGAAAGCGTCGAACCAGTGGCATCCCATGTGTCTTGCCACAGAGGAATCCCATCACGACGGTAACCACGCCCACGAGCCGCATGTATCCAGCGGATGGGCAGAATCCTTGTTTGTTCACTCCCCCCTGAATCGGGTGAATCGCCGCTACGAGACCCATCGTAACCATCGCAAGACTAACGATCGTGAAGAACCAACTGTCCCAACACGGCGGGCGATAGGTAAATTCGCGTAATTCTTCGGACATTCCGGCACCTGTGGTTTGAGCGGTTCGGCACGGCGGGACAAGACCCGCCGTGGCACGGACCCGGCCCTGAACATGGCGGCAAACGGCGGCCGCCATGCCACCCATCATAGAAGAAAAAGAAGAAGAAGCAACACGGGCGACCCGTGGGTCGCCCCTACGAAAAGCAACAACGGCAACAGCAACAGAAACAACAACCGGACAGGGCAGAGCCCTGTCCCTACGAGCAGAAACGGCGGGCTATTGGATGTAGGGTTGTTCGGGGGGGTCTTTTTGGATGGCGACTTCGTCGGCGGTGAGGACGACGGCGGGGTGGCCGTTGAGGGATTCGCGGCGGGCGACGCCGAGGACTTTGACCCAGGAGTCGTCCTCGATGGCGGGGGCGTTCTTCCAGCGGACCAGGATTTCGATGGGCATGGCATCGGCGGCGCAGCAGGTCATTTTGAAGCGGACGCCGAGGAAGAGGTCGTCGGGGAGACCCTTGGGGCGGGAGGCCAGGAGGATGGTGGCGACTTTGGGCGGCGCGGGGTCGGGGTCGGGGCGGGAGTAGACGAGGTTGATGATATCGAGGGGGTTGCGGGCGCTGTACTGGCCTTCCATTTTGAAGATGCGATCTTTCTGGGCGGAATAGGCGGCGAGGACGGTTTGGGGGTCGAAGGAGCCGCTGCCGCGGCGCTGGGCGGCGAGGGAGTTGAGACTGCCGAAGGGGATGATGAGGCCCATGAGGATGGGGGCGGCGAGGACGGCGAGGAGGAGGATGGCTTTGGTGAGGGGCCACCAGCCGAGGCGGTCGGGGCCGTGACAGCCGCAGGCGCAGGATTCTTCGTGGGAGTGGTCGTGGAGGGCGCAGGCGTCGGGGGCGTGTGCGGCATTCGTGGTCGGTTCGGAAAGAGTTTCTTCGACTTCGTGGTCGCAGGCGCAGTCGCCGGCGAGGGCGGAGGGCCAGAAGACGCCTTTGAGGGCGGCGATGAGAAGGAGGAGGCCGGCGGCGGCGGTGAAATAGTAGTAGGGGCTGGCCTGGAAATATTTGAGGAGGACGCCCCAGTGATACATGGCGACCAGGAAGAGGCCCCAGAGGATGAGGAGGAAGAGCCACACGCCGCGCGAAAGACCGAGTCTATGGTCCATGGTGCACCCCCAGTCCCCAATAATATTCGGCGAGACTGGTGAGTTCCAGGGCGACGAAGACGACGGCCAGGATGGTGGCGACGAGAACGAGGATGAGTCGGCGGCGGAAGACCATGGTGTACATGAGGATGAGTTTGATCTGGAGCATGGGTCCGAGGACCATGAAGGCGAGTTGGGCGGCGACGCTGAGAGCGGCGCTGAGGGTGGCGGCGACGAAGGCGTCGGCCTCGGAGCAGAGGTTGAGGACGAGGGCGAGGCCCATCATGCCGGGGACGGCGAGGGTGGGCGAGTGGCCGAAGCCGGCGAGGGCGGCGCGGGAGACGGCGGTCTGGAGCAGGGCGGCCACGGCGGCGCCGGCAATGAGGAAGAGGACCACGTCGAGGAACTCGGTGAGGGTGTGGTCGAGGGCGGCAGAGAGTTTTCCGGCGACGGTGAGGCGGGAGCGTTGCTCGTCGGTGCCGGCGGAGGATTCGACGGCGATTTTGACATCGGCGGCGAACTTGGAGCGGCCGGCCCAGGCGGCGATGATTAATCCTAAACATAAGCCGAGGACGACGCGGGCGACGGGGACGAGGAGCCAGGTGGGTCGGCCGCGATAGGCGGCGAAGGTGGCGACGATGACGACGGGGTTGATGATGGGGGCGCAGAGCATGTAGGCCAGGGCCATGCGGAGGGGGAGTCCTTTGCGGAGGAGGCGGCGGATGATGACGATGATGCCGCACTCGCAGACGGGGAGGAGAAAGCCGGCGCCGATGCCGACGGCGAGTTGGGCGAAGCGGCCTTTCGGGATGAAGCGGAGGAGCGAGGGCGAGGGGACGAACATTTCGATCAGGCCGGAGACGAGGGCGCCGAGAAGGACGAAGGGGATGGCTTCGAAGAGGATGCTGAGGAAGGAGATGGAGAAGGCCTGGACGTCGGCACGGGTGGTGAAGGCGTGGAGTCCTTCGCGGGCGGTGTAGATGAGGACGGCCAGGGGGACGACGGCCAGGAGGGCGACGAGGAGGGCGGTGCGGAGGCGCTGGCGGAGTCCGCCGGAGTATTCGTCGAGAGGGACGTTGGGCAGGTTGGACACGGAGCGCTCCCTGAAAGATTTTCTATTATAGGAGGTGAGCGGAGGGGAGGAAAGAAGTCTTCCGTCTTCAGGCGCAGCAACAACAACAGCAACGGCCTGAAATCCTCTAAGTGTCCGGCGAGGATTTGGGTTGGGGGCATTAATCCCTCATCCGGCCCGCTGGGCCACCCTCACCCGAGGGAGAGGGGTGAAGAAGAAGAATATTCTCATTGTGTCTCATACCGGGGGTTTCACTCCCGGCTAGGAACCCGGCGCCCTTTCAGGGCGGAAAGCAGCAACAAAAGAAAACAACGACGACAACGCCTATAATTCATGAGTGGGCGAAGCAGGAATAGGAGCGGCGGAAGAGGTGCGTGATAAGTAGGAGGGAACGGATATGGCGCTGGCTACTAAAAGAAGATTGGGTTGGGTGAGCGTAGTCGCGGTAGCGCTGACAACGATGCTGCTGGTGGCCTGGGCGGCGCTGGGTCAGGGGCCTTTGGCGGCGCGGTCGACGATGACGGTTTACGTTCAGGACGAGCAGTTCCGGCCGATGCTCGGGGCGACGGTGACGATCGAGGGACGCAACCTGAGCGGCGGCGAGGCGGGCGAGTACCGGCAGGGCAAGACGGACGGGACGGGGGCGTTCAAGGCGCGGAACATGGCGGCGGGCGGGTATCGGGTGACGGCGGAGGTGGGGGCGTTGTCGCAGTCGCAACTGCTCTATCTGGCGGAGCAAGCCGATATGCCGGTGACGATCAATCTGGTGACGACGGGGACAGTCGTTTATGGCCTGGTGGTGGACGGCCAGGGGCGCGGGGTGGGCGGCCTGGCGGTGACGCTGTCGGGGGCGTATCCGCCGCTGGTGCGGCAGGGCGTGACGAACGGGAGCGGCGGGTTTGCCCTGGGTCCGGTGCCGGACGGGCGGTACCAGGTGGCGGCGAGCGATCCGCAAGGACGGTACGCTTCGGCGGGACCGCAGGTGGTCGTGGTGGAGGGGAAGATTTTCGATGTGGATCTGGTGATTACCGTGGCGGAGTCTGGCGATTAGGGAGTGCGGCGGAGAACAGGTGAGCAGAAGAAGCTGAAATAACAGTCAATCACTCGAAGAGCGTGGGGGTGTCGGCGTTGTATTCCTGGATGGTGTGGACACAGGGGCGGCGGGCGCGGAGGGCGGCGATGGCGGTGACGACGCTGTTGGCGGCCCAGACGGTGGTGACGATGGGGATGTTGTCGGCGACGGCCTGGGTGCGGATGCAGACTTCGTCCTGGCGGGGGTTTTTGCCGCTGGGGGTATTAATCAAAAGGGCGATCTGGCCGTTTTTCATGGCGTCGCCGATGTGGGGACGGCCTTCGCGGACCTTGTTGACGCGGGTCGAGGCGATGCCGGAGGCTTCGAGGAACTGGTGCGTGCCTTCGGTGGCCAGGAGCGTGAAGCCCATGTCGACGAGGCGCTCGGCGGAATCGAGGAACTGTTCCTTGTCGGACTCCTTGAGGCTGACGAAGACCTGGCCTTCGGTGGGCAGGATGGTGCCGGCGGCGAGCTGGCTCTTGGCGAAGGCCATGCCGAACTGGGCGTCGATGCCCATGACCTCGCCGGTGGAGTGCATTTCTGGGCCGAGGATGCAATCGACGCCCTTGAAACGGTTGAAGGGGAAGACGGATTCCTTGACGCCGACGTGCTTGAGGGAAAGCGCCGCGTCGGCGAGGCCGAGGCGGGCGAGGCTCTCGCCGAGCATGATGCGCGTGGCGATTTTGGCGATGGGGACGCCGGTGACTTTGGAGACGAAGGGGACGGTGCGGCTGGCCCGGGGATTGACTTCCAGGACATAGACGCGATGGTCGCGGGTGACGGCGAACTGGACGTTCATGAGGCCGCGCACTTTGAGTTCGAGGGCGAGGGCCTTGGAGGCGTCGCGGAGTTCCTGGAGAACCTGGGGGGCGAGCCACTGGGGCGGCAGGACCATGGCGGCGTCGCCGGAATGGACGCCGGCGGGTTCGATGTGTTCCATGATGCCGGCGATGTAGACGTCCTGGCCGTCGGCGACGGCGTCGACATCGACTTCGACGGCTTCTTCGAGATATTTATCAACGAGAATGGCCTGGCCGTCGCTTTCGCGGACGGCGATTTCGATGAAGTGGTCGAGCTGGTCGGCGTCGTAGACGATTTCCATGGCCCGGCCGCCGAGGACAAAGCTGGGTCGGACGATGACGGGGAAGCCGAGGCGGTCGGCGATGAGGCGGGCTTCGGCGGCGGTGGAGGCCATGCCGTTGGGCGGCTGGCGGAGTCCGAGCTTTTCGATCATGGCGGAGAACTGGGCGCGATCTTCGGCGCGGGCGATGCTTTCGGGGCTGGTGCCGAGCATAACAACGCCCTCTTTCTGGAGGGCGTCGGCGAGGTTGAGGGGGGTCTGGCCGCCGAACTGGACGATGACGCCGTCGGGGCGTTCGCGGCGGACGATGGAGAGAACGTCTTCGAGGGTGAGCGGCTCGAAATAGAGGCGGTCGGAGGCGTCGTAGTCGGTGGAGACGGTTTCGGGGTTGCAGTTGACCATGATGGATTTGTAGCCGCATTCCTGGGCGGCCATCGAGGCGTGGACGCAGCAATAGTCGAACTCGATGCCCTGGCCGATGCGGTTGGGCCCGCCGCCGAGGATCATGACGCGCGGGGCCTGGCCGGAGACGTCTTCGGGCGAGGTTTCGTAGGTGGAATAGTAATAAGGAGTGAGGGCTTCGAACTCGGCGGCGCAGGTGTCGACGAGTTTGTAGACCGGTTCGATGCCGGCGGACCAGCGGCGGCGGCGCACGTCGCGTTCGGTCATATTCAGCAGGAATCCGAGCTGAACGTCGCTGAAGCCGAAGCTCTTGGCCTTGCGGAGGAGGTCGTCGTCGATGGGCGTGGGCGTGGCCTGGCGGCCGAGTTCTTCGAGTTGGTTTTCGAGTTCGACGATTTCGGCCAGGTTGTCGAGGAACCAGGGGTCGATGTGGGTGAGCTTGTGGAGTTCGGCGATGGTCATGCCGCGCTTCAGGGCGTAGCGGATGTAGAAGACGCGGTCTGGGTTGGGGGTCATGAGTTTGGCGCGGAGTTCGTCTTCGGGAATCTTGGCGTGGTTGGCGTCGCGGCCGTCGGCGCCGAAGCCCATGCGCTTGACTTCGAGCGAACGGAGGCCCTTCTGGAAGGCCTCTTTGAAAGTGCGGCCGATGGCCATGGCTTCGCCGACGCTTTTCATCTGGATGGTGAGCGTGGGGTCGGAGCCGGGGAATTTTTCGAAGGTGAAGCGGGGGACTTTGACGACGCAATAGTCGATGGTCGGCTCGAAGCAGGCGGGAGTTTTCCGGGTGATGTCGTTGGGGATTTCGTCGAGGGTGTAGCCGACGGCGAGCTTGGCGGCGATCTTGGCGATGGGGAAGCCGGTGGCCTTGGAGGCCAGGGCGGAGGAGCGGCTGACGCGGGGATTCATCTCGATGACGACGAGGCGGCCGGTCTGCGGGTTCTGGGCGAACTGGATGTTGCAGCCGCCGGTTTCAACGCCGATGGCCCGGATGATTTTGATGGAGCCGTCGCGGAGTTGCTGGTATTCGCGGTCGGTGAGGGTCTGGATGGGGGCGACGGTGATGGAGTCGCCGGTGTGGACGCCCATGGGGTCGAAGTTTTCGATGGAGCAGACGATGACGACGTTGTCCTTGCGGTCGCGCATGACCTCGAGCTCGAATTCCTTCCAACCTTCGACGGATTCTTCGAGGAGGACGGAATGGACGGGGCTGAGTTCGAGGCCGTATTCGACCATGGGGTGGAATTCTTCGATGTTGTAGGCAGCGCCGCCGCCGGTGCCGCCCAGGGTGAAGGAGGGGCGGATGATGATGGGGAAACCGAGTTCTTTGGCGGCGGCGATGGCTTCTTCGCGGTTGTGGACGAGGCGGCTCTTGAGCGAATCGAGGCCGATTTCGTCCATGCACTTCTTGAACAGCGCGCGGTCCTCGGCCTTTTTGATGACTTCGTAGGTGGCGCCGATCATCTCGACGTTGTACTTCTGGAAGACGCCGGCTTCGTAGGCGGCGACGGAGATGTTCAGGGCCGTCTGCCCGCCGAGGGTGGGCAGGACGGCGTCGGGGCGTTCGCGTTCGATGATGCGTTCGACCATTTCGACGGTGATCGGCTCGACGTAGACCCGCGAGGCGGTCTGGGGGTCGGTCATGATGGTGGCGGGGTTGGAGTTGAGGAGGACGACTTCGTAGCCTTCCTGCTTGAGGGCCTTGCAGGCCTGGGTGCCGGAATAGTCGAACTCGCAGGCCTGGCCGATGATGATGGGGCCGGCCCCGATGATCATGATTTTTTTGATGTCGGTGCGTTTGGGCATTTTTTTACCGTGACACGGGCGTTTGGTTCGTAAGAAACATGGGCGAGAAGCCCATGCTACTTTTCTTCCATCATCTTCACAAACAGGTCGAAGAGGTAGCGGGAATCGTGGGGGCCGGGGCCGGACTCGGGGTGATATTGGACGCAGAGGGCTGGGACTTTCTTGAGGCGGAGGCCCTCGACGGTATGGTCGTTGAGGTTCAGGTGCGTGACTTCGGCTTCGGACTCGGGCACGGAGTCGGCATCGACGGCGAAACCGTGGTTCTGCGAGGTGATTTCGACGTGGCGGTTAGGCAGGTAGATGACGGGCTGGTTGACGCCGTGGTGGCCGAACTTAAGCTTGTAAGTCTTGCCGCCGACGGCCTGGCCGATGATCTGGTGGCCGAGGCAGATGCCGAAGACGGGGACGCGGCCGAGGATTTTTTTCACTTCGGCGACGATGGCGGGAAGAGCGGCAGGGTCGCCGGGACCGTTGGAGAGGAAGACGCCGTCGGGTTTGCGGGCGAGAACGTCGGCGGCCGTGGTGTTGGCCGGAACGACGTGGACGCGGCAACCGAAGCTGGTGAGGAGGCGGAGGGAGTTGTATTTGATGCCGTAGTCCAGGCAGACGACGTTGAATTTCACTTCGGGTGTGACCGGCACCGGGGAACCTTTGAGGCAGATGTCCGAAACCGGGTCTTTCCAGTCGTAGGCGGCATCGCAGGTCACTTCCTTGACACAGTCGCGGCCGAGGAGGCCGGGGGACTGGCGGGTGAGGGCGACGAGTTTTTGTTCGTCGAGGACTTCGGTGGAGACCATGGCCCGCATCGCCCCGGCCTGGCGGATGTGGCGGACAAGATGGCGGGTGTCGATGCCTTCGAGGCCGATGACGCCCTGGGCGGCGAGGAGTTCGGGGAGCGACTGGGTGCTGCGCCAGTTGGAGGGGCGGCGGGAGCATTCTTTGACGATGAAGGCGGAGAGCCAGAGCTTTTTGCTTTCGAAGTCGTCGGTGGTGACGCCGTAGTTGCCGATGAGGGGGTAGGTCATGGCGACCATCTGGCCGCGGTAAGAGGGGTCGGTGAGGACTTCGACGTAACCGGCCATACCAGTGTTGAAAACGACTTCTCCGGCGGCGGTTCCGGTGGCGCCGAACGCGCGACCGTGGAAGATCGTACCGTCTTCGAGAGCGAGGAGGGCGGCGGCGTTGGGCATAGCGTAAAGGTCCATTTGGCACAGGGGGCACACGTTGTGTGTGCCCCGGAATGTGCGACGTAGGAGACGGCCTATTATAGGAAAGACGGCCGGGATAGCAAGAGTGCGGGTAAAGAAGTTTTTGCGGCGGCGGGCGGAGGCTTACTTCCTGCCGGATTGTCCGATGCCGGGGCCGGCGCTCTGGCCGGCACTCCACATCTGCTTCTGTTTCTCCAGCGCCTGGGCCTCGGCGTCGAAGGCCTGCTGCTGGTCGGGCGTGAGAACCTGCCGCACCTGGCTCAGGTACTGTTGGTCGAGGGGGGCGGTGATGGCGTTTTGCAGCTTTGAAATCTCCTTGACCTTGTCGGACTCGGCCTTGACCTGGGTCTGGAAGGTGGGGTCGGACTGGCCATTGAGGGTGACGCTTTTCCAGAGGGCCTGATTGCGCTCACTCCATTGGGTGAATTGGGCGCGGACATCGCCGAGGGCCAGGTCCATCTGTGGTTTCATGGCGTCTTTGATGGCCTTGATCTGCTGTTCCTGGTCGGGGGTCAGGTTGAGTTTTTTGCTGCTGAGGAGGCGGTCGCTGGGCAGAGCGTACTTGGCGTTATCAATTCGCTTCAAGTATTCGCGTTCCCGGACGGCTTTGTCCAGTTTTGCAAGATCCTCGGGCGAGAGGCTGTTGACCAGCGCGGCCAACTGCTCGCGGGTGAGCGGACCATTATCCGCGACGATGGCCGGGGCGGCGGAAACGGGCGCCGGGGCGGCCGTCTGGGCCGGAGGCGGGGCGGCGGGTTCGGCCGGGGCGGCGGCCGGGACGGCTGAGTCGGGGGCCACGAGCGGCTCGGTCGCGGCGGCGGCGGTGGCGGGTTCGGGCGCGGCCGGGGCGGCCTGATGCAGGGCGACATAGGCGACGGCGCCGCAGGCGGTCAGGATCACCACGACGGCCACCACGATCAAGATTTTCCCCATCGCAAATTCTCCTAATTTCAGACCCGGGCCAGGGCCGCAGGATTACCTACCAGTGAAAATGGTCATGCCGCCCGTGGGCTGGCCGTTGGCGTCAACACTGCTCTTGAGAGTCATCGACGTGCCGTTGGGCAGACGCTGCACCAGGACGTTGTCGAACTGCTGTTGCTGGTCCGGCGTGAGGATCGAGCGGACGGCGGCGGCGTACTGGTTGTCCAGGGGCTGGGCGAGGTCATCGGCCTGCTTGAACAAATCCTTCTCCTGCTGCAAGAGGGCCTGGTTGTCCTGGGTGAATTTCTGATACTCTTCCGCGGTCCAGACGCCCTTTCGGGCGACCTCGAGTTTTTTGGCGACTTCCTCCTGTTTGGCCCAAACGTCGGCCAGGAGGGTTTCCATCTGCGGCCTGATGGCTTCCTTGAGCTTGGCGATCTGGGCTTGCTGGGCAGGAGTCAGGCCGAGATCTTTGCGCGGCCCGTAAGTGTTCCTCTGGATGAAGGAGAGGAGGAGGTCGGACTTGGTATGGTAGCGTTCCTCCTGACGCGCTTTGGCGACTTGCTTCTGCAGCAGGATGTCCATCAAGTCGCGGAGTTCACGGTCGGAGAGCGCGGCGACGAAGGCGGCGGGGTCGGCGAAGGCGCTGGCGAGGGGATCGAGGCTGGGGGTTTCGGCGACGACGGGCTGGATCAGTTCGGTCGGGGCAGGCGCTTCCGGGGCCGCGGGCGCGGCGGGCGCTGACGCGAGTTTGCGGACGGGGGCGGTGGGGTGAGCCGGGCGGACGGCGACGGTCCTGGCGGCCGGAGCGGCGGGTTTGGCCTGGTTCGCTTTGTGGACGACCACGACGGTGGCGACGACGGCCAGGGCGACGATGATTCCCAGGGCGACGACTAGTCCACGATTCTTCATGGGACAGTTCCTCCACCAAAGAGTCTCGCGCGGCTACAGATGCGTATTTTAACTCTTCAGGCAGGGGGTGGTATCGAAAAATATTCTGCTCGCAAAGGGGCGCATTAACGTTTTGGGGAAACGGCCAAAGACCAGGGGCAAGATGCCCGTGCCACTGTACAGCACGCAAATCCGGCGCTTGTCGGCATGGCGGCGGTCTGCTATAGTCCGCGCTCATGGCGGCGATGAACAGCACACGGCGGGACAAGACCCGCCGTGGCACAACGGATTCCGATGCCGGGAAGATGAAAGGCCAGTACGAGGTGGCCCGGATTCCGCCGAAGATGCTGCGCGGAGGGCTGGTGCCGGAGGGGTTTGAGTTGGACGGCGTGGAGTATCGGCTGGAGAAGCATCTGAAGGCGGATTTTTTTGCGGCGACGGGGCGGTATGTTGATGGGTCTGGGCGGCGCGTTTGTTTGAAACATTTTCACACGGAAAGCTGGCTGGGGATTCCGCTGGGCTGGGCGGGACGGTACATGTGCCGGCGGGAGATGGGGTTTTATCGGCATCTGGCGGGAGTGGAGGGCGTGCCGGCTCTGGTGGGTCAGGTGGGCGAAAGCGGGATGGTGCATGAGTGGGTGGCGGGGTGCGATCTCCTGGATTTTGGGCGGGAGACGGAAGAATTAAAAATTAAAAATGCAAAATTAAAAATTAACGACGAGAAACAGCCAAAAAGCGAAGAAACGGCACCCTCACCCTACCCTCCCCCAAGGGGGAGGGGTGAAGAAGAAACAGCACCCGTGCCGGATGATTTTTTTGATCGGCTGGAGGAGTTGGTGGGGCGGCTGCACGAGCGCGGGGTGGCTTATGTGGATTTGAACAAGCCGGATAATGTGCTGGTGGGGGAGGACGGGCGGCCGTACCTGGTGGACTTTCAGATTTCGTATCGCTGCCCGGCGGCGCGGTGGCGGATTTTCGGGCGGGCGTTCTTCCGGCAACTGGCGGGAGAGGATTTGTACCACGTTCGGAAATTGAAGCGGAAGTTCCGGCGCGACCAGATGACGGTGGCGGAAATCGAGCAGAGTTACGAGCGGTCGTGGGTGCTGAGTGTGCACCGGAAGTTCGCTCATCCGTTTCAGCAGGTGCGGCGGTGGGTGCTGACGCGGTTGGGGGCGAGATGAACGGCAATTCAAAGTTAAAAATTAAAAATTAAAAATGGAAGAAGCAGCCGCCGAGGGTAAAATCCGGGTTTGAAAAACACACGGTCGGGCAAAGCCGACCGTGGCACATTGGCTTGAGGATGGTTTCGTGCCGAAGAATGGTTCCAAGATCGCGGCGGCGAAGGTTTCGGCGGAGTTGGTGCGCGCGGCGGGGCTGGGGGTGCCGGAAGCACTGGCGATGGTGGAGAGTTCGTCGGCGGGTCTGTCGGAGGCGGAGGCGGAGGCGCGGCTGGAGAAGTACGGCCCGAACGAGTTGTCGACGGAGAAGCCGCGCGGCTGGCCGGGTCTGCTCTGGGACGCCTTCTGGAATACGCTGAACATTCTGCTGCTGGTGCTGGGGGCGATCACCTATTTCACCGGGGAGAGTGCGGCCGATCGGGGCGGCGCGTTCGTCATTTTCGGCATGGTCGTCCTGAGCGTCACGCTGCGCTTCCTTCAGGAACTGAAGGCCGACAATGCGGCGCTGAAGCTGAAGGCGATGGTCACGGTGACGGCAACGGTGATCCGGGCGGGGCTCAGGCAGGAGGTGCCGCTGAAGCACATCGTTCCGGGCGACATCGTGTCGCTGGCAGCGGGGGACATGATTCCGGCGGACGTGCGGCTGATTACGACGAAGGATCTGTTTCTGAATCAGGCGAGCCTGACGGGCGAATCGTTGCCGGTGGAGAAAATCGACGCGGCGACGACGAAGCCGCCGGAGACGGCGCTGGAGTTGACGAACGTCTGTTTCATGGGGACGAACGTGGGGTCGGGGGCGGCGACGGCGGTGGTGGTGGCGACGGGCTCGGCGACGTATCTGGGCGGGATGGCCCGGAGCCTGGCGGCGCCGGCGCCGGCGGAGACGTCGTTTGACAAGGGCATCAATTCCTTCGTGCGGCTGATGCTGTACATCATGGTGGTGATGGCGCCGCTGGTGTTTCTGATCAACTGGCTGAGCAACAAGAGCGGCGGCGGGTCGGACCGTCCACCGTGGCTGGACGCGTTGCTGTTCGCGTTGGCGGTGGCGGTGGGGTTGGCGCCGGAAATGTTGCCGATGATCGTGACGGTCTGCCTGTCAAAGGGGGCGATCGCCATGTCGCGGAAGAAGGTGATCGTCAAGCGACTCCATTCGATTCAGCAGTTCGGGGCGATGGACGTGCTGTGTACGGACAAGACCGGGACGCTGACGATGGACCGGGTGATCCTGGAAAAATATTGCGACGTGGTGCGGGAGGAGAGCCAGGACGTGCTGCGCCTGGCTTACCTGAACAGCTATCACCAGACGGGTCTGAAGAACGTGCTGGACCGGGCCATTCTGGAGCACGGGGAAATGGCCGTGGGCGAGGCGCGGAAGGTGGACGAAATTCCGTTCGACTTCGTGCGCAAGATCATGTCGGTGGTGGTGGCGGAGGGGGACAAGCACCGGCTGATCGCCAAGGGGGCGCCCGAGGAGATCATGAGCCGGTGCACGCGGTTCGAGCTGGACGGGCAGACGTTGCCGATGGACTACGTTCTGCTCGAGGACCTGCGCGAAGAGTACGCCGGGCTGAACGAGGACGGGTTCCGCGTGCTGGCCATTGCCTACAAGGACACGGAGGCGACGCAGACGGTCTATTCCCGGGCCGACGAGAAGGAACTGATTCTGAAGGGTTACGTGGCCTTCCTCGATCCGCCGAAGGAGAGCACGCGCGAGGCGATCACCGCCCTGCGGAAGTACGGCGTGCAGGTCAAGGTGCTGACCGGGGACAACGACCTGGTGACGCGGAAGATTTGCAGCGAGGTGGGCCAGCCGGTGGATCACCTGGTGCTGGGGGCCCAGGTGGAGAAGATGAGCGACGAGGAGTTGGCGGGGGTGGCGGAAGAGACGGACGTGTTTGCGCGGCTGTCGCCGGCGCACAAGGAGCGGATCATCCGGGCGTTGAAGTCGCGGGGGCACGTGGTCGGGTTCCTGGGCGACGGGATCAACGACGCTCCGGCGCTGAAGGCGGCGGACGTGGGGATTTCGGTCGATACGGCGGTGGACGTGGCCCGCGACTCGGCGGACATCATTCTGCTGGAGAAGAATCTGCTGGTGCTGGAGCAGGGCGTGCTGGAGGGGCGGCGCGTTTTTGCGAACATCATCAAGTATTTCAAGATGGGGGCGAGTTCTAATTTCGGTAACATGTTCAGCGTGATCGGGGCGAGCGCCTGGCTGCCGTTCCTGCCGATGCAGGCGGTGCAGGTGCTGACGAACAACCTGCTCTACGACGTGTCGCAGACCGGAATTCCGACCGACGAGGTGGACGAGGCCCAGGTGGCCAAGCCGGCGAAATGGGCGTTGGGCGAGTTGAAGCGATTTATCTTCTTCATCGGGCCGATCAGTTCGATTTTCGACTATACGACGTTTTTCGTGATGGCCTATGTGTACAAGGCGATTTACGAGCCGCAGAACCCGGAACTGTTCCAGAGCGGGTGGTTCGTGGAATCGCTGGTGACGCAGACGCTGATCATCCACGTCATCCGGACGAATAAGATACCGTTCATCCAGAGCCGGGCGAGTTGGCCGCTGATCGTCACGTCGAGCCTGGTGATTGCGGCGGGGATTTACCTGCCGTACTCGCCACTGGCGCCGATGCTGCACTTCACGCCGCTGCCGGGGACGTACTGGTGGTACCTGGGCGGGACGATGGTCAGTTATCTCGTACTGACGCAACTGATCAAGACGTGGCTGGTGCGGCGCGGGTGGGTGTGAGAGGAATGAAAAATTAAAAATGAAAAATTAAAAATGTAGAAACAGCAACGGCAAGAAGAATAAGTCCTTAACTGACGGAGATTTCGGCGTTCGGCGGCAAGGGGCGCGACAAAGAACACACTTTGCCCGGCGAAACAACCCGCCGGGCCAAAGTGTGGCACCCCGACTCCTATGTCATCAGATTTGGAGGCGAGCGAGGCCATGTTCAAACGGAAACCGTTGCACCGGTTGCTGGAGGAAGCCGAGGGCGGGCCGCACGGGTTGCGGCGGGCCTTGAGCGCGATGAACCTGATCAGCCTGGGGATCGGGTGCATCATCGGGACGGGGATTTTCGTGCTGACGGGCCTGGCGGCGGCGGAACATGCCGGTCCGGCGATTGTGCTGTCGTTCGTCTTCGCGGCGGTGGCCTGCGTTTTTGCGGGCCTGTGCTACGCGGAACTGGCTTCGATGATTCCGGTCTCCGGCAGCGCTTATACTTATGCCTATGCGACGATGGGAGAGATCATCGCCTGGGTCATCGGGTGGGATCTGATTCTGGAATATTTGCTGGGGGCTTCGACCGTGGCGGTGGGGTGGTCGGGCTATCTGGCCAGTTTCATGAGCGACTGCGGCCTGACCCTGCCGGATCAACTGACCACTTCAACGATCAGCGAGGCGGGCCAGATCGGGGCGACGGTGAACCTGCCGGCGATGCTGGCCATCGCGGTGCTGACGGTGCTGCTGATCGTGGGCATTCGCGAATCAGCGTGGTTCAACAACCTGATCGTGCTGGTCAAGCTGGCGGTGATCGTCATGTTCATCGCCTTCGGCTTCGCCTACGTCAAACAGGCCAACTGGCATCCGTTCATTCCCAACAACACCGGCGCGTTCGGGCAACTGGGCTGGAGCGGCTTCGCGCAGGCCTGGCACGACGGGGGTCTGGTCGGGGTGTACCAGGCCTTCACCGAGCACGGCGGGCGGGGCCAGTTCGGGTGGCTGGGGATTCTGAGCGGCGCTTCGTTCGTCTTTTTCGCTTACATCGGGTTCGATGCGGTCTCGACGACGGCGCAGGAGGCGAAGAACCCGCAGCGCGACATGCCGATCGGGATTCTGGGTTCGCTGGTGATTTGCACGGTACTCTACATTCTGGTTTCGTTGGTGGCGACGGGGCTGGTCAACTATACGCAACTGGACGTGAAGGCGCCGATTGCGACGGCGGTGGATGCGGCGGGGCCGGGGTTGGCGTGGCTGCGACCGTTCATCAAGCTGGGGGCTCTGGCCGGGCTGACTTCGGTCATGCTGGTGCTGCTGCTGGGCCAGACGCGGATTTCCTATTCGATGTCGCGCGACGGACTGTTGCCACAGGCCTTCGGCAAGATCCACCCACGGTTCAAGACGCCGTACGTGTCGACGATTGTGACCGGCCTGGTGGCCATGGTCGGGGCGGGGATGTTGCCTATCGACATGCTGGCGAAACTGGTGAACATCGGGACGCTGCTGGCCTTCGTGCTGGTGTGCCTGGGCGTCTGGATTCTGCGTCGGCGGAATCCGGAGGCCAAGCGGGCCTTCCGGACGCCGTGGGTGCCGGTGGTGCCGATTCTGGGCATGGTTTTCGCGCTGGCCCTCATGCTCGGCCTGCCGGGGTCGACCTGGCTGCGGCTGGCCATCTGGATGGCCATCGGGTTCGTGATTTTCTTCGCCTACGCCCGGCGGCACAGCCGGCTGCAAATTGAGCACCGGGCGGCGGAAGCGGGACGAATTAAAAATTAAGAGAAGAAGAAGGAACAACAGAATGAAAATACTCGTGACCGGGGCCGCCGGGTGGCTGGCCCGAGAGTTGGTCAAGACACTTGAGCCGGCGCACGAGCTCCGCCTGCTCGACCGGGTGGAGCCGCAGGCGGCCACGGTGTTCGCCCCCGGCCAGGCCGAGCGTCAGGCGTTGCCGCTGGAGACGACGTGGCCCTATGTTCGCGCCGAGATCACCGATCTGGACGCGCTGCGACGGGCCTGCGAAGGCATGGACGCAGTCATTCATCTCGCCGCCGCCACCAACGGCCGGCCCGAGCAGGGTATCTCCATCATGCAGGCCAACGTAATCGGCACCTATGCCGTCCTCGATGCCGCCCGGCTCAGCGGGGTGCGGCGCGTGCTGTGCGCTTCCAGCATCAACGCCTTCGGCACAATCTACTTTCGCATCAGCAAACGCCCGGTGGTCTACCCGTCGATGCCACTCACCGAAGCCTTCCCACCCGAGCCGGAGGATCCCTACAGTCTCAGCAAGTACTGCAACGAGGCGACCTGTGCCGCGTTTACCCGCGCCTACGGCCTGACTACGGCCGCGTTTCGTTTCGCCGGCGTGTGGACCAACGAGATGTACCGCAGCGCACTGGGCAAGCTGCCGACGACGACCGGCTGGAGCGACGAACTATATCAGTGGGTTCACGTCAACGACATCGCCGCGGGCCTGCGGCAGGCGATGGAGTGCCCGACGCTGCCGGAGAGCGGCGTTTACACTCTGGGGGCAGCCGATACCCGCTGTCCCGAAGCGACGATGGAGTTGTTGCGGCAGTTTCAGCCGGGGCTGGCCAGGAACCTCACGGAACCATTGCCCGGCCGAGCTGCGCTGCTGTCGATCAGCCGCGCCCGAAAGGCCTTCGGTTACGATCCGCAGATCCGGCTGGGGGTGTAGAACACAGCCGCAGATCGAGACTCCGCTCAGGACCGGTCCTCTGCCGGGCACAAACTGGTTAATAGCGGGTCGCGCTTTATACCAGTTCGCCTTGAAGACGCCATGTGGCAGAAGCTTGTGCAAGCCGCGTGACTATTACCAGCGCCGCCGGGGTTACTGGAGGAGAAAAGTGGTTGCTTTTCCGGTGGAAAAGTGTCAAATTGATATCGGAAGAGTTTGGCCGTGATGCCGGGCAACGCCAAAGGGGAAATGTCGGCTTAGTCTTCTCCGTCTCCAAGCCCGGAGCGCACCCGAACCAGGAGCCCAACAATGAATTTTTATTCGCCGCTGCCCATCACGTCCGTCACGCTTGCCGGCGAATTCGGCCGGCGGGTCCGCCAGATCATCGACAAGAACATTCTCCAGATCGACGTCAATGAGACGTTCCTGGCTTCGTTCCGCACCCGCGGCGAGGGCGGCTTGATGGGCATCGGCAATTTCCTCGACGCGTGCATCCGCCTGGCCGCAAACACGCGGGATGAGCGGATAATCGCCCTCAAGACCCGCGTGATCGCCGACCTGCTCGCCACGCAGGACCCCGATGGCTATATCGGCACCGTTCTCAAACCCGAATCGCGTATCGTCGCGCTCTGGGACCTGCACGAAAACGCCTACATCATCTGGGCCCTCATCAGCGATTTCGATCTGCATCACGAAACCGCTTCGCTGGTTGCGGCGCAAAAGATGGCCGACTACATGCTCGGCCTCTTCGCCAAGAACCCCGACCTTCGCCCCGATACCCTTGGCGGCGTCGTCACTTTCTGGGGTTCCAACCTCGCCTTTGACCGCGCGCTGATCGCCCTCTCCCGCGCCAGCAAGAATCCGAAGTACCGCGATTTCGCCATCAACTTCATGCACGTTAAGGAATTCGCGCCCGAAATCCATACCGGTCCTTCCAGCCTGGCCAATCATGCCTACACCTACCTGGGCCATGCCCTGGCGCAGCTCGACCTCTACCGCGAATCGCCCGATCCCAAACTCCTCGCCACCACGCACAAGGCCATCGACTTTTTGCGCAAGAAGGACGGCATGCTCATCACCGGCTCCTGTTCTGAAGCCGAGTGTTGGCACGATACGCAGTCCGGCCTGCAGAATACCTCCGAAACCTGCCTGTCCGCCTACCTCGCCAGAATCATGGACGCCATGATCCAGATTGAAGCCAATTCGCTCTATGGCGACATCATGGAGCGCGATGTCTACAATGCCCTCTTCGCCGCCACCTCCCCCGACGGCTCCAAGTCCCGCTACTTCACCCCCTTCGACGGTCCGCGCGAATATGACGCCAACATCAACCGCTTCTGCTGCGCCAACAACAACAAACGCTTCCTCGCTGACCTCGCCACATGGATCTATTACCAAACCCCAACCGGCCTCGCGATCAACCTCTACAACGCTTCTTCCGCCAACATCAGGTTGCCTGGGGACCTCGCCGTCAAAATCGAGCAGCAAACCGATTACCCCACCTCAGGCTCCATCGGCATCAAGGTCGACCCGGCGCGCCCCGCCAGATTTTCCCTCACCCTCCGCATCCCGCGCTGGGCCCAAGCCGCAACCGTCGCCATCAACGGTGGCGCGGCAGAGACGCTCCGGGCCGGAATCTTCCACACCATCGAACGTACCTGGAACCCTGGCGACACGGTGCAACTCGAACTCCCCATGTCCTTCCGCTTGATCAAAGGCCGCCGCGCGCAGGCCGGCCGCGCCGCCATCCTCCGCGGCCCCGTCATCTTCACGCTCAGCCCCGAACGCAACCCCGACTTCGCGAAAGACCCCAAATTTGCCCCGCGCGAACTCATGATTCATCCCCACGAAGTCCAACCGCCAACCCCCGACGATTCCATCCGCCCCGGCGGCCTATCCTGCACCGTGGGCGCCTGGGAGCCCGGCGTCCATCACTTCTGGCCCCACATTCAGCGCAAACCGCTCATGCTCACCGAATACCCCGACGCCACCGGACAAAACATCTTCTTCATCGTCCCCAACCCCGAATCCACCGCGCTCGTCGAAGACGAACTCATCACCGACTAATGCGGTGACGCATTGGCATACTCGCTGTGCCCGGGGCCTGCACACTGGCGAAGAAGGCCCGCTGGCATCGACCTTAAGAATATACCCACAGGCAAAGCCAAGAGGAAATCCTGAAGATGAAAGTTCTGGTAACCGGTGCGGCGGGGTTTCTGGGCCGCGGGCTGATTATTCCGTTCGAGGAGCATGGCCACACCCTGCGGCTGATGGACGTGGCGGAGTTCAGTTCGCCGCGCCATGAGGTGGTGGTCGGCGACGTGAGCAACTACGACCAGGTGGAACGGGCGGTGCAAGGCATGGAGGGGATAGTAATTGCCCACATGGCTTCGCGCGGCCCGGAGGACATCAACTACAAGACGCCGCAGATGGCGTTCGACATCAACGTCAAGGGGACGGCGTTTCTATTTCATGCGGCGGTGAAGTGCGGGGTGCGGCGCGTGGTGGTGATTTCGAGCGGTCCGACCATCTGGGACCAAACGGAGGTAGGTCCGAACTGGGACCGCAAGCAACCGTTCCGGACCTGGGGCGGATATTACATACTGAGCAAGTCGATCCAGGAAGTGATCGCCGAACATTTTGCCCGGACGGAGAAACTGGCGGTGGCCTGCCTGCGCCCGGCCTACATCGCCGACGGCGAAGCCAACGTTGACAAGTACGGCCGTCAGATCGGCGAACGGAACTTCCAGGACACGGACCGGCGCGACATCGGCGAGGTGGCCCGACTGTGCCTGGAGCGAACGGATTCGACTTACGAGTGTTTTACGGTCATGAGTACGCCGGAGTCGCTGGAGAAGGCGGATGTGCGGTACACCTGTGAGCGGCTCGGCTGGAAACAGCGGTACGATTTTACGTGGCTGCCGAAGGCGGAGGAAAAAAAGCCTAATTAAAAATTAAAAATGTAAAATTAAAAATTGCAAAGGAAAAGAAGAGACGATCAGCGGGGTTTGCGGGTGCGGCGCGCGGCGGGCTTGTGGCAGGCGGGGCACTGGCCGTGGAGGACGACTTCGTGACCTTCGAGGAGGAAGCCCTCGGGGACCGGCGGGTCGGCGTTGATCGGGCAGCCTTCGACTTCAAAGACCTGTTCGCAGGAGCGGCAACGGAAGTGGTGATGGTGGCCCTTGCCGACGAGTTCGTAGCGGGCGGGTTCGCCGCCCAGGTGGACGGCGATCAGCGTGCCGGAAGCGACCAGGGCGCTCAGGTGGCGATAGACGGTGGCGATGCCGAGGCCGGGGACGTCGGAGCGGGCGGCGTCGAGGACTTCCTGCGGGCCGAGCGGGCGGGTGATCCGGCCGAAGACCCGGAGGATGGCGCTGCGTTGGGAAGTGTTGCGTAACACGGTTCGACGATCTCCTAATCTTGCAGGCGACGCTGGCTTTCGGGCGTTTCCTTGAAGTTCTCCCTGGTCGAAACCTTCCGCCCGCTCTTACTCTCCAACTCCTTTCGGGCGTTGCCGGCCACCCTGCCGCCCTGCCTGGCCGCCTGCTTATTCTGTGGAAATCCTTGTGCGTCGGTGTTGCGGGCGATTTCTGTGGTGGAGGCTTCGCCAAGCATCGTAAAGATCAACTCCAAGTCCGTCATGTGGTCGCGGAGATTGTCGCCCGGGTGCGCCAGCGCTTTGTGGTCGCGATATTCCGTCGGCGTCAGGCCGAAGGTGGCCTTGCTGATCTCGGCGGTGAGAATGGCGTATTCGGTCCGCTCTTTAACCCCGCGCTTCTTCCATTCCTCAGTCAGTTCATCGCGCACGGCGATGCCACGCATCCGCTTCTCGATCCACGTCTGGGAGTAGCCCTTCAACCGGTAGACATCCCTCATGCGCTGGGAGGCCAGTTCGGGGTTTTCGATCTCCTGGAGGCGTTCATAGCCCACCTTAGCCAGCCAGCGTTTAAACGGTTCTGCCTTGGGTGAGGGGATGGACTGAATGAGACGGAGTAGCTGTTCAGCATCGGCCACATCCGTCATCCGCTGTTTGCCGTCCGCGGCGGTCATTTTCAAAGCGTGACAACCTGTCACGCTTTCATTGCCTTCCTTCCTGAGTCGCTCCTTCAACTTCCGCCAGTAAGCCCCGGCATTTACGCTGTCCGTCAGCACGCCAACCACGTCCACGATGGCAAAATACCATTTCTGGTCCGTCTCATTCCACAGGCGGCGGACCTGCTTCTGCTCAAACAGAACCAAATTATTCACGGTACGGCTCCTCATTCTACTCTTTAACGACGCGCCTGGCGAGGTCGGCCCATTGCCAGGGCGCTCAGGTGGCGATAGACGGTGGCGATGCCGAGGCCGGGGACGTCGGAGCGGGCGGCGTCGAGGACTTCCTGCGGGCCGAGCGGGCGGGTGATCCGGTCGAAGACCCGGAGGATGGCGCTGCGTTGGGAAGTGTTGCGTAACACGGTACGTCAATCTCCTGTCGGATGTCGGGCCTGTTGACCCGACCTACATGATTAATTCCGCGTGGCTGCAAGCAGCCACCCTACAGTGAGCATGGCCACGCAAGCGTGGACCATGCCACCCGGCCACCCGACCTACATTCTACTCTTTAACGACGCGCATGGCGAGGTCGGCCCATTGCCAGAGGCGCTCGGGGTGATATTGGACGGTCGAAACGTCCTTGAGGGTGAACTCCAGCGGGCAGCCGTGGCGGGCACAGGCGGCGCGGGTGGCGCGGAGGTCGGCCTCGACGGCGGGCCAGTCGACGGAGTCGCCGGCCAGGCGGACCGGGGCGGGTTTGCGCGAGAAAACGAAGTCGCGCCCGAGGCCTTCGGCCCCGCGCTCCACGTCCACCCACGGACTCATGGAAACTTTCCGCACGTGCGGCAGGAGACGGACGATGTCGAGCTTGCGGTCGAGGGGTTCGCAGCAGCCGTAATAGCCGAGGCCGAAACGGGCGTACCAGGGAATGGCGTAGTCGATTTCGAATTCCTGGTGCATGGCCGGGGAGACGGAGGAGAAGATCTGGGCCATGCCGGCGGTCCAAATGTCCCTGGCCCGGGGCTTGGCGGGGTCGTAGCCGGGGGCGGGGAGTTCGTCGGTCCAGGCCCCGGTGCAGTGGATGAGGGATTGCGGCCCGTGGAGGTAGCCCTTGGCTTCCAGATCGTCGAGCATCTGGAAGTGGGCGTCGGTGAAGCGGCGCATCAGGCGGTGGACGAAGTCCGGGCGGTCGGCCAGATCCATGAGGCACGATTCGACGCTGTGCCACATGGGAATAATGTCCCAGAGTCGGAACCAGGCCCCGTAGCCGATCATGCGGACCTGGAGCAGGCCGTCGAGGATTTCGCGGGCGCGGGCTTCGAGGGCCGCCGTGGCCGGCTCGTCGAGGGTGATGTGCGGGGCGCGGATTTTGGCGAGGTCTTCGTCGGTCTTGAGCTGGTCAATGTAGAGATGGCCCTGGATGTCGTTCTGCGGATCAAGGGCGGCGGTGTGTTCCTCGATGCGCAGGCCGAAACCGTCATCGTGAAAAACCTTGCCGAGGTCGAGGAACGGTTCGACCACCATGTCGGCGCGGAGGTGGTTCCAACAGTACAACCTCCGCCGCAACTCGGTCTCCAGGCCGCGGCAGAACTCGTCCTGGCAGCGGAGCGTCAACTCGTCGTTGACGTTCAACTCGTGCCAGGGCACCTGGTCGATGAGGACCAGCGGCCGCACGGGGCGCAGGGCGTTGTTGGCCCGCCAGAGGCGAATGGTTTCCTGCTGGACCGGGAGGGCGGCAATCTCGGCGACTTGGGCGGCGAGGTCGCGGAGGATTTGGCGGTCGGTGGCGGTGGTGACGGACTTCGGCATTTGAACGGTTCTCCAGATTTTACTCCACGTGGCTGCAAGCAGCCACCCTACGGAACTGTCTGGTCTGTTGACCCGACCTACATGCTACATGCTCAGAGCACTTCGGGCATCCAAACACAACCGGCGCCGAGTTGCTGGAGGGGCTTGCCGTCGCACTCCAGGACCAGGACAGAGAGGTCCGGGTCGGGGGCGGCAGCGGGAAGATCGTACAGGTGCAGGCGGTCGGTCGCCCCGTCCGACGCAAAGGTCTGCCGGAACTTGACGGCCTGGCCGGTGGAGAGGAGGCGGGCCCCGAGGACTTTGGTCTTGAGCCCGCCGATCCAGAGGTCGCTGCCGTACCAATGGCTGATGTGCCAATAGAGGGTGTGGCCCTTGACCGTGGCGGCGCAAGGGGAGAGGGGTGAGAAGTTCATCCACTCGACGGTGGCGCGTTCGGCGCCATAGATCGACACGCCATCGCCGTGGCGGCGCAGCCACCGGCCGACGCCGCGCAGGCGCTCGACGGCTTCGTCCTGGACCGAGCCGTCGCCGCGCGGTCCGACGTTGAGAATATAGTTGCCGCCCAGGCCGGCGCAGGAAACCAGGAGGCCGAGGATCTGGGCGACGCTTTTCCAGTGGTTGTCGGCGACGTTGTAGCCCCAGGAGTGGTTAAGCGTGTCGCAGCTTTCCCAGTCGCGATAGGGCGGGCTGGCCTTGACGACATTTTCGGGGGTGTCGAAGTCCTCGGGCATGACTGAGCCGTGGGAGTCCATGCCGGAGCGGTTGTTGATCAGGATGTGCGGCTGGCAGGAGCGGACCATGTAATTGAGCCGGGCGGATTCCCAGCCGTCGGGCTTCATGGGCCAGGGCACGTCGTACCAGAGAATGTCGATGTGGCCATAGTTGGTGACCAGTTCGCGGACCAGGCTGTGGGTGTAGTCGACGAAACGGCGGCGGGCGGCGGGGTCGTGGAAACAGCGGGCGCCGTCGGGATGGTGCCAGTCCATGAGGCTGTAGTAGAGGCCGACGTGGAGACCCTCGGCCCGGACGGCCTCGACGAATTCGGCCACGAGGTCGCGGCGGGCGGGCGAGTTCATGGCGTTGAAGGGGTTGACCGCTGAATTCCAGAGCGAGAAACCTTCGTGGTGCTTGGTGGTCATGATGACGTACTTCTGGCCGGCGTCCTTGGCCAGGCGGGCCCAGGCGCGGGGATCACATTTTTCGGCGGTGAACCGGCCGGCCAGGGCTTCGTACTCGGCCAGGGGGATGCGTTCGCGGTTCATGACCCATTCGTGGCGGCCGAGGATCGAGTAGAGGCCGTAGTGGACGTACAGGCCGAACTTGGCCTCGCGCCACCACTTCATCCGCTGTTCCAGAGACAGAATTTCTGAAGCCATAAGCAACCCTTTCTTTCATATCCTGATTTTGTTTTGTCGGGCCTGGGCCCGACCTACACGCTACTTCGCCGCAGGAATCTTGTACAGATGGACCTCGTAACCTTTGAACTCGTCGGTGAACTGTTGGTTCTTGACGACTATCGTCCGGTTCTCGCCGAGTACTTCGGCTAAGCCGGCAGGCGTGCCGGGCAGAGTCTTGACGGTGAATGTCGCCTTGGTCGGACCGTCGCGCATGGCCACGGCGAAGATGTAGGACACTCCATTAAACATTTTGACACAGAAATCCACCGGCACGTCCTTGTTGGAACTTTCCACCGTCACCGCGTCCGTCAGTGTCGGCGAATTGAGGACCGGGGCCAGGTCGGTGATCTGCTGGTTAATCTTCCCGACGGCAGCGGCCATCTCCTTGTCGGCCAGGAGGCCGGCCTCGATGGACTTGGGTTTGAAGGTGTGGCAGAAATAAATCAGCCCGCGCGAACCGTGAATCAGCGACATCCAGACCTCGGTCCTGACCTGGTCGGGGGTGGGCTTGCCGTGGCCATCGAAGGACGTGGTCTCGATGCAGTCCCAAACGACCTTGTGGCCGCCGCCCCACTTGATGAGGCGGTCGACGCCGAAGGGCACGAGCCAGAGCTTGTTGTCGAGGTCGGCCGGGTGGGCCGCGTCGCCGTTGACGGGGTAGATGTCGAAACTGACCACGTCGCCGCCATTGATGTATTCGGGATAGTCTTCCGGGTGGTTGGTGCGCGGGCCGCGACCGACCCAGTTATCCCAGGCCACGCCCCAGCCGAGGTTGAGCATGACGGGGCGCGTGGGATCGGCGGTAATAAACTTCTTATAGTCGGCGATGATCTTGGCCGGAAGAATGGGCGGATCGTAGCCGCTCTGGCCTTTGGGCTTCGCCTGGGCGTTGTCCGGCTCGTCGCCGTGCAGCCAGCCGATGATGGTGGGATCGTCGAGGTGCTTGAGGCCGACGGCGTTCTGGTCGCAGAAGACCTTCAGTCCGGCCTTTTTCAGGGTCGCCAAATCTTCCTCGGCCGGCCCATGCCAGATGGCGACATAGGTGTTGATGCCGATGGCTTTGTACTTCTCGGCCAGGCGCGGCGGCTGGCACCAGACACAGAGCGGGAAGAAGTCGGGCGAGCCGATGGGGCTGTTGGTCCACTGGCCGACTTTGGTCGCTGTGGCTTTCGCAGGCGCAGCGGGCGCGACCGGTGTCTCCGGCCGGCAACCGGCAGACAGCGCGGCCGCAACGATAAGAACCGGCAGAACGAGCAGCGAACGGATGTTCATGACCGTCTCCTGTACTTGGCTTTGCCGTTCAGCCCGCTTCAGCGGGCTTTGCCCCGGCTTTGCCGGGGTTCAGGCCAGGCGTTTTACGCCTGGTAACACGGCGACGAAAAAGCAGTTCTTCTTTTTCTTCTTTCTTAGCCCGTTAAAACGGGCTAAAGAAGAAACAGAAGAAAAAAAACTCCTCACGGCGCCCGGTAACCAGGGCTAAAAACCCTGGCCTGTACACCTCGCGTGCCGCGCGGTGCGAAGCCCGCTAAAGCGGGCTGGAAGCGAGGCTCGTCAGATTTTAGACAGCCTGGCTCGCTCGCTTCCCAAAGCGTCCGGCGAAGTCGGTTGACCGGGCCGGCGAAGCGAGGTATTATAGCGGAGTGCCTCGTGGGCATGATAGTGGATTGTAGGTGGGGGCGATTGGTTTCGACGGGGTTAAGGAGGCCGGCGCCGGCGTGGCGGGGTTGTGAGGAGGCCCCGTAAAACACCTCACACCAACACAAATGCCAACAATGGCATGCTGCTGGCCGCCTAGAGATAGGTAGCCCGTCGCCGGAGCAGTGCCCGTGGGCCCCGGAGCGACGTCACTAGCGGGCTGGCCGGTCAAGTCCGTCTTCGGCGCGATCGACGAGAACCAGCGAAGGCTGGGTGGCCAAAGGGCGGGTTGTCTTGCCTGCGGCGACCGACAGTTGCAAAAGGACAACTATCCACGTAGAAGGCCCGGCTGACTGGCATCCGGACGCGGGTTCGATTCCCGCCGCCTCCACCATTTTCTTCGCTGCAACTGGCTCTCTCTGTAGACGAAGCCCGTGGCCAACCAGCCACGGGCTTCGCTCATTTCGGCCTTGTTTTATAGGTTTTTCGACGTAGTAGCCTCCCCGCAACCCGGACTCGGTTTTCAGACTCACCTACCCCGTTTGGGCCTGTTTTTTCTCTCTTATGGAGCATCCTCTCTGTTGTCCGTGGACTCGCCCCCAGCGCGTCCGGGTTTTTATAACGGGAGCATTGACGGCCACTTACGATTTTTGGCCGAGGGGCCGGAAAAAAGTTTAATGAGCAGTAGAATGGAGTAGCAAACGGCGCTGTAATCAAATACCGGCAGCGCCAAGTAGAGTGGACGCCGCCCGCCAAGTAATATTTGTTAGGATGCTGGCATGGATATCTCCGCAGGGCAGAAGCCCCGCTTTGCCGAAACATTGCCCTGGTCGCGTCTTACAGAAACAAGCCAGTCTCGGAGTCGCTCTGTGGCGGGCGTACACTGGGTGAGCGACTCGCAATGCATTGAAGACTCGTCGGTCGGCCCTGCGAGTACAATTGCGGTGCTCCCGGCGTAGAGGCAGATCTTATTGTCGCCCTGCTGTTCGAATAAGCAGGGACCCGAAGATGCTTCTTTGGTAAAGGCAGTACGCGCGGCCCGATCTGCATGCACAACCAGGCGCTGGGAATACGGCCATTTACCGCACCACCTTGCGGCAAGTTGGCCGTCCAACTCACCAACCGTGGGATTGCGGAAAAACGCCGCATCGGCGTTGGAAATGACATGCTCCACATACTCGGACAGGGCTTTTATTGCATCACTGTCATCGACGCGAATCCCCGCTTCAACACCAGAGGTCAAGCCGTGTGCAGCGTCCAGGTTGGCCGAAAAAACGACCCCCACGTCCCTGTCGGCAATTATCACCTTAGCATGGTTTCGGAGATCACCGTGAATTGCAACTCCCATGTCTGCTGCGACTAGAAGATCCGACATCTGGTCCGGCCAAGCATTCCTCTGCCGGACTAGCAACCGCACTCTCACCCCGCGTTTAACCGCACGGTGTAAATGGTCAAAAATCAAGGAGGGCTCTTTGCGCATTCCAGCCACGCTGTAGGTCGCGAGCGTGAGTTCTTGCTTGGCGGAATCAGCTACCTCACGTATGGCGTCAAGAAGCATGGTCTGGCCGCGGCCGTTTGTCCACACAAAGCGTGTTGGCGGCGTCTGGGACGTTGCCGGGCGTACGGGCGACTCTGCAACTGCACGCTCGGATACGATGTATTTCATTCCAGGAGGAATCTCCCACGTACATCCGCCGTACCACAATTCGATGAACAATCCTGCAACTTGGCGTACTTGATCAGGATCACGGATCAGGACGTCAGCTTCGTTGGTCCATTCGAGGCCGTTGGTCACAAAATTCGCGGACCCGACGATGGCCACGGTATCATCCACCACGGCGAACTTTGCGTGGCATTCCTCATGGCCCCGCACGTACACGCCACCGGACGTAAGCCGCTCGAAGTTCTTCCTCCGCTCTTCCGGGGCCGTGTGTTCGGACTCCTCATATTCCTCGAGCCCACGGCGGAGGGACTTCTCATCCAAGGCGGTGATCAGGTAAACGCCGCCCCTGAGACGCTCGGCGGCCGCCAGCATCTCTCTGATAATCTCCTCGTCTCCGAGCATGAATGATGCCACAAAGACTCGTTTCGTAGCCCCCCGTATCATCGACACCAGCGAGTCCCTTACGGGAGAGCCGCTACCCCTGTAGGTTCCAAGGAATCGGACTCTCTGGCCTTTGTCTTCGGGCCAGACAAGAGGCTGAGGCTGTTGCCCGTTGTGAAGGAAAAAACCCCCCTCAACCCGATTCTCAGCCAGTTTGAGTTTTTTCATGGCGTGAAATCCATTGGCTCTCGCAAATCATACAGCGGCTTAAAAAGCCGCATCTCCCATAAACGGTCACATAGTACCTCCCTCGTAACCCCAGAAGATTGGAGGGCCGATGGGCCATTGGCCAAGTACGCACTCAAAGCCGCATCGACTGCGAACAAGTCCTTTGCGCCTTTGTCCAGCGGCTTCAATCGCAGCGGCAGGGCAAACTCGAATTCATCCTCCACACGCACCTTCAGTCCCATGAGGCCGCGAAGAAGATGGTTCCGGCGTAGCCCCATTGCCCTGTATTCGGTGATGTCACCCTGAAGAGATGATTCGCCGTCCCATGACGTCGTGATCCCGTAACTTTTGGTCAACTCTCCGATTATTCCTTCTGCCAGGTGTGACAGCCTGGACCGGTACCCCGTCACCATAGCCTTAAGTTGTGGAACAGGCAGTTTAATCTCGGTCGTGTCGGAACCATTGGACTCGGCACCCGCCGATGCACTGTGGGCTTTCTTTCGGCGCTCGCCAGAGATGACAAGCTGCCACCCGTCACCCTTCTCAACGGGCAGCAAGGCGCTACAGGCATATGTGGGGCACACGTTCTGCGTTATCACCATCTTGTCATCGAATTCACAGACGCTCTGTGCGGCCTGGCCATACAGTCTCTTGGCGGCAAACACTTCTTGCAAGATCTCCCCACGACTTCTACCCCGCACGGTGTTGGGCCAGGGACAACTCGGGCCCGGCTTGAGGTTCGTTAATTGCCTTATGAGGGGAACAGCCTTTTCTATGACAACGGCCTCCTCTGTTTCCGGGAACCACAGGACATCAAGTCGCTCAGGGCGCCGCACTGGGAGTCGGCCCGATTGCAACGCTCTGGTACATAGCTCGACGTCAGGCTCAAATACGTCCGCTTCCTCCTCATACGCAAGTTTCCTCTGTTTCAAGCATTCCAGCAACCACCTGCCCAGTTCAGCGGGAATTGAAGCGATTTCCTGGAGTTCGGCGGCACGGAGTCTTTTGAGAGACAAGAGCGACTGGGCCACGAATCGCTCCATTACGCTCATGCCTTCGTAGGTCTCTATGGTGGCGGTGACGCCCACAAGAACCATCATTGGCAACCATGCCTGTACCAAATGAAGAGCCGCGCCGTCTCCGTCGGCCCAATCCTGCAGCACCGTCACAAGCAAGCGTTCAGAGTTATTCGTCGAGTGTGCCATGCTTGGCCCCCCCAAACTGTCGCACGACGCGCATGGTATCCGGATGACTTTCAAACAGCTCATTCAGGTGACGGTAGAACTGCATAGCCCCATCATTCGAGCATAATTTACCTAGTAATTCTTTCTGGCCAACCAAAATCAGAGCGCGATGAGCCCTGGTGCAAGCCACATTCACTCGGCGTAAGTCCTGCAGCCATTGCCCAAAACGTGGGCTTACCGTCTTGCCGGCAGTGCGACAGAAGCTGAGGAAGACAATATCGCTCTCCTGGCCTTGAATGCGATCTATGGCATCAATAACCGAGAATCGTAAACGCTGAAAACGACTCCTGCCGTGACGATCAAGCACCTTGTCTCGAATCAATCTCGCCTGCGCCTTATAGAAGGCAAGAATGCTCACGGTCAGGATACGTGAGCCAGACTCCGAGAGTTCCCTGTTCAAGACTTCACATGCCTCGATAATCCAGTGAGCTTCCGTCCGGTTGACAAAGCCATTACGAATTGACTCGTCACGCGCCTTGACGCCTAAGGCCGAGGTGTCAAGAAAGGTGATTGGCGTTGGAAACGTCGGCGTGGAGAGCGGCACCAACCCCTGTTGGCGCATTTCCTCCGCTGGTGGCGTGCAGTAGTCGCCACCGTAGATTGGTTGACTGACTATTCTGGCGATGGACTCGACCATCCGGCGTTGCTCCACAAGCCTCAGTTTCAGAGAATCTGGACACGAAACGACAATACGCTCGAAAAGACTTCTTATCAGATTGTCGCGCATGGTCCTTAGAAGTTCGCGGGTGGGATTTTCGACTTCCTGGCCAAGGTAGTCAATCCCGTCCCTGAAAGCTTGCCTGTAGGTTGAGGCCCACAGGCCGGCATCGAGAAGTGTCGTGGCGACCTCCGCTACGTTCTGCCGCCTGAAAAGGTGCAATTCCTCATCCTCTTCCCAAAGATTCCCGAGTTCATCGACCGCCGCTTCGAGCGACACTTGCCGCCGTTCCGCCAGGTCCAGCGCGGACAGGGCGTGGATGAAGTGTTCGTCACTCTGCTCGACATAGGGCGGCAGTTGGTGTTCATCTCCGACCAGTATCCATCGCTTGGCCCGTACGGCACCAATGAGAAACTCGGAGTCGGTAACTCGGCTCGCTTCATCGACGATGAGCGTATCGACAACAACATCCCTAAGTTCCTGGTTGCCAGCTATGCCCGTGGTAGTACAGCAGAAGAGGTTCGTCACCGCCAGTAGGTCTCGTCGCAGGCCATCCAGGTTTTCGCCGTCGCTCGTGACCTCAGCAACGATTTCGTCAAAGCGACTGCGGAGTCTTCCGTAAGCATCGAGACGGGAGTGCCGGTCAGTGAATTCGGTCAGGCTGCTGGCCACCGATTCAGGTTCAAGACCGCGGTCGCCAAGAGCGGGGTGTCCGCTACAAGTTCTCTTTGCCTCGCTCTCTGCCGACATTGCCTTAGCCAGTCGCTCCGCGGCTTCGACGGAGGCCCTCGTCGCCGCCGAGACCTCCTCCCGCAGGACGGTCAATCGCTCTTCTGCTGCCGTGTCATTCTTTCTGAGTGGTCCTAGCTGCCCCCCCAGTTGCTGCAACTGCCTTGCGATGCCGTCTCGCTGCCGGCCAATTCTCCCAAGTTCCCCCCGGTTGAACCAGCCAAGTACGCGAGTGCCCACACCCGCCGTCTGTGACTTGGCCGCAAGTGTCGATTTGACCTCGGCAAGCCCCTGGCGGAGCTCCGCGATGCCCGTTTCAGCCGCTTGGATTTCTTTTGCCAGCTGTCGCCGCAATTCATTCAGGGAAGGCTCGTCCGCGGCCCACTGGCTCTGGGCGTTTTCTGTGCGATGGTCTGCCTCGGCCCTGACCTGAGCCGCAGACCTAGTCTCGGATTGGCAGGCGTGCAATGGCTTCAGCAATTCTACAGCACTCTGAATACGTGCTTGCTCCTGCTGCCACCGGCTACTGTTCTCCGAATCGTGTCGCTGAGCACGTTCAAGGAACGGCTCGATGATCTGTGATGGCGCGAACTTCCTCACGTCATCCGCTATCCGAGTATCATCCCAGCTAAGGCGGAGCGCTCTGACCCCCTCGCGCGCACCTATTCGCCGTAACACCTCATCAACAGCGACATGCGTGGGAGCCGCAAGCAGAATCCGCTCACCTCGAGCGATTAGCTGCTGAACAAGCTCGCAAATTACGGTCGTCTTGCCTGTACCTGGCGGTCCCTGAATGCAGAACGCGTGGGGAGTGGCCAGTGCTCCGGCAACAGCGGCCCGCTGCCTGGCATTCAAGGGGGGGCCACCATTGTTAAGGTCGCAAAAAAAGCTCGGGATCGGGGGCGCCGGAGCACTAGGCAGATCAGCTGGGCAACACAGGAGAGTGGCCAAATCGGGCCAGTATCCCTGCACTTGTTCATTAAGGAGGTCTTGAACGGCCTTCTGGTGCGCCCACCAGTTAAACCGCGAGATCACATCAACCTGGATTTCGGTGCCGTGGTTGAAATCGGTGGCAGACAGGTCCACTTCAATAAGCACCGAGCGACCTGTGAAATTGCACGAGAGAACCTTTGCCCTACAAGCATGCTTCTGGTTGGCCTCGCGAATTTCGACCAACGATCCCTCTTCGAGGGAGCCTTTAACTACCGTGGCTTCAGCCTGAAGTTGCAGGTTCGGCGGCCCTGCTTCGTCTTCCCCATTGCCATCGCCTAGTTGGCTCTCTGCTTTATCCGAAGCCGAGACCACCGCCTGAAAAGAGTGTTGTTCGCAATCGCTTCGTAGCTTCAGAAGGTCCATCATCACGCGAAGGGCGGAGTATTGCTTGCGGACGACGGTGTGAAGCAAGGAACGGTCTCGCACGGCTACGTCCGGAGTACCCCGATCAAGTTCCTTTCGGACTTGGCGAAGAGCGTCTTCGTGCTTTTTGCGCAGCACACCCAATCGTTGCCTAAGGGATCTCGCTGCGTCATCCGCTTCGCGGAGCGACTGGAGGCAACCGCGATAATCGGCGTCCAGCTCCTCCGGGTCACAAGTCACCTCATCCCAAATCGGATGGAATCGTACCCATTGAGGGCGAAAGGAAGGTTGCCTGGTAGGGATATTTTGTTGCTGAAGACTGGCAAACACCAAAACAATACGGCGAGAGTTCTTCCCCAACTGAGGCCGGACATTCATTCGCCATCGTGCGCCCAGCAGGCACCCATTCCTTTGCCCCTTTCTTATCTGGATGCACACACCGTTCGCCAGATCCCCAGTGACGGAACCGAGAACTTCTGTTGTGCCTATTCCCACCTTGTTAGCAATGTCAGCGAGGCCGTCGGGAAAATAACTGATGTCGATACCGTTACGGAGGTAAATGGGGTCAGCGGTTGAAAGATTTGCCAGGTCTTCTTCGGCCGTGGTAAGCGCATCGGCGGAAAGTTCTGGCGATGCCTCCGCAAGCCGTCTCTCGACCCAGGCTCTGGGAGTTCTGATAGGCTGGATCGATTCGTCTTCTGTCACTGAAGTCATTCCGCGCCTCTGGCTGCTCCCATTCTGTAGGGGCCTGAATGCGCCACCCACCGGATTACTTCAAAATTATTATGCTCACGCCGATAGGCGAGAGCAATGCTTTTCTTTCAGACCCGGGTAATGGGCAGACAGGCAGTGCCGTCGCCCCCGGGCCAGACCAGGTTTCAGCAACCAGATTACACCATCAGATCCTTCTGAAAGAGCTCTATTGCAGCTTCAGCGACGCGACCTGTATCGTGATAAGCATATGCCGCAATACCGGCCGCCCCGATAACCGGCAGCCACCTGGAAATCGTTCGCCCGACGATCCGTTGGGTAACCGAGATTCCGACCCGGCGTAATACCTGTTGCACGACTCGTAAGGAGGCCCGTCGCACAAGAACACGCTCCCCCACGCGTACCACAAAGTCTCGAATCACCTGTCCAGCTGCATGGCGGAACAAGCACCACATCATGGCCTCTCGCGTGAGAAATGCCGATTTGCCGAAAGCGGCGGCGATGTCCGCCACCATCTTTTGTTGGATTCGCCAAATGCCGACGAGATCAGGCAGCACGGTCAACAGCCCGGCAGGACCTGGCGGCAGTGCGAGCGAACCAGAGAGTGCCGCACTTTTCCATTTGGCTATGCTCGCAATGTGCCGCGAGCGTTCCAGCGGAGACACGCTCTCTGGTTCGGTTGACATGGGTTGGCTGCACAGTAGGTCGAAAATGGCTCGGGGGAGGGGTTCTAATGTGTTGTCGGATTCTGCTCCGGCGGCCATTGTAATTGTTCTAGCCATATTTGAGCCTCCCTTTAGTCCAACAAAGTTAAACCGACTCTTTCCACGCATCCGCACCAACTGGTTCGGCATTTTGACTTCTTCGCGAGTGAATCTTGATCGGCAGCGTTGTTGTGCTGCTGTTGCCGAGTCACCGGACTACCTAGCCCCTTTTCCGCCAGGCAAGGTCTCCTTCGTAGTGGCCGGGCTAATCTCGGGTAGGAAGATATCGCTCAAAGCGTGACCCGGCTGGATCACGTTCACGTGCAACGGCTCTCCCGAGCCTGCATCGGCCAAGGTCCATCCCTTTGGGAGGGCGGCGTTTATTTCCGCTACCGTCAGTGGAGTGGTGACCCAGTTCTCTCGCTTCTCGGTAATTGCGAAGTCGGCAACCAGGTAGGTCACGCCTCCGACTACCAGGACCGTGAGCCCCACAGGGTTGGCACCAAGCAGGACCACGGCGCCTGTTGCCACCGTTACCACGGCAGCCTTGGTGCCAACTTCACACAACTGCTCGCGAGTCTCCTCTGGTGTCAACTCGCCATTTAGACCCCGGTAGACCACGGCACCGCCTTCGAGGACGAGGATCAAGCCACCACCTGCACCTCCTGTCTTGACCGCGCGGACGATCCGTGCATTGCGGAGAGCCATCTTTGCGGTCCGCAACACCGCCTGGTCGAGGGCGGCGTAACTGCGTCCGAGAGGCTTCAGGCGTTTCAACTGCTCCTGCCATCGCGCCACATCCTTCGGGTTGCCCCGCTTTTTCATCAACTCGATCTGGTCCAGAATCCGCTGGCGAGTTGCATCATATTGGTCGTCTGGAACCATGAAGTACTCGGCCTTGGCGTCCTTGACCATATCGTTCATGTAGGTGGTCGGGTTGCCGTCGGCGTGCGTCTTGATCTGGGTACCTTGGATGCCGTTCTTCGTGATCGTCCAAGCATCGTTCTGCGGCGCGTTGGGCTTGGCCGTCAAGTTCCACTTCGGATTTCTGGCGGCGAAATCCTCCTCGGCAGCATGTCCCACGGCCTTAGCCCGCTGAACTGGATCCGTTGCAACACGCTCCCACGCGGCTGATTCGCCCTGCTTCGCGGCAATAACCGGCATGTTCCGTTCCAAGACGGCCGTTTGAACAGTCTCCGTCGCCACCTGCTCGGTCGCTCGCCCAGTGGCGTTCGGTACGCTGGCCAGCGGGTCGTAGGGCACGCGAGCTACGGCCATACTGGCCAGTCCAACCATAGTGACACACACGACAGCAATCTTAACCACAGTGTTCTTGTTCATGGCTTATCTCCCTTTTATTAGTAGTCTTTTGCCTTGTTATGCTGCGTTCTCAACGAAACCGGCCTCAGCTTGGAGCGATGCCCATTCTTTGTCGGCAACCATCCCCTTCAGTATGCTGAGCACGCGGAGATACTCCCCTCGCGTGTCGGCATCAGCCAACTCGAATCGCTCTTTCACCCACCGCAGAGCGACCAAGGCTTCTCGGACGCCGCTTCGGTTATTCGGACGGTACCAGTGGTACGCGTCCTCAGCCTTGGTCTCTGCTTCAGCGATGTGCTGTTTGGCAAGGGTGACCGTATCTTCGCTAAGCCGCTGCAGCGCCACGTCGATGGTCTTCTGTGAGCACACAAGCCGAGCGACTTGCTGTGCAGGGCGGCAGTCTTCGACGCTAATTCGTGTGGCTTGGGCAACAACCTTGTTGGCAGTGCCGAGTTGCTCGTAGGCCTTGACTTGGTCGCCGTGATCTTGGCTCTGCCGGCTCTGAACTACGAGAGTGTCCACGAGCGATTCCACGCATGCGGGATTGCCGGGATCCCCACGGAACGCCCGGGACAACAGCAGATAGGCCAGATCAAGGTTGTTCGCCTTGAATGCGGCCTGGCCAGCAGCAACGTCGGCAGCAGAATCATAGCTTCGAGGTGTTGCCGCGACCGACGGTTCATGTCGTTCAGCGCCTTTGTCCGTGCCACAGCCACCCATCAACGCGATACTGAAAACGGCCAAGCCTGCCAGCGAGAGATTCGTCCTGAGTGTCATGTTTCTTTCTCCTTTTTTCTGTTTTGCCCTTGTTTCGTGCCTCTTCTAGTTTCCACCGTCACGCCGCATTGACCGGAAGGTGAAGTCGCCCCTTGGACTGCCACCTGACGCTGGGCAGGCCAATGTGATAGTCGCTGTCGATGCCGACCACGACGTACTCCGGAGCAAGCAGGATCGCACGTTTCACGGCGGCCACCTTGATGCGAGAGAGGAGGCGAGCCGCCGCCACAGCGCCCTGAGCGGCAACGAGATGCCTGAGCCGGGAAGCCATCTGTGCTCGCCGCCATGCCGCCTCAGCGGCTTCGACACGGGCATCACTAAGAATCTGACAGAATGTCTTTCGCATCTGTGGCCCCTTTCGTTGTGTTCATTTGCTTCTGGGTTTCTAACAAAAGCAAACTGCGTGCCACATGTCCTGAAACACACGCATGCCATGTAACGGCCACTTTCTTACAGATTTTGGCGATCATAATAGGACGCTGTGCGTTTGTTTTCGAACTGGCGATTGACAACGAACGGTATTCGATTACAATAGACCGCATGGCTACCAATACGCTGTGCAGTTGGATTGGGATGACGGACTTGGCGCATATGGGCGGCAAGAAGTCAGGAAGTCCGCTGCTCGCTGTTGCCGAATACATCAAGCCCAGACGCATAGTGGTGCTTTGGCCCGACACGGCCAAGGTTCCAGCGTCCTACGCCACCGAATACGCGGCATGGCTGCGTAGTTGCTTGGCGAAGAAGGGGGCAACGGTCCAAGTGGATGTGGAGGTAATGGAGGATTCCGAAGGGCGACTCATGGATTTCGCATGGGCCTATGGTGGAATAGATGGGGCGATCAACAGACTGCGCGATGCGAAGAGCATCGCCGTAAATGCCAGTAGCGGCACCTGGGTTATGCAATCAGCCTGGGTGGTGTATGCCAAGGCCGTTGGCGACATCGACGTGCAGTTGTATGTCAGCAGCGAAGAGCGCGGCGTCCAGGAACTCCGATTGCCCCCGGGGTTGAGAATAGACCTTCGCCGCATCCTGGCCCTGACGGATGACGACCCACTCGTTGAACGGTACATTCGTGGTGAGCTCTGGCAGCGTTCACCAGAACTGGCCGATTTCATTGGCGACTCGCCGGCAATGAGCCGTGTTAAGTACATGGCCGAGGCTGTTGCCCGCTTCAGAATCCCCGTTCTAATCACAGGAGACCCTGGAAGCGGGAAGAGTCTCCTCGCCAGAATAATCCACCGCTTGAGCGGTGCTTCGGGTGGGTTCGTGCCAGTGGACTGTGGACAACTCTATGCGGAGGCAGAAGTCCACAGTGTCTTCGGCTGGGAAAAAGGGGCGTTCACAGGAGCTGACGCACCAAACCCGGGAATCATCAGTAAAGCTAAGGATGGCACCCTATTCCTGGATGAGATTGCCAACGCTCCCGCCGCGATTCAGGCAGGTCTCCTGCGGTTTCTTCAGGAAGGCAAGTATCGGCCGCTGAAATCTTTGGAGGAGATGGACAGCACGGCCAGAGTGATCGCGGCCACCAACACGGATCTGGATGAGGCGGTGAAAGAAAGGAAGTTTCGGCAGGATCTTCATGACCGCCTTCGCGCGGTCATGATTCATATTCCGCCACTTCAGGACCGCGGGGATGACGTAATATCATTGGCACACTTAAAGCTCTCGGAGTTCCAGAAGAAACAGACGCAGGCTATGCAGGCAAAAGGCGTGAGGGAAAAGCGGCTTTTGGCAGAAACAGAAGACGTTTTTCGCAGGCACGACTGGCCGGGGAATGTTCGGGAACTCGAGCACCTTATTGCGCGGCTCGTCATCTTCAGTGCTCCAGAAAAAGAGGATATCACGGCAGATGACGTGCGCCGCCAGCTTCTTCCGTCCCGTCGAAAGGATGGCATCCTGGGTCGTGAACTGAGTCCTGGTTTCAGGCTCGATGACGTCATCCACGAGGTTCAGTCGCACTACGTGACGCGGGTGGACGAGGAAACCGGAGGCAACAAGGCAGAAATGGCTAGGCGATTAGGTTTCGGTGAGAGCCGGACCCCCCTGCTAACCATATTGAAGAGTTTGGAACGCGCTGGGCTTGCCCCATTACGAGACGACTCTGATGGGGCAAGGCCAAGTGTTTCTCCCTGAAGTGGGCAGGCCAGGATCGATGAAACCGTGTTGTAGAGGGCGGAGGAAAAGTGCGGCGGGTGGCGGTCCAAAAGTGAAGCGTCCAGCCACTATCTACCCCACACGGTGTGGGGTGTCAAGGTTTGATTCACTCCGTTTGATTCACTCCTTTGTTTCACTCATGAGGCACCCGTAGCGCATGGGTATGATCTCCTGCCGCCGCCCACAGCCGCAGGGAATCGTGGGTTATATCACAACTCGTCAGGGCCACAGAGTTCCGCCCTCTGCTCATCCCACCGTATCGGAAACCCCTTCATCAGTCGCCGCACCGACAGGCTGTTCGGCTCATTGCCCTCGACGATCAACTCCACCAAGTCCGGAGCCAGACTGGCTAACCGCAGTGTCCTCGCGACATAGGAATGGTCCACGTGGAACCGTGCGGCCAGGGAGCCAATGGAACTCAGTTCGCCGGAATCGAGCAACGCCTGCCACATGTGGGCGCGGGCCACGGCTCGCAACAGGGCTTCCTGCGGTGTCGGCTCATTCTGAACCGCAACGACCTCTTTGCGGCCGGCGCGCGTCCGCACCTTGATCGGAATGCGGATCCGAATGATCTCGCTGTCTGCCGCCATGCTCATTAAGGTCGTCACTGGCTCACCGTCCTATTCTCTGCTCCGCTGGCCGTCTCCTGGAGTTCCGCCACCAGGGATTGCAATCCGCCCGTGCGGATAACCACGTCCATCGCGTCGGGATTGACGACCACCTTTTCGACCAGCAACTTCACAATCCGCTCCTGCTCTTTCGGAAACAGAACCTCCCACACCGGGTCGATGTTCATCAGGGCGTCGCGCACTTCATTCTCCGTCGGCAGGCATTCCTGCAGCGCCGGGTCTTCAGCCGCCTTGTCCACGGCGGCGCGGTACGTCCGGGCGATCATGTCGGGGCTGCGGAATATGGCCCGCAGTTGTTCTACCACCGCCGCCTCGGCCGTGCCCGCCGGCAGGCTGCAGACCGGGCAGGTGTCGTAGCCGCTCTTAGCGGCGCGGACGCAGACGTAGTAGCGGTAAAGCTTGTCCGGTTTCTTCACGAAACTTATGCCCATCGACGTGCCGCAGTGGCCGCACTTGATCAGGCCTTTGAGCATGGCCGGCGTCTTGGCCCGCGTGTGCGCGCCGCGGACACGGGAATTCCCGGCGATCACCGCGTGGGCGGCGTCCCAGGTGCGGCGGTCGATTAGGGCTTCCTGCTCGCCGGGGTAGACCTTGTCCTTGTGGCACACCTCGCCCAGATACGTGCGGTTGGTGACCAGGCGATAGACGCGGGCGTGGTCCCACGTACCGCCCTGCCGCGTCCGGCCCTTCTTGGTGGTCCAGGACTTGGCGCGGTAGCCCTTGGCGTTCAGGTCGCGGGCCACCAGGAGGCAGGAGCCGAGTTGGATAAATCGCTTGAAGACCAGGCGGACGAGTTTGGCCTCGTCGGGATTCACGACCAGGCGACCGGCCGCATCGAGGTCGTAACCCAGGACGGGCGGGCCGCCGGTATGCTTGCCCCTCTTCTTCGCTGCGGCGATCTTGTCGCGGACGCGCTCGGCGCCGATTTCGCGTTCGAACTGGGCGAACGAGAGCAGGATGTTCAGCGTCAGGCGGCCCATGCTGGTCGTCGTGTTGAACTGCTGCGTGACGGACACGAAACTCACCTTGTGCTCGTCGAACAGGGAAATCAGCCGCGTGAAATCCATGAGCGACCGGCTCAGGCGGTCAACTTTGTAGACCACCACGCAGTCGACTTTTCCGGCGGCGATGTCGGCCAGCAACCGTTGGAGCGCCGGGCGATCCATGTTGCCGCCGGTGTAACCGCCATCGTCATAGGCGTCGCTTAGCGCCATCCAGCCTTCGTGCCGCTGGCTGGCGATGTAGGATTCGGCGGCTTCGCGCTGGGCGTCGAGGGAGTTGAATTCCTGCTCCAGGCCCTCTTCGGTGGACTTGCGGGTGTAGATGGCGCAGCGAATGCGAGCGGGCCGGCTGTCGTTGCGGTCGATCATTCGTCACCCCGCTTTCTGTTTCTCGGTCGGGCGACGCCGAAGAAGGCCCTGCCGCTCAGGTGGCTGCCGGTGATGGCCTTGGCTACGGCCGAGAGCGACCGGTAAACCCGGCCCTGGTGCTCGAAGCCCTCGCGGACCACCGTCACCTCGTAGCGCCCGCCGTTCCACTCCCGCACCAACCGCGTGCCCAGCATCGGGATGCCGTCGAGCCGCCGGCGACGCCGCCTGGCCCGGCCGGTGCGGGTGCCGGGATCGTCGTCTTGGGCCGCCTGGCGGAGCCGCTCGCGGGTTTCGTCCTTCAGGCCGCCGAAGGCCAGTTCCTGGATGCGATAGGCCAACCGCCGCACCAGGTACTCGCGATTGTTGGCCGGCGGCTCGCGGCCGTAGAGAATCCGCCAGCGCTCTTTCAGCGCCGCCGTCGGCAGGTGCGGCAACTCGCTGACTTGCTTCAAAACCATTTCGCTCATGTGGTCTCCTTTCCCACTAGTTCAGCCACATGAGGGCTATTCCGGCGCCCCAGCTCAAGGGGATTCCTGAGGAAATCTCCGCCTCCAACCCGCGTCCGAAAACGGAGACGCAACAGGCCTGCGGCGAGGATTTCGGCAACCTCGGAGAGGCGCTCTTCGGCGGGCGTCTGGTTCATGTTCTGCTCGCTTGGCATGCGGATTCCTCGGTGCTCCGATGGCGTGTCCCCCTATTCTGTGATCTATGCCGCCGCTGACGACGATGTCCGACATTCGCTCTCGGTGGTCACGGGGTTGTGGCGGAATATGTCGCGTGAAGCGCAGGCGTAACATGAGGTGGGATAAGGCGTTACGGCGGCACAACAAGAGGTAGAACACGGACTTGGCGAGACGGCATTTTTCTGTAAGGTAAACGGTTGACATGCGGTGGGTGAATATGCTAAAAAGAGCACCCATGAGTGACCAGCAGAAACGCTTCGGCGACATCATCCGTGACAAGCGGCTGGCCAAGGGCTTCAGCCTGCGGAAATTCGCTGAAATGGTGAAGGTCAGTCCGACCTACATCTCCCACGTCGAACAGGGCAAGGTCCAGTACGCCCCCGCTGCGGATTGCGTGCGGCGGATGGCGGAGGCCCTCGGCGAGCCGTCGGATGAGTTGATCGCTTTGGCGGGTCGTGTGCCTGAGGGGCTGCCCGCAGTATTCACGGAAGAGCCGCGGATGATGGCCACCTTTCTGCGCGAGGCCAAAGGTCTGACGGCCGAGGACCTCCGCAAGCTGATTGATCAAACCCGGCGCATGAAGGAGAAACGCGAGACATGAACCGTTCCTCCTCCAAACCACGTCCGGCGGTGCCCTTTCTGCCGGAGAAACGGATCGAAGACGAGGCCGCCCTGCTCCTGGCCGAGTACGCCGAGAAGCACGGCCCGGTGAGCGTCCCGCCGATCCCCGTCGACGAGATCATCGAGCTGCACCTGGAGTTGGCCTTCGAACTGGCGGACTTGCAGCAGATGTTCCAGCTTCCCGACGTTCACGGCGCCCTGTGGGTGAACGAGCGTCGAGTCGGTGTGGACCAGAGCCTCGATCCGTCGCTCTATCCGCAGAAGCTGGGGCGATTTCGTTACACGCTCGCCCACGAGGGTGCCCACTGGCGTCTGCACCGCCCGTACTATTTGAAAGACCCCAACCAGGGCTTACTGGTGGCGTATGCCGGCAAGCCGGCATACATCTGCCGTTCGAGCGACAAGAGTCCGGCGGAGTGGCAGGCGGATTTTTTCGCGGCCAATCTGCTCATGCCGCGACAGATGGTTTATGCCGAGTGGCAGGCCTGGCGCGGTGATGTCCAGCCGGTGGCGCTGGACGATTTTCGCAGCGCCGAGGTGGCCCGGACGAACGGCTGTACCGACGAGGAACTGATGGAGGATTTCTGCCGGCCGCTGGCGCTTAAGTTCGAGGTGTCGCCCATGGCCATGCGCATCCGCCTGGAACAGTTGGCGCTGATGACGCGGGAGAAGGTGAACCTGCTGTTTTAACCGATTCTTTTTTTTGATCGTAGTGTTTACTGTTTGCGTTACGTGGACGCAGGCGAAAATGGGTGCCGCATAGTTAGGAGGTACGAGGATGGCAAAGCAATTTGATCCGAGGAAGGTGTTGAAGCAGGTGTCCAACAACATGTTGCAGCAGCTGTTCACGCGGCACGGCGTCGTGCAGGAGCTCCCGTGGGACAGGCTCACGGAAACGCAGATCGAGCCGCTCTTCGAAGTCTGGCAGCAGTTGCCGGAGCGCCAGCGGGTCGAGGTGCAACTCGTGCTGCAAGACGTCAACGAGTTGGCGGGCGACCGCGGCCTGCGCGTCCTGGCGGAAGAGATCAGTAAGTCCGCCCCGGGGCGCATCGACGAGTGGTCCGTGTTGGAAAGCCAGCGCGACAAGGCCATGTGGGTTTACCTCAATTTGCCTGAGGCCTTTGCCGAGGCGGCGCTGTTCGCGCGGGCCGACGCGCTGGCGTCCGGCCGCTACTGGGTCAAACGCAACAACCTGCCGAAGCAGAAGGTGGTGGCCAACGAAGGGTGCCGCGCCGCCCTGGCCCAGGCGCTGTCGGAATATTACTGGCCGACGCAGCTCCGCGGCCAGCACTGCCTGGTGGAGCACTATCCGCGGGCCAACGGGACGGAATATTTCTTCGCCTACCTGGACGACTATCCGGACCGGCACCTGATCTTTGACGAATCGGGAGAAATGGTGCCGAGGTCGGACCGTTACGCCTTCGACAACGTCTTCGCCTACTCGCCGCAGGACGGCACGCTGGAAATCTTTGCCTTCGGCGGCGGCAAAATCATCTCCGCGCTGCAGAGCATCTTCTGCCGCACCGTGCTCGACACGGAAATCGACCCGGACGACGCGGAGAAGGCGGTCTACCAGCTCGATCAACTGAAGCTGCGATCCGCGCGGCTGCCGACCAACCCGGCCGATCGGATTGCCGAGGTCCGGGTCGGTAGCCTGCGTCTAGAGGTCGTCGGCTCGCCCCGGCGGCGGATCACGCTGGACGCCGATCCGCGGGGGGAGCGCGGCGACATCTACCAGATGATCGAACGCTACCTCAACAGCGAACGCCTGCCGCTTTCCGCCCTGCGCGTGATTCACGCGCGCATCAACCTGACGTTCCTGGCCGAGGACGACGCCCGGTCCAAGACGCTGACCTTCAACGTGGGCCAGAATTCCTGCGACCTGAAGAGCAAGCCCGAGGACATGCGGGCCATCGGCGAGCGCTGCCTGAAGCTGTGGGAAGTGACTCATGACTGATCCTTTGGAACTGCTGTGGGTTTGCCTGGAAACGGACGCGCCGCGGCTGACCGTGGCGGACCTGGGCCATTGGCCGCCCGGCGTGGTCCAGCAACTCATCGCCCTCAAGTTGCTGGAGCGTACCGACAATTCGACGCAGGTGGTCTGTCCGAACTGCGACCGCGGCCACGTGGAAGAAGTTATGCCGCGCCGCGGGCGTGACGGCACGGTGCGTTTTTTCATTCGCTGCCCGGAGGCCCTGAAGGTCGAGATTCCCGAAACCTTGCTCTATCAGTGGACGATAGGCTTCGAATCCCTCGTCCAGTGGCTCGCCGAGGCGCTCACGCTGAAAGGGCGACCTGCGGTTATTGTGCCGGATCGCCTGTGGCGCCTGGGCAAGACCCTCTGGCAAGGAGTCAATCGCGAGGTCATTTTGATTCGAGGGCTGGCTTGGCCAGACGTCCGTGACATCACCCGCCACATCGGTCCCCACGGCCGACCCATTGTGCTGGTGGCGGACCGGGTGCCGATGACGAACGTCTGGCCCGGCAAGCCTCCCGCCGTTGTTGTCATCTCGCATCTGGTCACAGTGGACGACCACGGGTTACAGGTGGACGCGGCCGATCTGGCGGCGCGAGTCAATGAAGCCGACCAGTACGTGGCCAAGTTCATGGCCGCGCCCGCCACGGAAGTTGAACAGAAGCTGGCGATCCGCCGCCAGGTGAAGGCGGAGAGGAAGAGCGAGCTCGAGGACGACGTGCTTGTGGCGGCCTATCTGGAGTTCGGCTCCATCAGGGCGGCGGCAGACGGGCTCACGAACCGAGGTGACAGGAAGGTCACCAAGGACAAGGTCTACGGGGCGGTCAAGCGTGCTGGCGGCATCCACGCTGTGGCCCGCACCGAGGATAGCATGTCGGTCCATCGCTCTGTCGCGTCGCAACATCGCGACAGTGGTAAAAAAATTGTGAAATAATCCTAAGCCCTTATCCCACAAGCACTTCCTCCGAATCCCGCAGCCACACCGGTTGCGGGATTCTTCTTTGCGCCCGCGACACCACGGCTGCCGGTTGAGGGCCGCGAGGCCAGATCCCGGTAGTCGTCAGCCGCATCCCGTGGGGAATTGCGGCGCGTGCCGCAGCACGGTGACTTCCGCGCATCTCGGCTGACGCACACGGGCAGTCGCCTCCGGCCCCGGAGGCAGTCATGTCTACAGCAGCGGTTCATGCGGCACTCGGGTCGGGGTACGTCCAGAAGATGATCAAGGTCAAAGCCTGCCAGCTCCGGCGCCGCCCGGAGTTCGCCCGCACCGACCTGAAGGACATCCAGCAGGAATTGGTGACCCACATTCTCAAACGTGCGCCCCAGTTCAATCCCGTCCGTGGCGCCCCCACCACGTTCATCGCGGCGGTCATCGGGACGGCGGTGCCCATGATGTGCCGCGACCGGCGGCGGTTCAAGCGGGCCGGCGCCGTCCGGAACGCGTCGCTGGACGCCTGCGTGCTGGAACAGGACGGCGAGGAAGAGGTGGAGGTGTCGCTGGCCGACCGGTTGAGCGAGCCCGACCGGCTGCGCCACCGCTGTGCCGACCACTGCCCGGAGCAGCAGCGCCGCGACCTGGCCACCGCCGTGGCGGCGGCGACCGAGCGGATGCCGTCCCAGGTGCGCGAAGTGTGCCGGCGGTTGATGGACGGCGGCACCGAGTCGTCGGTGGCCCGCGACCTGGGCATTTCCCGGTGCCAGGTGCGTCAGGCGATGGACCTGGTCCGCAACGAGTTGCGCCGTGCCGGCCTAGAGGGAATCTGATCTTTGGCGGACAGCTCGCTGGCGGACGGCATAGATCAAGTAATAGGGGGACAAACTTCCCCCGAGAAAGGAAGCACCATGATCCGTGAAGCCTATCGTTATCGGTTCCGTAGCGACGTCAATCCGCGCGACGTCGAGGACACGCTGTTTCTGGCGATCATCGCCGCTGAGGGGTTGTTCGGCGAGGCCCGGACGCGGATGGACGTGGCCTATGCCACGGACCCCAGCCTCCGGGCGTTCATCGTCGACGCCTCGACCGAGGTCGGGCAGGCCGTCAATGCCATCTTCACCGCTTTCGTCATGCGGGAGTTCGGCCGGCTCGCGGTCGACGTGCGGCGGGTCGAAAGCGTCGGGGAGGCCCGGTGATGAAGCAGGTCCTCACCTACTCGGCGCTGAACTGTTTCCGCAACTGCCCGCGGAAGTTCAAGCACCGCTATCTCGACCAGTTGCGGCATCCGGAAAAGCCGGAAGCCCAGGCGTTCGGCTCAGCGATCCACGCGGCGCTGGAACTCTGGTACTCCCTGGCGCCAGAAGGCGAGCGTCTGCTGCCGGTCCTGGACTTCGCGGATCGGTTGTATCCGAATCATGCCGGCGACCCGGCCGTGAAGGCGGCCTGGCAACTGGCGCGGGCCATGCTGGTCGGCTACGCCACCAGGTATGCCACGGAGGAATTCGAGATCATCGCCGTCGAGAAGGAGTTCGAGGGCGAGATTCGCAACCCCGACACCGGCCGACCGAGCCAGACGTTCACGATGGCCGGCAAGGTGGACGGCATTGTTCGCATCGGCGACGAACTGTACCTGCTGGAACACAAGACGGCGGCGGCGCTGACCGCGGATTACCTCGACCGCCTGTGGACTGACACGCAGATCGCCCTGTACTGCCACTACCTGCGACAGCTCGGTTTCCCCATCGTCGGCGTGGTCTACAACGTGCTGTTGAAGAGCCGGCTCCAGCAGCGGGCCGGCGAAACCGAGGCGGAGTTCGAGGAACGCCGCGCCGCCCTGGCCGCCAAAAACAAGACCGGCCGTTCGACGGCCAAGCGTCAGGAACCGGAGACGGACGAGGAGTTTCAGGCCCGGCTGTTCGACTGGTACGGCCAGAGCGGCGCCTTCCACCGCGAGAAGATTTATCTCTCCCAGGACCGCCTGGCCATGCTCCAGGACGAGGTCTGGGAAGTCACCCAGCAATATCTCGACGCCAAGGGCCGCGGCAAGTGGCTGATGAACACCTCCAACTGCTTCTCGTTCCAGCGGCCGTGTGAATACCTGCCGTACTGCCAGAGCGGTTTCAACCCCAACGTGCGGGACAACCTGTTCGAAGTTGCTCCGGCGCACGAGGAGTTGTCGCTGACGCAGGCCACTGAATCCCCCGAAACCGAGTTCTAAGGAGACCCGCTATGACGCTCGCTTTACCGTCTGAAAGAACCAAGCCCACGCTGGACCTGTCTTCGCGGTCGCTGTTGCTCTACGGCCATCCGAAGACGGGCAAATCGACCTTCGCCTCAAAGTTCCCCGACGCCCTGTTCCTGGAATGCGAACCGGGCCTGGGCAACCTCGAGGTCTACAAGATTCCCACGCCGTCGTGGCCGGAGTTCATCGAGGCCTGTGGCCTCGTGGCGGCGGGCAACCACAAGTTCAAGACCGTCGTCGTCGACACCGCCGACAACGCTTTCAAGTTCTGCTCCGACCACGTCTGCAAAAAGCACGGCATCGAGTACGAGGGCGACCTCGGCCACGGTAAGGGTTGGGCCTTCGTCAAAAACGAGTGGCACCGCGTGCTCACCAAGCTGGCCAGCTTGCCCTACGGCCTGGTGCTGATCAGCCACGCTCAGGACAAGGTCATCCAGACCCGCACCGGCGAGTACACGAAGACTTTGCCGACGCTGCCCGACCGTGCCCGGGGCGTCGTGTTGGGCCTGGTGGACATGATCCTCTACTGCGACGTCGTGGCCGGCAAAGACGGCCAGGGCAACGTCGTCACCAGTCGCACAATCCACACTAAGCCGCACGTGAATTTCGAGGCCGGCGACCGCACCGGGCGGCTGCCGGAGACTCTGCCCCTGGACTTCGACGCTTTCCAGCAGGCTTTCATCGGTAACCCCACTTCCAACGGAAAGGAATAGTCATGGAAGAGCACAGCAACGCATTCGACGAGACGCCCCAGGCATCCCAAACCAGCGGCCCGAACCTCTCGACCTTCGACGAGGAGTATGCCCAGGCCTCGGCCCCGGATTTTGAGGAACTGCCCGACGGCAAGTACCAGGTCACCGTGCACGGCGTCCGTCTCGGCGAGAGCCAGAAGGGCGACCCGATGCTCAAGTGGGACCTGGTGGTGATCAGCGGGCCGTGCGAAGGTCGGCACATCTTCAAGAACGCCGTCATCACCTCGGCCTCGCTGCCGTTCGTGAAGGGCGACCTGAAGATGCTGGGCCTGACCCTGCCGCGGTTCAGCGAGTTGCCGCAGCACCTCCCCGGTCTCCTGGACAAGAAGTTGCTGGTCACGAAGAAGACCCGCGAGGAGTTCGCCAACGTCTACTTCAACCGCCTGCTCGACGTGCCGGCGGCGGGCAACGCTGGCCCCGGCGCCGGCCCTGGCCAGGGCGCACCAGCCCCGTTCTGAGCATGAGGAGGCAGATGTGCCATGTCGAACGGCCAGGAAATGTGCATCCGGCTCATGCCGCACCGGGACAGCCAAAACTCGCCGGGCCGGCACGTTGACTGGAGCCACCGGTTCGACGGCCATGAGGAGCGGCTGGTGGCCCATGAGCAGCGTATCCACAGCCAACTGTGCCCGTGCGGCAGCGGCCGAACCTACGGCCGCTGCTGCCTCGGGCGGGTCAACCAGGAAGAATTGGAATTGCGGCAGCGACGAAAGCAGGCCAGACAATGAAAACCTGTGAAGCCTGTGGCCGGGAGTTCGAGTGGCACCGCCGCCAGCCGCTGGACTGTCCCTGGTGCGGCTATGACAACAGCAAAAACTCCCTGCCGTATTCGGAGAGCTACCTGAAGGAGCTCGAGGAGAAACGGAAGCGCGACGAAGAGGAGGCGTCCCGGCTATGGTTCGCGGGCGACGACGAAGATACGGAGGACGAGTAGCCCATGGACTTCCGAATCGTGATCGACACGCGGGAACAGGCTGAATATGGCTTCGACTGCCCGACGGTGCGCCACAAGCTCGACGCCGGTGATTATTCCGTCGAAGGTTTGGAAACGGTCGTCGCCGTGGAGCGGAAGAGCCTTTCGGACTTCACCTCGACTGTGATGCACGATTTTCAGCGTTTCGCGGTCGAGTTGGAGAAGCTGGCGGCGATGGAGGCGGCGTGCGTCGTGGTCGAAGCGGACCTTGACGCCGTGCTGCGCGGCCAGGAAACCGAGGCCCTGCACAACACGTCGCCCGGCTCGCTGCTCGGGGCAGCCCTCTGGCTCAGTCTCAGGTTCGGCGTGCCCATCTATTGGTGCGGCAGCCGCCAGGCGGCCCGGGCTTTCACTGACGGATTCCTGAGGATGTTCGTGCGAACAAGAAAGGAGCAGCATGGCCACAAGTGGAACTGACCCGGCGGCGGCCATCGCGGCGTCATGCGGCGACATTCCGCGATCTTTCATGCGAGCCGATGGGCAGATAGCCCGCTCGGAAGAACGATTCTGGGCCAAAGTCGACAAGTCCGGCGAATGCTGGAATTGGACGGGCTCGACCGGCAACTTCGGTCACGGTGTCGTGCGCATCGCCTGGATTCTCTATAAGGCCCACCGCGTCTCATGGACCTGGGCAAACGGACCCATCCCCCGAGGACTGTGCGTCTGCCATCGCTGTGACAACCCCAGGTGCGTGCGACCCGATCACCTGTTCCTGGGCACCAAGCAGGACAACAGCGCGGACATGGCCCGGAAAAGACGCGGCAGTTCCATAGTTCACCCCGAGCGAGTGCCGCGCGGAGAGGCCAGCGGAGCGGCGCGATTGACGACCGTGGCTGTTATGGAGATTCGCCAGCTATATGCCATCGGGGCATACAGCCAGTACGAACTGGCGGAGCGGTTCGGGGTGTCGCAGCCGGCCATTGGAATGATCGTGCGCCGCAAGAATTGGAGGCATGTGGCATGAGAGACTATGCCAAGCAAATCTCAGACGAATGTGACGCGCTCAAGGCCATGCTGATCGCGAAGAACATCGCCTATGGGGCATCGGCATTCGAACCCCTGCGCATCTTCAGCCGGGCCGACCCGGTCGAGCAACTCAACGTCCGCATCGACGACAAGCTCTCGCGGATCGCCCGTGGGCGGGAGTTCGCCGGCGATGACACCGAGCTGGACCTGATCGGCTACCTGGTGCTGCGCCGCGTGGCGGCCCGAATTGGAAAGGACGCCGCCGGTGCCCAATGAAACCATTAGCGGCCAGGTCCACCGTTGCTATTTTTCCAGCCCGACCTTCTCGGCGGGGTTGCTCCTGTCCGAGGATGGGGCCTTTGTGAAATTCCGGGGCAAGTTCTGCGCCGTCGAAGGCGACCACGTGACGCTGTGCGGCGCGTGGCAGCACGACGAACGCTTCGGCCGCCAGTTCGACGTGGCGGGGTTGAGCTACGAGTTGCCGGAAACCAGAGACGGCCTGGTCCAGTATCTGGCGGGCCATCCGGCCTTCACGGGCATCGGTCCCAAGATCGCCGAGAAGCTGGTGGACTATGCCGGTGACAGTCGGCGTTTCGACCGGCTCATCCGTGACGGACTGGATGAGTTGCACGAGCGACTGCGCATCCCGCTGGCCACACTCGCGGACCTGCGCGAGGTCTGGATTGCCCACAGCGACGAGAACGAGGTGCGTTCGTACCTGGCCGGCTTCGGCCTGACGCACCACCAGATGACGGTGCTGCTGGAGACTTTCGGTACGGCCGTCGTCGGCATTCTGCGGAGCGACCCGTACCAGCTCATCCGCCACGTCTCTGGTTTCGGCTTCAAGCGGGTCGACAAGATCGCCCGGCAGATGGGCGTGGCCAAGGACCATCCCGGGCGCATCGAGGCCGGGTTGCTCTATTGCCTGAATGAGGAAATCTCCAGCGGCCATACCTGGACGGGCGGCGCCGGACTGCTGGAAAAAGCGAACGAGTTGCTCCTGCTGGACACGCTCGACAGTCTGAAGCTGATCCGCGCCCGGGCCGACGAACTTCTGGCCCGTGGCGACATCGTGGCCGATGGCACGGCCGTGACCACGCCCGGCATTCTGGACGCGGAGCGGCTCATCCGGGACACCCTGAGTGCCCAGGCGGCGCGGCGCCGTCCCGTTGCCCCCATGACGGGCTATGACGCCGGACTCAACGCCGGCCAGCTGGACGCCTATCGGCGGGCCCTCGATCACGTCATCTCGGTGATCAGCGGCGGCGCGGGCACGGGAAAAACGTTCGCCGTCTCGCGTCTGGCCAAGGCATTTCGTGACACCGGCCTGTCGGTCGCCCTCTGCGCCCCGACCGGCAAGGCGGCTAAGCGGATCGAGGAAGTGATGCGCGGCTACAGCGTCAACCTCGAGGCCAAAACCATTCACCGCCTGCTCGAATACGACGGACGGGTCTTCCGCCGCGACACTCTTTCCCTGCCCGGCACCGCCGACGACGGTTTTGACGTGATCATCGCCGACGAGGTCTCGATGGTCGATGTGCCGCTGTTGGCCGAGTTGCTGAAACGCATCGACTTTGCCCGGACCCGTTTCGTCCTGGTCGGTGACCACAACCAGTTGCCGCCGGTCGGGCCGGGGAACGTTCTCCGCGACATTATTCACCACGGTCTGGCGCCGACCACGGTGCTCACCGACGTCGTTCGCCAGGCTGGCATCCTCAAGGTCAACAGCACCACGGTCCTGTCCGGCGTCGTCGCGCCCACGGCCGCGGGCGATCCCTCGTGGACCGTCATCGACTCGTTCCGTGAGGCCCAGCACGTACAGGTCTACCTGCGCGACCTCGTGCTCAAGCACATCCCCGAGCGGTTGGGTTACGACCCCGTCCGCCAGGTGCAGATCATCACGCCCATGCACAACGGGCCGCTCGGCACCAAGGCCCTGAACGAGATGATGCAGCGGCTGTTGCACGGCCAGGTCAAGGGCCGCTTCGCCGTCGGCGACAAGGTCATCCAGACGTCCAACGATTACGAACTGGGCGTCATGAACGGCACCATCGGTCGCGTGGTTGACATTGAGGGCGCCCAGACCTTCGTCGAATTCGAAGGCCTGCCCGTCATGCCGCTGAGCCGCGAGCAAATGAGCGACGTGCAACTGGCCTATGCCCTCACGGCCCACAAAGCCCAGGGCAGCGAGTTCCCCTGCGTCGTGGTGGTCTGCCACAAAAGCCATTTCTTCGCCGACCGTAACTGGCTCTACACCGCCGTCACGCGGGGGGCCAAAACCTGCATTATCGTCGGCGACCGCTGGGGTCTGCGCCACGCCGCCGAGAAGAACAATGTTATCAAGCGCCGGACTCTGCTGAGCCTGTGGGCCGGGCGAGAAGGTGGTGGTCGGCCGTGACCTCCCGCGAGATCGCCGTCGAAAACGTTCCGGCCCAGTTGCGCGAGCTGCCGCGCTGGGTCTGCTGGAAGGTCGTCGAGCGCGGCGGCAAGCCGACCAAGTGCCCGGTGAGCGCCAGTAGCGGCGCCAACGCCGATTCGACCGACGCGGCTACGTGGACGACGTTCGACGAGGCGTTGGCGGCATTCCGTGGCAATGACGCCCTCGCCGGCGTCGGCTTCGTCTTTGCGCCCGACGACGGTCTCTGCGGCGTCGACCTTGACGATAGCATCGCCCCATCCACGGGTGAGCTGAAACCATGGGCCAGGGAGATCGTCGAGCGGCTGAACAGTTACACCGAAATCTCGCCCTCAGGCGGTGGCGTGAAGATATTCCTGAGCGCCCAGAAGCACGGTGACCGTTGCCGCAAGGGTTATCACGATGGTGAGGTTGAAATGTACTCGGCCGGCCGGTTCTTTACGGTGACCGGCCGCCGGATTGACGCCGTGAGCGCCGACGTCGAGAGCCGCCAGGCGGAGCTTGACGAAATCTATCACCTGGTCTTTGGCGATACGCAGACGGTGCCTGCGCCGGCTCCCCTCCGTCCGCAAGAACCGGTCGCTGCGTCGGGGCTGTCCGACGACGAGATCATTCGCAAGGCCTGTACCAGCCGCAAGAACGGGGCCAAATTCACCGCCCTGTGGGACGCTCGCTGGAACGACTTTTTCAACTCCGCCAGCGAGGCCGACTCGTCGGTCGTCTTCACGCTGGCGTTCTACACCAAGGATGCCGCCCAGATCGACCGCCTGTTTCGCCGCTCCAAACTTTATCGCCCCAAGTGGGACGAGGTGCATGGGGCGGACACCTACGGTCGAACGACCATCGCTAAGGCGCTGGACAAGGTCACGGGCCAGTATGAGCCGCGGAAGCGCCGGCCAAATTCCGGTGCGACCCGGCCGGCTCAGCCCGGCGCGGCCGCGGCGTCCGGCGATCAGACGGTCATTCCTCTGGGGCAACGTGATCCGGCCAGTGGCAAGCTCGTCCTGTCGGCCAAACGCACGCTGCCCACGGCGGAGGCCTACGTCCGGGAGTTTCATAGCCATGCGGACAGTCGCACGCTGCACAACTATGCGGGCCTGCTCATGGCCTGGCAGGATAATCGGTATGCCGAGGTCGAGGATGAGGCGGTCAAGAACCGGCTCCAGCCCTGGCTGCATGGTGCCTTGCAATATGTGTTCAACCGGAAGACTCAGCAACTCGAACTTGTGCCCTTCGATTCCAATCCCGGCACCGTCAAGGCGGCGCTGGAGTCGGTCCGCACATTCGTCCACCTGCCTGCCTCGCTCACGCCGCCGGCGTGGATCGGTCCGGCTGAGGGCAAGCCCGACGCCCGCGAAGTGTTGGCCTGCCGCACCATAAACCTGCACATTCCCACGGGTAAAATTCTCCCGGCCACCCCGTCGCTCTTCGCCACGAACGCCCTGGAGTTCGACTACAACGCCGAGGCGCCGACTCCGGAGCAGTGGCTCGCGTTCCTACAGCAACTCTGGGGCGACGACGGCGAATCCATCCAGCTGCTTCAGGAATGGTTCGGTTACTGTCTCACCGTCGACACTTCACAGCAGAAGATGCTCATGCTTGTCGGCCCCAAAAGGTCCGGCAAGGGTACCATCGGCCGCGTGCTCCAGCGGCTGGTCGGCGCCGCCAACGTCGCGGGTCCAACCACCCGCAGCCTAGCCGGGGCCTTCGGTCTCCAGCCCCTGATCGGAAAAAGTCTGGCCATTGTCTCCGATGCCCGCTTCTCCGGCGAAGACATGATCACCGTCGTCGAACGGCTCCTCTGCATCAGCGGCGAAGACGCCCTGACCATCGACCGCAAACATATCGGCTCGGTCACCATGAAGTTGCCGACCCGGTTCGTTTTTCTGACCAACGAGTTGCCCCGGTTCACCGACGCCAGCGCCGCCCTGGCCGGCCGTTTCATGATCCTGCGGCTGACCCAGAGTTTTTATGGCCGCGAGGATCCGTCGCTGACCGGGCGGCTGCTTGCCGAACTGCCGGGCATCTTGCTCTGGGCGCTCCACGGCTGGGAACGGCTACGCCAACGTGGGCGGTTCATCCAGCCGCAGAGTGTCGAGGACGCCATCTGTGACCTCGAAGACTTATCCAGCCCGGTGGGCGCGTTTGTTCGTGAGCGATGCGTCTTGGCCCCCGGCCGTAGCATTGAAGCCAGCGAGCTTTTTGCCGCGTGGAAGGACTACTGTCGAGACATGGGGCGAGACCATGTCGGAACCGTGCAAACGTTTGGTCGAGATCTGAGAGCTGCAGTGCCTGGGATACGTGCCACCCAGCCGCGTACGACGGTAGGCAGACTGCGATGGTACGAGGGCATCGACCTTGCGAATGTCGCTCCTGGCAGTCGGGAGGACGTGTGATGAGGTCCAGGGCAAATGCTCAAGCACGGTTTGGCACGGACTGGCACGCGTACCACTCTATTGCATATACGCGGGCGCACAGGCGCGCACGCGTGCGCACGTACGCGAGAGCTAATAGGTTGCAATAGGCTGGCTCGCGTGCCAGTACGTTCCAGCGTGCCAGGGAGAAATGACGTTGAGCGAGCAGATTTACAAATTCAAGACTCCTGCCCCGCCACGGCAATCGGCTGCTCCTGCGATACAGCCGATTCCACGGCAGCCGCTCACCGCCGACGAACGCTTCATGTGGGACGAGCGTGTCGCCATCTGCATGGTGGATGGCAAGGTAAGCCAAGCTGATGCCGAGCGGATTGCGTGGGAGCAGGTGGAGCAGGCCCGGCAGACCAGGCCACCGACCATCCTGAAACATTGCCGCTGTCAGGATTGCCGGCGTCTGCGTGACGGGCAGTGCGCTGTGGGCATCCTGGTGTCGGGCGACTGTCCGCCGACCGCCTGGCATTACTGTGCCGAGTATCTGGGGCCAGCGATCAGTCCCGACACGTTTGTGTGGCGCTACGACGACCCCCCTGTTCCGCAACAGGCCGCCCACGTTGGCCCACGGGCTATAGCGGCGTCAGAGGCGGCGAACGATACCACGGTGGCCGAGAGGGTAGCACGTGGGCCTACGTGACGCGAATTTTATGGTTCCTCCCCGGCCATCGGTTGCCGCCGTGGTCACGCGGAATAGCCAGGCGGCCGCTGTTTGTTTGTTAGACCAGCGAACGTAACGAGAAAAGGAGCGAAACAGACATGGGCAGACCCAGAAGTACATTCAAGAGGCGGCCAAAATACCGTCGAGTTGGCGGGCGAACGGTCGCTGAGCATCGGCTCGTCTGGGAGGCACACCACGGCCCCATTCCTGACGGCATGGCCATTCACCATGTCAACGGCAACAACCAGGACAATCGGATCGAGAACCTGCAACTGGTAACGCCGGCCGAACACTGCCACATCCATGCCGGGTACGAACTCCGCGACGGCGTCTGGCACAAGCTCTGCCGCAAGTGTGGTCAGGTCAAGCCGCTGAGCGAATTCTACCAGTACCCGTACTATCCCCACGACGGTGTGATTCCCAACTGTAAGCCCTGCCATCGCGAGGCGTGCCGGCAGCGACAACGAGAAGTGCGTGAGCGGCGACGGACGTCGCACGCGGCCCAGGAAACCATTTCAGGAGAGGTGACCCTATGCAGGTAGAACTTCGCAGCATCAACGACATCCGTCCGTACGAGAAGAATCCCCGGCAGAACGACCAGGCCGTGGACGCCCTGGTGGCCAGCCTGAAGGCCTTCGGATTCCGCCAGCCCATTGTGGTGGACGCTGAGGGCGTGATCATCGTCGGCCACACGCGCTGGAAGGCGGCGCAGAAGTTGGGCCTGACCCAGGTGCCGGTCCACGTGGCCACGGACCTGACGCCGGAGCAGGTCAAGGCCTACCGCATCGCCGACAACCAGACGGCGACGCTGGCCGAGTGGGACATGGAACTGCTGCCCCTTGAGCTGAAGGACCTCCAGGCGCTGAACTTCGACCTCAGCGTGCTGGGGTTCTCCCAGGACGACCTGGCGGCTTTCATGGCTCCCGAGGGCACCGTGGGCCTGACGGATCAGGACGCGGTGCCGGAGCCGCCGGACGTGGCGGTGACGAAACGCGGCGACCTGATCATTTTGGGAAATAACCGACTCTATTGTGGAGACAGCGGGTCGGTCGAGGATCTGGACCGGCTGCTCGACGGCGCCGTCATCGACTGCGTCAATACCGATCCACCGTACAATGTGAAGGTCGAGCCGCGGTCGAACAACGCTATCGCCGCCGGCAACAGTTCCTTTGCCCCCAACGCCCAGAGCCAGATGCACCACCAGAGCTTCGACGTGGCCCGACGAGCGAAAAAGGAAGCGGGCAAAGGCAAGCACACGATTCTGACCGAAGGCGACGCCCAACGCGTGCCATCCAAATACCACGGGATGGACCTGGCGACGGGCGCCCAAACGGGCGTCCCGACGACGAAGAAGATGCGGGCCAAAGATCGGCCGTTGGCCAATGATTTTGTCTCGGACGAGGCCTTCGACGAAATGCTCCGGGCCTGGTTCACCAACCTGGCCCGGGTGCTGAAGCCCGGCGGGAGCTTCTACGTCTGGGGCGGCTACGCCAACCTCGGCAACTATCCGGGTCCGCTCAAGGCCGCCGGCCTCTACTTCTCGCAGGCCATCGTCTGGGATAAGTGCTGGCCGGTGCTCAGCCGAAAAAATTACCTCGGGGCCTTCGAAATTTGCTTTTTCGGTTGGCGCGAGGGCGCCGGCCACGACTTCTATGGGCCGAACAATGAAACCGACCTCTGGCACATCAAAAAAGACAACCCGGCCTCCTATGTCCACCTGACGCAGAAGCCGGTTGAATTGGCGGCACGGGCGATTAACAATTCCTCGCGGCCCGGCGAGAACGTCCTGGATTTGTTCGGAGGCTCGGGGAGCACTTTGATCGCCTGCGAGCAGACCGGCCGGCACGCGTTCCTGATGGAACTCGACCCGCCCTACTGTGACGTGATCGTAAAGCGGTGGGAGGATTTTACGGGCCGGAAAGCCGAGAGGATCGCCGCCGATGTGCCCTCTCTAGGTAGCACAGATAGCGGTCAAGTTCCTTAACGAGAGCCTGCGGCTTCCTACTGGCCGCTTCTTCATAGAGAGTCCAGAATCGCTTGCAGAAGAAACAATAGGTCTCGTCGGCAGATCTGGGACTCTTGAAGGCTTCCTCCACCGCATCGGTCCAGGGAATGGCCCGCGAAAGAGCGAGCTGAGCATAGCTGTCGTAGATTGGCACAAAGGGGAAATGGAAATGCAGGTACTTGGAGACGAACGACCTGGGCGAGCGAGTGCAGATTTTTTTGGTGAGGATACGGACCAGGTGTCCATGCACGTCCACGGCTTCGCGGAAATGTTCAACCCGGCTGCCGTCGAGGGAACGGATTCGGTCCATCTGGCCGTCAATCAGGGTTGCGTTCCGGCAGAAGTACTCGGCCAACTGCTCGACCGAGCTGCCCTGTTGACCCTTGCTGCGAACCGTCCGTTCAATGCCAGTCGCATAGGAGCGGCCGATGATCAGCAACTTGGCCCTGGTTTCCCCTGGGCTGTCGTGTCGTGGCATGTCGCGGCACATCTGATACAGAATCGCGTCGGTCTTGGTCCAGTTGCGGTTTCGTTCGGCGACCGCCTTCTCGAAAGTCTTTCCGTCGAACATGGTTGTCTACTCCGCCAGACGCTTGAGGTCGTTCCCGGCTATGGCAAGAGTTCTCGTTAGTAAAGAACGCTTACCTAACCACAAGCGTAAGTAAAGAGTTCGTTACTAACGCCCACCGGTACGATTAGCTCCAGTCTAACCGGGAGTCTTTGGTAGGTCCAGAACGGAGGTGCCGGAATGCTGAGAATCGCCCGTGTCTTTCCACGCTGCACCAGCGCCACACCCGACGACGATCTGGCCTTCATCGGCGACCCGCCGCTCTTCCTGCCCGACGTGGACGAGGTGCATATTTCCTGCACTTTCACCTGGGACGTGAATGAGGCCAACCGGCTCTATCGGGCGTGGCAGGCCCAGGGTTACAAAGTGCGGCTCGGCGGGCCGGCCTTCGGCTCGCCGGCCGGGGAATTCACGCCGGGCCTGTACCTGAAAGAGGGCCTGACCATGACCAGCCGCGGCTGCATTCGCCGGTGCCCGTTCTGCTTCGTACCCCAGCGTGAGGGCACGCTCCGGTTGCTCCCGATCCAGCCAGGTTGGGACATCATGGACAACAACCTGTTGGCCTGCCCGCGCGAGCACGTCGAAACCGTGCTGGACATGCTGGAGGCGCAGCCCAAGCTGGCGCGGTTCACCGGGGGCATTGATTCTCGGCTCTGCCAGGAATGGTTCGCCGCGCGGCTCGGCGGCATGCGGGTGCAGATTCTCTATACGGCGTTCGACCAGCCCGCGGAGCAACCGTATGTCGAACGGACGGTGGCCACGCTCCGCGCCGCGGGCCTGACGCAGCGGCAGGTCGGCTGTTACGTTCTGGTAGGCGCCGAGGCCGACACGTTGGCCGCGGCCGAGGAGCGGTTGGAGTGGGTTTTCCGGACGGGCGGGACGCCGTTCGCCATGTATTACCGGCCGGCCGAGGATCGGCGGACGCGCATCCCGCGGGACTGGAGCCGGTTCGTGCGGCGCTGGAACCGGCCGGCCCTGATTTTCTCGACGCACGCGGATTACCTGCGCGGCGATCTCCACCCGGAGAGCGCCCCGGCCTTGGTCGAGGCCGGGGCGTCGGAAAGCGAGGTGCGGTGATGGTGGGCCTACTTCGTGACAATCTCGAACTTGCCGCGTTCGGTTTTGCGGAACCGGGCGGCGTCGCCCTTGGTGGTAATCTCCCTCAGGATGGCGCTGTACAACGTGGCGCTCGGCGTCTTGCCGCTGGTCTGCCACAGGCCGGTGGCCAGGACCTTCTCGACCATTTCTTTGCAGTTGAGCGGCGCGGCGGCTTCGGCCAGGACCTTGGCGGCGAGGTTCAGGAGGCTGTGGCGTTCCTTCTTCGCTTCGGGCACCGTGATGCCTTCGGCCAGGTTGCCTTTTTCGACGGCCGCGACCGTGTCGGCCACACCCTTGTCGTCGGCCTTGCCCTCGGTCTTCCCGGCGACGATGGGCAAGTTCTTTTTCGGCCAGAGGCCCCGCAGGCGGCCGGCGTTGCGGACGCGGACGGTCTTCTTGGTCTCCTGGTTGACGCCGTCGTAACCGCCATGCGGGTTGACGGCGGTGAGTTTCACCGGCGCGACTTTGCCCGACACCTTCACCACATACGTCTGTCCGAGCTTCACCTTTTCCTTCTTCATCTGCATCTCCTTCGCGTTTGGCCCGGCGATGCGCCGGGCAGCCTGTTAAAGCCCCGCCTCTTTCAAGAGGTCGTGGTATGCGTTTTCACCACCCAACATCGAGACCAGGCGATTCGCCAGCCAGTCGAGTTGTCGCCGAACTTCGGGGTTCGTGCGTCGGCCGTTGACATGCACCCGGACGGCGTTGGCCAGGGTCGCGACGGCCTCGGGGCTGAGGTTGCCCTTTATGGCTTCGCCCAGGGCGTCGGCCTCGTCGCTCTCGGGGACGGTGACCCGGACCTTGCGGCCCTTGAATTCTGCGTCGTAGGTTTTCAGTTTTCGTCGCGCCATGTGCTGGTTCTCCTTTCAGTCAGCGAAACGTTCGATCTCGCGGGCGTAAACTTCGATGTCGCAGTTGGTGCCTTCGTATTCTTCGAGCTGCCGGTGCAGGTAGCCGGCGAAGGCCCGGCGGACCTTCTCGCCGGTCTCATCGCCGCGGGCGGCCACGTCCATCTTCATGCCGTCCGGGCGTTCCGGTATCAGGACGGTGACCTCGATGTTCGGGTTGCCGCGCTGCCTGGTGATCGTGGCGAAGCGGCCTCGGCGTCCTTCAATTTCAATACGCGTGATTCTCATGGTTCGTCTCCTTGGTTAGCGGCTCTGGACCAGGGTCATTTGGAATTCGCTGCCGTCCTTCATGCGGACGACCAAGCCTTTGTTGTTGGTCATGATGCCGGCCTCTTCGAAGGTCTGGACCATCTCGACGGTGCCCAACTCGGCGGGCAGGTCTTCCGGGTACTCGTCGCAGTCGGCGGCGAGGATCAGGTTGGCGAAGAGGTCGTTGAGGGCGGTCTGCATTTTGTTCTCGTTCATCGCGGCTCTCCTTTTCCTGGTTTCGTCCTACGCTTCTATGGATCAGTTACCATGTTTTCGGGGGGAAGCAAGGCGATTCCAGAAGTAATCTGCAATGATCGATGAGAATTTTCATAGCGCCTAACTGGGGCCGAACTGTGGCCGGGAGGACGTGGCGTGGTCGAAGAAAAAACGGGCCTGAACCTGATGGCCCTGACCGTGGAGGCGGCGGCGAAACTGCTGGCGTTGCCGCCGGAGAAGATCACCGAGCATGTGGCCAGGGGCCTGCCGACCAGCGCCGAAGGCCGGATCAACCTGGTGCAATACGCCGCCTGGCTGAACAAGGAGCTCGCCCGTGCCGATTGATGTGACCAACCTCTCGCAGACGGACCTGCTACAGATCGTGAACGCCACACCCCTGGGCAGCGTCCTCGACCGCTCGCGGCTGCGCCGCCAGATGGACCAGGCCGCCTTCCGGGTGGGCGACGGCCGGCACATTCACCTGGTGCGGTATGTGGCCTGGCTGGCGCGGAAACTTGACCAGCCGCGGCCGCCGCCCGTCGATTACGTGGAAGCCAAAAAACGGCAAGCCGAGAAGAACCGGGCCGGCACGAAAGCGGCCCAGGACATTTTTCCGATCCCGGAGGTCGAAGACGTTCATCGCCGCCGGGCCACGAGCGAATCGTTCCGGCTGTTTTGCGAGACGTATTTTCCACGGGCCTTCTACCGGGCCTGGTCGCCGGACCACCTGAAGGTCATCGCCAAGATCGAGCGGGCGGTACAGGACGGCGGGCTGTTTGCCTTCGCCATGCCGCGCGGCAGCGGCAAAACGACCCTGGCCCGGCTCTCGGCCCTCTGGGCGGTGCTGGTCGGCTACCGGCCATTCGTCTGCCTGGTCGGCGGATCGGATGAACGGGCCAAGGACCTGCTCTTGCCGATCAAGAAATACCTGTTGGAGAATCCGGGCCTGCTGGCTGACTTCCCCGAGGCGGTCTATCCCCTGCGCTGCCTGGAGAACAGTTCCAAACGCCAGCTTCAGCAGCACATCCAGGGGCGGCTGACCCACGTCCACTGGGGCCAGGACAAACTCGTGTTCCCGACCATCGAAAACGACCATCTGCCTGATGGCGTGGGCGCGGCCGGCGCCGAGGGGAGTCCGTCGTCGGGGTCAATCATCACTATCACCAGCCTCGACGCCAACATGCGCGGCCAGCAGCACACCCGGGCTGACGGCTCGACCATCCGGCCATCGCTGGTGCTTCTGGACGATCCGCAGACGCGGCAGTCGGCCCGGTCACCGACGCAGACGAAATACCGGCTCCAACTCCTAAACGGCGACGTCCTGGGTCTGGCCGGCCCGGGCGAAGAGATCGCCGGCGTGCTGACCTGCACGAAAATCTACGAGGCCGACCTGGCGGACCAGATTCTTGATCGGGAAAAATGCCCCGAGTGGCAGGCCGAATGCACGAAGTTGGTTTATGCCTTTCCGACGAACGAGAAGCTGTGGCACCAGTATGCCGAGATCAGGGGGGAGAGCCTGCGGCAAGGTCACGGCGGGGAGGAGGCCACGGCGTTCTACCGGCAGAACCGTGTGGAGATGGACGCCGGCGCCGTCGTCGCCTGGCCGGAGCGGTTCGACGCCAAAAAGGAGGTGTCGGCGCTGCAGCACGCTATGAACCTGAGGCTCCGGGACGAGGAGGCCTTCTTCGCCGAGTACCAGAACGAGCCGATGCAGGAACAGTTGCACGATGAGATTCTGACGGTCGAGCAGGTCATGGAGAAGACCAACGGTCGGTCGCGCGGCGAGGTGCCCCTGGCGGCGACCAAGCTGACCATGTTCGTCGACGTCCACGAAAAACTGCTCTACTGGTGCCTCTGTGCTTGGGAAGAGAATTTTACGGGCTATGTGGTCGATTACGGCACGTTCCCGGAGCAGGCCAGAGGCTATTTCACGATGGCGGAAGCCAAGAAAACCCTGGGCCGGGCCGCCCCTGGCGCGGGCACGGACGGCGCCATCCGAGCGGGTCTGGAAAAGCTGGTGGCCACTTACCTGGCCCGCGATTTTAAGCGCGGCCAGGGCCTGGTGAAAATCGACCGGCTCCTGGCGGACATGGGATTCAAGCCGGGCCTGGTGGCCGACGTGAAGCACCAGGCGGGCGGCGCGGTGATGATGCTGGCCAAGGGCATAGGCATTCGAGCCGGCCGGAAGCCCATGAGCACCTATGCCCGCAAACCCGGCGAGGTGCATGGGCATTTCTGGTACGTCCCGAACGTGGCCAAAACGGCGGAGTTTCCCCACGTCGCCGTGGATGTGAACTACTGGAAGACTTTCGTCCACGCAGGCCTGGCGACTGCGGCCGGCGATCCGGGCGCTATTACCATCTTTGGCAGCAAGCCCCGTGACCACGAGCTCTTCGCTGAGCAGGTCGCTCATTCGGAGACGTGGGTCGAGACGCAGGGCTACGGCCGCGTGGTCCACGAATGGTCGCTGCGGCCGGCCAAACCCGACAACCACTGGTTCGATTGTCTGGTCGGTTGCGCCGCGGCAGCCTCGATGTGCGGCGTGAAAGCTGCGGGTATGGACGAGAAACCAGCCCGACCACGGAAACGGTACACCCAGGATGACTTGCGGAGGAACAGTTCATGACTGACCTGGTGGCAAGTGCGCTGCCGGCCGCGCCGCCGGCCGAAAGCCAGCGTGGGCTGGAATGCCGCAAGTGCGGCTGCCGCGACCTCCGCGTGGTCTACACCCGGTCGGGCCGGGGCGGACACATTGTCCGGCGTCGGGAGTGCCGACATTGTGGACACCGTATCGTCACCTGGGAGAAGGTGATCGGGTAGCCGCTGGCGGCGGCCAGTGGCCGGTGGCGGCGCTACCTGTTCCATTAGTGTAACAATCTTCTTTTTCCGTCCAAAACGCGCTGGCCCGCTTTCTGGACCGCGATATAGATAGTCGCAGACAATCAGACCGGGCGACAACCGGGCGGCTCGCTACCGCCGGGCGAGCCAAGGCCGTGCGGGGCCGCAACTGACGGATTAGTGCCGCATGACGGAATTGCAAGTCGGCCAGATCGTCGGCAATCTGACGGTTCTCCAAGTTGAACGCCGCCGCCGAGGGCATGTAGTCCACTGTCGTTGTCGTTGTGGCAAGGAGTTCGTCAAGAACCTAGCGGAACTGCTTCGCGGCAAGCGCAAGAGTTGCGGCAATCCAAAGTGCGGGCGCCAGCCCGGTTACGGATCGGGACGGTTCACACGGGATGGGTATGAGTGCGTCAGAGTCGGTGGCAAGGAGAGGTTTGTTCATCGCCTGGTGATGGAGCGGCACCTTGGGCGAACTCTGGCGGCGCAAGAGGAAGTTCACCACGTCAATGGCGACAAACTGGACAATCGGCTTGAGAATCTGGTGGTTCTGGACAGGAAAAAGCACAGCAGGATGCATGCCGCCCGGTTGAGTGACATTTGCCGGCTGCTGAAGGAGAACGAGACGCTTCGGGCCGAGAATCACAGGCTCACATCGATGCTGATTAGCAACTGAATGTCGCTCGCGGGATAGCTCAGTTGGCAGAGCACGGGGTTCATAACCCCGACCGGGTTGGTTCGAATCCAACTCCCGCGTCCAAGGAGAACCCGATGGCGGAAGAGTTGACCGACACCATCAAACGCAATGCTGAGGGGCCGGCTGAAGCCCACGGCGATGCCGGTGGCGTAAAGCAGCACCCGCTCCCAGACGTGGTGGAGACGGACAAGTACATGTTGAACAAGGCGGCCGCGTCTCGGCCGAGCCTTAGCTTGCGGAAGGTCAAGATCATTCCGTCAGGAAGTGTGTGAGGAAGCATGGGACGACTGGTTGACAAGATCAAGGCGGTGTGGGCTGGCGCCGGCGAAAAGGGCCGGCAACGGGTCATGACGGCCGTGCAACGACTGTTCGTGCGCGGCCGGTACGACTCCGCTCAGACCACGCCCGACAACCAGCGCCACTGGCGGAATGTCGACTACCTGTCGGCCAACGCCGCCAACCGGCCGGAGATTCGCCGCGTCCTGCGGGCGCGGGCCCGCTATGAGGTGGCCAACAATAGTTACGCCCGCGGTATCGTCCTGACCCTGGCCAACGACGTGATCGGCACCGGGCCGCGGCTCCAGATGCTCCTGGGGGACGGGGAGAACGACGGCGGCACCAACCTGAACGGCCAGATCGAGCGGGAGTTCGCCGCCTGGGCCAGGGCGGTCGATCTGGCCGGCAAGCTCCGCACCATGCGGATGGCCAAGGCCCAGGACGGCGAAACGTTCGGCTTGCTGCACACCAACCCGCGAGTCGACCATGCGGTGAAGCTCGACCTGAAGGTAATCGAAGCCGACCAGGTGGCTACGCCGCTCATGCAGTTGCCGACGCCGACCTTTGTCGATGGCATCGTTTTCGACTCCTACGGCAACCCTGAGAGCTACAACATCCTCGACCGCCACCCCGGCGACATGGTGATTCTGGAGCCGCTGGCCTGCCACGCCTTCCTGGCCGCCTCCGTCATCCACTGGTTTCGGCCCGACCGGCCGGGCCAGAATCGTGGCCTGCCGGACATCATGCCGGCGCTGCCGCTCTTCGCCCAACTCCGCCGCTTCACCCTGGCCGTGCTCTCCGCGGCCGAGTCGGCGGCCAACATCGCCATCTTCATGAAGACGATGGCCCCGCCCGGCGGCGAGGCGGCCGAGGTCGAGGCCGGCGTGACGATGGAGTTCGAGCCGAACATGGCCGTCTTCGGCCCTGAAGGTTGGGAGCCGAGTCAGATTCGGGCCGAGCAACCGGCCACGACCTATGAGATGTTCAAGCACGAGATTCTCAACGAGATCGCCCGCTGCCTGAATATGCCGTTCAATATCGCTGCGGGCAACAGCTCCGGTTACAACTATTCCTCAGGCCGGCTGGACCACCAGACCTACTACAAGAGCATCCGCGTCGAACAGTCCCACATTGAGACGTTGATCCTGGACAGAATTTTTGCGGCTTGGCTCGCGGAGGCCGCCCTGGCACTTGACCTGGGTGATGAGTTGCCTGACGACGTCGTCGCCGTTCCGCACCAGTGGTTTTGGGACGGTCACGAGCATGTCGATCCGCTGAAAGAGGCCTCTGCCCAGGCCGAACGGCTGGCCAATAACACGACGACCCTGGCTACGGAATATGCCCGCCAGGGCAAGGATTGGGAAACGGAAGTGCGGCAGCGGGCCAAGGAAGTGGCCCTGATGAAGGAACTGGGGCTGCCGCTGGTGGCGCCGAAGGGCGCGGTGATCGAGCCGGAGCCGACTCCGGGCGACGCGCCGCAGGGCCAAAAGGGAGAAAAAGAAGATGAAGGTGACTCGCAACCAACCAGCCGCCGGGCCGGACAGCAACGCGCCGCGTGAGCTGACGTTCACGTCGGACATTGCCCTCGAGGCCGCCGCCCCTGTGGGCCAGGACGGGCAGGTGCCGCGGACGCCGCGGAAGTTCAGCATGGAGGCCTACGGTGGCGGCCAGTTGCAACTGGCTGGCTGGCGCTTCCCGGTCGTGGTGGACCTGGATGGCCTGTCGATCCGCAACGGGGCCAAGGCCTACCTGGAGCACGACCGTTCGGCCCGCGTCGGTCACCTCGACGGCGTGAATGCGGAGGGCGGCAAGCTCCGCGTGACGGGCGTGGTTTCCTCGACCACCCCGACGGCCAGAGAGGTGATGGCCGACGCCGACAATGGCTATCCGTGGCAGGCCAGCATCGGAGCCGGCGTGCAGCAGGTGGAGTTCGTCGGCGAAGGCAAAACAGTGACCGTCAACGGGCGCGAGTTTACCGGGCCGATCAATGTGGCCCGGCGGTCGAGCCTGTCGGAAGTGAGTTTCGTGGGCAATGGTGCGGACGATCAGACGTCCGCCAGCATCGCGGCCAAGGCCGCCAAGGAGAAAACCGTGGACACTGCGACGAACGAGAAGGTGGAGACGACTGTGGCCGCCGCTGAGCCGGCGCCGGAAAAGACGATAACTGCCGCCGACCAGGTGGCCGACCTCCGCGCCCAGGCGGCGGCCGAGCAGGAGCGGATCGCCGCCGTGCGTAAGGCCTGCGGCGACAACCATCCCGACATTGCCGCCCAGGCCATCCGCGAGGGGTGGGACAAGACCCGCACCGAACTGGAGGTCTTGCGCGCCGAGCGGCCCAAGGCGCCCGCGGCGCACATCCCCGACCACTCGCTGACCAGCCGGGTGCTGGAAGCCGCATGCATGCTCTCCGGCAAGTTCGAGGGCGTCGAGAAGCTGTTCGACGAGCCGACGCTCGAAGCGGCCGACAAGCGTTTCGGCAGCGATCTCGGCCTGCAGGAGTTGCTCCTGGAGGCGGCTTGGGCAAATGGCTATACGGGACGAACGTTTCGGGATAGCCGCGAGGTGATGCGGGCGGCTTTCGGCCGCGACATCCAGGCCGGCTTCTCCACCGTGGACATCGACGGCATCCTCTCTAACGTGGCCAACAAGTTTCTGCTGCTGGGCTTTTTCTCGGTCGAACGCACCTGGCGAAATATCTGCGCTATTCGCAATGTGCGTGACTTCAAAACCGTGACGAGCTATCGATTGGTGGGGGCCGACCAGTACCAGCCCATCGGTCGCGGCGGCACGATCAAGAGCGGCACGCTCGGCAACGAGACCTACACCAACAAGGCCGACACGATGGCCTTGCTCCTGTCCATCGACCGCCGGGACATCATCAACGACGACCTGGGCGCCATCACCACGGTGCCCCGGAAGCTTGGCCGCGGCTCGGGCCTGGCGATTAACGACGTGTTCTGGAACATCTTCCTGAACAATGCCGCGTTCTTCGCCGCGGGCAACAGCAACTATCTGACCGGCGCCGCGACCGCCCTGAGCATCGACGGTCTGACGGGGGCCGAGACGACCTTCAATAACCAGGTCGATGCCGAAGGCAAGCCGATCGGGATCGCTCCCGCCATCGTCCTGGTGCCGACGGCCCTGAACGCCATCGCAACGCAGCTCTTCAAGTCTGCGGAAATCCGCGACAACACGACGAACAAGGGCTCCTACGGGACGACGAATCCGCACCAGGGCAAGTACCAGGTCCAGTCCAGCCGCTACCTGGCCAACGCCAAGTTCACCGGCAACAGCGCCGCGGCCTGGTACCTGCTGGCCGACCCGGCCGACCTGCCGGTGATCGAGGTGGCCTTCCTGAACGGTCAGGAAGCGCCGACCATCGAGACGGCCGAGGCTGATTTCACAGTTCTCGGTATACAGATGCGTGGTTATCACGATTTCGGCGTGAACCTGCAGGACCCGCGCGGCGGCGTCAAGAGCAAGGGCACGGCGTAAGCGGTCGCAGCGACGTGACGTGGCGCGGCGGGCGGCGGAGGCGAGTTACCCCTCCGCCGGCCCCGCCGCAAACGAGTGATCTTCATTCTCAAGGAGACGGACGATGGCTTTCACGGCGACTTATGTTCAGGACGACAAGGCGGTCGATTACACGCCGACGACGGCGGTGGCGGCCGGCCAAGTCGTGGTTCAGGGTGCCCTGGTGGGTGTGGCCAAGGAACCTATCCCAGCCAACACGCTCGGGGCCTTGGCGGTGCGGGGCGTCTTCGACTTCCCGAAGGCCGCGGGCGCCGGTTCCGGTATCGCGGCCGGCACCACGGTTTATTGGGATGCCGCGGATCAGGTGGCCACGGCCAGCGCCAATAGCGGCGGCCAGGCCCCGACCGCCTACACGCTGCTCGGGGTGACGGTACAGGCCTGCGCCGATGCCGACGCCACGGTCCGGGTCAAGCTCAACCAGTAGGAAGACGCGGTGGTCGATCTGCTGGAACAATCTTCGGCCTGGCTCGACGACCAGCGGAAAAAGTACCTGTCGCGGCCGGTGACCTATAGCCGCGGCGCGGCCTCGGTCGAGGTTTTGGCCACGGTCGGGAAAACGACGTTCAACATCGAGAGTAGCAGCGGTCTGACGGAAACGTTCGAGTCCCGCGATTTTATCATCCTGGCGGCCGACCTGGTGCTCGGCGGCGCGCCCGTGACACCGGAGCGCGGTGACCGGATCAGCGAGACGCAGGGCGGGCAGACGTTCGTGTACGAACTGGTGGGGCCGGGCCAGGAACCGTGTTGGCGCTGGAGCGACCCGTACCGGCAGGCCAGGCGGATTCACAGCAAACAGGTGGATGTGCAATGAAAGACGACTGTGAGAGGTACAAGACCGTGTGCCAGGACGAATTCGCCTCGATTCACCGCAAGCTTGACAACCTGGACACGGCCATTCGCGGCAACGGCAAGCCGGGCATTCAACTGCGGCTCGACCGGCTGGAAGAGTCGCAGCGGCTACGCAGCCGCATAGTCTGGCTCATCATCGGCGCGGCGATCACCCTGGCGGCCAGCGCCGCCTGGCGATGGATCTGGAGTGCTGGTCAATAATGAAGTTCGTGCTGGTCGCGTAACGGGAGACGAACGCGGTGGCCATTGTGCGAAGGTTTATCGGCTCGGCGGACTTGGCCCAGGACGCAGCCACCGGTGCGATCCTGATCGCCAAGCAGACCAGCGCTACGGCGAACCTGGTCCACCGCACCATCAGCGGTGTGGACCTGATGGTCGATGCCGTGACCGGCGCGGTCCAGACCTCGGTCGTCGACGCCGATGTCGCAGCGACGGCTCCGGGCACGCCGGCAGTTCGCCGGCCGGCCTGTGCCGCCGATCTGGCCCAGGACGCCGTGACGGGCGCGGTCCTGTGCAAAGTGGTGGACTTCGACGACGGCTATGTCGCCGGGCAGAGCGCCGGAATTGCGGGGCAGAAGGCCGTGTCGATTTGCCCCGGCGGATTATCAACGGTGCTGAGCGCCACCCAGACTCAACATCTGCCCGGCTGGGACGGTAACCCGACGCCATCGACTGACGTGGTGGTCGCCAAGGCGCACGTGGCTTCGATCCAGAGCGTCACGCAGGACGCCTGTTCCGGTTACGACATCGTGCTCACCTTCGACGACACGAACGGCGCCGTCCTCGCGGCGATGCAGAATGGCGGCTGGGTCTTCTGGAACCAAATAACCTCGCTCCAGCCCGGTACGTTCAACATCGGGGATATGCCGCTCGGCCTCGGCAACAACAGCTTTTCAGTCTGCGGCACAGGCGGCCTCTGGACCGGGACGCATGGCGGCCAGTCGTGTCCGGCCGTGATCTCCTGGGTGCAATGGGCGCAGACTGACGGCAACGGGCACACCCAGATGTTCTGCATCTTGCAGCCCTGTGACAACGCCGGTTTCGCCACGAACTTCGTCAACGGCCTGGTCGGTCAGGAAGTCTGTATTTGCACCATGCAGGCGGTCGGCGGTGGCAACCCCGCCGACCTGCCGCCGAGTCTGACCTTCAACCTGGCCGACGCTTACTCCACGGCGCCCCAGGTGATCGTTGGAGCCACGATCTGGTCCGACGGCGGCAACGGGGGTATCGGCGGCGGAGATTACAACGGCCAGTGGTACGGCACCGGCGGTGGCTGGCTGCGGGCGACCTGGATTTACGACGACGGGCCGGACACCGCCAACGCCGTGGACTTCGGCGATCCACCCTGGGGTTCCTGCCAGGATGTGGCCGCCGTGACCATCACCACGAGCGGGAACCGCACGCCGGTGGGCCTGCAGTTGCAGTGGATTTCGTCTCTGAGTCAGGACTCTCCGCCGACTTACGGCGGCAACGTCAACGTGCAGTTCATCGGTTCCAACGGCTGAGGCATATAAAGGAGAAACCCGTGATCCTGACTCAAACGCAGCTTCAAGCTCGCAACTGGTATATGGCCCAGGCGGCGCTGGCGGCCAAAATCGCCACGGTGTCCGCCGACGACATTGCAGCCCTGAAGACGGCGGGCATCCTCGACGCCAACAACAACTATCTGCCGCCCCTGCCGAGCAAGCTGGTCATCAACATCGGAAGTTGAGGCGACGGGAAAGTTTGGCTGCCTCGGTGTAGGTAATGGTTCGGAACTTTAGCGGTTGGTCTTACGGAAAGGGAAAGATTATGCGGAGCGTACTTCTGGTTCTGGTAGCGGCGTTGTTCATCATGGCGGGGTGCCACACGGCGGCGATGCACATGAAGATTCCGGTGGTGGCCCTGGACCCCGATAACCCCGGCGCCGTGCCGGCCGGGGTGATCGCGGCCACTCCCTCGGGGGGCACCACGACGCCCCCGGCGGTAACCGCCAACGGGCCGACCGTCGATATCGACGTGAGCTATTTTGATCTCATCGGCGGCTGGAAACCGATCGGCTCGCAGGAACTTACCCCCCAGTTGCAGGGCATCATCACCAACGCCGTGCGGAGCATGGTGGTGCGGCGCGACGCCACGACGACCTATACCTACACGGCCAGCGGTACCGTCAGCGGGGCGGTCGTGCAACAGAAGGAGCACCCGGTCGCGCCGCCCGTCCCGGACAAGAAAACTCTCGGCCAGAAGCTGGACGGCGCGGTCACGGACGTGAAGATCGCGGCGGAAGACACGCTCGCCGCCATTGGGATTCTCTTGCTCTTCGGCGGCGGGATACTGCTCGTGCTCTGCATCGTCTTCCGCAGCACCGTGGGGGCCTGGGTGAAGTACGTGTTCGGCCTGCTCTGGAAGGCGATCTGCGCCCTTCCGAAGATTTTCAGCGGGGGCCTGGCCACGGTGGAGGCTGATTTTAAGGCGGTGGGCGCGGCCATCAAGACCACCGGCACCGTGATCGTGGACGACGTGGAGGGCAAGACGCCTCCGCCGGTGCCGACCCTGACGACTCCGGCCGCCACCGCCACGACCCCGCCCGCGCCGCCTGCGGCGTAAGGAGAAACTATGCCGACCTGGTTGACTATCCTCTTGCGTTGTCTCGCCGGGCTAGTGACGTTCGGCGGCGGAGCGGCCCTGGGCGCTAATGCCCTGGCCACGAACGGCCCCACGTCGGAATGGGTGGCCGCTCTGCTGCCGATCCTGGCCGGCGTTCTGCACGAACATCGCCGGCACCGGCGGGAACGCAAATCGCGACACGAAGCGAAGCATGGACGATCTGAGAAAAAGTCGCACCGTCGTGGGCACTGAAGGTCGGACGAACGTTATCCCGTGAGGGTCCAATGACACCAGTCACCGTAGATCATGCTCTGCGTCATCCCGACGCCTTCTATGCCTCCGGGGCATGGTCGGAGGCCCAGACGTTGCACGTCGCGGCCGCCTACTCCAACCCGAAGCGCTGGGCCACGCGGCGGCGGACCTTCAACGACTTCCGGCGCCACCTGGCGGGCGCGGCCAATGTCACGCTCCACGTCGGCGAATTGGCCCACGGCGACCGACCTTTCGAGGTGACCGACGCCAGCCACCCGTTCGATCACCAGTGGCGAACCCGCGACGAGTTGTGGCACAAGGAGAACCTGCTCAACCTGGTGGTCAGCCGTTTTCCGGCGGACTGGCAGTACGGGGCTTACCTGGACGGCGACTTTCACATGACGCGGCCCGATTGGGCGCTGGAGACTATTCACCTGCTCCAGCACTTCGACTGGGTGCAGCTTTTCTCCAGCTACTCGGACCTCGGGCCGGATCACCGGCCGCTCAATGTCGTCCCCGGGTTTGCCTACAACTGGGTGGAGAAGCGCGGCCGGGTGCCGACCGGCTATCAGGACGGCTCGCCGGGCGGCGGCTGGGCCTTCCGCCGGTCGGCCTTCGAAACCTGCGGCGGCCTGCTGGACATCTGCATTCTCGGCGCTGGCGACTCATATATGGCCTGCGGCCTGGCTGGAACTGGCAGCTCCCATCCGGAAACCCGCAATGGCCGGCCGGAATATCGCCAGGCTGTCGCCGCCTGGCAGGAACGAGCCGGTCGGTTGCGGGGCAACATCTCTTACCTGGCGAACCACGCCCTGCATTATTGGCATGGCTCGAAGGCCGCCCGCGGCTACGGGACCAGGTGGAAGATTTTGCGGGACTTCTCCTTCAATCCGCACACGGATCTGTTCCGTGACTGGCAGGGCCTTTATCAGTTGACGCCGGACAAGCCCGGACTGCGCGACGCCCTGCGGCGCTATTTCGCTTCACGGAACGAGGACGATCCTTCCCTGGGCGGCGGCGAACGCCCGCTGGTGTAATGAGGAACTCATGGCAATCACCGTAGACATAGCCGACGCGGTCGTGGCCGAACTGAATGATGCCTCGTTCAGTAAGGAATTCACGGCCGTACGCAGCTATCGGCCGCAGTACGACCTCGCGGAGATGTCCACGCTGCACGTGACCGTGGTGCCCAAGGCCGTCGTCATCGCCGCGGTGACTCGGTCTGGCGTGCAGTATGACGTGTCGGTCGATGTGGCGGTCCAGCAGCACCTCGAAAGCGAGGACGCCGCGGCCATCGACCCGCTTATGGACCTGGTGGAGGAGATCGCGGATTTCTTCAGGTTGAATCCGCTCTCGGCGTGCCCGAACGTCTCGTGGGTCAAGACGGAGAACCATCCGGTCTATTCACCGCAGCACCTGGAGGAGTTCCGGCAGTTCACGAGCGTGTTGATGCTGACGTTCCTGGTGGTGAGGTGACCCTTGGCCGTTCTGCCCTCCATCTCGCTCTCGTTCGACGTGAAGAAGTGGTTTTTCGACCGCGACCGGGTGACGAAGTTCATGGACGGCAAGACCAGGCAGGCCCTGCAGGAAGCCGGGCGGCGGATTCGGCGGATCGCCCAGACGTCCATGCGGTACGTCACCAGCCGCAAGGAGCAGGAACGGAAGATCGTCGCCGGCCTGCGAAAGAGAGAGGCGACGGACCCGAACGTTTCGCGGCCGGGCGAGCCGCCCAAGGCTATCCGGCCCCACCCCTGGATCAGGGAGAACCTGTTCTACGCCTATGAGCCGGCGGCGCAGTCGGTGGTGATCGGGCCGGTGGGTTTTTCACGTGGCTCCGGTGCGCCGGAGAACCTGGAGTTCGGCGGCCGGGTGCGCATCCGGAACAAGCAACGGCGCCGGCGGCGGGTTGGCGGTGGCGGCGAGATCGACATCCGCGGCGGGCAGGTGATCTACACCCGGCTCAACACCTCCGCCCAGGCGGAGCGGGCCAACCGGATCAACGAGGAACTGTACGGTCCGATGTTCAAGGTCGTTTACATGGGGGCGCGGCCGTTCATGGGGCCGGCCCTGCGCCAGGTGCAACCGGAACTACCGCGGCTCTGGGCCGCGTCGGTGCGGTCGGCATAGTTATAGGAAAGGACTGAGCAATGACTGTCCCTGTCATCCCGGCCAAGATCGGGAAAAACGCGAAGTTGTACTTCTGCGTCGCGGGCATCGCGGCCACACCGACGTGGACCGAGGTGACGAACGTGCAGAACCTCAAGTCCAGCGACCAGATGGGCGGGGCCGATGTGACCACGCGCGGCAGCGGCCGGATGAAGCTGGAACTGCCGACACTGGAAACGGTCTCGGTCGAGTTCGACATGATCTGGAACACGCTTGACCCGGCGCTCCAGGCCTTCAAGGCGGCGTATCAGGCGGGCGGCTACATCGGTGTGGCCATTATGGACGGTGACATCACCGTCAACGGTTCCGAGGGCCTGGTGGCGGACATGGCCGTCTTTGCTTTCGAGCGTGAGGAACCGCTCGAAGCGGCGATGACGGCCAAAGTCACGCTGAAGCCGACGCTCTCGCCGACGCCCCCGTTCTGGAAGGTGGTTGCAAACCCTTAGTCGCGTCCGGCTCCGTGACGCCTGACGTGACGGGCACCTTTGCGTATGGCGGCTCCTTCGACTCCGGCGACGGAACCGGCCCGCATCCGTACTGGCATAACGCGGCGGCGGGGTATTACCTGTGGTCGGACTGGGGGTGCTGGATGATTGTTCAGCAAGCCCCCACCATGGGAACCGTCGTGTCTGCGGCCACGTGGGTGGGGCCGCGCGGCGGGGACAACCAGACCGGCATGCTGGGCACCTACAACCCGGGCGCAGGCGCGACGGGTACTGTGACCATCACTTAACGCGGGAGAGCGCACATGAAAACCTTCACCGATAACGCGGGCAATACCTGGTCGCTGTCCATCACGGTCGACGCCGTGAAGCGGGTCCGCTCGCTGTTGAACGTCAACCTCATGGACGTGATCGAGGGGACGCTCTTGGAAAAACTGTCGGCCGACCCGGTGCTCCTCTGCGACGTGCTCTTCGCCGTGGTCAAGCCGGAGGCCGACGCCAAGGGCATCACCGACGAGCAGTTCGGCCGGGCCATGGGTGGCGACGCCATCGAGGCGGCGACGGCGGCGCTGCTGGACGATCTGGTGGATTTTTTCCCGAGCCAGAGGCGGAAGTTGCTGGGCCGCGCTCTGGCGAAGTTTGCGGAGTTCGAGGCGAAGGCGATGAAGCACGCGAACGCGAAGCTGGACGCCCTGGACGACGCGGCGATGAGCCGGCTGCTGAATACTGGTGGCGAGCCGTCTGGCAACTCGCCGGCGTCGTCGGCGTCAACCCCGGCTCCTTAACGTTGCGGGAACTGGTGCTGATGGCCGACGCCCGTCAGCGCGAGGCCTGGGGTCGGCTCAGCGCCTTGTTGGCCACCATCGCCAACGTCAACCGTGATCCGAAGAAGCGGGCGGTGTCGCCCGACGACTTCAATCCCTATGTCGACAAGCGGCCGTCGTCGGGCACGCCGATTACGGCGGAAAACGTGCACCTGTTGAAAGCGTGGGTGAACCGTGGCGGGAAGTAGTGGAGCCATTCGAGCGGGCCGGGCCTTCGTCGAGTTGTTCACCGACGACTCGAAGCTCGCGGCCGGTCTGAACGCGGCCAAGCGAAAGCTCGAAGCCTTCGGCCGGAGCATAAAAGACCTGGGGCTGAAGATCTCGGCCGTGGGCGCCGCCGTCACCGGCCCGCTCCTGGCGACGGCAAAAGAGTTCGCCGACATGGGCCACGAGCTCCAGATGATGTCGGAGAAGACGGGCATCAGCGTCGAGACGCTCTCGCAGCTTGGCTTCGCCGCCAAAGAGTGCGGCGTCGAGGCCGAAACCTTGACCGGGGCGTTCGCCAGAATGGACCGCACCCTGGTCCAGGCCGAGAAGGGCAACAAGAAGGCCGTCGAGGCGCTCTCGGACCTGGGGCTGACTCTGGCCGACCTGAAAGGCAAAAGCCCGGAAGCCCAGTTCGCCCTGATCGCTCAGCGGATCAGCGAGTTTGAAGATCCCGCCGAGCGGGCGGCAATGGCCATGCAGGTTTTCGGCCGCGGCGGCGCGGCGCTCTTGCCCTTACTGAATCAGGGCGCGGCGGGGATCACCGGCCTCATGGACAAGGCCCGCGAGCTGGGGTTGACGATTTCCGGGGAGGACGCCCGCGCCGCCAGTCAGTTTCACGACGCCATGTTGGAATTGTGGGCGGTGTTGCAGAAGTGCTGGTTCACCATCGGCTCGGCGTTGGCGCCGGTCCTCAAGGGCTTGGCTCAATGGGTCACGGCGGTTGTCATCGGCGTGACGAAGTGGATCGGCCAGCACAAGCAGTTAGTGGTCGCCATTCTCGGCTTCGGCGCCGCCATTACGGCGCTGGGCCTCGGGCTGGTGGCATTCGGCGTCGTCGTCACCTACGTCGGCGCGGCTATCGGGGCGCTCGGGACCATCGCCAGTGTGGTCGGCGGTATTCTCGGTGCCCTTGGCTCGGTGCTCGCGGCCATCTGTTCGCCCGTGGGCCTGGTCGTGGCTGCTATCGTAGCCCTCGGGGTGATCATTCTGAAGGTGACGGGGGCCGGGGCCAAGGCCCTGAAGTGGCTCGGCGACATGTTCAAGGAACTGTGGAAAGACGCCTGCCTGGCCTTCGACGGTATCTCCGACGCCCTGGCCGCCGGCGACATCACCCTGGCCGCGAGAATCCTCTGGCTCACCCTGAAGATGGAATGGACGAAGGGCTGCGCCACCCTCTCGGAAATCTGGACCAAGACCTGCGCTGGGTGGAAGATCATTGCGTCCGAGGCGTGGTACGGCGTGCTGAAGGCGGGCGAGTCCACCTGGCACGCCATCGCCGCCGGCTGGATCGAGACGACCAACTTCCTCTCGAATTGCTGGACGCGGTTCGTCCAGGGCGTCACCAAAGGTTGGAATTGGGTCAAGGGCCTGTTCGACGAGAGTTTCGATTCCCAGGCCGCGAATAAGCTGGTGGACGCGGCGGCGAATTCCGACGTGGCGAAGCGGGAGAAGGAACGCGACGAAGAATTGGCGAAAGAGGACGCCATTCATAAAAAGGTGCTGAACCAAATCGACGCCGAGCGCGAGGCGAAGCTGAAGGCCATTGTCGATGCGCGCGACGCCTCCCTGAAAGAGACGCAAGACGAAGTGGACGCCGCGCGGAAGGCGTGGAACGACGCGCGGGCCAAAGCCAAGCAGGAACGGAAGGACAAAGAGGACGCGGTGAAGGCGACGGCGGACGCCGCCGCCGGTGCGGTGCGGAATCGAAAGCTGCCCGACAAGGATGACGTGTCGAAAGCCATTAACGACGCCTCGGCCAGGGGCACGTTTAACGCCTCGTCCGGGGCCATGCTCGGTATGCGTATGAACGGTGGCGAGACGATGGAGCGGGTGGCCAAGTCCAGCGAGAAGTCGGAAAAGCATCTGGAAAAGATTCAGCAGGAGCTTTCGGAGTTTGACGGCGCGGAATTTGGAGTGTAAGCGTGGCGATTCAGGTCGGCGAAAAGGTCAATTCTCCACGGCTGACGAGCGGACGTAGATCGTCGGCCGAAGGGCGTTGGTGGATCACCGGGACGGGCGACGAAAACGCCGCGAAGGCGGCGCTATGTGCGGCGGCGCCGGCGTCGATAGGCGGCGAAGCCGTGGTCACGATGACGACGCCGACCGGCCCGGTCGTCCTGGCGGCTTGGCCGTTTCTGGTGGCCAGCGACGTGACGGTCGAGCAGGTCGCGCCGGGCATCTGGGACGGTATCGTCACCTATTCGACCTGGGGCGAGCAACAGAAGAAGAAAGACCCGCCCGCGACCGGCGAAGCCATTTTCGATTTCGACACCACGGGCGGCACGCAGCACATCACCCAGAGTTACAATACCCGCCGCAGTTACGGTCAGGGTGGCGACACGCCGCCGGACTTCCACCAGGCCATTAACGTGACGCGGGACTCGGTGGACGGCTGCGATATTACTGTTCCCGTCTACCAGTGGGGCGAGACCCATTATCTGCCGAGTAGCACCGTCACCGACGCCTACAAGGGCATCCTCTACAACGCCACGGGCTGCGTAAACACCTATCCGTTCAAGGGCACGGCGGCGATGGAAACGCTGTTCCTGGGCGCCAGCGGCTCGCAGCGCGGAAATAACGATTGGGAGATTCGTTTCAAGTTCGCGTCCTCGCCCAACAAAACCGACCTCTCCGTTCCCGGAATCAGCAGCGCCATCGATAAGCACGGCTGGGATTACCTCTGGGTGCGCTACCATGACGTGTTCGACAATGACGCCTCGAAGCTGATGCTGAAGATGCCCTATGCTGTCTACGTCGAGGAGGTTTACTGCTCTATTGACTTCGCCACTCTGGGGATCGGCACATGAGCGACCCCTTCCGCAAAGTTTCCAGCGGCCAGCCGATGCGGATTCCCGCGCGGGCCTACAACGCCTTTATCGACGCGGCGATGGACCTCCAGCAGCGCCGCATGAGCGGCTCAGGCAGCGCGGACGAGCGGAACATTCAGCCCGTCTTGGTCATGGTCCAGAACGACAGCGGCGACGATTGCCAAGAGGGCGACGTGCTCGGTATCGACAAGGCGCTGATCGACCCGACGCAGGGCGATCCGCAAACGGTCCAGTTCGTGCATCTTCCGGCCTACAGCGGGATCACGCCCGCCGACCCGGACCACCTGGGGATGTTCATCATCACCGCCGAGCCGATCCCGGATGGGAAGATCGGCCGGGGGTTTATCAGCGGTGTCGTGCCGGCCTGGATTGACGTTCAGGACACCAATGACAACTACGCCGAGATCAATGACGGCGACTCGAACGCCCTGAAGTCGGGCGCGTCCGGCTCGGCCTATATCCTCTGGCTAGCGGGCGACGACACCGGGGAACAGTGGGCCATCGTGCAGTTGGGTGTTCGCGTGCCACCGCTCCTGCAGGCGTCCTCCGACTCGGACGGCGACACGGTGGACGCGAAGCTTGTGGACACCGACGGCAGCCCCGTCGGCGACACCGATTCGACGATCAAGACGCTGAGCACCGACGCCTGTGGCACGAAGATTTACGAGGGCGACATGTTCCTCACCGTCGAGGCGGCCGACGGGACGCGGTTGGCCGTTCCCGTTTTCGGCACGTCCGACAACGCGACCGAACTGGACAGCGGCACCGACGACTACGCGAACAACGACGACTGGGATATTACCGACCAGGACTCCGGCGCCACCGGCGTCATCTTCACCCCGATCCGTCTGGCCTGGAGCGGCAACACCGGCGACCCGGTTCACCAGTACACCCGGAAGATGACCTTCGACTCCCAGGGGCGGCTGGTCAAAGTCGCGGCCGAGGACCAGAGCGACGCTTTTGCCACCGGACCGTGTGACGGGAGCTGACAATGGCAAAGATCATGGCTGAAGACGGCAAGATTCTGATGACGAAGTGGGCTGGGTACTGGTATCGCCAGCTTGCTACGGACTGCGGTTGCCGGCCGACGGACGTACTGGTTTTGACCTGCAACGCGAACCGCATCACCGACGACGATTACACAGTGAAGGTCAATGGCCACATGGTCGGCAATGTGGTGCATATTGGAAATTCGACCACGGGTTGCGGCAGCCCCGGCAACGGCATTTGGGCCTGCACTGACCCTTCGATCACGCCGGACGATTTGGCAGCGCAACTTTGGAACGAGCAGCCCTGCGTCGAAGATAATGCCTGGACCCCTGGAACTCTTGACCCGGCCTGGTTGCTGGACACGAACACGCTGGAACTGACGGCGACGAGTGATGAAGGCTGTGGAGATTGGGGCGTAGTGTCCGTCTACTCGGTTGACGCGCCGAACAAACGCATCTGTGAGATGATCGGTGGCGGGGCCTATACCGGGCTGTCGGGACCGCCGCCAGTGTCGATGTTCAGCGGCAATTTTGATTGGAACCCGCTGCCATGATCCTCATCACGCCCGCCCAACTTCAGGCCCGCGCCGCCGAACGGCCACCGGAGTATCTCCAAGAGATCGCTCCGGCCCTGGTCCGCGTGCGGCCCGACGGAGTGCATGAGTACGACGACCGCCACCCGGCCTGGCGGGCGGCCGTGAAAAAATACCGCCCGGCGCCGCGCGGGCTGGGCGACACGGTAGAGCGAACGCTGGACGCCACTGGCATCGGGCCGGTGGCAAAGAGAATCATTACCACCGTCACCGGCCGGCCGTGCGGCTGCGCCAAGCGGCGGGACTTCTTAAATGGGCTGGTGCCCTACAAACGACAGGGAGAATGACAATGGCAGGGAACGCTTCTCAGATCGCAGTTTTGCAGGCACAGGTCGTGGTGGTCCAGAATCAAAAGTTGTTGGCGGCGTCGCAGAACGCCCTTCAGCAGGCGAAGTTCGACCAGCAGATCGCTAACCTGAACGACCAGACCACCAAGTTGACCCCGGCGCCCGCGGCGGTGCCCCCCGCCAGGTAGAGGAAACTGTTCAACAATTTGGCCGCGGCCGTGCCGCGGCCGGCTATTCTGACGCCGCGGCGGCAAGGGTGTCCCGGCCCCCCGGCCCATTCCACGGCTGATCACACCAGACACGACAGCGACAAGGCCACCATAACTGATTGTCCCAAAATAAGTTACGCTCTGACTCGGTTTCCCTCATGTTGGCAGGCTAAATAACCGACGAAAAACCTTTGACAGCAGACCGCAATAGTGGTTAAATCAGTTCGGTAGTTGTTAGCGCTGCCGCGGTACTGTCATCTTGCCGCGGCGGGGCCGCGGCCACCATTTCTGAGCGGGCGGACCTGTGGGAGGCAAAGTGATGAATGGCAGCCACAGCGGGGTTTTAACCATCGACGAACTGTCGGTCTATCTGAAGGTTCCGAAATCCACCCTCTACAAACTTGCCCAGGAACGGAAGGTGCCTGGCCAGAAGGTGGGACGACTCTGGCGGTTCCGCAAGGAGCGAATCGACGATTGGCTTGACAACTCCGATGGCGACGTTCTGAAGTCCGTGAGCGATTTTGCAAGCCCGTCCTGATGAAGATCGTCTGTGAGATAACTAAACAAGGAGCCCTACATGGTGTCTAAGTCAGCAGATAGTGCCGTCGGTCGATCCAAGCTGTCCAGCCGGGTAGTGGAAGGTCTCTATCATCTTCCGATGCAGGCCACGCGGAGCGGTCCGCTGTTCAATGCGTTCCCGTACCCGACGAAGATTTCGCCGGAGACGATTGCGCTCTTCATTGCCACCCATACGTCTCCTGGTGAGACCGTCTTTGACGGATTCTCGGGGAGCGGAACAACCGGACTGGCGACGATTCTTTGCGCCAATCCTCCCGCCGAACTGAAGGCGGAGGCCATCAGATTGGATCTGCCCGTGAAGTGGGGAGCGCGAAAAGCGGTGCTGTGCGAAATTGGCACGCTGGGTTCGTTTGTCGCCCGCGTCCTCTGTTCGTCTCCTGACCCAGAGGAGTTCCGGCAGGCCGCCGAGCAGCTGTTGGCCGAAGCTTCTGCTAATTGCGGTTGGCTGTATGAGACGACCGATCCTTCGGGCCAGACCGGGACCATTCGGTATGCCATCTGGTCGGATACGCTGAAGTGCCCATCATGCGGAAAGGACGCCCTGCTGTGGGACGCCTGTGTGTCCCGTGACCCCGCCGAAATCGCCTCCACGTTTCATTGCCCGCACTGCCAGCATGAAGCAGCTGTCGACTCGGTCAAGCGTGTGAGCGAGACGGTAGCTGATGAGCTTCTTGACCAGCGCCGCAAACTCCGTCGGCGCCGCTTGGCTTGGGTATATGGCACGACCGGTGGGCGCAACTGGTCACGCGCTGCGAACGCCAGTGATGAGGCTTTGCTGAAGCGTATTGCTGAGGAATCGATTCCCGGTTGTGTCCCGGAGGTCGAGATTCCCTGGGGTGACCTGTACCGAGCAGGTTACCACGAAGGCATGACGCACGTTCACCATTTTTATACAAAGCGGAATCTGATTACTTTTGCTTCGTTGTGGGAGCAAGTTGAAAAACATCCCGAGCGGCTGAGGGATGCTCTGCGGTTCTGGCTGCTCAGTTACAATGCCGCGCATGCGACCATCATGACGCGAGTCGTAGCGAAGAAAGGGCAAAAGGACCTGGTGGTCACCAGTGCTCAGCCAGGTGTGCTGTATGTTAGTGGCTTGCCAGTGGAGAAAAATCTTTTCGCTGGGCTCCGGCGAAAACTGGATACCATCGCTGATGCCTTTGCGATCACGCACGGCTATGCCGGCACGGTCGACGTACGCAACTCGTCCTGTCTATCGGTGGACTTGCCTGCTGGTTCGGTAGATTATGTGTTCACCGACCCGCCATTTGGTGGAAACATCCCTTATGCCGAGGTAAACTTCCTGAACGAGGCGTGGCTGGGGCGTCCAACAAATGTCGCTGAAGAAGTCATTGTCAGCCCCCATCAAGGGAAGACCGTAGAGACGTATGGGAGTCTTCTGGCGCAGGCGTTGCAGGAAGCCAATCGTCTGTTGCGGAAGGAGGGTAACGCTACTGTCGTCTTCCATTCATCCTCGGCCCAAGTCTGGAATTCACTTCAAAGCGCCTGCGAAAGTGCTGGGTTTGGCATCGCCTTGACGAGCGTCCTCGACAAGACGCAGGGCAGTTTCAAGCAGGTGACTGCAACTGGGGCGGTGAAAGGCGACCCGCTTCTGCTTCTTACCAAGACGCAGACTTGCCGGGGCCAAGAAAAAAGGGGCGTATGGACTGTCGCCAAACAGCTTCTCAAGGAAGCCATCAAGATCGGAAACCCGGCGGAGACGACGCCGCAACGGCTGTACTCGCGCCTGGTAGGTTACTACCTCTCTCGGCGGCAGAACATTCCCCTTGATGCGGCCGAGTTCTATGGACAATTTGCGGAAAGGCTTGCCCTAGATGGCATTACAGTCGCATAAACCGGACGCCCTGTCTGGGGCCAGACTCCGCGCGGCTGCCTACGAAGCGAATCTTGAGCCCGCGCAGCGCAAACGCCTCGGCCAGTTCTTCAGCGGCGTGCCGCTTTCTCGCCTTCTGGCCGCCTTGAGTGTGCGAGAAGGGTGCAGTACACTCATCGACCCGATGGCCGGCCACGGCGACCTGCTTGATGCGGCTTTAGAACGATTGTCAATCCGGGGACATCGACCACAAAGGGTCGATGCCGTTGAGATCGACCCTGAGACCGCATCATTCTGTGCTGAACGACTTGCCCCGTGGATCAGAGACGGCCACAACTCGGTTCTGGGAATTCACCCGCGGAGCGCCTTTGACGCCTCATTGTGGCGAACTCTTCAATCCAACGGCTATGACCTGGTTATCACTAACCCGCCGTACGTGCGCTACCAGACCGTGGCCCGTAACGAACACGACCGGGCTGGGGCGAGCACCATTCGGCAAGCCCTGCTGGAGGTCGCGGACGACCGGACTCCACGATCTGAACGCCCGATATGGCGAGAGCTGATTGAGGGCTATTCCGGACTGGCGGACCTGTCGGTACCTTCTTGGTTGCTTGCGGCGATGCTGGTACGGCCCGGAGGTGTGCTCGCCCTCGTCGCCCCCGCGACCTGGCGAACCCGCAACTACGCCGACATCTTGCAGTACCTGATGGCTCGCTGCTACAACGTCGAAGCCGTCGTGGCCGACAGACAGCCGGGATGGTTTTCACAGGCTTTGGTGCGCACGAATCTTGTGGTAGCCAGGCGTCTGCCCACAGATGAGGTCATTCAGCCGCTGCGTTCGCGGTCGTTCCGTGACCAGGCCATCTACTGGACCGACGTCGCTCCTGAAGCCAAGATGGCCGAAAGCCTCGTTGGTGCTGCGTTCCCCGGCGAAGACCCCGAAGGCAGGTTTGCAGATTGGCTTCTGTCATCAGAAAGCCACAAGTCGCGTGAGGACCGGCTGGGCCTGTGTCTAACTCAGCATCAGGTCCAGGACGAGGTCTCCGCCGTGCTAACTCGTGCTCGCGCCGCGTCGTGGATAAAGCAGCTCGAACCGACTTCTGACGCTACGCCGCTTTTCGGCGTTGACGCCCCAACCAGAGATCGGCTCGTTCCGCAAGCGCTGCGGAGCCTGCTACCTCGCGAGGCCGAGGGTGGCCTGATTGAAATTGGGGAACTCGGCATCGCCATAAGCCAAGGTCTCAGGACTGGCTGTAACGGTTTCTTTTACGTCGACTTTGTTGAGCAGCTTGGCGCTGGTCTGGCCAGCGTCCGTGTCAGCGATTTGCTTGGTGGCGGAGCGTTGACCGTACCTTTCCAGGCGCTCAAACCCGTTCTGCGGCGCCAGGCTGAGATCGGCGATCTGGTGGCCGGGAAGATGCCGCCCGGCCGACTGCTTGACCTGCGAATGTGGGTCTTGCCCGAGGATTGGCCACAGACCGAGGCGGCTTCGCTGCTATACCGACGTGCAGGAAGCGATCTGCCCAAGGTCATGCCTGATGAACTGGCGGCGCACGTTCGCCGGGCGGCCCAGACCGTCCACGACCAGACAGCTAACAGCCTGCGCATTCCAGAACTCTCTGCCGTGAAAACCAATGTCCGTCCGATGGGAACGGGTCCAAAAGCGAGACCCCCTCGCTTCTGGTATATGCTCCCGGACTTTGCCCGACGACATTCTCCGGATGCCTTTGTGCCACGAATCAACCAAGGCGTGCCGTGGGTAGTGGTCAATCCGGACTGCCAGATGGTGATTGACGCCAACTTCTCGACCCTGTGGGGCACACGCAAGATCTGGACGCCCTATGCGCTGTGCGGTCTTCTGAATAGCTCCTGGGTCCGAGCCTGCATGGAAGCGATTGGAACCCCCATGGGGGGAGGCGCACTGAAGCTTGAGGCGGCACACTTGTGTCAGTTGCCGGTGCCGCAGATTGAAGAAGCAGACATCCGGCGCATCGACGACTTGGCCAGGAGCCTGCCCATTGCGGCGGGAGAACCGGCCGAATGTTTGGATCGACTCGACGCCATCGTTGTCAATGCCATCTTGCATTTTACTGCTCAATGTGATATCGAAAGCATGGTCCGCAAACTTCGGGAGACGATGAATGGTCTCCAACTGGCAAGGCAACGAGGGTGAGCCATGACGGAGCAACTGGCTGCAGCTCGCGAGATGATCGGCCGGTGTCTGCGCCTTCGCGAGCAAGGCAGCGTGGAAGCCGTGCTGCGAACCGAACTGGCCTCATGGCTCAGGAGAGTTTTCCCTGATCAGCAGGACACGGCGTGGGTCAACCACTACACGGAGGGCGTCGAGACGGCGGTGCGCATTGGCCGCAGCGATGGGCAGACGCGGCAGGGCTTTATTGACAATCTGGTGCGATCTACCGTGATCGAGTATGAGGCGGACTTGCGTCAGGAAGCCGTGTGGAAGCACGGGCATCAGCAAGTTCAGGACTATGTTGCTGCGGCGGTGCGCGCCGGCACACCGGTCTCCCAGATACTTGGCGTGTTGTCGGACACCGTCCAGTGGCATGTCTTCGACGTCGAGCTTGCACCAGGGGTAAGTGCGGCTGCGTGCCAACCAGCCCATATCAGACTAATCCCGCGTGAAGATCTCAACGCTGAGGCCGGAGACGCCGCAACAGCCGAGCGGCTAATCGCCTTCTTGCGTAAGTATCTGGCGAGGGAGCAGTCTCGGCCTCTGACGGCGGAGTTTATCACGACCGATCTTGGGCTTGAAAGCCCTGCCTATGGTCGCCATGTGGACGCATTGTCCAGACTGGTTGACGACGGTCGACGGAGCGATACGTCAATTGCGTTGGCCACCGACCTGTGGTCACGGTTCGTGGACTACCTGGAGGGTCGCAATCTGGCGTTCCGAACGCCAGCGTACGTTGACGAGGCATACATCACCATCTTGGCCCGGTTGCTCTGCGCCAATGTTCTTGAGCGGCAAGCCCTGCTCAGCAATGACGCCGAGTTGAAGAGTATCCTGGACGGGCAGTTCTTCCGGGACCACTTTCATCTTCAGAACATGGTCGAGCATGACTACTTCGGCTGGATGCTGAAGCGGGCCTGCTTGGCGACCGTATTGCCGGTCGCACGCGACATCCAAGGCGACCTCTATGCCTACGATTTTTCCCGAATCGGCGAAGAGGACCTCTTCGGCCGCCTGATGACCCAACTTGCTCGGCGCTCCCTGCGGAAACTCTTGGGCCAGGAGTGTACGCCCCAATGGATCGCAAAAGCCCTAGTTGAGAAGTGCCTGGGACTTTTGCCACCTGATGAGACGCCGCGCGTTGTCGACATGTGCTGTGGGTCGGGCGTCTTCTTGGCGGAGGTGCTGAAGGCTGCCAAGGTTCGTCATGCTGGCATAGGATTCCCAGAACTCAGCGTCGCGGCCACGGGATTCGATATCGACCCGCTGGCCGTTCTTCTGGCCAAGACGACCTGGGTTGTGACGCTTGCGGACGAGGTGCGCACGGCCACAGCGCCAGTGGTAGTACCCGTCTACCATGCCGATTCTCTCTTTGCCGTAACGCCGATTACTCGCGGCCTGCCGTTGCCGGGAGAGACCAAGAACGTCGTGGTCGAATTAGATGGGCACCGGGTGGTACTGCCGGCAGAAATGGTCGGACCGGATTGCCAGCAGTTATTTGACGAGGTTATCGACTGGTCCTACGACGAAGCCCTGCACGCTCAGGAGAACGGCGTGGCGGACGGGGTCACGATTGAGCGTGCGACAGAACTCGTGGAGGCGTTAGTTGCCAACCACGGGGTTGCCGTGCCAGAGCGGCTGACGCGACGGATGGCCAAAGCTGCCCACGAGCTAGCGCATCGCATGGCGGAACTAGCGGTCAAGAACCGAAACGGGATATGGGCGTTCATTCTTCGTAACACGTACCGGCCTGGTCTTCTCGCGGGCCAGTTCAATGGCCTGGTCTCCAATCCGCCCTGGTTAGCGCTGAGCCAGCTTGCCGACAACCCCTATCGGCGCCAGCTTGTGGCACGGGCAGAGGTCTACGGGATAAAGCCGGGCGGCGCAGCGCACCTGCATGTAGAACTCGCGACTACCCATCTACTGCATGCCATTGACCGGTATCTGCGGCCAGGTGCCGCCGTGGCCTGTCTCGTTCCTGGAACCATACTCAATGCGCAGCACCATGCCAAGTTTCGCGATGCGGCCTACTTGGATGCTGATAGAGGTGTCCCGTTCGAACTACAAGAGGTGTGGAACATTCCCGAGGACACATTCAATGTACTTGCTGTGGCCGCAGTCGGCGCGAAGCGGGGAACCGTGGCGGACGTTAGTCGCGCTTCCCCGCGTGGCGTCATGGCCACACCAACTGGGTTACAGGACATCCAACTACAGGTTCACCACCTCGCCAGCCGAATAGCGTGGGTCTTGGAAAATGGGGCCAGACCCCACGATATGGCGGGGACTGGCGAGATCCCGCCGCAGGGCGCAGACCTGATGCCACGGCCGGCCGTTTGTGTGGAAATTCTCAGCCGCGACGGACGCGAGTGGCGCGTTCGGACTCCGCAACGAGGCGATCCTTCCTTCTTTGCCGTCAAAGATGCCAAGAAACTCCAAGGGATGACCTTCCCGGGTGCCGTGGCGCCGGAATTCATCCATAGGATGGCACAATCTCTCAACCTTCTGCCCTTCACGCTCGACGGACATTGCGTGCAGGTCGCGATTCCAGCGAGGCGCCAGACCGATGGAGCATGGCAGGTTCTCGATGCTGCCGCAATACGCACGGCCGGATTCCAGGAGACGGCTCGACGGTTTCAACGCATCGACCGGGCGATGAGGAATGCCGGCGTGATCAAACCCTTGGCCGAAAAGGTCGATGAGAGACACAAGCTCTCGGCCCAGTTGTTTCCGCCGAATCAGTTTCTGGTAGTCAACGGTGCCGGAGGTGGCATCGTCTGCGCCGCCTGCTATCCTGTTACAGGCAACGAGGACCTCATCATCGACCAGACCCTCTATTGGCAAATCACGGCGACGGAAGATGAGGCCTGGTATCGAGTTGGTCTCATGAACAGCGATGCTTTGACTGTGGCGATTCGCCCGTTCGTGCCATCGGGGAAGTTCGGGGAGCGCCATCTTCACACGTTGCCTCATCGCGTCATTCCGACCTTCGACCTCCGGAACCGAGGCCATCTCAATATTGCTCATCTTGCTCAGTGCCTGTCTCAACGCGCCCAAGTCGCCATCGCGGCCGATGCCAACGTCGCCGATCCAACCTTCTCTATTGCCGGTCGGCGAAAACGACTGCGAGACCAACTCAAGCAACTTCCGGAGTTCGAGGCGCTCGACCGCGTCTGTGCCGCAGTCCTGACTCGTCAAGGACCGCTCTAATGGAGATTAGCCAGAAAGGCTCGCTCCCGCCTAACTTGCAGCAGGGGCGTTACTTACTGTACCTAGACATCCTTGGCTTTAAGGATATCGTAAGGACACGTTCGCCGCGAGCCGTGTACGATGTGGTTAATCATGTGCTGCAGGTGTGTGCTCGCCGAGAAAAGTTAATCGGCGATTTCCGCACACTATGCTTCTCCGACACGATTGTGTTCTACCAGAAACCAGTGGGGTGGGCCGAGTGGGCGTTTCTCGACATCTATTCCATCGGAGGAATGATCTGGTCAGCCTTGGCTGCCGCGCACATTCCTGCTCGCGGCGCGATTTCATTCGGTGAGTTTACGGTTGAGGTAGATTCTGGGGGGCGGCACGAGATATTCTTCGGCAACGGATTGATAGACGCATACGAAACGGAGAACGCTGACGGTAATCGCGAGTGGGTCGGTCTGACGATTTCTCCGTCTGCGTGGCAAGCCGTAGAGTGTATGGTGCCTCGCCTGATTGATTGTTTCGCTTCGGAGAAGCGCTGGCGGCGGGTTGGTAACGTCCTACGATTAAACCCTTTCATGATGCTGTCGTCAGGCTACACGGACTACCAGATCGGCGAGATCGATTGCCCGCTGGCCACGTGGAACGCGCCCGAGTTTCCGAATGACGTGAAGGCTTATCACTTCATCTCTGAACAGAGTCAGAACCAACGACTGCCTGAAGAGGTGCGCCTCAAGTACGTATTCACGCTGTCGGTCCTGTCAGATCTACTTGGCCGCGACTGTGCGGAGTGGGCATTACGGATCGCGCCTCAGGTCGCGGCGCCGTCAAAAGGAGACCAGACGGGCTTGTGAACCGACGGAAACAGTCTCGTGGCACCCATGCAATTGCGGTGGACCAGTTCGCCAGGCTGATTTCTTCTTGCCGGCCCCGGATCGCATTGATATCCTTTCCCGTTATTGGTTCCTGCTCCACTGCGTGGCAGCGGAGGGACACCAAGGACCCGGCATCCAATGCGAAAGGGATTTCCGTGAAAGAGCCAGGATTAGACGGTCGTCATCGCGACAAGGACTCCGGGAAGGGCGGGCAAATCGACCAGAAGCGCAGCGATGCATTGAACGGCAACTTGCCAACACCCATTAAGGGCTTCCGGAGCGATGCCACTGTTGGGCATATGCGGGAAGTGACGGGCAAGACCAGCATTGAGGCTATTCGCCGGGCCGCGAAGAACCGCTAGGCCAGACGCCTGCTGGTGCCACGGGTTCATACTCGTGACCCCAAGGCGCAGGACGAAAAAACGTGAGATTTTGAGACTTGGCCCGAAAAACCGCGTTTCTGAGGTTCTACGCGGGACGGTCTGGTCTCATCCCATCTTTGGGCTGAGACTCTCGCGTCACTGGTTCTGTGGGATACCAAAGAATTGCCGCGTGGTGGGAGGGCGCGTCGTCTCTGTGCGACTTTGAGTTACGGCGCCGTTTGGCCCACCATTTTCTCTCTTCAAACGGCATCTCTGCCGCGATGAAGCCCGCTGGCCAAGGTCGGCGGGCTTTGCTCGTTTCGGCCTTATTCTGCGGCATTTTGCGTATGTCGCGGAGCCGGAACGTGCCTTGGACATCCTGACGCGCTCGCCCCGTTTCGCCCCCGAAACACCCCAAAATCTCCCTTTTGGGCGTCTCTGTCTCTGTTACTTCCACACTCACCCCCAGCGCGTGTGGATGTCAGAAGTGGCTGATTGACAAGCACTTATGGAATCGGACTTCCAGACGCGCGACGAGTTCGGCGGCGGGCACGAAAGCTGTCCGAGAGCATCTGTCCTCGAATCGTGCCTACCGCCGACGGCCGCGTTTGCGGTTCTGACGCTCTCGCTTGCGTTTCGCCCGCAGGCGTTTCCTGTTCGCCAAGTCGGCTGCGGGGCGGCTTGTTCCGGCGGGAATGCTTTCCACCGCGACCGTGGCAGCGCCGCCCGGAAGACTGTCCCGCCATTTCTCAAGAAACGGGAACAGCGGTGGCGGCCGGCGCGTGGCCACCTCTTCTGGCACCAGCCCCAATCCGGGCACCCCCAGTTCATGCCGCACCGTGGCCCAGTTGCCGACGATCTGGGTATCCACTCGGTCGGCAGCGTAGGCCCGTTCGATGACTTCGGCGGCCTCGGTCGCCCCGATCTTAAGCAGGTAGCTGATTACGAAGCCGTTCAGATCTTCCGGATTCTCCAGGCAATGTCGCAGGCTCTCACGGAGCGCCTCAATGGCCGGCTCCCGGGTCGCTGGATGGCGCAGGGCCAGTTCGCACAGGCCATGGGCGACGCAAGCACCGACGTATACGCGAGCCCCGGCGTCAGCCAGCGCGGCCGCCAAGGGTTCAAAAGAGGCCGGGCCGATGAGGGCAAAGACTTGCGGAAACTCTTCAAGAAACCAATCATCCTCCAAGTCGTCCAAGGCCGGCAGCATCTCAATCAGCGGGGCAATGGCGGCCTCGGCTCCCAATTGCGCCAGGGCTCGCCACGCGTGGACGGCGGCATAGACCGAGAGATCCTCAACATCTTCCGGCCAGTCCTTCCGCTCGGCCCAGTCGCGGGCTACCGCGATCAGATGCGGCACGTCCTCAGCCGTAAGGCCCAGGGTGGCCACGTAATCGGGTTGCCGCGCCGGCCAGTTGCGCTGGTTGTGGGCGTCACCGAACTCCCTCAACTTCTCCAGCAGATTCCGCGTCCGATCATCTCTGTTCATCTGTCACGCTCTTCTTCATCACGTCGGATTCCTCAAGCTAAGATCACAGATTCGGGTCATCAAAGGCCGGGGCAGGCTGGTCGCGTTCCGAGATGCACCGCCCCGGACAGACGGAGCAGACTTCCAGCAGGCTGTCCCAGGCCTTGGCGACCAGAGTCAGCAGGCGGTCCACCTGCTTGTCGTCCAGGTTTGGGAAGAAGCCGGCGATGTCCTTGTGGCTCATGTGAATTTCCGCCACTTCGCCGGCGAGTTTGGCCAGGATGGGCTTCTTCATGTGCTGAGCGAAGTAGACGGCAAACTCCACGATCCGCTGGTCGCTGATGCTTTTGCGATTCAGCCGTTTCCGCAGATCGGCGTCAACGCAACTGACGACCTCCGCGGCGTACTCGTAACAGAACCAGTTGAGCTTGGTCTTCTCCGTTGCCTGGCGGTAGAAGGCCGTCGGCTTGACCAGTGCGGAATTCATAGCATTCATCTCCTGTGCCTGGACTGACGCTGGGGGCAGCATCATTCCTTGCTGGCATCCTCGTCGCAATCCTCTTCTTCCCCATCCACATACTGCGGCGGATTCTCACCAGTCCGTTTGATGACTCGTGGAAAGTTCCCGCGCGGCACCTTGCTCACGATGGCCACGACGTTGATCTGGTGCCACCAGTTGTCGCCGAAGTCGAACCAGTAGCCGAAGGCATCCCCCGTCTTCAGGCCGAGCGAGTCGATGGCGGTGCATGTCACGTCGCCGGCAGGCTTCGGCGTCCCCGGCATCGGATTATCGAACTCGCCGGAGAGTACATACCTCCTGGCCTTGGGGTCCATCGGTCCTTTGCCGCCGACTTGGAACTCATACATGTGATGATCTTCGCGGCCAAAGGCACCGAAGATCGCATAGTGAAGAATCTCCAGAGACTGCGCGCCGCGGATCTGAATGGCCCGCGAGACGACCGGATTCTGCGAAATGAATGTCTTGGTCATAGGACCATCGATCAGGAAGACCTCCAGTTCATAGAGGCAGTCCTTCCCGGTCGCTCGCGGTCCGGTTTGTCGCTTATCTTTGTTCATCAGGGCACTCCCGACGGGTCGTTATTCTACCATCGCGTACCATGCCTGTCACCACCGACGGCGCAGGGGCAACTGGTGGAGAAGCATCATTGCCAAACGGCCCCTTGCGGCATAATACAAGCATGGGCCAGGAAAAACCTCCGTGAACAATCATTCGTCGCCCGAAGCGGAGGTTGCGGTCTTTCGCGCCCTGTTTCGCGGCCGAGACGGCGTCTACCGCCTTCCGTGAACGCAGCCCCTTCCTGTCTGTTTCAAAGCGTCCTCTGTCGGTGTAGAATAACCTCTGCTATGAAGGACGAGGAACGCTACATGCTCCACTTCGGCCCTTACAATCCGCCCAAGGTCAGGCGACGGGGGCGGCTTTTCGATGAGGTGCACGGCACCGTGGTCGTCGGCCGTTTCAGCGACGCCGAGATCCTGTGGCCCAAGCGTTGGGGCAGAAACTCACTTGTCCTGTGTGGAGACCTGACGCGGGCGGTGCGCAGAGAGTCTGCCATAGCTATTAGCCACTGGTGGGGTGTGTCACGAGCGGTGGTTGGACGGTGGCGGCGGGCACTGGGGGTGGGCAAGTACACAGAAGGCACCTCTATTCTTCACTCCAAGAAAGCCAAGGAACTGTTCAGTTCTGAAAAATGGGCCGAATACAGGCTCCTGGCTTGCGATCCGGTCTTCCGTACCAAGCTTAGTCGGAGTCGGCGAAGGCAAAAGATACCTCCGGCCAAAGGGCGACATTGGACTTCCCAAGAGGAAGCCTTGTTGGGAACGATGACGGATCGGACGCTGGCGGAGAGACTGCAATGCCCAACGCACGTCGTTCTGTCGCGGCGGCAGACACTCGGCATCGCCCCTTTCGGAAGAAGGTCGCCTCAGAAGAACAAGGTGGCGGTCTCGCCGGGCAAACTGCTGGCCCGGCGGCTGATTTTGCGATTAAGCCAGAGAGCCATCGCCAAGCGAGCAGGATTGCCCTCCTACGGTCTCCTGGAACGTACGGTTCACCGATATGCTCCAATGGCAACTGTTCGACGATTGGCGGCAGCACTGGAGTGCCAGCCGGAAGATATCCTGTTGCGGAGTGCCCCGGTCAGCCGGACGGTCCCGGATGACTCTCTGTTGGGTACGATGATGGACAAGACGCTGGCCCGCCGGTGGAAGTTACCTTGCGACACGGTTCGTCTGCGGCGGATAGAATTGGGGATTCCCTCGTTCCAATCGCAGGCTCGTTCGATTCCAGACACGTCGCTCCTGGGCACGCAGCCGGATAAAAGGCTGGCGGCCATGTGGGGCCTGAGTGCCGCACTGGTTCGTCATCGCCGTCAGGAATTGGGAATTCCAAACCACAGTCGCAGGCCGCTGCCGGATGAGTCGCTGCTGGGCACACGCCCGGACCGCGAGTTGGCGGCGCTGTGGGGCACGCACGTGGGGAAGATCGTGCTGCGCCGCTCAGAACTAGGTATCCCGACTTTCGGGCAGCGCCGAAGGCTCCTGGTCGTCCCTGGGCAACTTCTCGCCCGCCGGGAACAGGCGGGGCTGACCCAGCAACAGGTCGCCGCATCTGCGGGATTGTCATCCAGCTATTTCAGTGACGCAGAAAGGAACAAGAAGAAGACGATCCCGCGGGCCACCGCGGAGCGTTTCGCGGCGGCGTTGGGATGCTCCGTCGAGGACTTCACCAGACCGCTTCTTGCCGAGGACGGCCTTTCTCGTGTCGAACAGGAGAACTCCGAGCGCAAGGCCACTCACTATCAGTAATACTCGCGGATGTACTCAAACGCTCGGTCGAACAACTCCTGGTCCTGGTGCAACTTGTATTTGAGCAATGTTCGACGCAGGGCCTGTTTTACTTCGCGCTCGCCGGCGCTGGTGTGCTGCCAGTCTGGGAACCGGACCACCCGCACGATCTCATCGATGTCGGCCACGATCCGTTCGACCATGACCGGTGTTTTTTCACTCTTGGCCCGTAAAAACAAGTCCGTCAGCGCCGCCTTGGCCTGGGTCTGCTCATCCTCGGGTGTGACGGTCTTCTCGGCCGTCAGGACATCCCTGGCCAACAGGAGTAGTTCCTTCAGGAACTCCCGGCTGGTCAGCAGCCCTTGCTCATGGCGCTCGCGCAGCCGCTCCAGCCGTTCGCCCAGGGCGACGAACCGCGGGTCGCTTTTGTGCCGGCGGAGCCGGGCCACGATTTTGATTTCCACTTCCTTGGCTTTCTTCGGGTCCTTCGACGCGATCAGCCCTTCCAGCACCTCGGCGTCCATAACCAGTGTCTCCAGGTCGTCCCGCATCGAGTCCATGTGCACGTTCTGCTGAATCAGGTCGATAGTCTTGGCGCCGAGGGCGTGCCAGAGCAGTTTACCGTTGCCGCTCGGAGGCTTGACCGACTCGTAAACCTGCGTCAGCCACCGGAAATCCGTCGCATAGGGCCGCAGACACGGGTCCGGCGACAATGCCTCCCAGAGCTGCGCCACGACCGAGTAATCCGCAGCAAAAGCATCCCGTTTCTCGTTGTTGGGCAGGCACTCCTGCGCCGCAATGAGCCCCTCGTAGCCGCCTATCGAGCGATCTACGCCGGGGAAATATCCCAGGCACTTGGTCACCGCCGCCGGCAGCCGTTTCTTCAACTCGTCCAGGTTGGTGATGACCTGAAGCACCGTCTTCTCGTCGAAGTCCAGCGCCCGAGCCACGTCGTCGAATATGCCGAGGTAGTCGACGATCAGGCCATGCGTTTTGTGGGGAAACGGGCGGTTGGTGCGGCAAATGGCCTGGAGCAGATTGTGGTCCCGCATGGGCTTGTCCAGGTACATCGCCTGGAGAATCGGCGCGTCGAAGCCGGTCAGCAGCCGCGAGGTGACGATCAGGAATTTGAGCGGGTCGGCCGGGTCGCGATAGCGGTCGAGCAACTGCTCCTCGCCATCCCTGCCGATCTCCGGCAACCCAAAGTCGCTCGGCTGGTTTATCACAACGGCGCTGGCCTCTGGCCCGACCAACTCGTCCATAGCTTTCTTGTAGAGCACACAGCACTCGCGGTCGAAGGTCACCACCTGGGCCTTAAACCCGTTCGGCTCCACCTTTTCGCGGTAATGGGTGACCACGTGCTCCACGATGGCCCGGACCCGCTCCGGCGCTTTTACCAGCACGGCCATCTTGGCGGCACGCTTGGCCAGGTCGTCTCGGTCCTGCTCGCTCAGGTCGCCGGTGATCTTCTTGAAGGCGTCGTCGATGGCCGTCTGGTCGATCCTGAGCTTCGGCTCCACCGCCTCGAAATGCAGGGGCAACGTCGCCTTGTCTCGGATCGATTCCTGAAACGAGTAGCGGCTGAGATAGCCTTTCTCGTCCTCGGTGGCGCCGAAGGCCCAGAAGGTGTTGCGGTCGCGCGTGTTGATCGGCGTGCCGGTCAGGCCAAAGAGAAAAGCATTCGGCAAAGCGTCCCGCATCCGCCGGCCCAGGTCGCCTTCCTGGGTACGATGGGCCTCGTCGACCAGGGCGATGATGTTGGCCCCGTCGTTCAGCACGCCGTCGGCCTCGCCGAACTTGTGAATGGTCGTAATGATAACCTTCCGCACATCCTGCTGGAGCAGTTGCTGAAGCTCGCTGCGCGTGCCGGCCCGCAGCATATTGGCAATGTCTGCAGCATTGAACGTGGCCGTGATCTGCGTATCTAGGTCTATCCGGTCGACCACGATAATCACCGTCGGGTTGCCGAGCGCCGGGTGCATGCGCAGCTTCTGGGCCGCGAAAACCATCAGGAGCGACTTGCCGCTGCCCTGGAAATGCCAGATCAGGCCCTTGCGAGGCTTGCCCTTGACGACGCGGGCCACTATCAGATTGGCCGCCTCGTACTGCTGGTAGCGGCAGATGATCTTGCTGCGCCGCTGCTTCTTGTCCGTGGCGAAAACAGTGAAATTCTGGAGGATATCGAGCACCACAGCCGGGCGCAGCAGCGATTCGACCGATTTCCGCACGTCGGCCAGCGAACCTTCACGGGCGTCCGGCTGATCGCGCCACGGGCCCCAGATGTCGATGGGCATGCGGATCGAGCCGTAACGCAGGGCCTTACCTTCGGTGGCGAAGGAGAAAACGTTGGGCACGAACATGGCCGGGACCGACTGCTCGTAATTGTCGTGAATGTCGGAGGCGCCGTCCACCCAGGTCACCGCCGGCCGCACCGGAGTTTTTGCCTCGCCGATGATGATGGGCAGGCCATTCACCAGGAGCACCACGTCGAACCGTTTCTCGACCTGGCCGGCCTGGTAGGTCCACTGGTTGGTGACGACGAACTCATTGTTTTTCAGATTATCGAAATCGATCAGCCGGACGGAGGCGTGCTCGTTGTTGGGGCCAAAGGGCATGGTCTTTTCGTTGCGGAGCCAGGCCGCCAGGGTCTCGTTGGCCCGCACCAGGCCGTCGGTCTGCACGGCCAGCGGAATGGCCCGCAGGCGATAGAGTACCTCGTCGGCCCGGTCCGGCTGCGCCGCAATCTCCGGGTTGAGCCGGATCAGGGCATCGCGCAGCATCGACTCGACGAAAACCTCATTGGGTTGCCGCGCCAGCGCCGTTGCGGGAACATACTTCCAGCCTCGACCTTTGCCTGCCTCGATGACCATCTGCTCGACGGCGTTGGATTCATTAAACATGAGTGTCCCCCGTAAGCACCTGGGCGAGAAGTTGGTTCTTCACATTCCGAAGAGACTCAAAGTTCGCCCGAAGATTCGCCGCAACTTGTGCGTGTGCATCAAGAATCAGAAGCGCCGCGTCTTGCGTATTTAGACTTGGCAACCAAACAGGCGCTTTCCGCAGTTTCGCTTGCGAAATGTTCTTGGCCTCGGTTCCATTGGCGGCGCCTTCAATAAAGCGACGGCAGATGCGTGACCGTAGAGCCTGAAGCAGGAACCGGTCGCGTGCTTTATCGGGATTCACAACCAGCCGGAGCGTCTTGTCGCTGAGCATGAGCCCGCGGCGTGTTCCTTCGACTATACAGGCACGTCCCACGCCCTTTGCCATCGCATTTGCCCGCGTGATCAGAAGGAACCCCGGCTGAACCTCCAGTGAAGAGTCGAAGTCCGCTGGTCGGGCGAGCGCCTTGTTCTCTTGTTCTTGAAATGACTCCTCGCCAACCGCGCTGACCTTCAGAACACCGTATTCGCTTGGGCCAGCCGGCTCACTCGATCCAACAGGACTGTCGCCAGCAATAATTGTAGAGATTGCATCACCCACGGTTGCCATGCAGGTTCGCCCATGTTTGGCTTGGTCACGCTCCATTTGCGCACAGAACAAAACCTTTTCTGTGACTAACGCCGACTCAATTGCATCGACAGTTGTGTTAATTGCCTCATCCGCCGCCCGGAGGATGTCGGCAATGTGGCGCTGCTAGCCCTTTGGTGGTAGCGGGAATTCTTGGCGACGCAACGTACCCCAGTTGATGGTCGGCGAAAGCGACCCGACCGAGATGGCCAGGGCCCGCTCCATGAACATCTCGCTCTGCATGAAGAAAGGCAGAAAGTCCTTCTCGACCGCGTCCTCCCTGGCCCGGACCACCATCGCGTGCGCCGAGCAGATGCCGTCGAACTCGGCCACGCCAACTTTTCGCTGATAGACGCGGCGGCGACCGAAGATGATGTCGCCGGTCTTGAACCGCAGCTTGGTTGCCTCCACGTCGTCCGGCGTGCCCCAACGCCGAATCTTCAACGAGTCGGTGTCCAGGTGCTCCAGGCCGACGTAGTATTCTGTCTCAGCATCGCCCGGCTCCACCCGCTCACCAATCGACTCGGCAATCTCATCGAACCGCACCATTCGCCAGCCCGGTGGCAGCGCAGACCGTGGAACGGATTCAGGTGTATTACAGGAGACTGTCGGACGTCGTGGACTCAACGCTACGCCTCGCCTTCTAAAGCAGCAACCAATCGTCGAAATCTAATGGCTGAAGGATTTCTTGGACAGTAGTTCCCTCCATAAGGAGGGCAATCCGATGTGGGTCGTCGATGTTCTCGATAAAGTTGTTAGCAGGCAGAATCCAATTTGGATACTGCTGGCGAATGGCCTTGGCAGCAGCATTAGGAATTCCGACTCTGTGGCTCGCGTCGTGACCGCTACTGTCCTGGTTGATGGCGAATATCTCATTCTGTTTTTTGTAGACGTGCAGGTGGTCTTGGCCCACCGGAGTATGGGCCTTGTGCCGGATTGCGCTGTACGGCCCAGTAAGAGGCTTGCCACGATGTCGAGCCTCCGTCAGCAGTTCGTCCATGTCTGGGTCGTCGGAATGGACAAACAACGTAAACCGTCCGAATTGCAGAGCCACTCGTTTCATTTCAGCCCCTCCGTTGGCCCGGCTTCGAGTCTGGCCCGGGCGGTAATGATGGCCTCGTGAAGTTTCTTCTGGAGCAGCGGGCGTGGGGGTAGCTCCGTCAGGTAGGCGGCCACTCGAATGCCGGACTTGGCCAGTTGCAGCAACTCGATCTGCTCCTCGGATTTGCCGGCACAGAGGATTAAGCCCAGGGGCGGCTCCTCGCCCGCCTGCCTCTCGTGACGATCCAGCCAGCGCAGGTACAACTCCATCTGGCCCTTGTCGGCGGCTTGAAATTTCCCGAGCTTGAGGTCGATAGCCACGAGCCGCCGCAACCGGCGGTGGTAGAAGAGTAGGTCGAGGTAGTAGTCCTCGCCGTCGACCGTAATCCGCTTCTGCCGGGCGACAAAGGTGAATCCGGCACCGAGTTCGAGAATAAAGGCCTCCAGATCGCGCAGGATGGCGGACTCCAGGTCGGCTTCGCTGTAGGTGTCCTTGAGGCCCAGGAAATCGAGGAAATAAGGATCGCGGAAAACCAGGTCGGGCGTGAGGCGGTCCTGTTCCCGCAGCTTGGCCAGTTCCTGACGGGCCAGTGCCGCTGGCTTTTTCGACAGCGCCGTCCGCTCGAAAAGCATGCCGCTAATTTTCTGACGCAGGGCGCGGACGCTCCACCGTTCCACCCGACACATTTCGGCGTAGAATTCGCGTTGGAGGGGGTCTTTGAGCGGCAGGATCGCGGTGAAGTGGCTCCAACTCAAATCTCGTGACAGCGCCACGACAATCTTCTGGTCCGTGAACAACTCGGCGAACTGGATCATGCGGCGGAGATTCTTGTCCTCGAAACTCCGGCCATACTCGGCGGCCAATTGTCGTGACACCGTCACGACAATCTCTTGGCCATAGTCGGCGCGCTTCTCCTGGAGGATATCAGTGCGGACGCGCTGCCCAACCTGCCAGTAGAGCATGGTGAGGGCGGCGTTGGCCGCCTGGGCAACACCGGCACGGGTCTGCTCGATTAGAGACCGCAAGTCGGTCAAAAGCTGGCCGACCGCGGGGGCCGAAGCCGGAACCGGCAGGTCTGTTGGTGGTCGTTTACGCGCCAAGGCCATCCTCCTTCAACGTTTTGAACAGACCATCCATAGACTTATGCAGGGCGGCGGAGCTATTTTGCCATTCGGCGATGGCCGAGGCCAGACTCTTGTCGTCGCCCCCGGCGACGCCTCCGTGGCCATTGGCCGGCCGGATGTAGAGCGGAATGCTCAGGTTGCAGTCCTGCTGACGGATTTCGTCCAGTGCCACCAGGCGTGAGAAACCATCGACGGGCCGGTCGGGATCGTGATAGGCGTCGGCGATCTTGGCGATATGCTCGTCAGTCAGGAAACTCTGGGCCCGTTCACGGGTCACGTCGTTGACGGCGTTGATGAAGAGAATCTGGCTGCGCGACCGCCGGGGCTTGCTCGTGCGGCAAATGACGATGCAGGCCTCCATCGGCGAGTTGTAGAACAGGTTCGGCCCCAGGCCCAAAACGCACTCGACCACGTCGTGCTCTACCAGCTTGACCCGCATGTCGTGTTCTTCATTGCGGAACAGGACGCCATGCGGAAACAGAATGGCGCAGCGGCCGCTCTTGGGTTTCAGGCTGGCAATGATGTGTTGCCAGAAGGCGTAGTCGGCCCGGCCCTGCGGCGGGGTGCCGTAAAGGTTGCGGCCCCAGGGGTCGGCGGACCATTTCGCCGGATCCCACTGCTTGATCGAGTACGGCGGATTGGCCAGGACCAGATCGAATTGCCGCAGGCGGTCGCCCTCGACCAGCTTTGGGTCGGCCAGGGTATCGCCGCGGACAACTTCAAAATCCTCAATTCCGTGCAGGAAGAGGTTCATCCGGGCGATGGCCGAGGTCATCAGATTGCGTTCCTGGCCGAAGAGGCGCAGGGTGCGCCATTCCTTCTTCTGCCGCTGAAGGTGGGCGACGCAGGACAGGAGCATCCCGCCGGAGCCGCAGGTCGGATCGTAGACCGATTCGCCCGGTTGCGGTTGGAGCATTTCGGTCATCAGGTGGACGACGGTGCGGTTGGTGTAAAACTCGGCTGCGGTGTGGCCGGAATCGTCGGCAAACTTTTTGATCAGGTACTCGTACCCGTTGCCGAGTTCATCCTCGGGCAGGTTGGCGATAGACAGGGTCAGCGCCGAGAAGTGCTCGACCAGATCCTTGAGGGTGTCGTCAGAGAGGCGGTCCTTGTTCGTCCACTGGGCGTCGCCGAAGATGCCGTAGAGCTTCTCGGGGTTGGCCTTCTCGATGGTCCGCGTGGCCGATTGGATTGCGGCGCCGACATTGGACCCGGCGCTGCGCACGGCTTTCCAATGGGCCTTGGCCGGAATCTGGAAGCGATGGTTCTCGGCGAATTCGGCAAAGGCGATGTCGCCGCCGGACTCGGCCAGAGCCTTCTGGTATTCCTCATCGTAAACGTCGCAGAGCCGCTTGAAGAAGAGCAGCGGGAAGATGTACTGCTTGTAGTCGCCGGCGTCGATGTAGCCGCGCAGGAGCGTGGCGGCGCCCCAAAGGTAGGATTCGAGCTGATTCTGGGTGATACGGGTGCTCATGCCTGCTTACTCCGGCTTCTTCGGTGAACAGTGTTGGTGACAACTTGGGCAACGATGGGTTGCGATGTCATGGAAAACCTCTCCCATCTGTGTGAGCCGCACAAGCTGTTTGTTTGTATCGAAACATCCCGTGCAAAACGGGCCGTCCAAGCCTTCTGCCTTCTGGACCCAGTAGGCGTCGTCGGCCCATCGGGCCTCTTCACTCTTGTTGCATTTGTCCTGTAGTTCCCGCACACGATCCTTCAAGGTGCGGTTCTCATCCTGAAGCTGCATCAACTCCTGCTGCAACTCCATGAGTTTCTGATTCAACTCAAAGTTGTTGATCGCCTTTGCGATCTTCAGCAGATCCTTAAGCACGTTTATTTCCATATAATCCCCCCTTTCTGAGCAACTCTTTCAACCGATCTTCGGCGGCGTAGGCGGTATCCAAGGTGACTTTCAGGTTGGCTACAGCCTGCTCGACCGTCACCGTTTCCTCGGCCACCACGGGCTCGACATGGCGCGGGATGTTCAGGTTGAAATCGTTGGCCCGAATCTCGTCGAGCGAGACGACCTTGGCCACGCCGGGGCTGTCGGCGTAGGCTTTGTACCAGGCGTAGATGCGGTCGACGTGCTCGGGCAGGAGTTCATTCTGGTTGCGGCCCTTTTTGAATTCCCGCGAGGCGTCGATGAAGAGCACCTGCTGTCGGCGATCCTTGGGTTTGCGATTGCGGAAGACCATCACGCAGGCGGCCAGGCCGGTACCGTAGAAGAGGTTCGGGCCTAGGCCGATGACCGCATCGAGTACATCCATCTCCAGAATCTTGCGGCGAATCTTGCCTTCGGCCGCCATACGGAAGAGCACGCCGTGGGGCAACACGACCGCCATGCGGCCGGTCTTTGGCGCCATCGACTTGATCATGTGCTGGACCCAGGCATAGTCGCCGCTCTTGGAGGGCGGCATGCCGGCGAAGTTCCGGCCAAAGGGGTCGCTGGTCCATACCTCCTCGCCCCATTTCTCCAGCGAGAACGGTGGGTTGGCGATCACGCAGTCGAAGGTCATCAACTGGTCGCCAGCGTAGAAGGCGGGCTGGCGCAGCGTGTCCCCACGTACAATTCTGAAGTCTTCGACCCCGTGCAGGAGCAGGTTCATGCGGGCGATGGCCGACGTGGTTAGGTTTTTCTCCTGTCCCAGCAGCCGGCCATAGAGCGTTTTGATGTTGCCGCCGTTGCCGCGCACATGGTGAATGGCTTCCAGCAGCATCCCCCCGGTGCCACAGGCGGGATCGTAGATGGTTTCGCCTTCCTTGGGATCGAGAACGTTGATGAGCAGGCGGACGACGGCGCGGGGAGTATAGAACTCGCCCGCCTTCTTGTTGGTCAGATCGGCAAACTTTTTGATCAGGTACTCGTAGGCCTGGCCCAAAATGTCAGCCTGGGCCAGCTTGTTGCCCAGCGACAGCCGGGAGAAGTGCTCCAGCAGGTCGCGGAGCAGCGCGTCGGAGAGGCGGTCTTTGTTGGTCCAGTTGGCGTCGCCGAAAATCCCATACAGCGTGTCGGGATTGGCTTTCTCAATCTCGCGCAGAGCGTGCTGCAGGGCCTGGCCGACATTGCCGGTCTTAGCACGCACGTCCTCCCAGTGGCAACCCTCCGGAATCTGGAAACGATGGTTCTCTGGGAAATGGGCGAATTGCTGGTCGCCTCCCGACAACTGCATCGCGTCGGTCAGTTCCTCGTCGAAGACATCCGAAATCCGTTTGAAGAACAGCAACGGGAAGATGTAGGTTTTGAAGTCGGCCGCGTCGACGGGGCCGCGGAGGATGTTGGCGGCCTCCCACAAATGGCTGGTGAGGGATGACACGCCAAGTTGCTGATCTTGGGTTCCCTCGGTCGTCCGCCCACTTCCATTGATACTCTGAGCCATTGCATCAGCCTCGCAGATCCCACGCAGACGCCCCCGGCCTTGCGCACTCGGGGTGGTAATCAGGTTCGGATTATAGAGCGTACGGGCAGGCTCTACAAGGACGGCTCAAGACGGCAATGAAAACGTATCACGTTTTGAAGGGGAACGTCGCTGTGGTTGGCACCTTCCGGCAAGTCCGAGCGCTGCATAAACTTCGGCTGAGCCCAGGAAGGAAAGGTGAGCACATGGCGACGACTCAGGACCGGAAGCGTGTAGTGGAGCTGGTGACGCGATTGGTGAGGGCACATGTTTTTGCCCAGGCCACCCTCGAGGAATTACTAATGAAACTGCAGCAATGGGATGATCTCGGCGACTCTTTGGGCTCGCTGGCCAACCTCCTGGGCTCGCGATTGAGCGACCCCGCCATGCTTTATTCCACGCCCATTATTGACTCGTCTACCATGACCGTGACTTGGCACGGCCGCACTTGTCGCCTCGGTCCATCCCTGCTGTTCAGGCTCGTGGAACGGTTGGCGCGACGACCCGGTCACCATGTAGCCTTCGAACGGCTGATTCGGGACGTTTGGGATGGTCAACAGGTGGCCGACGAGACCATTCGCAGCGCCGTGCGGCGTCTCCGGTCACAGCTTAAGGAATCGGGAATGGAGGAACTTGCCGGCAAGATTCGGTCGGTCGGCGGGTACTACGTTCTGGACTTGTCAGACACGTCAGATCGTCCTTCCTGAAAAAAAGCACAAAAATGGCACGCTGGTGCACCCGGCCAGGGCACGGTGATAGCGCATAGTGTTGGTCGTAGGACCGACGAATCGTAGGTTGCCCGTTGCGCGGGGCGGCCCGTTGGTCAGAAGCGTACCCCCGTCATTCCTGGAGAGCCAGAACATGGAGCAAGACGAAACGCAAGACACGCCGGTCGATCCGGGTGCACCAGTCCTTAGGCCGGCGGCACAGTATGTCCGGATGTCCACCGAGCATCAGCAGTACTCGACCGAGAATCAGTCGGATGTCATCAGAGAATACGCCGCCAGGCGCGGCTACCGGATAGTTCAGACCTACGAGGACGCCGGCAAGAGCGGCCTCAACATCTCTGGTCGCCATTCACTGAAACGCCTGCTGAACGATGTGACGGAAGGCAACGTCGAGTTCGATACGATTCTGGTCTACGACATCAGCCGGTGGGGTCGTTTCCAGGATTCCGACGAGAGCGCCTACCACGAGTACATCTGCAAGCGGGCCGGGGTCAACGTCGAGTATTGTAACGAGCAGTTCGAAAATGACGGCAGCCCTGTGTCCACTATCATCAAAGGTGTGAAGCGGGCCATGGCTGGGGAATACAGCCGTGACCTGTCGACCAGGGTTTTCAGGGGCCAATGTAAGCTGATCGAACTGGGCTACCGCCAAGGCGGACCGGCCGGCTTTGGCCTACGCCGCATGCTGATAAACCAGGAGGGCACCCCCAAAGGCATACTGAAACATGGCGAGCGAAAGAGCCTGCAAACCGACCGCGTCATTCTCGTGCCCGGACCCGACGAGGAGGTCCAGACCGTTCGACGAATGTACGAGATGTTTACTCGCGACGGCTTGAAAGAGTCGCAGATCGCCGATTTGCTCAACGCCCGAGGAATCGTGAACACCGACTTGGGACATGCCTGGAATCGGTCGTTGGTGCTCCAGGTGCTGACCAACGAAAAGTACATCGGGAACAACATCTACAACCGCCACTCGTTCAAGTTGCAGATAAAGCACGTCGAGAATCCGCCGGACATGTGGATTCGGATGGACGGGGCGTTTGGCCGTATTGTCGAACCCGACCTCTTCTACATGGCCCGTGGCATCATCGTGGAGCGGGCCAGGAAGTTCAGCGACGAGGAGTTGTTGGAAAAACTGAAACAGCTTTACGCGGAGTGCTCGAAGCTTTCGGCGGCTTTGATCGACGGCACCGAGAGCGTGCCGTCCAGCGCCGTCTACCAGTCACGATTCGGCAGCCTGATTCGAGCCTACCAACTGGTCGGCTATGTCCCAGACCACGACTATCGCTACCTGGAGGTCAACCGGCACCTCCGCGAGTTGTACGCGCCCATGGTGGACGCGGTGATCCGCAAGATCGAGGAAATCGGCGCCAGGATCACTCGCGACGAGGACTCCGGTTTCCTGCTCATCAACGGAGAGTACACTGCGTCGATCCTACTGACTCGCTGCCGTCAGACGGCGGCCGGGGCTCTGCGCTGGCTGGTCAATCTCGATCAGGAACTCGTACCAGACATCACGGTGGTGGCCCGCATGGACGCTGACAACCGAAACCCTGTGGACTACTACCTTCTGCCGAGAATCGACATCTCGAAGGTCTCACTGCGTCTGGCAGAATCAAACAGTGCCGCCATTGATACCTATCAGCGGGAGGATCTGGAGCGTTTTGTTGCCTTGGCGGCCAGGGCGAATATTGAGGTGGCGGCATGAAAGCGACGCGCGATCCGGCAGTCCGTATGATTCCTCTGGCTCAGATCAGCGTGGTCAACTCGCGGGCCCGCGGACAGGACAAATTCCGGCAGATCATCTCGAACATTTCCAATATCGGTCTCAAGAAGCCGATCACGGTGGCCCGCCGTCCAAGCCGGGACGGCGAAGATCGGTACGATCTGGTGTGCGGCCAGGGTCGTCTGGAAGCATTTATGGCCTTGGGGCAGACGGAAATACCGGCACTGGTCGTGGACGCCTCGAAAGAGGATCTTTTCCTCATGAGCCTGGCGGAAAACCTGGCTCGGCGCCAGCGAACTTCGCTGGAGCTGGCCCGTGACATTCTGGCCATGAAGGAGAGGGGCTACCGGGTGTCGGAGATTGCCAAGCGGGTCGACTTGGACCACGGCTACGTTACCGGCGTCATAAGGCTGCTCAAACAGGGCGAGGATCGGCTGCTCCTCGCGGTTGAGCGTCGGGAAATCCCCATCAGCATGGCCATCTCCATTTCGGAGAGCACCGACCAGGAAGTTCAAAAGGCCATGGCCGAGGCCTATCAGAGCGGCACCTTGCGAGGCAGGAGCCTGCTGGCGGCACGCCGGCTCCTCGAAGCTCGAAGAACTAAAGGCAAGGCCAGGACGACCGGCCCGAAGAAAGCGGAGAAAGGGGAAAACGTCTCCGCCAACTCCTTGTTGAATGCCTACCGCAAGGAAACGACGCGCCGCACGGTGCTGGTCAGCCGAGCGAAACTCACGGAAACTCGGCTGCTGTTTATCGTCTCGGCATTGAAGAAACTGCTCGCGGACGAAGGGTTCGTCACTCTGCTGCGGGCCGAGTCCCTCACGTCGATGCCGAAACCACTTGCGGCACAGATCAGCGGAAAGGAGCCGGCGAATGGACCGTAAGGTAGCCCTGGCGTTTCAACCTCAAGCGGTAATACTGCCACTTGATCAGTTGCTCCCCTTGAGAAAGCTCACGTCCAGCGCTCGCAACAGTGAGAAGTACAAGTGCATCGCCTCGTCGCTGCGCGAGATCGGTTTGATCGAACCGTTGATCGTCTACCCACAGGAAGGCACCGGGCACCAGTACATCTTGCTCGACGGCACGATGCGGCGGGATATCCTGAAAAGCCAGGGTGCCACCGAAGCTCTTTGCCTGATCGCCACAGAGGACGAGGCCTACACCTACAACCACAAGGTCAACCAGATCACCGCGATCCAGGAGCACTTCATGGTCCTCAAGGCCCTGGAAAACGGGGTACCGGAAGAACGGATTGCGGCCACGCTCAATGTGGACGTTGCGCACATCCGGCGCAAACAGAACCTGCTGGCGGGCATCTGTCCCGAGGCGGTCACGATGCTTAAGACCCGGCACGTGTCGGCTGCGACGCTCCGCGAACTGAAACGGGTGCTGCCCATGCGCCAGATCGAAATGGCCGAGTTGATGATTTCCTCAATGAACTTTACAACGGGCTACGCTAAGTGCCTCTACGCTGCCACGCCGGAAAGCCAGAGGATTGAATCCGAGAAGCCCAAGGACGACCACGGCATGTCGGCGGAAGATCAGGCCCGGATTGAACGGGAAATGCGCGACCAGGTCCGCACCTACAAGATGATCGAGGAAACGCACGGCGAAAACGTCCTGCACCTGGTGCTGGCGACCGGGTATCTCCGGAGCTTACTCAACAACGCCCGTGTGGTGCGGTATTTTTCCAAGCACCATGCCGATATTCTGGCGGAGTTCCAGAGACTCATCGAAGCTCCCGACTTGGACGTGGCCAGCGACCCTGCCGGCGAGTAGCTTGCCGTCCGCCATTCGCCGACAAAGGCCAGCCTCTGTTTACGACGCCGAGTCCACGTTTCTGGCACATTTTCTCCCAGCGTTGCCACGGGTGTCTGGGTAACGCAAGAGTGGCGCATTTGGCGCATTTCTGGCGCATTATCTGGGACTTCGGCGATGCCAGCCAGAGCATCCAGTGGACTTGGGCTTTCCACGACAAAGAGACGGATGTGTTTTTTCCGGATTCCCTTGCCTTCCTCTGCTTTCTTGTGCTGGTTCATCATTTAGCGGCACCCCCCGGTTCCAAAACGCGAGGAAAACGCGCGGTGCGCGATTCAAGCCGCCACTGACCTCGACCGCGCCATAAGTGCCGCCTAAGCAACCCCTATGCGCCTTTACCAAAGCCTATGCGCCGCGGCGCATAGAATGGCGCATAGAACGTGTAAGTCAGGCCGAGGAAAGCACATAGTACACCCAACGCGGCGGCTTCCCTTGAGGCTTTATCTTGCCGGCGCCTTTCATTCGATCCAGAATGCGACGGGCCTGATTACTGGTTATACCCAACAGGCGCGTCACGTCTCCCCGCGTGATCTTACCGTGGGCTTGAAGGAACTCCGTGACCAGCCCTTCCTGTCGCAGCCGGTCAATGCCGTGAGTGCGGACATAGCCGTCGGATTCGCCGAGCCGCCGATACAAAGCGGCGCTAAGATGAAACACCCGACCCTTTTTTTCCCCCGCCGCCTCGATGAGTCCACGCTCGTGCAGCCGCTCAAGAATGGCCCGTCCTTCAGAGACATCCTTCTGAATGAGCTTGGCGGCTGTCTGTGTGTCGATACGCCGCTCAAAGAAAAGAGCGTTCAGAACCATCAACTCGTCGAGGGATAGGGCGTGGCCTTCCCGGTCCTGTTCGTAGACAAAGGCGGCGAACTGAAGCGATGGCTTGCCGCCGCGAAGAACGACACGGACGCCGGTGGGGTCACTGCGGGAGTAATCCGGCGCGGGACGCCCATAGCGCAACTGCCCCAGATAAATCTTATCGACACCGCGACCGGTCTGTTCGACGAGGCCGATGCGTTTGAACGCTTCGGCGAGGCGTGGATTGCGGGGCTTCGGCTCGTGTACCAGAAGGTTGTCAACGGTGATACCCGTCGGGAAACCGCCGGGGCTGGTGATCAGGAGACCATCGGGCTGCCACTGGATATAAAGCGCATCGAGGCGGCTGTAGTCGCGGTGCAGAATGGCGTTGTTCACGGCTTCGCGGAAGCCTTCCGGGGAATAGTCCGGAATGGGAACACGGAAGAGGCCGACCAAGACTTCCTTCTCTTCGTTGCGGGCGGCGAAACGCGATTCGACGGCCTCCAATGTTCGCAGCAAGGGGCCGTGAAAAACGTCGTTGACCTTCACATTGCCCTGGGTGTCGATGGCTTGGAATCGGACATCGTGGGTGGGAATAGCGTCTCGCAGGGCTTCCTCTCTCCCAAGAAGCAGCAAGCCGGCGACCGTGGGGACCAGCTTGCCGTCCTGGCTTTCAACCAAGCGCAGAGCCTTGGCAACATCCTGGTCGGACAGTTTCAAGAGCGACTGATCACCGTGCAGGCGGGTGATGGTCTGTTTGAGTCGCTCAAATTCCAGCGGATCGAAGCTGTCGAAAGAAGTTTCTGACTCAGGCTGGGCGGAAAAATCCATCAGCCCCAGGTCCACGCGGCGCGAACGCTGATCGCGAGGGTAAAAAGGCGCGGTCTGGGGTTTGCCATCCCCGCCGATGGTGCGATGGACTGACTTGCCGCCCCTGGTGGCGCACGGCTCCGGGTACGGGTCCACCTCAATGGCCAGGACATCGCCGCCCACATGGTGAACCACCGAAATGCGTGTGTTGATGCTCGGTACCGTATTGTTGAAAATGGCCGCTTGCAGCTTAATCGGGTCCGTAGTCTTGCCGTGGCGCGGCTTTGCCCCGGTGACGGCACCATCGTCCTCGACGCCAATCAACAGCACTCCGCCGGAGGCATTGGCCAGAGCAACGACCTCTTCATAGATATCGCTGTCGGAAATGCGGTGCCGGTCAGACTTGAACTCCACGTCCAAGGCTTCGCCCGACGCCACCAACTGTTCGAGTCTGGCAATATCGATCATGGTGCGGCCTCCAGGATTCTGGATGCATCCAAGTGGTAGTGCTCATCCAGGTTCAAGATTGTCGTCGAGCCCCACCTTGAAGACACGATCAACCTTGGTCCCCCGGTCAAGCTGCGATAGCTTACCAGCCCCGCGAGGGATTCGCAACAGCGAGCACACTTCAAAGCGTACTCACTGGTTGTAACAGCACAAGTTAGGCCGCCAAAGATTCCATGAATAATTCTGCATTTCTCGCCGGAATCACCTTGCCCCGGTCACGTGTATGGCGTAATGTCCATGTCACGTAGACCAGAACAAGGAGATGAAGATGCGAATCACGCGAATCGAGATTGAAGGACGCCGAGGCCGCTTCGCCACGATCACCCGGCAGCGCGGCAACCCAACATCGAGGTCACTGTCCTGGTGCCGGAACGCCCCGAGGGCATGAAGATGGACGTGGCCGCCCGCGGCGACGAAACCGGCGAAAAGGTCCGCCGGGCCTTCGCCGGCTACCTGCACCGGCAACTTGAAGAATACGAAGGCACCAACTGCGACATCGAGGGCTACGCCCGTGAGCTCGAACGTTTCGCCGACTGAAAGGAGCAGCAGACCATGACCAGACGCAAACAGAAAATCTACGACGCGGAATTCAAGGGCCGCAAGGTCCGGGTCACCGTCCCAGAGAATGACGAAGCCAACGCCCTGGGCGAGGCCATAAAGGACAACCTCAGCCCCGAGGCCGTCGCGACCCTGGCCAACGCCGTCCGGGTGCAGGTCAACGGCCGACGCACGAACCCCGAAGTGCGCCGCCAGCTCGACTGGCTGGCCAACCGCCTGGTCACGATGTTGGGTGGCGAAGAAGCATACCACGACCTCTTGAAAGAGGCGGGTTTCTAACTGGTTGCCCGGCACAACGCCGGGCCAAACGCAAAGGAGCATGCAGATGAAGAAGGAAAGTGTGAAGCTCGGTGCGGTGTATGCTTGTAAGGTCAGCGGCGAAATTCAGCCGGTCAGATTAGAAAAGGCCAACCCGCACGGCGGTTGGGATGCTATTAATGTTCGCACGCACAAGGCTGTACGCGTTAAATCTTCCCAACGTTTGCGGGGCCTCTGGCCCAAGAAGACCATGCCCATCGTCTCCGAGAAAGCCGAGTGCCAGGCCGATGACAAGGGTGTGGCCGAGGTCGAGAAGGGCAACCTAGTCGAGGGCGTCACGGTGCCCGAGGTGACGAAACGCCGCAAGGCGACGAAGGATACCACGGGCCACCCCGGACGCGACACGGGCGAAACTGGCGCAACCGGGGCCAAACCGGAGCGCAACAGCCTTCTCAACCTCGCCGCCAAGGCTCTGGCCGAAGCCAGCGAACCCATGAATTGCCAGCAGATGGTCGAGAAGATCCTCGTGACCGGCTTGTGGCAGACCAAGGGCCGCACGCCGTGGGCTACGTTGTACAGCGCCGTCATCCGCGAGATAGCGACCAAGGGCGAGGCGGCCCGGTTCCGCAAGGTCGAGAAAGGCAAGTTCGCGGCCGCCGCGAAGTAATCATCACCCCGCATTGCCTCAACTCACACCACCCCGGTCCCGCCCAAGGCCGGGGTGTTCTTCGGCCAAAACTTCGGCTACAATACTTGCCGACCGCACTCTCGCCCTTTATACTTCCGCATCCACACTGGGGCGGGGCTCGACAAGCGGTTCGTCTGTCAGTTGGCCTGCCTCCTTTTTCCAAAGTGCCGATGGAGTATCTGATGAGCAAGAAGAACGGTGGCCTCGAAGAGGCCGATGATCAGCCTACTGGGAAGAACGGCAACCTGGTCGAATTCCGGCTGCAGGATAGCGACCTTTGGCTGCTCATGACGGGCAGGGTCGCCGCGCCGGCGACGACCGCCGGACAGAATGGGATTTCGCGGGTCTGGATCGCCTGGGCCAAGCGGACCGTGATGGACGTTGGTTTCGTGCCGGCCGGCTCTCATCGCAGCACCGAAGGGTTCGGTCGCGCCGATGCCTTGACGCTCTACCTGTGCCGGTTGATGAGAATCCGTGATTCGATGGACCCCGACGGTGACCCCGTGCGTCATAGCGCCGTCGCACTGGAGAATCTGCTGCTGGGTGCGGCCCATGCCGCTCATCTGGGGATCGACCTGTGCCGGCTGGACGATCCCGACCAGGGCGGCAGTGAGAGCGTCCTGCGCCACGCCCTTTATGCGGGCGTGATTCAGGCTTATCCCGCCGGCCCGGAACAGCCTGCCCGAGCCGACGGCAGGCCGGCGGTCACCTACGGACTGACGATGTTGGGGAAGAACGCCGTGGATGAGGGCAACGCCCCGCCGCCATTTCGCTGGTCGCCCGAAGAAGTGGTTGAGACGGAATGGCCGGATGACGCCCCGGATGGCGATCCGGATGAGTCCTACGACAGCCTGTGGCGGGACGCGCCCCTCAAGCCCTCCAGGGGGAGAAAACGCCTGATGGCTCGCCTCGGCATAGAACCGGACCGTCACGACGCGAAAGTCATCCACTGGTTCGGCAAACGCCTATATCTCGGCAGCGAGCACACTCAGATCGCGAAGCTGTTCTGGCTTCTGGCGGGACGGATCGGGCACACCTGCTCCTGGAGCGAGGTGTGCGTCGATGTCCTGGGCCGGGGCGTGTATGAGGAGGCCGGCAGGCGTGAACTGAAGAAGGCTCGGCAGCACGTGCGTCAAGTGGTCAGCAAACTGCGGAACCAGTTGAAGGAAAAGAAGATCGACGACCACGTCTTCATCGTTTGCGAGAATCAAAAGGAACTCCCTTCCTACACGATGCACCTGCGTTCCTGAGGCCACCCGGCCCGCGCCGCCCCGGCCTTTCAGGCAATTTCTGCAATTTCCCGCCAGAAACTCGGATTGTGCGCGAAAATAGTCACAGAATCCCCCTCCTATATAAATAGAGAGCAGCGCGGCGGCGGCGTGCCGTGCGGGGCCGGTCCGCGCGGCGGCCGGTCGCTGCGCGATCCTGGCAAGCTGGCTTCGTGTGGTCAGGGAGAGGAACAATGACACCCAGCAGTAAGAACAACAGTGGTATAAGGCCACAGTACGTGCCGATTCTGCCGCGGCACGATCTCTATCTGTTTCACGTGGGTGGCGACGCGCAGAAGTTCGTCGCCGCGTTCCGCCGGACCTGGTGCCAAATGCCCGTATGGGCAAGACGCACGCTGCTGAAGCACTGGCGTCGAACGCGGCCCGCCCTCTTGACCAGCCCTGCCTGCCATTGGCCGAGCATCGAACTGGTGCCGCTGAAGAGTGACTTCGAATGTGGCAACAGCGGCGACGCTCTGGCCCAGACCAAGGCTAATGGCTCGGAGTTCGCCTTTCTCTCGGGCGGCACGGATCAATTGCCGGAGTCGGCAGTCGAGGCCGTCATCGCCCATGAACTGGCTCACGCCATCCACTTCATCAAGGACAGGGACGGCCATCTTGCGGGTCGGCAAGCCGATGTCTTTGGTTTTTCGCAAGCGGAGTTCGACGCTGACGAGACAGCGGAGAGCTGGGGATTCGACATGGAGTTCAAACGCGGCGAATAGGCCCGTGGTGGAGACTTGCGCGACAAAATCGTGGTTGCCGCGGATGTAGTGATTAGGAGGGAGGCAGGTTTTCGCCGGGAGCGGGTCGCCTGGCGTTCCATCTGTGTAACGATTTTCGGAAAAACCGCGGTCGGCGCGGATTCGGCGTGCACGTTTTGGGCTCTGTGGTAATAAGCGGAAGTCGTGGCGGCCGGCTGGGGCGGGGTGGGCGTGGCCATTCCCCCGCATGGGACAGAATTTTTCAGAATAACTGGATTTTACATCCGTTCCCAGAGGCTCTGCGGCAAATAACTGTGTATCGCGGGGGCGCAAGCGGCCGGACCCGTACACTTTTTGCCGCAACGGGGTATGTAACAGCAGAGTATCTATTGTCTGGGCTGAGCGACAACTCAACGTGTCCCCTGGCTTGTCGAGGCCCTCGCGGCCTTGCCTGCCGACGCCCTGCATGACGGCGTCATAGCGACCTCCGGCTCCGGCCGGACGAGCTGGGTCCGATTCCGACCAGGTACTCGCCGCGCGGCGGGTGCCAGATGGACATTTTGTTGCCAGACCGGGCGGCACGTTGCCATCCGGATAGAGGTCACGTGTTGGCGACGCAGAAGTCGCCCTTACAGAAAGGAGTTCCATGGTCGCATTCAATGACCGGATAGGATCGGCTGCGCCGCCCCATCCCAACCCGCCCGGGCCAAGCTGGGACGGCCTCGGCTTTCGCTGCTACGGCCTGATGGACGAGCGCGGCCGGTGGGGCAGTTGGCTGTTCGCGCCCGCCACCGCAGCACAAGCTGTGATCCTTGAGAAAGAGGCCGTCCAGCGGCAGCGGATTCTGTTCTTCAGCATCCAGACCTTCGCCCCGCCGCCTGCAGGCGTGCCTGTTCGCCGCTGGAAACAGGTCCGCGAGCATTACGTGGGTGCTGACGCTCGACCGCACCTGGCGCCGCTCTACTTCGACATCGACTGCGCGGGCGACCTGGACAAGGCCCTGCTGGCGGGGCGGTATCTCGTCGAGTTCCTCGTCGACGGGCTGGAGCTGGCCGAGGAGGCCGTCAGGGTCTGGTTCAGCGGCAGCAAGGGTCTGCATATTCTGGTTCACCCCGCGGCCCTGGGCCTTACGCCGAGTGCCGCTCTGACCCAGAACATGAAGTTGATCGTCGCGGGCCTGATCAAGCGGTTGGAGGCCGAAGGCTGTCCCGACCTGCCGGTCGATAGCTCTGTCTACTCTCTGCCGCGGATGTTGCGGGCGCCGAACCAGATCAACCCGAAGTCTGGCCTCTTCAAGGTGGAATTAACCCACGGCGAACTCCAGCGGCTTTCCGCCGACGAGATCAAGGCCCTCGCCGGCGATCCGCGACCGCCGCTGCGATCAGAGGACGGTCCGGCACCGCCGGTGTCGTCCAAAGCGACGGCGTGGTGGGCCGCCGAACTTGATAAGCAACATAAGACGCACGAGTTCACCCGCCGGACGGCCGAGCTCACCGGCCGCAAGGTCCGGCCCGACGGCTTCGTGGTCGACGAGGTGGTGGACCCGGGCATGCCCGACTGTATCCGGCGTCTGGCTGAGGCAGAGGTCGGTCCCGGCGCCCGCAACCGTGCGGAACTCCAGCTTGGTTGTTGGGCCCTCGCCGCCGGGCGGCCTCAGCCCTGGGCCGTGAAACTCCTGAACGCCTGGGCACTGCGGAACCGGACCGAGCTCTCCACCGACGGTTGCCGCACCAAGGCCGAGTCCATAGTAAAGGCCGTCTATGGTCGGACGGGATATGGTTTCAGTTGCGCCGCCGCGCGGGCCGCCGTCAGGACCGCCGGCCTGGAAGCCCAGTGCAGCGGCTGCCGTGCCGTTCGCCAGCCCATGCTGCGAACGCTGCATTCGCTTCGTCAAAATCACGATGAGGGCTGGACCGCCCCGGAAAGGATCACACTGAATGATGCTCGCGCCAGAATCGCCGGCTTCATCGACAATTTCGTCGCCCGTGTCGCCTGCACCGCTGGCCCGCACGGCTCCGGGGAGCGGCAAGACCCTCTCCATCGAACACGCCCTGGGCACCCACGGCGTCCGCGCCGTCTATGTCGTACCGACGCATGAGTTGGCGGAGCAGGTCCAGCGTGATCTGGAGGCCGTCGGCGTCAGCACGCACCATTGGCGGGCCGGGCCGACCGAGGAAGATGACTGCCCCCAGCGGGAACTGGTCCAGTTCTTCCGCGACCTCAACTACCGCATTCGCCTCGGCCCGTGCCGGGAGTGCCCGCGGGAGCGGCGCTGTCCCTATCTCCAGCTTTTCCGCTGCTCGGCCAACCAGCGGGCTCAGGTGTTGATCGTGACCAGCTGGCACCTGCGGCGCAGCGACCTGTGGGAACTCAAGGCCCTGGAGAACCGCCCGCTGGTGATTTTGGACGAGGACGCGACGACCGCCCTGGCGGCGCCCATCGAACTGCGCGACGACCGGCTCAGGAATTTCGTCGAGCAACTCGATGCCCTGCGCAAGCATCTCGTGGTCGCCGCCGCCGACATCGAGGCCCTGGTGGCCGGCGTAACGGGACACAAGACCGAGTCTGCGGCCGAGGACGGGCTCCTGACCCTGATCGACCTCTTTCGCCGCGCGGCCCTCGACCTTCTGACCGCCTGCGCCCGCACCATCGGCGGCGCCTGGCAGCCGGCCGCGAGCATCCTGGGGCAGCCCCTCACCGACGGTGACCGCAAATTGCTGAAAGATGAGGCGACTCTGAATCGGCTGCTGCACGCCGCTTACGAGGCAGCCCACAGACGGACGGCCTTGCCGAATTTGTTCGCCGACCTGGTCGAACTGATGTTGCGGGACGGCCCGGTGCACCTGACACCACGGACCTGCCGCTGGGCCAGGCAGACCATGTTGCCGACGAACCGGGAGATCATCGTGCTCGACGCCACGGCCGAGCCGGCGGTCCTCGAGGGCATTCTGGGCCGGCCGGTCACCGTGGTCAGCTTGCCGCCGGTCGAGCAGCAGGCGACCGTCTACCAGGTGATGGACCGCATCGCTACGCGCAGCGGCAACCGCAAAGATCTGGCCGTTGACGACAGCTATCTGAAGCGGCTGGTCACCGAGGTGGCCCGCCGCCACCGCGGCGAACCGCTGCTGTGCATCTCGTTCAAGAGCGACACCGAAGTCCTAGAAGAATTACTGGAGCGCGAGCACGGCAAGGCGACGGTGATTCATTACGGTGGGCTGCGCGGCCTCAATGCCTTTGCCGAGTATCCCGTGGGGTTGGTAATCGGCCGGCCGATGCCCAACGAGGCCAGCCTTCAGCTCCTGGCCGTGGCCGCCTTCGGCGTCGGGGCCCTTGATGAAAATCTCCGGGCGCCCCCGCTCCAGTGGCAACTCGACACCCTGGCCATGGGGCCTGACCTCTGGACCATACGGCGTCAGCAATATGACGATCCGCGCTGGCAGGCGGTCTGGCGGCACCTGGTGACCGGCGAGTTAATGCAGGCCATCGGCCGGCTGCGGCCGTTGACGAATCCGGCTATCGTCTACGTGGTGAGCAATGAACCGCTGCCGCCCGAGCTGGACGTGACCACCGTCTATGCCGGTGAGTTGTTCCCGAATTTGGCGATCAGCGGGCGACGCAGCGATTATGAGGGGCGGCTCCTCAAGTATGCCGAGATCGCCGCGGAGTTGGAGGCCGCCGGGTTGGAGCCGAACAACCGCGCCGTCTGCCAGAAAATGGGCATCAAGGAATGTAACGGCTTTCGCTACCGCCACTTAGCTCTCACGAGGCCACGCGGTCCGCCACGAGAATGATGGTTCTTTCCAAACTCGTAAGCTGTTGTCGTGGCGTGAGTTAGAGTGAAAAATGGGCTTCTGAGGCCGGAGTGTTTCACTTCGCTCCTTATATAAAAAGGATAAGTGAAACACTAGGCCGGTTTTTCCAAGTTTTTGGGGCGAAGGAGGCTGGTACCTGGCTGTCGCTGTGTCCGCCTCTCTCCGCCCGGCATGTTAAGAAAGGAATCGCCGTGACTGAATTCAATGGCCTCCCGGTTACCCCGGAAGAGTTCGAAGCCAAGCGTAAGCCGTTCTGCCTGCTCTGCGGCCAGCCGACCGTCTGCACTTGTTTGTATTTCCCCGGCCCGTCCAGCCGCATCGCCCATCCCCAGGGCCGAGGGCGGGCCGTCATCTACAGCCTATGCGCCGGCTGCCACCGACGGTACGAAGAACTGCTCCCGGTTATCCAGACCGTCCTCGAACGACAGGTGATCGCCTCGCTGAAGCACATCCGACAAACCGGTGCCCTGCAGCTCAAGGGCCAAGGGGGGCGTGGTAGTACCGGTGCTTCCAAGCACGTTCATAGGTGGTGGCTCCTCGTCGGACGCAAATCGGATGAGATATCTTGTGCCATAGAGCACGAATAGCAGGTTGACTCCCCAAACTTTCGCAACCGCTCGTCGCGGAAACTTTGCGCTTGCGTTGGGCCTCATAGCAGGTACTACCAAAATAGGCTTGTTTTCGAGGCCCGCGGGAGTAGTCGAGATGGTAGGCAGAGTTTGTTGCGCGTGTCCGCTTCTGCCGTAACGCGTCAGCCATAGGAGGGCATCGCATGATTCTGACACGCGAATCGCTGCTGGAGGCCTCATGGTCGTGCTATGGCGACCAACGCGGCTGCTACCGGCGGGTGTGTCCGGTCTGTCGCGGCGTGTTCTACGCCGGCCGCCCCCAGGCACGGTATTGCCGGGCTGCTTGTCGCCAGCGGGCCTATCGCCGCCGGAGGCGGGCGGCCACGGCGATCCGGCCTGGGGGTGCCGAGGATGCTGAACTGAGAAATTTCGGTTTCGTTGCATCGACTGCGGAAAAATGACAGAGAGGAGGTCGGAAAAATGGTGATGCGGGCGACGGAAGATGTGGTGAAGCGGGAGGTTGATGTCGGTGGCTATGACCCGCAAAAGATGACGGCCGACGAACGGCTGGACGAACTGGCGGGCCTGCTCGCCGTGGGCCTGCTGCGGCTGCAGCGTCAGGCGGGGGAAAAGAGACGGTTTTCGAGCCGGATTCCCCTTGCCGGGTGCGCTGGAAAACGCCCTCATGGAGCCGAACTCATTGGAGGACGGTGATTTATGAACGAGACGGTTTTGAGGCAGTTGGCGAAGTTGCCCACGCTTACGGTGGGCCAGCTCCGGGAGCGGTGGCGCACCCTCTATGGCACCGAGCCGCCGGGTTCCTACAAGGGCCAGTACCTGATACGCAGGCTGGCCTGGCGGATTCAGGAACTGGCCTATGGCGGCCTGTCCGACAACACCCGGACAACGTTGACGCAGGTGGCCGACGAGGACGCGGCAGCCGCCCGGAGGCCTTCATCTCGCAAGCGTGAACAGAACTTGCCCGTGGCCGGGACAAGACTGGTGCGCGACTGGAACGGTGAGCGGCATGAGGTGCTCGTGGCCCGTGACGGCTTCGACTTGCGGGGCCGGCGCTACCGGTCGCTCTCGGCCGTGGCCAAGGCCATCACCGGCGCCCATCGCAGCGGGCCGGCATTTTTCGGATTGAAACAACCCTTGGGAGAAAAAGTATGATCGGACGGAACGAGTCTAATGGCCAGGCGGCGGTAATTCGCTGCGCAATTTATACCCGCAAGAGCACCGAGGAAGGCCTCGAAATGGCGTTCAACAGCCTCGACGCCCAGCGTGAGGCGGGCGAGGCCTACATCGCCAGCCAGAAGGCGGAGGGTTGGGTCGGTCTGGCCGACCGCTATGATGATGGCGGATTCACCGGCGGCAACATGGACCGCCCGGCGCTCAAGCGGCTGCTGGCCGACATTGAAGCCGGGAAGATCGACACGGTCGTCGTCTACAAAGTAGACCGCCTGAGCCGGTCGCTTTTGGACTTCTCGCAGTTGATCGCCCTGTTCGACAAACACGAAGTCAGTTTCGTTTCGGTCACGCAAAGCTTCAACACCACGACCTCGATGGGTCGGCTGACGCTGAACATCCTGCTTTCGTTCGCCCAGTTCGAACGCGAGATCATCGGCGAACGCATCCGTGATAAGGTCGCGGCGGCGAAGAAGAAGGGCAAGCACACCGGCGGACCGCCGGTTCTCGGCTATAACATCGATCGCGCCGCTGGGCGGCTGGTAGTCAACCCGGCCGAGGCGGATCTGGTGCGGCGCATCTTCAAGCTGTTCATCCAACTCGGCTCGACCATGAAGGTGGCGACGGCCCTGAATGCCGACGGCAGTCGCACCAAGGCCTGGACGACGCGCAAAGGTAAGGTGCGGCCGGGCCAGCCCTGGGACAAATGCTCTGTCAACCGAGTCGTGAACAACGTCAAGTACGTCGGCCAGGTGAGCCACAAGGGCGCGTTGTACAAGGGCGAACAGGAGGCCCTAATCGACCGCCGCACCTGGGACAAGACCCGGGGAATCCTGGCCACCAACCACAACGCCCGCGCCGCCAACAGCCGCCGCAAGACGCCGGCGCTGCTAAGCGGCCTGATCCGCTGTGGTTCCTGCGGTCGGGCCATGGGAGTCACTTTCACCCGCCGCCGGGGCCGGACGTATCGTTATTATCTTTGCGGCAAGGCCGCCAAGCAGGGCTACGCTCAGTGTCCGGTCAAGAGCGTCGCGGCGGGCGAGGTGGAAAAGGCGGTGTTCGAGCAATTGCGGGGCGTGTTCCGCAGTCCGGATGTGGTGGCGCGAACCATGAGGGCGGTCGAGGTCGAGGCCAGTTGGGGAACAGAGGGTGGTCCGGCACCGACAGAGGCCGAGGTCATCACCGCTCTGAGGCAGATCGATCCTCTGTGGGAGAACTTGTTCCCCGCGGAGCAGGAGCGGATCGCCCGGCTGCTGCTCGAAGAGGTGATTGTCAATCCCAATGGTCTGACTGTGAAGCTGCGGGCGAACGGCCTGAGTTCACTGGCGGCTGAAATGGCTTCACCGGTCAAAGCCGAGAAAGAGGAGGTGCTTGTATGACAGATCGTGCCGAAGTAGCGGCCGCTATGTCGCCGCCAGACTATCGCCCAGCCGACGTTCGCCGCGACGGTGATTGCGTGGTGCTGAACATCCCCATGACCTTCCGGCGCCGCAACGGGCGCCGGGAAATCATACTGCCTTCGGGTACTGATGCATCGTTCGGGCCCGAACCCAATCGCGCCCTGGTTCTGGCTCTGGCCCGCGCCTGGCGCTGGCAGAAAATGCTCGATAGGGGCGAGGTCAGATCGGTTGACGAATTGGCCCTGCGGCTCCATCTCGGCCCCACCTATGTGGCCCGTACCCTGCGGCTCACGGCCGTGGCCCCGAAGCTCGTTGAGTCGATCCTCGCTGGCGACGAACCGGATGGATTATCCCTTCGCAAACTTGCCTCTGGCCTGCCTGTGGGCTGGGCGGAGCAAGAGCGGCTTCTGGCGGACTGATGGTTGACCGGGGTTTCCACGCCGATTCACAGCCTGACGCGACGCAACCGCAGAGCATTGCTGATAACCGAGAGCGAACTGAACGTCATGGCGGCCGCGGCAATGATCGGACTCAGGAGAACGCCGAAAAAGGGGTGGAGAATCCCGGCCGCGAGCGGCACGCCGAGCAGGTTGTAAACCAGGGCGAAGAACAGGTTCTGGCGGATGTTCCGCATGGTGGCCCGCGAGAGACGGCGGGCCTTGGCGATGCCCACCTGCGCCTGGGCCAAGGCCGGAGCGTCGTTAATCCCGTCGCCCGCCATAGCCACCTGCCACCCCTCGCTTTGGAGCTTCTTGATCACCTCGTTCTTCTGCTGGGGCAGCACCTCCGCTTCGACTCGCTCGATGCCCAAAGACCGCGCGACCACCTCGGCCGTGGTCCGGCTGTCGCCCGTGAGCATGACAATCTCGACGCCGTCGCGGCGCAGCAGTTCGACGGCCTCGCGTGTGGAATCCTTGATCGGGTCGGCTACGCCAAGGAGTCCGGCCGGCTGACCATCGACCACGACGAACATCACCGTCTGGCCCTCACGCCGCAACTCCTCGGCCCGCGCCGCCAGCGAGCCCGGATCAATGCCGGCGCCGTCCAGCAGCTTACGATTGCCCAACAGCACGCGTCGCCCATCGACCGTGCCGACCAAACCTTGTCCGGTGACCGACTCGAAGTCTTGGGCCTCGACCAGTTCTACTCCGCGGTCTTTGGCCCCGGCCATGATTGCGGCGGCCAGGGGATGCTCGCTACCTCGCTCCAGGCTTGCCGCCAGACGGAGGAGGCCGTTCTCGTTCAGCCCCTCGGCGGGGATCACTGAAACCAGCTTGGGCCGACCTTCGGTCAGTGTGCCGGTCTTGTCCACGACCAGCGTGTCGATCTTCTCCATGATCTCCAGCACCTCGGCGTTCTTGATCAGCACGCCCGACTGCGCCCCGCGGCCGACGCCGACCATGATCGACATCGGCGTCGCCAGGCCCAGAGCGCACGGGCAGGCGATGATCAGCACGGCCACGGCATTGGCGATAGCGTAGGCTAAAGCCGGCGCCGGACCGAAAATGGCCCAGACGATGAAGGTGATCGCGGCGGCCAAGACGACGGCAGGTACGAAAAAGCCGGCGACCACGTCGGCGATTCGCTGAATGGGCGCCCGGCTTCGCTGGGCCTCGGCGACCATCTGCACGATCTGGGCCAGAAGGGTGTCGCTGCCGACGCGCTGGGACTCCATGATGAAGCTGCCGGTGCCGTTGACCGTGACCCCGATGATCTTGTCGCCGGGTTGTTTTTCGACCGGGATCGGCTCGCCGGAGATCATCGACTCATCCACGCTGCTGCGGCCTTCGAGGACCTTGCCGTCCACGGGCACCTTCTCGCCTGGCCGGACGCGGACCCGGTTGCCGATCTGCACCTGCTCCAGTGGCACGTCCTCCTCGCGGCCGTCGGGACGGATGACCCGAGCGGTCTTAGGCGACAGTCCCAGGAGGGCTTTGATGGCCGTCCCGGTGCGCCGGCGAGCCCGCTGCTCCAGAACCTGCCCCAGCAGTACCAGCGTGGTGATCATGGCGGCCGCTTCGAAGTAGACGGCGACCATCCCGCCTTCGCCGCGGAACGAGACAGGGAAAATGCCCGGCAGGACCGTGGCTACGATGCTGTAGCCCCAGGCGGCCGACACGCCGATGGAAACCAGCGTGAACATGTTAAGTTTTAGCGTGATAATGGACCGCCCGCCGCGCACGAGTAGCGGCCAGCCGCACCAGAAGACGACCGGCGTGGCCAGGGATAACTCGATCCAGGCCTGGCTGGTCTGAGGAAAGAACGAGCGACCGACCATGTGCGCCATGGCGATGACCACCAGCGGCGCGGAGAGAACGACGCCGACCCAGAACCGGCGAGTCATGGCTCGCAGTTCAGGGTCTTCCTCCTCATCTTCGGCCGCCGGCATCTGTCGCTCCAGGGCCATGCCGCACTTGGGGCAACTGCCATGGCCAGCTTGGCGGACCTCCGGGTCCATTGGGCAGGTGTATGTGGCTTTAGCGTCCGGCGAGGGTTCGGACGGCTTCTTCTCTCCGGCCGGAGCCTCCTCGGTGGGTGGCGCCGCCTCCGCGCTGCCAGCGTACTTTTCGGGATCGGCCTGAAACTTTGTGGCGCAGCCCGCGCAACAGAAGTACCACGTGCGGCCCCCGTATTCGCGTCTGGCGGCTGCCGTCGAAGGATCGACCGTCATGCCGCAGATGGGATCGACGTTCTCTGGTGACTGGTTCATTGCGATTCTTTCCGGCGGTTGAACGCGGACGACGCTATCAGATGAACAAGTTGACGTTGCTGGCCTCGGCATTGTCCAGGAACGTGGCCACCCCGCCTTCCTCCACTCCGTCCACCAACTCTTCGCGGTGGATGCCCATCAGATCCATCGACATGGTGCAGGCGACGAGCCGCACCCCGGCCTGCTGGGCGCTGGCGATAAGTTCCGGCAGTGAAGCCACGCCCTTGCGCGCCATGATGCCTTTGATCATACGGAGGCCCATGCCGCCCATGTTCATCTGCGACAGGGCCAGTTTGTCGGCCCCGCGCGGCATCATCCAGCCGAACATCCGCTCGATCAGGTTCTTGCGGACCGACACCTGCTCCGGCCGCCGCAGGATGTTCAGCCCCCAGAAGGTGAAGAACAGGGTCACTTCGCTGCCCATGGCCACCGCCCCGTTGGCGATAACGAAGGCGGCCATGGCCTTGTCGAAGTCGCCGCTGAAGACCACCATGGTCTTCTTGTTCGCCTTTGGCGTCTGAGCTTCCGCGGCAGCCGCCGGTGTGGCGGAGCGGCGCACCGTGGCCTGGAACGCGCCGTCTTGCGGTTTGAGGCCCACGAGAGTGTGACCAGTGCTGTGGCACCAGGCCGCCACGTCGGAGGGAAAACCGGGGTCGCTGACTATCATACGCAGCGATTGGCCCTCGCCCACTTGACCCAGTTCATTCTTTAGCCGCATGATCGGGCCGGGGCATTGCAACCCGCGGCAATCGATCTCGCGGACCACGTCAGGCGCGGCCGGTTGCGCTGCGGAATTCTGTTTGTTCACCTTGAGCTCCTTTTCGCCCGTGTCCTGGGTCATTTCCTTCTTCGGCGGCGAGTTCTTGCCCTTGAGCAGTCCCGCCGCGGCCTGGTAAGTCAGATAGCCGCCGGTCAGGTTGCGGCAGCGAAAGCCCCGTTGCTCCAGTATCCGGCAGGCCAGGTAGCCGCGCAGGCCGACCCGGCAGAAGGCCAGGATTTCCTTGTCGCGCGGCAGTTCGTCAAGCCGTTGCCGCAGATCGTCGATGGGGATGTTCTTCGCGCCGGGAATGGTCCCGGCCTGCACCTCTTCCGGTGTACGCACGTCGAGCAGCATCTGGTTTTCCGCCGGAGCCGTAACGTCTTCGACGTGGCAGATACGCACCAAGCCCGCCATGACATTCGAGGCCACGAAACCGGCGTAGTTCAGGGCATCCTTGGCCGAGCCATAGGGCGGCGCGTAGGACAGTTCCTGGTCCTTCAGGTCGTCGACCGTAAGGCCCGCGCGAATCGCTACCGCCAGCACGTCGATCCGCTTGTCCACCCCGTGTGCCCCGACGACCTGGCCGCCAAGAATTTTCCCGTTGGTCGGGTCGAAGAGGAGTTTGAGGCTGAGTTGGCTGGCTCCGGGATAGTATGTGGCGTGGTCGGAGGGATGCACATAGACCTTCTCGTATGTCCGTCCGGCCTGCTTGAGGGCTCGTTCGCTCAGCCCGGTGATGCCAATGGCCAGGTCGAAGACCTTGCAGATGGCTGTACCCTGGCTCTGGCCATAGACGCTGTGACCGCCCAGGGCGTTGTCGGCGGCGATGCGGCCTTGACGATTGGCCGGTCCGGCCAGCGGCATGACGCCCTTCAGACCGCTGACCAGATGGGGTCCTTCGACTGCGTCACCGATGGCCCAGATGTGCGGGTCGCTCGTGCGCATCTGCTCGTCCACGACCATGCCGCCCGAAACCGGGCCGATCTCCAGACCGGCGTCGCGGGCCAGCTTGACTTCGGGACGCACGCCGACGGCCATGATCACCAACCCGCAGTCAACCGATTCGCCGTTGCTGAGACAGACATGCAGGCCGCCGGGCGGCAGATCCTGGATCGAGGTAATCGAACTGCCGAGCCGCAGGTCAACGCCGTGAAGCTCCAGTTGCTGCTGAATCGGGGCGACCATTTCGGGGTCGGCCGCCGAGAAAACTTGCGGGGCCAGTTCGACCAGGGTGACGCCGACCTTGCGGTGCCGCAACGCCTCGGCCATCTCCAGGCCGATGTAGCCGCCGCCTACGATTACGGCCCGCTCAGGATGCTGCTCGTCGATCACCCGCTTGATGCGGTCCATGTCGGCCAGGCTGCGCAAGGTGAAGACGCGGGGGCTCGCGGCTCCGGGAATCGGCGGGCGGACCGGGTCGGCCCCGGGGCTCAAAATCAGAGCGTCGTAAGGTTGCCAATATTCCTCGCCCGTAGCCAGATTCCGCACCTGAACCTGCCGCCCGGCCCGGTCGATCCGCAGCACCTCGCTACGGGTCCGTACGTCGATACGATAGCGTTTGCGCAGCCCGTCGGCGGTCTGCACGAGCAGTCGGGCACGGTCGGGGATGGTGCCGCCGATGTGGTAGGGCATGCCGCAATTGGCAAAGGAGATCTGCTCGCCGCGCTCGAAGAGGGTTATCTCGGCCTCCTCGGAGAGCCGCCGGGCACGCGTGGCGGCCGAGGCCCCGCCGGCCACGCCGCCGACAACAACGATACGCTTCTGTTTTGCAATTGCCATTGTCTCCTCCACTTCAGGTTAGCTTCAGTTTAACGTTTTGTGCGTTTTGTTTTCCGGGCGGCGACCGTGGCCGCGCCACAGGTGTGCCGGATGCAGTTCACGAGGGCCGGCAGTTGCGGGCTGGCAATTTTGTAATAGACGCTGCGGCCGCGCCGCTGGGCGGCCAGAAGCCCGCGACCCTGGAGAAGCCGCAAGTGTTCGCTGGTCTGGGCGGTCGGTAGTTCGCACAGGGCGGCAATTTCATGCACCGGGAATTCGCCCTGCATCAGGATATCGACGATCCGCAAGCGGACCGGGTGGGCCATGACCCGGAGGCACTCGGTGGCCTCGGTTAGAATTCCGTTCGGCAAGAGGCTCAGTGTGACGGGCATAGGCTGCTCCTTTAGAACAGGTCGATAGCTTACGACTATTCCAGTATACCGTAACGAGCGGCCCTGTCAAGCCAGAGTAATTCTGGGGCGGGGAAGCCACATGAAAAATCAGCGGGAATAGAGAATCGAAAAAGTCGTCATGCCGAAGGCGACCCGACGCGGAGGCACCCGGCTTCACGCAGACTTGAGTCAGGCGACATCTCTCATTCGGGCCAACTTCAGCAGGGCCACAATGGCGACGATGCCGACGACCAGAAAAACGAGGAACATGACGAAGGGACCCCACTGCGGGTTGACCGCAACAGAGGAAAGGCTGAAATGCGGTGCCAGGGCGACCTGTCGCAAGCCGTCACGGGCGAAGGTAATGGCGGTTCCAGCCAGGAAGAGAGTTGTCGCCGTTGCGCATATCGCCGTCCACGTGCGACGAGCCAGGGACCAGGCCGCGAGTATCGGCACGAGCACCAGGGTTGCTATGGCCACATAGAACAAGACGGTCGGCATCTCTCCACGGAGCAACGCCGCACGCTGCTCTGCTGGCAGAGAGGCGGTCAGCAGAACGCCCCAGCCCAATTGCAGCAGCGAGGCTACCAGCGTGACGCGCAGGCCGGTGCGGATCGCCTGCGTGCCGGCGGCCGCATCGTGCATGAACCCACCTCGTCCGAGAATCGCCACGAAGACTCCGCCGCTGGCCAGGAAACCCAGGAAAGCGAAGACGGCCCGGATGGCGACGGTAGAATCCACGAACAGCGACATCGGACCGGCGGTGCGGGCCTCCGTCCAGGCCGCCGGAGTCTGCATGAGCGTCATGTTGCTGGACAGCGTTAAGACGAGCAGAATGAAGACCGCCATCATGACCAGCGGCAGGAGCGGGCGCAAGCCGTCGCTGTTCTGGACTTTTCCCCGGGCGTAATAGAAGAGGTAGAGGTTGGCGATCACCAGCGGCACGACCAGCAGCCACCACCCGGCGATAAGCACGTTCGCCGAGTAGAAGAAGTTGCCGTAAAGCACCTGCACGAACAATAGTGGGGCGATGCCCAGGGTGACGCCCATCGAGAGCATGAACGGCAGGAAGACGAGCAACGTGCGGGTGACGGCTCGCCGTATTTCATCTTTGGGTCGCAGGGAATTGAGGAGCACCACGAACGTCGCGCCGACCGCGCCGCCGATGAACATCCAGTGCGCCGCCAGGGTGAGCGACAATAGCAGCAGCATCAGCCCCGGCGTGGTGGGGTAGCCCAGCAGGTCTGGCGACGGGATAAGGTCGTGGTTCATGGTGTTCCCCGTTCCGTCAGGGAATCGATGTACGCCGTCAGCCAGTCTTTCTCCTGGTTGGAGCCGGGAAAGGGCGGCATCATCGGCCGCTGCTCGTGCATGGTGTCCAGGTACTCGCGGATGATCGGGGCGGTCCAGTGCCGCACCAGCGGGCGCAAGGCATTGTAGCCGACCTCGGGTTGATGGCAGGCGCCGCACGTCGCCCGGAAAACGGCCTGCCCTCTGGCTTTGGTATCCAGGTCCTCAAGTCGGCGGCCAACCGGCAGAGCCCATGGCGCCGCCGACAATACGCCGCGCTTTTGGAGCACGGCAAGGTTGGCCCGCGCATCCAGCCCGTCGGTGGCGGCGGTCGTCACGCCGGTCGAGTACATGTAGCCCTCGATGACGTAGGGCTTGCGAACGCCCTCGCGCACGAACTCGAAGCTGGCGTATGAGATGAAGGCAAAGAGCACCAGCAGGATTGTGGCCAGAGTCGAAGGCGTATACTCGCGCCGGATCATGGCGACGATGGCGGCCAGCGACAGGATCAGAAAACAAGTCAGCCCCATCGCGAAGAACATGCCCATGGGCACGCCGCTGCCCTCGATGAACACTTGGGCGCGGCGCGGAAGCACCAGGAACGTCCAGACGAATAGCGGGAGGCACAGCAGCGACGGCAGGATCATGCGGTAGGCCAGGCGGGTTATCTTCTGGCGGACCACCGGGACGATGTCCTGGCTGATCGCCATCAGGGCGATGGCCCCGACGCCGGCCAGGGCGAAGCAGACGAACAGTCGCAACAGCGTCGTCGGCCAGAAGGACGGGTTGAAAAAGGCCAGCCAGAAGCCGCCTTCGGCCAGCGGCTGCCACTGTCCCGGCGTCAGCATGAAACTAAGGATGCCGTTGATGATGACCAGCGTCAGGAGTGAGGAACCGAAGAAGATCCAGGCGATGGCGTTGTGCGCGGCGGGCCGGATGCGGCCCCAGGTGTAGAAGTACAGGTAGATGGCCGTGACGTCCACCAGGAACATGACCCACTCGGCGGCCCAGGCCCAGACGAACAGGTGGATCATGGTCGAGAGGGCTCGCGGGTTGACCACGCTGGTGACGAACCAGATGCCCACTCCGGTGATCGTGCCCACGACGTAGGGAATCAGCAGGACCGTGAGGGAATACTTGCGGAGAAAGGCGAGCGTGTCCGCGTCGCCCTCGCGATTGGCCCGCCGCTCGGCCATGGCGAGCATGAAACTCGCCCCCACGGAAAACTGGGCGATAAAGACGTGGACGATGGCGACCGCGGCAATCAGCAGGCTGCCGCCTATCACCGGGAGGTCGAATATCGGGTATTCCATCGGCAATACAGTCCGTGGGTCGTGCTCTGCCAATGCTGCATGAGGACAGCCAGGTACTCCGCTGATTCGTCCACGACGGTCGTGAACCGTACTGAGGTGATTCTACCATGATCTTGGACACGGTGTTCTCACCTTTCGGTGGTCGGTCAGGCATGTCTCCATCGCAGACATGATCCGCCGCGCTACCCTTCATCCTTGGACAAGCGAATCGTAATGTCCGCGGGCAGGGCCAGCTTGGCCGATACCTGCATGGCCTTGAAGATACCCACCGGCGTAGCGCAGCCCGCGCAGCAGCCCTTCAGCACCTCACGCACCGTCTGCATAACCACGCTCTCGCCGACCGGGCTGATCTCCTGGTAGGCGTCGACCGGACCTTTGGCCTGCAGTGCCTCGCCCAAAGCACGGACCTTCTCGCATTCAGAGATGATCTCGAACGTGACGTTCTGCTCGTCCTCGCTGGTGGCCCGCACCGTGGTGTGAAAGTTGCACACTCCGGCGTCGATCTCGGCAACAGCTTTCATCTCAATCCTCCCAGTTCCCTTTGTGACCAGACACAAACATTACGGCAAGGCAGCGCCGGCAGGCACGCCAGCGAAGTTACATGACCAAGTTGAACACGTACCCGACGATCAGGATGCCCAAGGCTACGATGCCGAAAAAGACCAAGATCAACTTCAGCGTCAGCACCTTGCGGAGAATGATCGCCTCCGGCAGCGACAGGGCGATGACCGACATCATAAACGCCAGCACCGTGCCCAGAGCGGCGCCTTTTCCCAGCAGGGCCTGCACCACGGGGATGATACCGGCGGCGTTGGAGTACATGGGCACACCCAGGAGCACCGCCACAGGCACCGCCCACCAGGTGTCCTTGCCCATGAACGAGGCCAGGAAGCCTTCGGGCACATAGCCGTGGATGCCCGCGCCGACGGCGATGCCCAGCGCGACGTAGAGCCAGACCTTGCCGACGATATCGCGGACCGCGTCCAGACCGAACCGGCCGCGCGCCACCCAGGTCACTCGCTCTTCCGCCGTGGCGGCGCCCACCGGGGTCTGGTAGACCCACGGTTCGACCCACTTCTCCAACTTCAACCGGCCGATGGTCCAGCCGGCAAGGATCGAGATGAGCAAGCCCGTACCCAGGTATAGGCCCGCGACCTTCCACCCGAACAGGCCGAACAACAACACCAGGGCCACCTCGTTGACCATCGGGGCGGACACCAGGAAAGAAAAGGTGACACCCAGCGGCACGCCGGTGGTCACGAAGCCGATAAAGAGCGGCACGGCCGAACAGGAACAAAACGGAGTCACCACGCCGAGCAGCGCCGCCAGCACGTTGCCCACTGATTCGCGACGGCCGGCGAGCATGCGCCGTGTCCGCTCCGGCGTGAAGAACGAGCGGATCACACCTACGCCGAAAACCACCAGCACCAGGAGCATCAGCACCTTGGGTGTCTCAAAGATGAAGAACTCGATGGCCGCGCTCAGGTGCCGACCTTGTTCCAGGCCCAGAAGCGAGTAGGTCATCCAAGCGGCGATGGCGGCCAGGTTCCAGTACAGCAACCCCCAGCCCGCCAGGACCAGCAGGCCCAACAGCAGATAGCGTCCCAGGCCCGACCTGGCCTTCGCGGGCAGGTCGGCCGGTGTGGCGGCCGAGCAACAGGAACAGTTGGTTTTCTCAGCTTCCGTCATGGAATTACGCCCGGTAAACGAGATAGAGTCCGCCCGCGATGACCAGCAGGCCGCAGACCTTTTTCAGGACGATGGCCCCCTTGGATTGCTCGTTCCAGTTGAGCCACTTCTGCACCAGTTCGGTGCAGGTGCCGGCCACGACGATCACCGAGCAATGGCCCAACCCATAAGCGGCCAGGAGCAGCGCGCCGTAGGCTGCGCTCGTGGCGGCCAGCTTGAAGGTTACGCCGAGCATGGGAGCCATGAAAGCGAAGGTGCACGGTCCGAGGGCGATGCCGAAGACCAGGCCCAGGATCAGGGCCGCCAGCAGGCCCTTGCGTTTCATCTTGACCTGGCCGGGGCCGGACCAGGGCGCGGGGATAACGTCCAGCAGGAGGAGCCCGACGACAAAGAAGATAACGGCGACGAAGTAGCTGCCATAGGCGCCCACGTCGCCCATCAGGCGGCCGGCTGCCGCCGTCAACGCCCCGATGGCGGCGATGGTCGTCAGGATGCCCAGGGCAAACAGAGCCGAGATGGCAAAGGCCCGCCGCATGGACATGCGGCCCTGCTGGTCGATGAAGCCGACGATCAGCGGGATGCTGGCGAGGTGACAGGGACTGAGGACGATGCTCAGGATGCCCCAGACGAAGGCTGCGCCCAGGGCCACCGCCGGTGTGCCCTCGACCGCGTGCGTCAGAGTGGTGAAAAGCTGGTCCACGGTTACTTCACCCCCAACTCGGCCAGTTTCTTCTCCATCTGATCCTGGGGGAAAAAGCCCATGTGCCGGAAGACCTCTTTACCGTCCTTGTCGAAGAAGACCTGCACCGGGATCGACTGAACGTTGTAGCGCGCCGCCAGAATCGGCTGCTCGCGAACATGCACAAATGCCACGCTGGCCTGGCCCGCGAACTTCTTCTTCAGGGCGGCCAGCACCGGGGCCATCAGGTCGCAAGCCTGGCAGCCGGACGCCCCGAAATCCACCACCGACGGCGTGCCGCTCTGGCGGGCTTTGTCCACCGGGTTGTCCCCGGCCAGCGCCAATTGCTCCCTGGCCCACGAGGCCGCGACCTCGATGACCGTTCTCTGGCCAAGCGTCTCGACATACCTGGCGACCGCCTGCTGTTGTTTCTCCTGGAGCAGGAACTGGCTGATCTGCGGCTTGACCTGCTCCAGCGTAGCCCCACCGAGTGTGGCCTGGTTGTTCCTGTAGTAATCGGCGCTCTCGTCGTCGCTCACCTTGACCGGCCCGGCGACCGCCTTCAGATAGCGGCTGACAAGTTTCTGCTCAGGTATCTGGCTGATGTCTTCGTGGGTCTGAGCGGCCTCGGCCCTGGCCGCCCGGAGCAGGAGCTTTTTCGCGGCCAACTGTTCCAGAACGAAAAACCTGTTTTTCTTGAGCTGCTCCTGGGTGTCCTTGGGGGCGTGGGCAATCTCGTCGGCCAAGTCCTTCTCGGGGATCGTCAGTTCCCCGGCCTGGAGCAGCGTGCCCTTGGGCAACTCCGCCAAGCGTGCAAAGGTCAGGCTGCCCGACGCCAAGCCCGCCTGGGTGTCGCAGACGAAGACGGGTTTCTTGGCGGCCACTGCGGTTGCGGCCGACTGCGCCGCGCTGGAAGACTGGCCCACGGCCGCCGAGGCCAGGACCAGGACCAGCAGAATGGTCAGACCCGGAGTCTTCATTGGCCCGCTCCCCCCAGGTCGATGCCCAGTGCTTTCCATTTCGCCAGGATGTCCTCTTTCGAGATGAAGCCCTGGTGACGGAACTGCTCGTGGCCGGCGGCGTCGAAGAAAATCTGCGTCGGAATCAGTTGGATGTGGTATGGCGCCGCCGCCTCGGGGGTGGCGTTCACGTCGATGAACTCGACTTGGAGCCGCCCGGCGTAGTCTTTTTTCAACTCTTCCAGAATCGGCGTCAGCATTTTGCAGGGCACGCACGAGGTCGAACCCAGGTCCACCAGGCGCGGCAGGCCCGTGGCCGGCATCGTAACGGCGGCCGACGTGCCGCCGGCTGACGGCTTGCCCTTCTTCATCAGCAGCGTGGCCCCGACGGCCGCCACCAGGGCGACGACAATGGCGACCTTGATTACCTTGCCCATTCCGACTGTCCCTTCCTTTCTCCACTTCGACCAGCCCCAGCGAACGGCCAGCCACGCACCGAACACGAGGGCCACCAGCACCGCGACGTTGCCGCCGTCGCCGCCGGACCCGCTGCCACCTCCACTACAAGGGCACTGACCGAGCATCTCGTGCAGCATCCTGTATTCCTACTTTCGCCCGGCGGCCGCCGGGGCAGCCAGGTCAACTCCCAGGTCTTTCCACTTGGCCACGATGTCTTTCTCGGAATAGACGCCGGTATGCCGGTAAAGCTCCTTGCCCGAGGCACTGATGAAAATCTGCGTTGGAATGAGTTGGACGTCAAACGGCTTGGCCACGTCAGGCTGCTCGTTTACGTTGATAAACTCAATCTGGAGCCGCCCCGGATAGTCCCGCTTCAAGTCCTCCAGGACCCCGGCCATTACTTTGCAGGGCACACAGGCCGTGGCCCCCAGGTCCACCAAGCGTGGCAGCCTGCTTGGCGCGTAGGTCACGTTCGACCTGGCGACCGGCTGACAACCTGTGCTCATGGCCGTCGCCGCCAGCGCCACCACCAGCAGAACGCACACTCCAACACTTCCGGTCAGCGGATTCCTCATAGCTTCTCCTTTTCGCGGGCCTTATTTCAGCAATGTTTTGACCGCCTCAACATCCGGCACCTTACCGACGACCTTCACCTGGCCGTCCACGACAAGGGCCGGTGTCGCCATCACGCCGAAGGCCATGATCTGGCGGATGTCCGTGACTTTCTCAATGGTGTAGTCAATGCTCAGAGCCTTGGCCGCCGCCTCGGTGTTCTCCGCCAGCTTCTTACACTTGGGGCAACCCGGCCCCAGAACCTGTAGCTTCTTCATGCCCAACGACTCCTTCCGCAAGATCAGGCCCCGGCGAGAACCTCGCGAGCCTTGGTCACCACCTGGTCTACCTGCTCCTTGGTGCAACGGACACCTTTGACCTTCTCGATGCCCAGGTCGGTCACCTTGACATACTTGTAGTTGGTGAGGCCCGCCTTCTCGAAGACCTTCTTGGCGCAGTCCATTGGGCAGCCGTCGATGACCAGGTTAACATCGGCGTCCCTGGCCGTCTGGACCATGCCTGGGATGCCCGCGCCGATGCCCGCCAGGCAGAACATCGTGCCCGCGCCACCGAACATCAATTCGCGCGCCGCCCGGTCGGCGATCTCGGCCACGTTGGCCCCGCCCGAGCAGGCGTAAAGCAATACCGTCTTCTTCTTGCCACTTCCACAGGTGCAGTCAGCCATCGTCGTGCCCTTTCGTCTGGTGCGGTCCACGCGGCCGTGAGGCAACGTCGTTATGCGGCGTCTCCGTGCGGCGCCCGCCCTCACAGTCGCTGAAGAACCGCCTTCGTTTCCTGGCAGTGTTCCCGCAGCACGTCGGTGACGCAGGAAAGAAACTTCAGGATGCACGGCGTCCGCAACGAGTAGATCACCTTCAGGCCATCCTTGCGGCACTCAACCACGCCGGACTTCAGCAGCACCGCCAGGTGCCGCGAAACGTTCGACCGCTCGGCCCCGACGTGGTCCGTAATGTCACAGACGCACTGTTCCCCGTCGCTCAGGTAGTCGATGATCGCCAGCCGGATCGGATGGCCGACCGCCTGGATGATCTCGGCCTTCATCTCGTAGAGCCGTAGATCTTTGTCCTTCATGGGTTACTCCTCGGCCTCGATATTAGGTGAGTACACAATCACATAGTAACTGATTGTGGCGCGATGTCAATAGCAAAGTCGGCGTTTGGGCCACGGCAAGGGACACGCTGTTATCGTTCAGCCAGATGACCTGGCCGATTCGAGTGTCAAGGGGGTTGTTGTGCCGTCGCCGCGGCGCAGCGCCGTGAATCCTGCTTCGTAGAGCATCTTCCGGCAGGTCGCCAGGTCGAGCCCACGGTGGCCGCTCGTGTCGCTCTCGGTGTCGCGGGGATTGGCCCCCGTCTCGGCGTACACCACGTTCGCGCCAGAGGTCAGGCCGATCAGGTTGGGCTCGTGCACGGCGATGTTCTGTGTCTCGGCGCAGCCCAGGGCCGCCAGCGTGACCACAGCCACGACCTGGGCCAGCCGAAGTTCCGTGATCTGCCCGCGTTCCGCGAGTGGGGAACCCGGTACATAGACACGTCGCATGGCGGCATGCTGAAAGCACCCATGCTCTACGCCAAGGAATAGCTGTTCCACCAGCTCTTCGGCGGAGTGCTCCGGGCCGATGGGCTCGCAACAGTAATAAAAATCCAGACCGCTCTGATGAATCACGCCAAAGGTGGCCTGGCGTGCCTCCGGCTTCAGGTCCGTATCGACCCCTTCCCTCAGGCGGCAGACGTGATAGACGCCTCTCACGCCGGCCGCCTTGAGTTCACGAGCCTGGGGCAGGTCGAAGTCGCCGATGTTCACCACGATCTGGGTATGAGAGGGAATCTCGCGTCGCACCAGCGCGACGGTGTCGAGCAGTTCCGCGAAACCAAATTCGTGCATCGTCATCAGGAACAGCGCGTACAGATCGCCGGCGCCGGCAAAGGCCAGGGCTTTGGCAATAATCTCCTCACGCGACAGCCGGCTCTCGGGGAACGTGGTATGCCCTTTGCCGAAGACACAGAAGCGGCAGTTGCCGGGGCATGGCGCGGTCGCCACGCCAATCTGTCCCAACAGCAGGGCTTCGTTATGAAAGCGCCGCCTGGAAGCGGCGTCGGCCACGGCGCGAATCAGGCCGGCCTCCGGCGAAGCCTCTCTAAAATTGAGCAGGTATTGGCAATCCGTCTTGGTGGCCGCTTCGCCCGCCAGAGCTTTACCAAGAATGTCTTGCAGCCGCGAGTCCTTGATGACGTTCGACGCCGTGATCATTCCGTCGTTCCTCCCATGAATGATTTCATCCCTGGAGGTTCGCCATGGAAAGCTCTCCGGTATAGGATATAGTCCCCTAGTCTACCGCCGAACGGATGACTGTCAATCGTATTGGCGGTCACTGAGTTCCACTTCCGTCCCGCAGCGAAACGTGTTAGACTCCCACGTCATGAAGCCTGACGTTCGTGACATCATCCTGGACTCGATTGCCGACGGCGTCTTTACGGTAGACGACCAGTGGCGGATTACGTCGTTCAACAGGGCGGCCGAACAGATCACCGGCGTCGGCCGTGACGAAGCCATCGGGCAGCGGTGCTGTGAGGTCTTCCGAGCCAGTATCTGCGAGAGTGATTGCGCGCTGAAGCAGACGCTCGCTACCGGCCGGCCCATCGGCAATAAGGCTGTCTACATCCTTAATGCCAACGGCCAGCGTATCCCCATCAGCATCTCCACGGCCATCCTCAAGGACGCCAAGGGCAAGGTCATCGGCGGCGTCGAGACGTTCCGCGACCTGACGGTGGTTGAGGAATTGCGGAAGGAACTGGCGGCCAAGTACACGTTTGCCGACATCGTCGGCCGCAGCCCCGCCATGCGCCGGTTGTTCGACATTCTGCCTGAGATTGCCGCCAGCGAGAGCACGGTGCTGATCGAGGGGCCCAGCGGCACCGGAAAGGAACTCTTCGCCCGGGCCATTCATGACCTGTCGCCGCGGGGCAAGAAGCCGTTTGTAGCTATCAATTGTGGCGCGCTGCCGGACACGCTGCTGGAGTCGGAACTGTTCGGTTACAAGGCGGGGGCTTTCACCGACGCCCGCCAGGACAAGCCGGGGCGATTCCAGTTGGCCGAAGGCGGGACGGTGTTTCTGGACGAGATTGGCGACATCTCGCCGGCCATGCAGTCGCGGCTGTTGCGGGTGCTCCAGGAACGTGTCTACGAGCCGCTCGGCTCCGTGGCGCCGCAACAGGCCGACGTGCGCATTTTGGCGGCCACCAATAAGAACCTGGCCCACCTGGTCAGCGAAGGCCGTTTCCGCGAGGACCTATACTATCGCATTAACGTCATTCGTCTCGAACTGCCGGCGCTGCGCGACCGGCGCGAGGACATTCCACTGCTGGTCGATCACTTGGTGGCCAAGTTCAACCGGCTGCGCGGCAAAGATGTGGCCGGCGTGGCCGAGGACGTGCTGGCCCTGCTGATGGAACACGACTGGCCGGGCAACATCCGCGAGTTAGAGAATGTCATCGAACATGCCTTCGTACTCTGCCGCGGGGGCCTGATCCAGGTGAACCATCTGCCCCCGTCCCTGCGGCCAAAGGCTGCCGCCGGCGCCCGCTGGCGGCCGGGGATGACCTTGGAGGCGATGGAACGAGTGCTGATTGCCGATGCTGTGCGTCGTCACGGGGGAAACCGCAAGGCCGCGGCCGCCGAACTGGGCATCAATCCGAGCACACTGTTCCGCAAAGTCAAAGCCCTGGGCATCGATCTGCCGGAGAAGTAGAAATCACCCCAAGTCGCTGAACGGCGAGGCCCGCATAATGCAAGTCGAGTGCATTTGTGCAGTTGCATTATGCAATGGCAAGCCAAACTCTGCGCCCGCCACTAAGAACGCTAACAACTGCTTCTACAATGTGTTATACGATTTATGGTCCTTCTCGGCCCAAGTGGCACACTGCTTGCTCTATGAACAGCAATGAGAATCGCCATCCCCACATGGTCGGAGCGTGTTTCTCCGGTGTTCGACGAGGCCCGGACGGTGCTGCTCGTGGATATCGAAGACGGCCGCGAGACGTCGCGGCTGGAGACGTCTCTCAGCGAGGCGGAATCGGCCGAACGTGCCGCCAAGCTGGCCGGTCTGGGGGTGGCCTGTCTGATCTGCGGCGCGATTTCGCAGGAACTGGAAGCCAGAGTCAGTCAGGTTGGCATTGAAGTAATCCCACAGGTATGCGGCCCGGTGAACGAGGTGCTCAGTGCCTATCTCCGGGGCGCGATCCAAGAGCCGAATTTCGCCATGCCCGGATGTCGGCACTGTTGCCGAAATCAACGTGGGCGGGGAGGCCGTTGGCGAGGCGGCCGCAGGTAACTTACTTAGGGTGCGGGGCAGACTCCCCGCAAATCAGAAAGAGGAGAGGTAATTATGCCACGAGGAGATGGAACTGGACCGATGGGAATGGGAAGAATGGCGGGGCGGTCTGCGGGCTTCTGCGCAGGTTACGGCGGACGCGGGCGGGGCCGACAGGGGCGCGGCTTCGGCGGATTTGGTCATGGTCGGCGGAACATGTTCCGCGCCACAGGACTGCCGGGCTGGATGCGATTCGGCGGGGGCGCACCCATTGCTGAGTTGACACCGGAAGCAGAGAAAGACTCTCTGAAAGCCCAGAGCGAGGCCCTTGAATCGCAACTGGACGAGGTCCGGAAGCGTCTGGCCGAGATCGAGACGGATGGGTCCAAAAAGTAAGCTTCAGTTAAGGATAGAAGAGCCATGAAGATCGCCGTCACATCCCGCGGCCGGACGCTCGAATCGCCGGTCGATCCGCGATTCGGTCGGGCCGAGTTTTTCATCCTGGTGGACGCCGACTCCGGCGCCTTCGATGTCTACGACAACGCCCAGAACCTCAGCGCCGCCCAGGGCGCGGGCATCCAGGCCGCCCAAACCGTCTCACGCCTCGCAGCGGAAGTCGTCATCACCGGCCACTGCGGGCCGAAGGCATTCCGAACGCTTGGAGCGGCGGGTATCCAAGTGGTCGTCGGCGCCAGCGGTTCCGTCGCCGAGGCGGTTCAGTCATTCAAAACAGGCAAACTCACGCCTACGGAATCGCCGGATGTCGAGGGGCACTGGGCATGAGCGGAGAGACCATCGCCTATCGTCCCATCGGTGTGATTCACAGCGAGCATACCACGCCCGAAGACACGCCGGCCCAGCCCGTTTACGCCCAAGAGTGCCTGGGCCGGGCGGAGATTATTCCGGAATACGCTGATGGTCTGCGCGACCTTGAAGGCTTCTCGCACATTTATCTTGTCTACCACCTGCACCGCGCGGGGCCCGCGAAGTTGGTTACGAAGCCCTTTCTCCAGGACGTGGAACGCGGCGTGTTCGCCACGCGTGCGCCATGTCGGCCGAATGCCATCGGCCTGAGCATCGTGGAACTTGTCCGCCGAGAGGGGAATGTTCTGCACCTGAAGGGCGTGGACGTACTGGACGGTACGCCGCTTCTTGACATCAAGCCATACACCGCCAAGTTCGACCGGATCGAGGGCACACGTAACGGCTGGCAGGACGAGGTGGACGACGCGACCGCCAGGAAACGAGGGCAGCGGGGATACCGCCCAAAGGATGCAGCGCAGAACCCACACGCTCGGACTCTCGTGCGTGGAGGAAAAGAAGTGACCCTTACGCCCGGCATGACCATCGCCATTGCCTCGGGCAAAGGCGGCACCGGAAAGACAACCGTGGCCGTGAACCTGGCCTTGACGCTGGGAGGCCCGGTCCGCTTGCTCGACTGCGACGTTGAGGAGCCGAACTGTCATCTGTTCCTGCGTCCCAAGATAAAGAATCTGGAGACCGTGGGCGTGCCGGTGCCGGTGGTGGATGCACTCGCCTGTGATGCCTGCGGCCGGTGCGCCGAGATCTGCCAGTTCGGGGCCATTGCTGCGCTGAAGAACGGACCGCTAGTCTTTGCCGAACTCTGCCACGGCTGCGGCGGATGCCTGTCGGTCTGTCCGCGTCACGCGATTCGGGAGGAGACGCGGCCGATTGGCGCCATCACCGTCGGCCAGGCCGGCGACGTGGAGATTGTGACCGGTCAACTGCGCGTCGGCGAGGCTAAGTCCCCGCCGCTGATCCGCGCGGTCAAGAAGTATGCCCGTGACGACCGGGTGAATATCGTGGATTGTCCGCCGGGAACCTCATGTCCGGTCATCGCGGCCCTCCGAGGCGCCGACTTTGTCATCCTAGTGACCGAGCCGACCCCGTTCGGCCTGCACGATTTGAAACTGGCGGTGGAGACCGTGCGGCAGTTCGGCCTGGCCTGCGGCGTAGTGATCAACCGCGCGGATATCGGTGACAGCCGTGTGAAGGACTACTGTGCCGCTGAGAGCATACCGGTTCTCGTCGAGATTCCGCACCGCCGGGAGATCGCCGAGACCTACTCGCGGGGCCAGGTGCTGGTTCAGGTTCTGCCTGAGATGCGCGCCCTGTTCGCCGACCTGGGGGCGCGGATTATGAACTGGAACAAGTCACCGTCGAGGGTGGCCCCATGAAAGAACTCGTCGTTATCAGCGGCAAGGGCGGAACGGGTAAGACGAGCCTGGTGGCCTCGTTCGCGGCGCTGGCGAAGAACGCGGTTCTCGCCGACTGCGATGTGGACGCGGCCGACCTCCACCTGGTGCTGGCTCCGACCGTCGAGCGCCGCGAGGTGTTTACCAGCGGGCATGAGGCAATCATCCGCCAGGCCGACTGCATTCACTGCGGCGCGTGCCTGGCCCATTGCCGTTTCGACGCCGTGAAAACCGACGGCCGGGCGGCCGGTGAGGCTGAGTTCACCATCGACCCAGTGTCGTGCGAAGGTTGTGGCGTTTGTGTCCACTTTTGTCCGGTCAAGGCCATCGACTTTCCGGAGCGAACCTGCGGCGAGTGGTTCGTCTCGGCCACTCGTCACGGCCCTATGGTTCATGCCCGCCTCGGCATCGCCGCCGAGAACTCGGGCAAGCTGGTGAGCCTGGTGCGTAAGGAAGCCCGCCGTATCGCCGAGGAGCAAGGCCGGCAGACGATCATTGTGGACGGCCCGCCCGGTATCGGCTGCCCGGTTATCGCCTCCATCGGCGGCTGCTCGTTGGTTCTGGCCGTGACCGAACCGACGCCTTCGGGCAGCCACGACCTCGCTCGGGTGATGGAACTGGCCGAGCACTTCAAGGTGCCGCTCGTGGTCTGCATCAACAAGTGCGACATCAACACGGAAGTCTCTCGCCAGATCGAGCAGGAAGTCAAGCGTCGCGGCCACACCGTGGTGGCGCACCTGCCTTACGACCCGGTGGTAACTCAAGCCCAAATGGCCGGCCAGAGCGTCGTCGAGTATGCCAATGGCTCGCTGGCCGAGCAACTTCGAGGGCTATGGCAGCGTCTCGAACAGGAAATGGAGAAGATCGGATGAACGACAACAATTCGTGCGGCAGTTGCGGGAAAGCTGATTGTGACGGAAAATCGCAACAGCCAGGAGAGCAGCAGGAAGACTTCGAGCAGCGTCAGGCCCTGAGGCGGCGGCTGTGCCGCATCAGCCACAAGGTTCTAGTCCTCTCGGGTAAAGGCGGCGTCGGCAAGAGCACGGTGGCCGTCAACCTCGCCGTCGGGCTTTCGCTGGACGGCTATCGCGTCGGCCTGCTCGATATTGACGTTCACGGACCGAGCATTCCGACCATGTTGGGACTCACCGGCACCCGCATGCAGTCAGCGGATGGCGAGATGCTGCCGGTGGAGATCGGCGACCTCAAGGTGATGTCGCTCGGCCTCATCCTGGATGGTCGGGACCAAGCGGTCATCTGGCGCGGGCCGCTGAAGATGGCAGCCATTCGGCAGTTGCTGGTCGACGTGGCCTGGGGCGATCTGGACGTGTTGGTGGTGGACTGTCCCCCGGGCACCGGCGACGAGCCGTTGTCGGTCATCCAGCTTATCGGCGACGCCGACGGGGCCATCGTGGTCACGACGCCGCAAGAGGTAGCCCTGGCCGACGTGCGGCGCTCGATCAACTTCTGCCGGCAACTTGAACTGCCGGTCCTCGGTGTCGTCGAGAACATGAGCGGCCTGGTCTGTCCTCATTGCCAGGAAGTGATCCCGCTCTTCAAGGTCGGCGGCGGCGAGGCGATGGCCACGGAGATGCACGTACCGTTCCTGGGTCGCGTGCCGCTCAGCCCGGCGGTCGTCGACTCCGGAGACGGCGGTCATCCGATCTTGAGCCGCAAGAATGACGACCCGGCGGCACAGGCCCTCAGGCAGATAGCCCAGGCCGTGGGTCAACGGTTGGGCTTGAAGGCCACTGCGTCCGAGGTCGTGAACCCGAACGTCTGAACCATTACGAAAGGAAACACATGGCAGAGCACCAGCATCACGATGTGGCCCCGGCCGGCACGCCCGAGGCTGATCCCTGGTTCGGCCGCATGAACGACCCCACCAGTGCTGCCTGCATCAAGGGCCTTTGCGGCGACGAGATCGAGGTCTACCTGGTGATCGAGGACCAGGTGATTACCGAGGCCCGCTACTTCACGACGGGCTGTTGTAACACCCGTTTGTGCGGCCGTGCGGTGGCCGAGCGTATCCAGGGACGGACCATCTGGGACGCCCTGGCCGTGAGCCCGCGGACGATCATCGACGCCCAGCCGGAATTGTCGGCCGATGGGCGTCACTGCGCTATCCTGGCCGTCAGCACCATGTACCGGGCCGTGGCCGATTACCTGCTGAAGCCATAGCATTGAATGTGAACGGAAAATTTAAGGTCACACATTGATTACCGCCCGAAAAGGGCAAAGGAGTCTCAAAAATGAGAATCGCCTTACCTGTTGCCGCCGGAACCCTGTGCATGCACTTCGGCCACTGCGAAAGCTTCGCCCTCATCGACGTGGACGAGCAGACCAAACAGATCGTTAAGTGCGAATCCGTGACCGCACCGGAACATCAGCCCGGACTGCTTCCCCCCTGGCTGGCCGAGCGGGGCGCCAACATGATTATCGCCGGCGGCATGGGATCCCACGCCCAACGGCTGTTCGCCGAGCAGGGTGTTCGAGTGATCACGGGGGCGCCAGCCGAGTCGCCAGAGGCTGTGGTGCGGGCCTATCTTGACGGCACCCTGAAGGTCGGCCAGAACGCGTGCGACCACTGAGATGGAGATGATTGCCGTCACCTTTATCGAGGTCGAGGAACGGTGAAACGCAACACTGCGCAACGCAGCGCGGTCTTGAGGGTCTTCGAGCGGATCAGCCGGCCGCTCGGGCCGCCGGAGGTTCTCGCTGCCGCCCGGGCCGACGTGCCGGGCCTGGGCATCGCGACCGTCTATCGCCACCTCAATGCCCTAGTCGAGGCTGGCCAACTGACCACCGTCCAGATGGGCGGCGAGCCGTCACGCTACGAGCTGGTCGGCAAGGGGCACCACCACCACTTTCGGTGCCGCACCTGCGAACAGGTCTTTGAAGTTGCCGGCTGTCCCGGCAACCTCGAACCGCTGGTGCCCGAGGGCTTTGAACTTGAAGGTCACGAAGTGGTTCTGCACGGACAGTGTCCGGCGTGCCGCAAACCACCAGCCGGGCGGCGGGGCAGGAAGTCCCGCTGACGGCGGTCGTCAGCAGGTGGTCATCTGGAAAAGGTCTGTAGGAGATACTGTTCATGTCAGTCCAACGGGCCATCGCGGCCTACAAGACAGAGCGGCTGAATTGCGCCCAGAGCATTCTGCGCGCCTTTCAGCCTCAATGCGGCATCCCCGAGGAGGCGGTCCAGCAGGCGAGACAATCGGGCGGCGGCCGTGCAGATGAAGGGCGCTGCGGAGCCTTACATGCCGCCCTCCAATTGGCCGGTGACGATACGACAAGAAGCCAGGTTCGCAAGGCGTTTGTGGCAAAAACGGGGACAGAGACGTACCGTGGCATTCGCAAAAACAAAGCCCTGACTTGCGAGCAGTGCATTGAGTTGGCGGCGGCCTTGTTGACTGAGCATCGTCCGGGCGCAAAGAAAGGTGAGCAAGCAGATCTGTGATCGCCAATATGAACAAGATCGGAGTCACCTTCATTGTCGAGAACACGGCCGGCCGCGAGGTGCTTGGCGAACATGGCCTCGCGGTCTGGAGCGAGACTCCTGACGGCGGCATCCTCTTTGACACGGGTCAAGGGAGCGTACTCCAACGGAATGTGCAAAAACTGGGTATCGACCTGTCGACAGCCAGGTCAATCGTCCTCAGTCACGGCCACGGCGATCACACCGGGGGCCTCGAACTGGCCGTGGCCACGGCCCCCGCGGCCAAGGTCTTTCTTCACCCGGCGGCACTGGCGGCCAAATACTCCCGCAACGCCGACGGTCAAGGACGGTACATTGGCCTGCCGCCGCGATGTCAAAGCGCCTTGGAACGACGGGATGCTGCCATCGCTCTGGTCCACGGCGTGGCTCCCGTGCTCGGTGGCGTTTATGTCACGGGCCCTATTCCGCGCCATCATACCGAATACGAGGACGCCGGCGGCCCATTTTTTCTGGATCAGTCGTGTACGCAGCCGGACCCCTTGGCAGACGACCAGGCCCTCTTTTTCGACTCGCCGTTGGGCACCGTGGTTCTTCTCGGCTGCGCTCATGCGGGAGTGGTCAACACGTTGCACTACGTGCGGCAGGCTACCGGCGGCCGGCCGATTCACGCCGCTCTTGGTGGGATGCACCTGCTGTCGGCCAATGAGGACCGCCTGACTCGGACTGTGGACGCCCTGCGCGAGATGGACGTCCGCCGCATCGGTCTGGCCCACTGCACCGGGTTTCAGGCCATGTCGCGGCTCCACCACGATCTGCCAGACCGCTGCTTCCACTGCGTGACCGGCACGCGGATAGATTTCGGCTGACCCTTGTTTGACAGGAGAAGTGCCCGAAATGAAACGACTGGGAATCATCATCTGTGCCCGCTACCGGGATTGCAGCGGCGGAAAATGCTTCCGGGCCTTGCGAGAGCGCCAGGGCAGTTTTGCCCGGTACGCCGCGGACGAGCCAGTGGAGATCGTCGGCTATTCGAGCTGCGGCGGCTGCCCAGGAGGTAACGTGGAACACGTGCCCGCCGAGTTCTTGAAATACGGGTGCGATGTTGTGCATCTGGCCACAGGCTTGGTGGTGGGCTATCCCCCTTGTCCGCATCTCCGTCAGTTCAAGGTGTTCATCGAAGCGCAGTACGGCCTGCCTGTGGTTGTGGGCACTCATCCCATTCCGCTGAAATACCTGGAAACCCATCACAAACTCAGCCTCTGGAATGAAGCGGACATGACGGAACTCGCAGGCCATCTCATGACGGAGCGCCGCGATGTGATGGAGTCATACAATTGACAATTAGCGCCAATCTTGCCATTAGGGCGCCGTAACACGAGTAGTACGTGATTGTTCAAGTTGGCGAACGAGTCTTTCCATTGGAACAGGAACGGTGACTATGAGCTGCTTTGACCAGGAGGCTGCCAGTTGGGACGACCAGCCGCGCCGCGTTCAGTTGGCGCGGAGCGTAGGCGAGGCTATCATGCGCGAGGCCGCACCGACGCGCGAGATGGAGGTGCTGGACTACGGATGCGGGACCGGCCTGCTCGGGCTCTATCTGTTGCCGCATGTCGCCAGCGTTACGGGGGCGGACAATTCCCCGGGCATGCTGGAGGTGCTCCAGGGCAAGATCGTCCGCGGCGGCCTGGAGCACATGAAGACGATGCGGCTCGATTTGGAACACGATGCCGTGCCCGGCGACCACTATGACCTGATCGTAACGACTATGACCCTTCATCACATGGCGGACGTGGAGAAAACGCTCCGCGGGTTTCGACAGATGCTGCGGCCGCAAGGCGTCCTGTGTCTGGCGGACCTCGACACGGAACCGGGAACGTTTCACACGGCGGCCGCCGCAGGCAGCGTGTATCATCACGGCTTCGACCGGCCGAAGTTGAAGAACCTCTTGGCCAAGGTTGGTTTTACTCAGGCGAAAGACGCGACGGCGGTCTCGTTCACCAAGCCGGTCGAAGTCGGCGGCGAGGCGGCGTTCTCGATTTTCCTGATTACCGCCCAGCGTGGCGACGGCGGTTGAAGTCGGCGCTTTCACCAAGTGTCCTGTCTCTGACCCCGGCCCAGGCCGCACGGCGTTCGGCTATACTGAGGCCGCCTGGCGCGAGGCATCCTTGACCGGCAGGGTCGGTGGCGCGGTATAATCGACTCGAAACGTGCACATGTTCCCCAGCCGGTTTCCGACAGAGAGGAAGTTGCTCGATGAAACTATTCAGCAGCCTCACATCGCCACGTTTCCGCCGCGTAGTCCTGATCGTCGTGATCCCACTGCTGGTCGTCCTGATGATGGCCTGGCTGTTCGGCGCGTTTCACGCCAAGGTTGCCACGCAACCGGTCAAGATGGCCCCAACCGCCTCCACGGTCAATGCGCCGCTGGTTGCCGTCCGACTGGTCACGGTGCCCCAGACGGAAGCTTGCTCCGGCAAGGTGATGCCGGTGCATGAGGCGGATGTGGCTGCGCAGATCATGGAAAAGGTGGTTGAGGTCAAGGTGAAGGCCGGCCAGGAAGTGAAAAAGGGCGAGGTGCTGATCCGCTTGGACGACACCGTGCTCAAGAGTCGGCTCCAGCAGACGGAGGCGGCGCTGGCGGCCTCCGCCGCGGCCCGCGAGGAGGCCAAGACCAATCTGGGTCGCGAACGTCAGCTCCTGGATTCCAAGGTTAGCAGCCAGTCCGAGTTCGACCACGCCGAGACAGTCTATAAGACCACTGAGGCCAACTGGCAGGGCGCCGACAAGGCCGTCAAGGAGGCGCAGACCACTCTCAACTTTGCAACCATCCTCTCGCCCATCGACGGCACGGTGATCGACAAGCAGGTCGAGGTCGGCGACATGGCCAAGCCGGGACAGATTCTGGTGACGATTTACGACCGCATGCAGGTTATCGCCAACGTCCGTGAATCGCTCATCGGCCGGTTGAAGGAAGGCCAGCCCATCGGCGTCAAGATCGACCGGCTAGGCTTGAGTTGCCAGGCCACGGTCAGCGAAATCGTCTCAGAGGGCGACCCCGTGGCCCGGACGTTCCCTGTAAAAGTGGTCGGCGAATGCCACCCCGAAGTGCGCAAAGGCATGTATGCCAAGGTGCTGGTGCCTCTGGACCCGGAGAAGCTGCTGGTCATTCCGGAATCCGCCGTGGTCCACGTCGGCCAATTGGACATGGTCGATGTCAACCTCGGCGGCCGTCTGGAGCGGCGCACCGTTCAGCTTGGCCGTACGCTGACGCTGGACAAACGCGAGGTGGTTCAGGTGCTGGCCGGGCTCGCAGAAGGCGACCAGGTGGCCGATCATGCCGCGGCCTCCTCCGAAAGGAAGGCCGCGCATGACTGAAGCCTCGGTCTCGCCAGCCGGCCCTTCCACCAGTCAGCCCACGCCCAAACCGCACGGGTTTGTGAACCGCGTGGTGGACCTGTTTCTGCGGTCGAATCTGCCGCTCATTCTGATTGTTCTCTCGGTGGCCCTGGGCGTCACCGCCATTCTACTCACGCCGCGCGAGGAAGACCCACAGATCATCGTGCCACTGGCTGACGTGTATGTCAGCGCCCCCGGTTACTCGGCCCAAGAGGTCGAACAACTCGTTTCGACGCCTTTGGAGAAGATTCTTTACCAGATCGACGGGGTGGAGTATGTCTACTCCATGTCGCGACCGGACCAGGCCGTCATCACCGTCCGTTTCTATGTCGGC